>JAVBUE010000063.1:0-51979 GCA_031555735.1 Tannerellaceae bacterium
CTGAACGATTCACCGGTCATTAAAACGATCTGCATGTTCCGGTATCCCAGCTTATCCCGGGCAAAGGTCACCAGTTTCAAGCCGGAATCCCTTTCGGTCATCACGATATCAAGCAGCACCAATGCGATATCGGGGTTTTCCTTCAGCAGCGTTACGGCTGCCCCCGGGCTGGTGGCGCATAAGGGGGGCATAAGTGTTTTTCCCCTGTGCCCAAAACCGGCGAGGAAATTCACCACCTGAGTGATAAAAGAGAGTTTATCATCTACAATCAATATTTTCCATACTTCTTCTGTTTTCATGTCAAAAGTAGTTTGTTCTATTCGTATACATAAATCAACATCGGTCACTTCAACCGAATCTCTATCACAAATTCCACCCCTTTCCGTACAGATGGAGCCAACTCGATCGTTCCTCCTATTTTGGCAAGAACCTGTCGTACGATATTCAGTCCCAAGCCGGTTGATCCGGTAGGATTGGTTGTATAGGATATATCGAAGATATGTTCCCTGATTTCGGGACGGATCCCCTCCCCGTCGTCTCTATAAAAAAGGGTAAGCTTGGTTTTATTCGGATCGGTTTGTGCGATTATTTCTATGTTTCCGCTATCCCGTTGGGCAAACCCATGCTGTAGCGAGTTTTTCAGCAGATTACCCAGCACAAGTGAAAATTCGCCGGGAAAGCTATTAACCATCAGTATATGCGAACAGCGGAGGGAGACATGGATATTCTTCGTTTGAAGGCGTGGCGAAAAGCTCTTGAGTATATTTTGCAGTTTCTCATATACATTAAACTCTTTCATTTCTATCCAGATATTATCTCTCGACAGCAACTTGAAGCTATCCATAATACCGGCAATCGTCTTGATCTCGTTGATGATGAAGTCGGAGTTATAATCGATCCCTTTCAGTATGTCCGGCATTGTTTCACTCCGGAGCGACTCGTTATGTAACTTTCCCGCCAGTTTTTTCAGCTGCATAGCTGATAATTTGGTAGCCCCCATGGAAGAACCGATTTCGTGCGAGATCCCCCGTGCCATGTACCCCAGTTGTTCCGATTTCTTTACCTCCACCAGTTCGTCGAGCAATTGACGGTTCTCGATTGCGATGGTTATATACGATGCAACAGACCGGAAAAGCAACATTTCATACCTGCCGAATGCGTCGGAGGCATAACTTTGTATGGAAATGACCCCCAGCGGATGACTGTCCATATAAGAGATCAGTGGAAAACAGATCATTGATTGCACATTCCTCTCCCATTCATTTTTCGGCTCAACCCACTTCAGTCCCCGTTCCCGGGTTCTTTTATCGTAATAGTGCTTTAACAGGATCCCGTTCCTCTCCTCACTCCCGGATATGCCGGCAAATTGGAAGCACACCGTCTCCGGCCTGTCTTTAACCTCTTCATATCTCAGGGAATAGGATTCGTTGCCTGCTTTCACTTCCGACTCTTTTTGCATCCGGTAATGGAATTGCAATTCCTGGTTCCGGGCATCATATAAGCCGATCTTCATTAAATCGGTTTTTGGGAAAAGCAATTTGATATCATTATATACATGCTCGATAATACATTGTGAAGGAGTCGTACTCAGCATGATACCGGTTTTACCAGATTGGATGATACGTTGTCCGATGATGTTGATGAGCGACAAGTCTTTCGTACGTTTGCGTTCCTTCCGCGACGACAGCAGTATCATGCCGACAACAACTAAAATAAGCATGGCCGATGCTACATAGATAACGATCCGTTTCTGCCTCGCCGCTTCTTCTTCGCGCTCTATTCGTTCCTTCATGTGCAGGGTACTGCGCGAAAGGGCTACATAATTATCTAATTTCTTAAATATATGGTAGTTGTAGTTAAACACCTTGATCCTTTCTTCCTCATCCCGGATGCCTTTGCAGGATACCAGATATTGTTCCCTTATCATTTCGAGTAAAAAGAGGAAACTCCTGTCTTTCAACTCTTCCGCCTGCATGGCAACGATGTCTTGGACCTGTACGGGCGCGGGATCATACATTTTGTAAACTCCTTCCTTCCCGATAGATCCGCGGTTCCGGATGGCATCACGTATCAGGCGGATTGTATCTGCGTCGGATGTATGGTTCAGTACATGGTGCATATTAATATACTGGAGTGCGCTGTCCAGATAAACCGTCCCGGAGGTAAAATCATTGACGCTGTTATACAAATGCCCCAGTTTATAGTAGGTTGATGCGATCCGGTACAGGTTGTCATTGGATTCGATGTTTTTCCCTACAACCATATCATATATCGCCGAAACGGTTTTTATTGCACTTTCCCCCCTGGGGATCAACGGATAATCCAGCGCTTCAACTTTAGCGAGCATCGAGCTGTCGTTCTGGATCATCATACCCAACATATTCAACAAATGCATCTGCGGGTAATTATCCCAATCCGATATTCCGGTATATCCGGCTACCCGTTCGAAAGCCTCATCGTATTTTTCCCGCTTAATATCAGAGTATCCTTCATATATATCCAACAAAATAAGTTGATTGCCATATTTGGCATCCAGGTTTTTTCTCACCTCCGTAATTTGATGCCGGAGATCTTCTCCTAAATCATCGTTGGCGAAAAATTTATAATATAAACGTACGGATAGCAGCTCTGCCTGGATGAGGTAATATTCACGGGAATTGTATGATGCCGATTTTCTCTCTTTCAATATACTGTCGGCTTTGTCTATGTTCGCATAATAATCGTCATGATTGCAGGTAAGCAACGCAATTCTCGCTTTCCCCACATACCCCAAAGCAGATTGGAGGCCGTTATCCCGGGAGGTGTTATAGTCGAAACAGGCATACGCGCTGTCGTACATGGATAACGGGATGTATGCCAATCCCAACCGGTTATACGACTCCTCTATCCCACGCTTGTATCCAATTTCGATCGCACCGCGCAACGCCCTGTCGGCATAATAGACAGACGATTCAACATTATTAAACCAAGACCTGTATGATTGCTGGTTCAGGTAGTCTATCTCTTTTTCCGCCGCATGATACCGTCCGGAATCATTGCATGCACACAACAAGACACACAGGAGTATGAAACAGAAAGATATGCCCGTCCGTTTCCTGCAGACGCATACCCAATCAAGGTTAAACAGAAAGAGGCAATAGCGTATCATAATAGTCTTGTGCGTTTATATAATATAAACAAACGATACGACTTAGATGTTTACATTCGGCGAAAAACCTGTTTTATGCAGGCGCGACAGGGTGGTTTATGGCTTATTTTCCCACTTCAACAAACATCTGATTGAAATTGATAATTACTTTTCTGAAGGTCTGGATAAGGAACATACAAATTAGCAGTGGCATTGCCGGTATCCACAACATCTGTAATGAAAAAAACAGTCGATAAGCCCATTCTATGCAAATAGCGAGCAGCGTATGTCCGAATTGGGCGGCAGGCGCATGGTGCGGGGTGGATGGAAGGTATAATCAACTACAGACAACATTAGGCAGATCTATTGCAAACATCCTAAAAAAGTACTACCTTCATGCGATTGTTTTTCGCCCTCCACCGTGGCGGAGGGCGAACTCCACCACGGTGAATGGCTTACGGCACCTTGGTGGAGCCTTCTCTTCACCCAGATGAAGAGAACACACCACCCAGGTGAAGAGAAGGCTCCGCCCAGGTGAAGAGAAGGCTCCACCTGGGTGAAGTGAAAAATGCCTCTTATGAACGACAACAGATCTTCTATCTGTTGACAATAGATCTGCCTGATATAGACAGTAGATCTTCCCGTACCGGAAAAGGATTTTTAGTGAGTAATAGATACGTTTGATTTTTAACAACCTGTTTTACCAGGTCATTACAGTATGATTTCTACGCCAATCCGTCCTTCGGGGATACGACTATAAAGAGAATAGTTACAGGCATCCTGAGACATGAATTTCGGGATGTTTTTTATTAAGTCAACACTGTCCACAGAATATGGCAATTCCTTAGATGGCGAACTCTACTATTTCAGCGACCATGAATCTAATCACAAAATCCACCCTCCTAATCCTCTTCATCCTCACCCTGACCGCCTTCACCCCGCAGTCCGGCAACGTCATCGTCTGTACCGGAAAGTCGGCCAAGGCGTGTTATTGAGGAAACTTCAGCATATTTATGAGAAAAAACTTCCACAAGAACACTTAATTTCTTAAATTTATATCCAAAAGCACTAAAAAAATAAACCTATAAGTTAATCACATGAAATTTGTTACTATCTTTGCAGGGAAATTATTCTCGTTTCACTACGAGGGCGAACGCCTAGACGAATATAGCCGTTTGCGCGACCGGTGGAACGATCCGGAATATGTATTTGACTTTGCAGAGAAGAATGAGGAACAAATTACACGCATGGGGTACTCCACCGACACGTTCGTTGAACACGTTCTATCTGATGCTGAAAAGCTGGAAGACCTATTGTTAGAATACGAAAATGATGACTCAAGTATTGATTTTTGCTTTCAGCCATTGCACGACCAGGAGTCTATGTGCAAAAGACTATCTCTTCAGAAAAAGAAGTGCAAATTTCTGCGACTTTACGCTATCCGTATCGACAAGGATTGCTTTGTGATAACAGGAGGCGCTATAAAAATCACCCGTACCATGCAGGAACACCCCGATACAGACCGAGAATTACAGAAATTAAACCATTGTAGAAACTTTTTACAGTTAAATGGTGTTTTTGATAATGATTCATTCTTTGAAATTATAGGAGAATAAGAAATATGACAAATAAGGAAAAATTTCTATCACTCGTATCCCCCGCAAGCGACGAAACGCTTGAGAGCATACGCTTTCGCAACACGAACAAAGAGTGGCTGCGCGAATCCAAGCGCATAGCATTCAAAATATTGAAAACCCTTAAAGCCAAAGGCATGTCACAAAAAGAGTTGGCAGAGCAGATGGGCGTTTCGCCTCAATACGTGAACAAACTGGTAAAAGGAAAGGAAAATTTCACGTTGGAAACTCTTGCTAAATTGCAGAACACTCTGAATATTCCGCTACTGGCAAGTTACTACGAAGAACAGCGGGACAACTCGGAAAATAAAAATCACTCTGTTCAAATGTTTAGCTACAAATCGGCTTATCAACAGGTGGCATATTCAGATTTCAATTTAACACAGAAAAAAGCAGTAGGCTCATGAGTACAAAAAAAGTAATCCCATTTGCATTATCCGGTATGCAAACCATAGAGTTTGCTATAATAAAGGAATTATATACCGAAGATAACCCTCATGTAGAGCTTGGTATTAATGCTGAATTTGGCATCAAATCGCTGGAAGACTGTGAAATGGTATGTGCGCCTGAAGTATCGTTTTCACAAGATGGCAAACCTTTTATTAAAATAAAAGTCGCTTGCTTTTTTTCTGTAAAACCTGAACACTGGAAAGAGTATATACAAGAGGAAGAGCAAGCGATCATTTTCCCCAAAGGTTTTGCTGATCACTTACTGATGATAGCAACTGGGGCTTTGCGAGGTGTACTCCATGCTAAAACAGAAGGAACGGTCTTTAATCGCTTTATTTTGCCCACTATAAATGTTACCACATTATTTGATGGAGATGTTGAAATGAAATTGTAGAACAGAAGATGGGGAGAAGGGCTTGCAAGGCGTGTTACTAAGCATCTTTTCTTGACTTTCTGGAAGATTTACTCTTCCCTCTTTCCGTCACTTTTCCCTTTTAGCACCAAATCCATAACCTCACGCGTGGTCATGTTTTGCAAGCAGGAAATTTGTAAGAAATTTGCAATAATTCGAGTACAATATGTGAAATTACTGGCAAAAAACCGGCAAAAAATCATAGAAAGTCACTAACAGAACGCAAAAAAGGCCATCGCGGATCATCGCAATGGCCTTTTTTTCAATACATTATATTCGGTGATCAGGAAGGGATTCGAACCCTTGACCCACAGCTTAGAAGGCTGTTGCTCTATCCAACTGAGCTACCCGACCGGCCTTTATTTGCGGTGCAAAGGTAAGTAATAATTCGGATTTTCAAAAGATGAAAGATAAAAACCCGGAAAACTATTCCGTTTTCCGGGAAGGAAACGACAGGATATGTACGGAAACGAGTACACTGATCGCAATCAACAGGAGCCGTACCCACCAGATGTCCACCAGGAACAGGCACGTCAGCAGGATCGATCCCCACATGATACTGAGTGACAGCACCTTCGACTGGAGGGGAATCGCCTTATCCACCATATATGCCCGGACATACGAACCGAAATAGCGGTTGTCCATCACACGGTTGTACAACACCTCGGAGCTACGCACATAAAACCAGCAGGTCAGCAGCCAGAAAGGAGTCGTGGGAAGCAAGGGCACAAAAACACCGATCGCCCCCAACACCAGGCAGACGGACCCCAACAGGATATAGATCGTACGTTTCGGGAGGTGCAACATCATTCGGCACGGTAATGATTGATCTGTTTGAAGCCGTTCAGGAAATCGGCTGCCGCCATCCGTTTCTTACCCGCCAGCTGCAGGGAGAGCAGACGGACGAAGCCGTCGGCGACGGCCACCTCGATCGACGACTTACCGTCTGTCCGGATAGTTCCCACCGGTAATGCATGAACAGCCGGATGCTTTTCAGCCTGATAGACCTTGACCACCATCGGCTCCGTATCCGGCGATACCAGTTCCGTCCATGCCGCCGGATAAGGAGAAAGGCCGCGGATGAAATCATACACCTGCTTCACGGACTGGCTCCAACTGATCCGGCAGTTTTCTTTGAATAGTTTCGGGGCGGGACGAAGCATCGCCGGGTCGGTATATAACACCTCCTGCGGCACGGCATCCGTTTTCCCTTCGAGGATGAGATCGACGGTTTCCGTCACCAACTCCGCACCCATACACATCAGCCGGTCATAAACGATGCCTACGTCATCACTATCGGCAACCGCCAGTTTCCGTTGCCGGATGATCCGGCCCGTATCGATCTCGTGTGTGAGGAAAAAGGTGGTCACACCCGTTTCCGTATCCCCGTTGATCAGCGCCCAGTTGATCGGCGCCGCACCCCGGTATTGGGGAAGCAGGGAGCCGTGGAGGTTGAACGTTCCCAACCGGGGCATATCCCATACCACTTCGGGCAGCATGCGGAAGGCGACGACGATCTGCAGGTCGGCTTCCAGGGAGCGCAATGTCTCGATAAAGGATGCGTCTTTCAGCTTTTCCGGTTGCAACACCGGTAAACCGACAGACACGGCATATTGCTTGACCGGGCTGGATTGCAGTACACTGGCATGACGTCCCACCGGTTTATCCGGCATCGTGATCACGCCAGCCACGTTATACCCTCCTTCCACCAATGCCCGGAGGCTCTCCACGGCAAACTCGGGCGTGCCCATAAATACGATACGTAATGCTTCTTTTTTCATCTTTGATTCGTTTAGTCGCCAGAAAAATTATCTACCAGCACTTCCCTGTAGGAATTGAATATTTTCGATTTCGACATAAAGCCGATATACAGTCCCTTTTCATCGATCACAGGGAGATTCCACGCTTTCGTGTCGTCGAACAGCTTCATGATCTGGTCCATCGGCATATTCAGTTGTACCTTGGCAGGAGCAGATACCATGAACTTGCTGACGTAGAAACGGGAATACAGCTCCGGCCTGAACATGATATTCCGGATATTGTCCAGTTGCACGATGCCGATCAACACTCCCTTATCATTCAGCACCGGGAACATGTTCCGGCTGCTGCGGGCGATCACCTTCACCATATCACCTAACGACATCTCCGGGGTGACGGTCTGGAAATCTTTCTCGATCACGCTATCCATGCTCAGCAGGGTGAGTACGGCTTTGTCCTTATGATGCGTCAGCAACTCTCCCTTCTGCGCCAGACGCATGGAGTAGATGCTGTGCGGTTCAAACATCAGGATGGTGAGGTAGGCGCCGATGGATACGATCATCAACGGCAGGAAAAGCTCGTATCCTCCTGTCAGCTCGGCGATCAGGAACACACCCGTCAACGGCGCATGCATGACGGCCGACATCACCCCGGCCATACCCAACAGGGCAAAATTCTTCTCGGACAAATAGATCGTGAACGGAAAATAATTGGACACGTGCGCGAAGATAAACCCTGCAATACAGCCCAAAAACAAACTCGGGGCGAATATCCCCCCCACACCCCCGCCGGCATTGGTAGCGCTGGAGGCAAACACCTTGAACAGCAGGATCAGTCCCAGGAAAATGATGATACCCCAATAGGAGCCGCTGAAACTATAAAACAAACTTTTATCCATGATATGGGTAAACTGCCCGTTCAGCAGCGAACCGATCGTATCATATCCTTCACCGTACAAAGGCGGAAGCAGGAAGATCAGCACACTGAGCGTCACGCCTCCCAACACAAATTTCTTCCAATAGGTACCCAGCCGGCGGTAGGCTCCCTCCACCCTGTTCATCACCCGGGTAAAATAGAGCGACACCAATCCGCAGAACACCCCAAGCAACAACACATACGGGATACGTCCGATCTCAAACACCTCGGTCTGCGAAAACTTGAACATGGCATCCGTTCCGGTGAAGATATAGGAAACGGTAGCAGCTGTTACCGAAGAGATCAGCAGGGGAAGCACAGAGGTCATCGTCAGATCGAGCAGCAACACCTCGATCACGAACACCAGCCCGGCTATCGGCGCTTTGAAGATGCCGGCGATGGCTCCGGCAGCGCCGCAACCGACAAGCAGCATCAGTGTCTTTTGTTCCAGCCGGAAGATACGTCCGAGGTTGGAACCGATCGCGGCGCCCGTCAGTACGATAGGAGCCTCCGCCCCTACCGATCCGCCAAAGCCGATGGTGACGGCGCTTCCCACAATCGAACTCCATGTATTATGCGGCTTGATCCGGCTTTTTCGCTGGGAGATGGCATACAATATCTTCGTCACCCCGTGGCTGATATCGTCGCGTACAATATATTTAACGAATAAACCCGCCAGCAGGATTCCGATCACCGGATAGAGCAGGTAGAGGAAATTCACCTTGTCGGGATCAAAATTCCCCGTCAACAGGTGTTGGACAAAATGAATCAGATGCTTCAGCAGGATAGCTGCCGCAGCCGTACACAGGCCGACGATAAAACTGACGATGAGGATGAAATGCTTCTCCCGTATATGTTCGTCGCGCCACAATAGAAACCGATAAAACAAACTCGTTTGTGCCATAGCTAAATACCTTTTCCAGTAATTACTGTCCTGACCGTATAGACCAGGATCGTCAAATCCAGTACTAAAGACATATTTTCATAGTAGAGCATATCATAGGTAAGACGCTCAATCATCTGATCCACATTCACCGCATAGCCGTATTTCACCATGCCCAGGGAGGTGATTCCCGGACGGACGTTATGCAACAAATAATAGTAGGGCGCTTTCTCCACGATCTGGTCGATGAAGTATTTCCGTTCCGGACGGGGACCGACCAGCGACATATCGCCTTTCAGCACGTTCCAGAACTGCGGTAACTCGTCTAAGCGGTATTTGCGCATCATCGAACCGAAGGGGGTCACCCGGCTGTCGTTCCCGGCCGATAGCAACGGTCCTTCCTTTTCCGCCCCTTCGTACATCGTGCGGAACTTGCAGATCATAAACGGCGCACCCATATACCCGATGCGTTCCTGGCGGAAGAAAACCGGACCAGGCGAATCTTTCTTCACCCGCCAGGCGAAATACAGGAAGCAGGGGGATAACAGGATGAGCATCACGGCAGAGACCAGCCTGTCGAAAAACAACTTGATGTTCTTTTCCGCTTCGGAGAAGTTGTTGTCGGTCAGCGATACCAACGGGACACCCTGTATGGCATGGATCGTCACCTTCGACAAGGGGTTGGAATCGTCGGCAATGATCTTGATCGGGAGTTTGAACGGGTAGAGGGAATACAGGATCGAGAGGTAGGAGCGATCGTTAAACGTATCCAGGGCAACCACCAGTTCATCCACGGGACACAAGGCCATCACCTCCGGCAACACGTCCATGCCCCCGGCTATCCGGGAGGGATCCACCTTCACGACATCCGGATCGGCCACGCGGATAAAACCGGCGATGGAATATCCCATGGCGTATAAGCTGTCGGCTACTTTCGCCGCTTTCGCACCCACACCGATGATAACGACCTGCGATGTCCATTCACGCCGGCGGATCCGGCGGATACCGTCCTGCGTGATCAGCAGGCGGGGCACATATATCGCCACAAACTGGATACCCAGCATGCCGAAGAAGAGCCTGTAATAGATTTCATAAGAGGGCGGGAGATCATCCAGGATCAGTGTAAAGAACAACAATACGACACCGATGATCACCACGATGGCGGTAGAAAACAACTCCGTCAGCCGGGATTTCCCGAACGGTTTGTTGTAATATCCGGAGAAATAAAACAACGTCACCCAATAGAAAGGGATCAATACGATCACCTTCCATACTTGGGAATAGGAAAGATAACTTACCAGCGAAGAATAACCTTCATGAATGGCTACTTCTTCATAACGCAGCCACAGGAACAGGATCCATGCGACAACAGCAGCCATTGCATCCGAAAGGATATAGGTACATCTCTGTGTCCGTCTATTCATTTTACCTGATAATCTGTACAAGGCCGCCGGCGTCTAATTTGATAATGCCGGATGGCGACGCTTCCCGCTTTTCTTCCTGCCTGTATTGGACAACATAATCAACACCCTGCCGGATGGCGTCAGATACTTCAGCAAAGCAGGAGGGGAAAGGTTCACCACTGACGTTCGCCGACGTGGAGACGATCGGTTTGCGGAACGCTTCGCATAGTTTCTTCGAGAAAGCTTCCCGGGTGATACGGATCCCTACGCTCCCATCATTCGCCAGGAGGTTGGTCGCCATGTTTCTCGCCTTGGTGAAAATAATGGTAAGCGGCTTGTCGGTAACCTCAATCAGATCCCAGGCGATATCGGGGATATCATCCACGTACGACTCCAATTTTCCGGGCACATCCAACAGCACCAGCATGGCCTTGTTGTCTGTCCGTTGCTTCAGTTCGTACACCCGTTGAACGGCTTTTTCATTGGTCGCGTCGCAACCGATTCCCCAGATCGTATCCGTGGGATAGAGTATTATACCCCCTGCCTGAAGTACCTCGCAGGCTTTCTTTATATCATCCGACATAGTGCAATGTGTTAAGAAGACAAAAATACAAATCATTCGTCAGATTTAAAAAAAATAAGGGCTAAAACTATTTTATACCTTTAAATAGCACTTATCCACATAAAAAATTCCTAATTTTACAAATTCAAAGATCCCCTTGGGCGGGATCAACCGGATCACCGGCGTGTAATCCGTTGAGAGAGAGAAAAAAAAAGAAAAAAAATAGATATAAATGACTAACAAATGGAACTTTCAAACCCCTACAGAAGAAGAGTTACATAAAAGAGATTTGTTGGCTGAGCAATTAAGTCTCAGCCCGACAATTGCCTTATTGCTGCTCCAGCGGGGAATAACCTCTGCGGAGGAAGCGAAAAAGTTTTTCAAGCCCAACCTGCATCATTTGCATGACCCTTTCCTGATGCCCGATATGGCAAAGGCGGTGAAGCGTTTAAATAAAGCGTTGGGGAACAAAGAAAAAATCTTGATCTACGGGGATTATGATGTGGACGGCACGACTGCCGTTTCATTGGTTTACAAGTACCTGAAACCTTTCTCGTCAACGTTGGATTTTTATATCCCGGACCGGTATGACGAAGGATACGGCGTATCCTATAAAGGGATTAACTACGCGTATGAGAACGGGATCACGCTCGTCATCTCACTCGATTGCGGCATTAAAGCCATCGAAAAGATCGAATACGCCAAACAAAAAGGCATCGATTTCATTATCTGCGACCATCACATGCCCGACGACAGGCTGCCGGATGCGGTAGCTGTGCTCGATGCCAAACGGACAGATTCGATCTATCCCTACGAACACCTTTCCGGATGCGGGGTGGGCTTCAAATTCATGCAGGCGTTTGCCAAAGACAATGGGTTCGACACCTCTAAACTGGAACAACTGCTCGAACTGGTGGCCGTTAGCATCGCGTCGGATATCGTACCGATCACCGGCGAAAACAGGATACTGGCCTATCACGGGCTGAAACAGCTCAACAGCAATCCCAGCCTGGGACTGAAGGGGATTATCGACATTTGCGGACTTACCGGTAAAGAGATCACCATCAGCGACATCGTGTTCAAGATCGGCCCCCGTATCAATGCCTCCGGACGGATGATGAACGGGAAAGAAGCCGTGGAACTCCTCCTGGCGAAAGATGTGGAGGTGGCGCGGGAAAAGAGTGAGAATATCAACCAGTACAACGACGAACGCCGTGAACTGGATAAGAAGATCACGGATGAAGCCAACGCCATCATCGACAAATTCCCCAATATGGAAGACCGGAAAGCGATCGTGATCTATGATCCCGGCTGGCACAAGGGAGTAATCGGTATCGTTGCCTCCCGACTGACGGAGAAATACTACCGTCCGGCGGTGGTGCTGACCAAATCGTCCGAACTGATTACCGGTTCCGCCCGCTCGATCACCGGTTTTGATATCTACAAGGCAATCGAAGGATGCCGCGACCTGCTGGAGAACTTCGGGGGACATACCTACGCTGCCGGACTCTCCCTCCGGGAAGAAAACCTCGACGCCTTCATCCGCCGTTTCATGGATCTGGCGGGAGAAGAAATTATCTCCGAACAGATGATCCCGCAAATCGATATCGATGCCGTCCTGGAATTCAAGGAGATCACAACAAAGTTTGTCAGCGACCTGAAACGGATGAACCCTTTCGGCCCCGACAACCAGAAACCCATCTTCTGTACCCATCATGTCAAAGACTACGGAACCAGCAAATTGGTGGGAAAAGACTCCGAGCATATCAAACTGGAACTGATCGACGGCCAATCGACCAGCCCCATGCACGGGATCGCCTTCGGGATGCACCAACACAACGAGTATATCAAGGGCATGAAACCGTTCAGCATCTGCTATACGGTAGAGGAAAACACATACAACGGCAATACCACGATCCAGTTGATGATCAAAGACATCAAGACGGACACCAACGATTAACACGGGAAGCCAGCGGTGGATCTCTACCACGACATACTACACAGGTACTGGGGATACTCTGCCTTCCGGCCTTTGCAGGAAGACATCATCCGTTCCATATGCGCGGGGAAAGACACGCTGGGACTGATGCCCACCGGCGGAGGCAAATCCATAACCTTCCAGGTCCCGGCGCTCTCGATGGAAGGGCTATGCCTGGTTGTCACCCCCCTGATCGCCCTGATGAAAGACCAGGTGGACAACCTGCGACGGCTGGGGATCAAAGCGACAGCAGTCTATTCGGGAATGTCGCGGGATGAAATCATCACCCAGTTGGAAAACTGCATCTTCGGCAATTACAAATTCCTTTATGTATCCCCCGAACGCCTGGGGACTGAGATGTTCCGCTCCAAGCTGCACGCCATGGACGTCTGCCTGCTGGTGGTGGACGAGAGTCACTGTATCTCCCAATGGGGATACGACTTCCGTCCGTCTTACCTCCGCATTGTCGAAGTAAGGGAGTTGCTGCCGGATGTACCGGTGCTCGCCCTTACCGCCACCGCCACCCCGGCAGTGGTGGATGATATCCAGGACGCGTTGGGCTTCCGACAAAAGAATGTGTTCCGGAAAAGTTTCGCACGCCCCAACCTGTCGTACATCGTCCGCCGGTCGGAAGACAAGACCGGGGCGTTGATCCATATCCTCAAACGCGTACCGGGAACGGCTATCGTCTATGTACGCAACCGGAAACGGACGAAAGAAATTGCCCAACTGCTGCAAGAAGCCGGCTTCTCCGCCGATTATTACCATGCCGGCCTCAACCGGGAAGAAAAGAACCAGCGCCAGAACCGGTGGAAAAACAACGAATGCCGGGTGATCGTCTCCACCAACGCCTTCGGGATGGGAATCGACAAACCTGATGTGCGGTTGGTGGTACACATCGACATGCCCGCCTCCCTGGAAGAGTATTTCCAGGAAGCCGGAAGGGCCGGACGTGATGAACAGAAAGCCTACGCCGTTGCCATCTGCGCCCGGACGGACAACGCCCGCCTGAAAAAACGGCTGACCGACGAATTTCCCTCCAAAGAGTATATTTCCCGCGTCTATGAAGCGTTGGGAAATTATTTCCAGATAGCCGTCGGCTTCGGGCTGGAGACCGTGCATGATTTTTCCCTCCCCGACTTCTGCAGTGCTTACCGGTTGCCCATCACCCCTACCTTCCATGCCCTGAAAACATTAGAGCTGGCCGGTTATATCGTATATGTGGAAGAAATAGACAGCGCTTCCCGCCTCCTGTTCACCAGCACACGGGATGAGTTGTACAAGTATTACCTGCAAGACAGGCAGACGAATGAGATCCTCCAGATCGTGCTCCGCGCCTACACCGGCTTGTTTGCCGATTACGCGTATATCGACGAGACGCTGATCGCCACCCGCAGCGGTTATACGCCGCAACAAGTGTATGAAACCTTGTCGGCCCTTTCCAAAATGCGGATCCTGAGTTATATCCCTCAAAAGAAAACGCCCCTCATTATATATACACGTACGCGCGAGGAACAACGCTACCTCACCCTGCCGCGTGCGGCTTGTGAAGAGCGGAAAGAACGTTTTGAAAAACGGATCGGTCGGGTCATGGACTATATCGACGAGACGATCCATTGCCGCAGCCGGATGCTGCTCCTGTATTTCGGGGAGAAAGAATCGGCCGACTGCGGCGTATGCGACGTATGCCTATCCCGGCGGGGACAAGAGATGGATGATCCGGAATACAACCGCATCCGGGAAGCCCTTCTCAGCCGGTTAGGCGAAATACCGGTATTGATCCATCAGTTGGTGGAAGAATTGCCTTTTCCGGCAGACAGGAGCCTCCACGTGATCCGGTTTATGGCCGACCACGACAAAAGGCTGGTGCTCGACGGCAACCTGGTAAGCTATCGTACGGAGTTGTAATCGGGACAGGATACGACCGAGGTGGCCGACGGCATATCCTTCGGAACCGGCAAGGTCACTTTGCCGGTAGCCGCCCATTCGGCGCCACGGACAAAGGTAACCTGGAATCCTACGCATTGCATCGAGGGACAATCATCTACCGTTGGACCCGCATGCCCCAACATGGTATGGAAGATACGGCCTTTCCCCCACTTCACAGTGAAAAGCAATGGTTCTTCCCGTCCGGAGCCACCGGTTGACGGATCCGACCAGGCGGTATATAAGAGGGAGGCGATTTCGCCGGGGCCGCGCATACGGTCGTACAACTCATCCTTAGCGTGCATCCAGGCCTGGGGCATCCCTTTCGTGATGGGGTGCTCCATATCCCGTCCGTTCAATACATATTCATGCTGCTTCCCGTGCGAGCCGCCGGCTCCGGGGGAGTTATCTCTGACCAGGGCGCCGTCTTTCCAATAGACATAGGAACCCGACTTCTCATTGCGTCCTTCCCAACCTCCCAAAGCGCAGATCTCATTAAATTCGCGCCAACCGGCAAACGCGTTATCCGCCGCATGATATACGACTACGCCTCCCCCTTTCTTTACAAAGTCGAGGAAACGGCGGTTGGTGGTTTCCGGCCAGGCATCACCGTTGTAATCCAACACGACCAGGTCGTACGGCGCAAAGTCCAAGACAAACGACGACATGTCTTTGCCCGAACCGGGCGACACGGCCAAATCGACGGCAAAGCGTCCGGTGTTTTCCAGCAACTGTTTGATCACCAGGTGGCTCACCTGCCAGTTGTGGTTGTTTTGCCCGGTGATCACCAGCGTACGGATGGGTTTAGCTCCCGATGCCGGGCAGGCGACAAACAGACAGACCAGGCAGCAAATCAACACACGGACCGGATAAAAGTGTCTCATAGCGGTATGTATTTAAAGTTTTATGTGCCCAAATGTAGTAAATTGGCTTGAATTATATAGTTTTGCGGAACGAAAGAAATCAATCATGGACTATTTTTCCCGTTCCCTCTTCCTGCTTATCACCCTTTTAACCAGTGTATGCCCGTTAGCCGCCCAGGAATGGCGGGATAAAACAGAGCAACTGATCTACTCGCCCCGTTACTTCGGCCCTAACGCCTTTCCCATACCGGAACTGCGGTCCGGAAAAGCAGGCTCCCGCTATGAGGTCGAGCTGCGCGGCGAATACCATTACTACCGGGGAGACCAGACAAAAGACCTGTACGCCCGCGCCTTCCTGCCACTGATCAAGGGGCGTGCCGGACTGGAAGTGAGCCTGGTGATCGTGGAAGATTACGTGCTCACACCCGAGACCCGCGACGAACGCTTCGCCGTGGAAACGGAAAGCCCCATCACCTGCCACGGCGATATCATCCTCACCTCCTTTTTCCAACTGCTCACCAGTGAGAAATGGGTGGACGCCATGCTGAGCATCAATCTGAAAACAGCCAGTGGCGGACGCCTGTGCGATGCCCGTTATACAGATGCCGCCTCCTATTGGATCGATCTGACCGTCGGCAAATACATCCTCCGCCCCGCAGCCAACAACCTGTCGGTGCGCGTCCAGGCAATGGGTGGGTTTTATTGCTGGATGACCAACGACCTGATCCACCGGCAAAACGATGCCCTGTCGTATGGCGCGGGGCTGACCGGCACCTACCGGGGATTCAGCCTGTCATCCAACCTTGCCGGCTTCTACGGGTATAAAGACAATGGCGACCGTCCCCTCATCTGGCGCAATGTGCTGAATTATGAGCTAAAGAAGAATATCCTCTCCGCCCGCTACCACCATGGGATGAAAGACCGGTTATACGAATCCTACTCCCTGGCCTATATCCGTTGTTTTTAGTCTTGAACCGCGGAGTGTTTCGGACAAAAGCCCTATCTTTATACACAAAAGAACGACCTATGCAGAAAAGAATCGTCCTCCTGATCGCCCTGCTTTGCATGCCCCTCTGGGCATACAGCCAGGACGCTGAAAAGACATTCACCATCGAAACCAGTGTCGGAACGATGAAAGGTATCCTGTATGCCGACGCGCCCAACCATGTGAAAGCATTCGCCGCACGGGCTTCCCGTGGCAATTTCAACGGTACGCTGTTCACCCGGGTGATCCGGGAATTCATGATCCAAGGAGGAGCAGCCGACTCCCGGAACGCACCGGCCGGTGCTCGCGTCGGGTCGGGCGACCGCACCGCGGAGATCCTTCCCGAACTCAATACCCCGCACTTCCATCAGAAAGGGGCATTGGCGGCTCCCCGGCAGAACGACGACATCAACCCGCAAAAGAAGTCGGACATGTCGCAGTTCTTCATCGTACAGGGGAAAGTGTATCGTCCGGGCGAGCTGGACACGTTGGAACTGATCAAAAACGTACCTATCCGACGGAAAGCCATGGCCGAATACTATCAACCTTTCAAAAAAGAGATCGACAGCCTCCGTACGCACGACCCGGCGACGTACAACAGCCGGGTGGCAGTGATCAACGCGAAGGTTGACTCCGTGCTCCGCGCCACACCGGGACACCTGCTTTTCACAGCCGAACAGCGGGCGGCCTATACCACGATAGGCGGATGCCACCACCTGGACGGTGTCTATACGGTCTATGGAGAGGTGACGGAAGGACTGGAGATTATCGACCTCATCGCCAACCAACCGAAAGACAGCTACGACCGCCCGAAAAAAGATATCCGCATCCTCCGTATCACCATTCAATAACACGCCTATGCTACGCCGGGATTTCATCATGGTACAGATTGAAGAATTAAGTAAAGTTGTCCTTCAACTGATCGGACTCCGGAACGCGAACGCCGCCCGGAAAATACCAGAGCTGATACAGACGGTGTACAGTTCCCTCCGCCTCTCGTCGGAACAGTTGATGACAGCTTCACCCGGGGATTTACGCCAGTTGTTAAACCAGGACGATGGCGGGGGAATCCTCCGGTTGGAAATTGCCGCCAAAACATTGATGGAAGAAAGTTTCCTGTATCCTGACCGGCAACGTGCCATGCTGATTCGGGCAAGAGAGTTGTTCGTCTATCTGCAACAAACGGACGTGACTTTTTCACTGGAAAGGATCGGATTGATCGCGGAAATAGACCAACTACTTAATTTACATTAAGATCAAACCCCTTGGTTCTACGTTTTGACAGGAAAAGCATACCTTATGCATAATTAATTTATAAAAAACAAGAAAAAAACTTGCATTCTATTGTACTTTCCTCTACTTTTATTTTTTTTAATAGATGCATTCATGGAGGAAAACAAACAATCTCAAATACAACTTTCTTTTGGAGACAGTGTACCGGGGATCGAAACTATTGAAGAGAGCCTGATTATTTTCAAAAGCGTGACCGAAATTTTCCTTTCCAGTCATCCGCTAAGAGTAGATTTGGCTATGCTGGTATTATGCACAGGCGGTAGAACACGTACGGCTATCAACCTGAATCAATTTGAATTGACACCTAATAGTGTTTTAATCGCCATGCCCGATCAAATCCTTCAGCAACTTGAGCGAAGCGAGGATTTTTCAGGGCTGTTCATCGGCGTATCCCGGAAACTAATCAAGGAAGTGATCCCCTCTATAGAGAATAGGCTTCCCACCTTGCTCTTTGTCCAGGAGCATCCGCTGACTCATCTTAATGAAAATGAAGCAAAGATCGTCAAGTCTTATTTTTCGTTTCTCGCCAACCGGGTGGGTGAGAAAGAGAACCGTTATCATAAACACCTCACCTTCCATTTATTGTCTTCGCTCTTTTATGACATTTTCAATATAGTATTTGCTCATCATGAGCAGGTTACCGTCACCAAAAACAAACAGGAAAGTATATTCGAACAATTCCTGACGCTGGTGCACGACCATTTTCTGCAAGAGCGAAGTGTGTCTTTCTATGCCCGTCAAATGAATCTGACAGCCAAATATATCTCCCAAACCATCAAAGCCATCAGCGGCAAAACGGCAGGCGAGTGGATCGACCTGTACGTCATCTTGGAAGCACGCGTACTGTTACGATCAACCAGCCTCAGCGTGCAGGAGGTATCAGACCGGTTGCATTTTACCAACCAATCCATCTTCGGCAAATACTTCAAACTGCACACCGGATACACCCCCAAAGAATACCGGAAACTGAGTTGAGGCACAGGCGGTCAATATGATACCCCCCTACGAATGACAACGGTTATTTTTCGATGCGGATGCGGGAATCGACGACAAACAGACCCTTTTCAGTTGCAACCAGCGGATTGATATCCATCTCCTTGATTTCACTGGCGAAACGCAGCATGGTGGACAGGCGTACGATGATATCCGCATATTGTTGCTCATCGATCCCCTGTTGGCCACGCGTACCTTTCATAATGGAATAGCCCCGCAACGCACGGATCATGGAGAATGTTTCGTCGTACGACAACGGCGCCAACCCATACGACACATCCTTCAGCACCTCCACAAAGATGCCACCCAGGCCGCAAAGCACCACATGCCCGAAACGGTTCTCATACTTGGCACCCAGGAAGAGTTCCTGTCCTTTCAGCATCGGTTGGACGAGGATGCCCGTTACATCCGGCAGGTTCATCATCCGTTCACATTCGAACAACAGATGTTCTTCGCCACGGATGTTCAGCACCACGCCGCCGATATCGCTCTTGTGTACCGGTCCGACGACCTTGGCCACAACCGGGTATCCCACCTTCTTGGCAAAAGCCGCCAGTTCAGCCTTGTCGGACGAAGCCAACTCATCCACCAACGGGATATTAGCTGCTTTCAAGAGGAGGCGTACCTCATCCGGCGACAGGTAACCATTCGCCGGCAGGCTGTCGATAATCCGCCGGATGCCCGGTATATCCACCCCATACAACTGGATGTCCGTACTCGCCGGTTTAGGGGTATTGATGATGCGCGACAACGCCGTGCCCAGCGTCACCTCATCCGAGAAGTTTACATGCCCTTTCTTGATAAAACTCTTTGTTTCCGGCCCTGCCGTAATGATGGAAGGCAGGATCGGGAAGATCGGCTTCTTACATTCCACCATCTTCTTATGCAATACCTCATAGGCATCATATACCTGTACCAGTCCCGGATTTCCGAAAATGACCATCATCAGGTCCACCGCTTCAAACTCCTTTTCACAGAAGTCGATGGCGGTCGCCAGATGCTCCGGCGTACCTGTCCCCACGATATCGATCGGGTTACCCACGGCGGCGCCGGGATACAACTTCGATTTCAGTTCGGCTGCCAGCGGCCCTTCCAGCGGAGGCACGTTCAACCGTCCTTTCGACAATGCGTCAGCCAGCATCACGGCAGGGCCTCCCGCGTGGGTGATGATGGCGCAATTCCGTCCCCGTACCTCTTTCAGGGTGAATATACTGGCGACCGTCGTCAGCTCTTCCCGGCTGAAGCAACGGACAATACCCGCCTTACGGAAAAGGGCTTCGACAGCCGAATCCGAGCTGGCGATCGCTCCCGTATGTGAAGACGCGGCACGTTGCCCCGAGTCCGTACTCCCCGACTTGATCGCAGCGATCTTACACCCTTTGCGGATCAGCGACGATGCGTGGAACAGCAGCTTGTCCGGATCCTTGATCTGTTCGATATATAACATCTTGATTTTCGAGTCGAGCACCGGGTCGAACGAACGGTCCATATATTCGATCACCTCTTCCACCCCGATCTGCTTTGAGTTGCCCACCGTCCATACGGAAGAGAAACGCAGGCCCTTCGGCAGACCCGATTCCATAATGAACAATGCCGTCCCACCCGAACTGGAGATAAAATCCACCCCTTCGGCATGAAAATCGGGTACCGGACGGGTGAATACACCATGATAATGCTTATTCATCATACCGATGCAGTTCGGTCCGATCAGGGAAGCGCCTGCCTCATTGGCGATCTGCAGGATCTGCTCTTCCAGCACGGCCCCTTCTTTCGTCTCCTCGCCAAAGCCGGCCGACACCACGATAAATGCCTTCACACCTTTTTCTTTCGCCAGTATGTCCATCGCTTCCGGACATCCGGAGGCGGGGATGGAGATGATCGCCATTTCGGCTGCGGGAATATCACGTACGGAGGGGTATGATTTCACACCCTGCACATCCGATTCCTTTTGGTTCACTACATACAGGTCGCCGGCGTATTTGCCATCCAACAGGTTACGCACCAGGCGGCCGCCCGGTTTATGTACATTATTGGATCCGCCTACCACGACGATACTTTTCGGGTTAATCAGCTCTCGGTTAATCATAACAAATTGTTTAGTTGGGTTCTAAGATTTGCCACAAATATAGCATATTACCGTCATCCATCTATTGTTTTCCTGCGTGTTTTATAACATTTTGCTCTCATCCCTTAGCGTTCCGCCTGTCTGCGTTCATTGGAGAGGATGCGGCGTTCAGCTTCGCGGATATCAAACGGCACAGGACCGGAGATGAATTCGGGTACATTGTAGGAATAGAACGAACGGTCGTACACTTCCGGACGCTGCTGCGGAAGGAGGAAAGGCTTGCCCACCTTCCCGTTCCCGTCGATCGAAGCAATATACAGGCGTGTATAAAGCCCATCCTGCCGGCGGCTGGAGAACACGATCCAACGGCTGTTACTACTCCAGCTATGGTAACTCTCCGTATCCGGGCTATTCACTTCATCCAGCGCGCGGGTCTCTCCCGTCTGCAGGTCGAGCAGCCAGAGATCGGCTTCCTTATGCCAGATGGAGAAGTTGCCGTAGTCCGACAAGGTATAGAGCAAATACCTCCCATCGTAAGATGGTCGCGGGAACGAGATGCTCTTCCCCATCGCTGCGGCATTGACCAGCGTATCCACCCGGCTTCCGAAGGTGCCGTTCGCCGGATCGAACGCGATGCGGCACAGGTTGTAATGCACCTCTTCGTAGTGGGCAGGCATCTCTTTCCCTTCTGACAGGCAGAAATACAGGCTCTTTCCATCGGGCGAAAAAGCTGGGAAAGTTTCGAAGTCGCTTGTCTGTATCAGCGGTGTGCTTAGCAACTTATTGGTTTCGACATTATAGACCACGAGGTCGGACACGAGGTCGAACACTTCGATCCGCTTATCCGACGCCGCGTGGAACACCTGTCGGGTACTGTTTTGCGAATAGGCGATGAATCGTCCCGACGGATGCCAGTAGGGATAAACGCCGCCGATGCCCGTCTCGCCCGCCTTGAGGGAGATCATCTCCATCTGCCCGTCCGATTGCAGGATCGTACCGCCATGCGATCCGCGGATATGCAGGCTCATGTTTCCCGGCGCCGTCTCCCGGAAAGAATGGCAATTTACACAGCTTCCCGGTACGAGTGTATTTTCAATGATCGCCGTCTGCTGATAATCGGACAACCGCCGCTGGTAAATACCCATCTTGCTATAGACCTCATACCCCGGAGCGATCAGCCGGTAAGCCAATCCATAATCGATGGGGTCGTTGCTCACATGGATGGCGAACGGTTCATACACCCGCCATGTCCCCTCCTGTTTGACGGAAACGGTCACCTGCAAGCCAGCCCCTTTATTCGTTTCAAGTAACGTTTGCCAGTCGCCCGGAGGAATCGTGACTCCCTTCTTTCCCTGCACCTCGATCCGTCCGCCCCGCTCCCCTTCCATCACGGCATGGATCCGTTCGAACCTTCCGGGGAACGTAAAAGAGAGGGGAGCGATCCCAACGGGAACAGTCACCTCCGTATAATCAGGAAGGATGGGCGGCATCCCTTCGGCGGGTTGTGGGTTGGTCACCGCTTCATTGCATCCAACCAGCAGGATAGCCACTGCGGTCAGAGCAGTCAATCGTTTGTATATATCGCTCATTTTTCGATGTTTTTAAAATGTAAATAATACCAGGCTGTTTGGCTGAAGTCTTTCTTCAACGCCGCCTCCGCGTCGCCGGATGCGCTAAATAGGGCGGCATAGGCTTTGATCTGCGTCACCAGTTCGGGCGCAATATCCCAGGGTTTCTCCGCGTTTATATCTTTTTCCAGGCTCCAGATCAGCAACAATGCTTCCTGGTAGCTGCGGGGAATACGGCTGTATTCCACCCCTTCGCCCCCAAACAGGTAATGCGAATAAAAATGTTCGAGGTTTTTCTCCAGCAAGACATACGCCAGCAGGTATTCGTAGGCCATGTGGTTATCGGTATTCGTTTTATACAGGATCGCCAGCATGGTCTCCATCTTCTCCTTCGCGGAAAAGAAATCCAGCCGGAACCGTTTCGCACGGAGCGATCCCCATTCGGGATGGCGGTCCACCTGTTCGTCGGCATAGAGATATGTCAGCGCGTCGGTCGCCCACCGCCGGTAGAAAAGCGTTTGTTGCAGCAACAGGAGGTATTTGCGCGCCACGGCATATTGCCCATTGATGATATTCACCTCCGCCAGCCGTTTCACACCCCGGGCGCTCTGTTCGAAATCCGGAAGTCCTTCCATGGCCTCGAACGCCATCCGACCGGCATCCCACGTCATCCCCAGGTAATAGTAGATCTCCGCCGTCGGCAGGGGAGAGAAATAGTCGCGGCCGCTGTCCGGAAACAAGTCCTGCGGTCCGTCCGGCGCATACCGGAACAGATCGTCGCCCAACCGGCTTGTTTTCGCCAGCGCAAGGTTGAGGTATGCGGCGGCCAACGACGAACGGGGTGTCTGCCGGTCGGCCATCCCGATCACTTCGCCCCATTGCTGCTGCCGGATGTGGTAATCATAGCCCATCAACTCTTCTTTCTCCCGGTCGGCTGCCAGCCATACACCTGTCAGTGTAGCGGCAGACAATACCAGTGTCAGCCCAACCAGCCACAGTTTCCGGCGATACACCACCCAGGAGACGGGAATCACATGCACTACGAGGCAGGTGAGTACGACAGCCAACCAGGGAAGGACGATCAGCCCCATTTCGTTCCAGGCTTTCTTCAGCAGGAAACGGTCGGCTCCCCGACCCGCCCACAGTTGAGCAAACGGATACTGCAGCCAGTTACCGGCTATCATCCATACACCGATCCCGGTAGCCAACGCAAAGCCGACCAGTACGATCCGCTGTTTTCGGGTCAACCCCATGAAATACACTGATTCCATAAACCAGCACAAGGTGATAAACAACCATGCACCGCCGCCCGCCATCCAATAGACAACCGGGGCAAGCAGGCCGGCCGTCAGGCCACGCCATCGCCAGACGGGCAACTGGCGGTACAGGCAGACCGCCGCCAGGGCGATCACCAGTTGGATAATCGCAGCCGGCAGGTAATTCTCATCGCAACACAAGACGAGGCATACCAGCGAAGGCACGAACGTGAGCGGATACAACCCCCTCTTCCGGCATAAGCCGACGGCAACAGCCGCCACCAGCCGCTGCAAGGCCACCAGCAACAACGCCATCACCAACGCCCCCGCCCAGGCAAAGACCCAGAACTGGGTGAGGAAACGGCCGGCATAATCGGCGACCCCTCCCGGATACGCCGCCTTCTCCCACGCATAATCGGCGGAGAAGCGGAACAACTGGAACTGCTCCTGATACAGGATATGGTAGGGGTAGATCCCATAGAAAAAAGCAAAGACACCGGTGCCCAACAGCAGGGAGAGCAATGCGGGCAGTGTGCCGGTCGATGATTCGTGCGCTTTCATACGGCTCCGTCAGTTTCTTCTGAAGTGCAGGTAAAACCAAAAGGTATCCCCATAGTCTTTCCGCAACACCGATTCGGGATTGGAGAGGCTGGTATAGACCTGCCGGTAGTTGTTCATCCGTTGCATCACGCCCTGGCTTAGCTTCGGCGGCAGGCCTCCTTCGGGATGCATGCTCCAGATATATGCCAACGCCTCCTGGTAGCTCTTCGGTGTCACCGGATGCACCCCGCTCCGTTCTCCCAGCATAAAATAGGCGGGAAAATCCTCCAGGTCTTTCGCCAGCAAGGTATAGGCCATCAGGTAATCGTATGCCATCCGGTTGGCAGGGTTAGCGGTGAACAGCAACCCCATCATCTGGTCTTTTTCATCTTCGCTGAAGAAGTAATCGGTGGTCGGCTTCAACCGGCGCAGCATTCCCCATTCGGGATGGGCGTCGATGCGGGCTTCATCGCCGAGATGCGCCATCGCCTCTTTCGCCCATGCCCGGTAGAAGAGGGTATGTTCCAGTTGGGAGAGGTATTTGGCCGCCACCGCATAACGTCCGTTGATCAGATTGGTTTCCGCCAGCCGCTTGATGCAACGCACGCTCTTCTGATAGTCCGGGATGGTTTCCATCGCCTCGAAGGTATAGTGCTGGGCGGCGTTCACCAGGCCGAGGTAATAATACACCTCGCCGGTCATCACCGCCGACATATAATCTTTGGAAAAAGACGGGAGTAAGCCCTCCGGTCCGTTCTGGTAATAGGCGAACAACCGTTCACCCAGGCTGTTCGTACGTCCGAGCGCCAGGTTGAGCGTCATCACGGTCAGCGGACCGGTGGGTGATTGCCGGTCGGCCATGGCGATGATGGATTCCCATTTCTGTTCACGGGCATAGTAATCATACCCCATTACTTCTTCTTTCTGCCAGTCGGGTTTGGCCTGCATACCCCAGGCGATGAGGGCGCCCAACAGCACGCACTGGATCAGCTGTACCATCCACGCCCGCCGGGCAGCCACCTGCGGCAGGGCGCAAACTGCCATCAGCACCAGCACCACCGACAGTTGGACAGCGGGCACGGCAAACTGATAATACGCCACAAAACGATAATAATCGCCGGCAAAGACAAACCGCATCAGCGGCATATTCTCCAGTACCGCCTTGGCGGTCAGCGGCGAAAGAATGAGCAGCAGGAAGCCGAACAACGTCATACCCGCCTGATGGATCAGGTGGCGTTTCCGGTCTTCTTTCCCCGTCCACTCCACGAACAGGCAGGAGAGGAAGAAAACGGTAACCGTGAAACCGATCAGCCAGTACAAGACCGGGATCATCGCCAACGCATACACAATCCGCCACCCATATACCGGGAGACGGGTATATCCCCAGGCAGCCACCAACGCCAAAAGCAGGGCGACGATACCGGCTATCATCACATTCTCGTCGCAAAGCAGCAAGGCATACAGGATGGAAGGCAGGGCACTCAGCCACACATACACCGGTTTGTTGGCGACCTGGCGGGCAAGCAGCGCCACTAATTGCTGAATCCCCGCCAGCAACACCGCGATCAGGAACGCCCCCCATACGGCATCCACGAAAAACTGGGTGACGAATCCGCCCAGGTATATCGCCAATCCGCCCGGTCGGGCAAGGTGATCGCACAAATAGCCGGAGGTGGTCAGGAACAGTTGCAACTGCTCATGGTAATGCAGGTGATGCCGGTAATACAGGGCGAAGAAAGTCCAGATCAGGAGTCCCAATCCGACAGGCAGGAAGCGGCCCGGTGTGATTATCCGTGTGATTTTTCCCATTCCATTGTAAGTGTTTACGCGTTTGATTCAAAGATAAGCTTATTTTTTCGATAACGTCACCGGTTCGGGATCCAAATCACGATAGAGCCGTTCGATATCCATCGCATCGAAAGGCAACGGGCCGGTAGCCAGTTCGGGGATATTGAATGATTTCAGGGTATAGTCGTAATACGCGGGATCTTTCTGCGGCAGCACAAACGGCTTATGCGCTACCCCTGCGCTGTCGATATGGCAGAAATAGGGCTTGCCGTACAGGCCGTCGTCGCGCTTGCTGGCAAAGACGAACCAGCGGCTGTTCGACGACCAACTGTGGTAGGTATCCGAACAGGGCGCGTTCACCACCTGCAGGCTGTCGGTCGCGCCGGTAGAGAGATGGAGCATCCGCAGATCGGTCTCCCGGTGCCAGATGGGGAAGGTGCCGTAGTCGGCCAATGTATAGAGCAGGTATTTCCCGTCCGGAGATGCTTTGGGAAAGCAGACCGACTGCCCACCTTCGGCAGCATCATATACCATTCGTGGCTCACCTGTGAATGTGCCTGTCGCCGGGTCGAACCCGATGCGGAAGAGGCTGTAACGCAGCTTTTCCACATCGCCGGGCAACGATGCATGCGGCGTCTCGCAATAATAGACCGACCTCCCGTCGGCGGCAAATACGGGGAAGGTACGCAGCCGCTTCTCTCCCGATACCGGCGCGGGGAAAGGATGGACCGTGTTCCGGTCGAAGTCGATCACATACAGTTCCGATGCCTCATCATATACTTCCAGCCGCTTATTCCCGTAGCTGTGGAAGATGGGAACGACGGTATTCGATGAGAACACCCCGTACCGCCCTCCCGGATGGAGCTCACCGTAGGTCAGGGCGCCCGGCATGGAGCCTGCCTTGGTGTTCAGTTTACGCAGTTTGCCGTCGCGGTTCAGCACGGTGCCCCCTTTCGCTCCCCGGAGGTGGAAGAGGGAGAAGTGCGGATCCTGCCGGCCATAGATATGGCAGTTCATGCAGGATCGATCGGTGAGGTTGTTATCGGCAATCACGTTCTCGCGGAAGCTCTCCACATTACGTTCGCGCAACTGGATAGCGTTCCATACTTCGTAGCCGGGTTCGATCAGCCGGTAACTGAGCCAGGGATCCACCTTGTCTGCCGTCACCTTCCAGTGGAAAGGCGCGTATTGTATCCATTGCCCATCCACTTTGGCTTTTATCTGCACGGTGATGCGCCCTCCCGCTTCCGCGGCAAGGATCGAGCGCCATTTCCCTTCGGGGAACTGTACTTTCTGTTTGCTCCGGATCAGCAGGTTGGATGTCTCCCCCCGGAGCGATACTTCCACTGCCTGGGGATTATTCCGCAAGAGGAAATTCAGCGGCGCAATATTGACCGGTATCGTCACCTCCGCATAATCCGGATAGATGGGTGGCAGCTCCCCGCTCACCTCCGCATCCTCCGTACTGCCGCAGCCAATCATCCCCAGCATCCATGCCAAACAGCACAACACGCACAGGCATCTCTCCAGTTTATAGATCACTCCCCTATTCCTCATTGTTCCACCATTTGCGCAAAATGATAATAAAACCAATACGTCCGGCCATACACTTCCCGGAGCGTTCCCATCTCACCTTTGTTCGCTTCATAGTTACGCGTGTATTCCATGAAAGCGGTGATCTTGTCGTTGGGTATCTGATACGATTGAAGCACTTTTTCCGGGGCTTTGACGGAAGCAAGGTGGATCAGCAACGCCTCGCTGTACAGGCGGGGAATAAAGTCGTACTTCCCTTTGAACCAGGTATCGTAGGCCGTCATGAACGCGGGTATATCTTTTGCGAGGAGGTAGTAACACAACAGGTAGTCCAGCGCCTCCCGGTTGCCGGGATGGCTTTTCACCAGCAGGGTGAGCGAGGCGGCATAGTCGGACGCAGTCCGCAGACAGTCGTACGTCGGTAACTGCTTCCGTTTGGCCAGTAACCAGGAAGCCGAATCGGTCACACCGGCCGACAGTTCCTGTTCCATGCCGGCTGCCCACCGGCGGTGGAACAGGGTAGCGTTCAGCAGCCGCAGGTATTTGCGGGTAGCCGAGGTATCGGCATTCGCCAGGTTGATCTCCGCCAGCCGCCTCACCAGGCGCGAACTGCGGTGGTGGGGAGAGAAAGTCATCCCCAGCATCGCCGAATGTTGCGCCATATTCATATCGCCGAGGTGATAAAACACATCGCTGCTGAAGAAGATAGGCAACCAGCCCGAACCGGGTTCGACGGGGATAAACAATCCCTGCGTGGCGGGTTGGTAAAAATCGAGCAGGCGGTCGGCGAGGCTGTGTTGTTTGGACAGGGCGATATCGGTATAATAGGTAACCAGCCGGTTACGGTTGTCCGGATCCTTTTCGGCAAGGCGCACCACCTTGTCCCAGTGGCCGAAATAGGATTCGACCGCCAGGGTATAGGTCTTCTCATTCCGGAAATTCGCTTTCCACAGGAGCCCTCCCGCCAGCAGCACGAGCAGGGCGACCGATGCACCGGCAAACACCCCCACACTCATCCCCCATTGCCGGAACGGGAACAGGCACGCCACCAGCACGCAGAGGACGAACACCCCCATCGCACTGCATTGGCCGAACGACAGGAAAGGATACAAATAAGCCTGGGCGGGTGTCAGCAGATAAGTACCCCGCAACAGCCAGGGTATAACCAACGTGAGCGCTGCCGGAAGGAGGCCGTATCCGGTATGTTTCTTCCGGTTGATCCCGTCGTACGCCACTACCAGCCAGGGAAATAAAAGCGATGCCGCTCCCGCCAGCGGATACAGCAGGAAGGTGATCACAAGCCCTGCCCCCATCGCCACCCACCGATTAGACAGGGCGGCATATCCGAGGAATGCCAGCAGCACCAGGATAAATGCTACCGTATGTGAAGGTTCGTATAGCAGGTCGGTATGGCATGCCCATTCGGCAGCTACCGGGAACAGGGCGAGCAGCGATGCAAACACACCGGCCTGGAGCCGCTTCAGCACCATCGTAACCAGCCGCCACTCCAGGAGGAAGAGCAACGACAATACCAATGGGCCACCGCCGCGGAGGTAAAAGAACTGCGTCAGAAAATCGCCCGCATTACAGGCAAGCGCCGCCGGTTCGTCCAGGTACGAAAGGAAATGCCCGGCCGTAAACAGATACAAGTGGAGTTGTTCTTTCAGAAACAGATGCGACGGATACAGGAACTGGAAAAAAGAAAAACTGCTCACGGCAAGTATGGCCGCAAGAATCAACTGAAACCGTATTTCCTTTTGATCCGTTTTCATTCAGAGCGTTCGAGTAGTACTTGTTTTTGTTCGGGGGTGAAACGGGAGGCGGACATGGAGTAGAAAAAGGTGCCGACGGCATTGTCCGGGTTGGCTTTTATGATCCGGAAAGTGAAGTCGTCCATCTCCGCCTGTAGTTCACGCATGCGTTGCCGGATTACCGTCGTATCGCCATCCGCTTTCAGCATCTGGTTGAGCAACAGGAGCGCGTCGTCGGATTTCGCCTTATGCTCTTTCCATTGTTGCAAGGCGTCGTTCTGCGGAGTGCCCCCTGCCGAACTGATAGAATCGATCCGTACGGCAATTGTCCCGGGTTCTACCACGATCAGCAGTTCCTGTAAAGATAAACGAAGCACCGGACGGGTACGGAGGATATACAACTCATCCGCCGGCACCTGCCGTTCCATGTGGAAAGCGCCGTTCGTGATGGTGACCGAATCCACCCGGTCGTCGGTCACATTCCGGAGGGGCACGATATACACCTTCTCCCCATCATACGATGTGCCAGGCAACGTCCCTTCAATCACACACAGGCGATTATTCTCCTGGCAGGCCACCAACCCGCACAACATAAAAGCGCAAAATAGTTTATACATATCACCCGATTATCAGTCGTACAAAGATAACGCTTACTCATCGAATTTCCCCAAATTCTGTTGAACAAATCGTGTCTTACTACGCCGGGAACGGGTGCATGCAGTCTCGGTTTTCCGGCACAGGGAGATCTACTGTCAACATCAGGCAGATCTATTGTCAACAAATAGAGGCTCTGTTGCCGACCATAGCAGGTGCTTTCAACTTCACCCAGGTGGAGTCTTTTCTGCACCAAGGTGGTGTCTTCTCTTCACAGGGGTGGAGTGATAGCGCCACCTTGGTGAAAAGAAGGCTCCACCCGGGTGCCGTAACCCCTCCACCGTAGCGGAGTAACCCCTCCGCCCGGGTGGAGGGCGAAAAACAATAACACGAAGGTCGTACTTCTTTCGGTTGTTTGCAATAGATCTTCCTCTTGTTGTCAGCAGTTGGTTTTACCCCCATCCGGACTTGCAAAAGTGGCAGGCACGCGCCGAAAGATCCGGAAGAGAGCAGAGAAAACAGGCGGAACAAATTGCCCCGCCTGTCTGATCAAGTTTGATGTGTACTTATTTGGCTTTGAACACCCAGTAATGAGCGGTACCCCATGCTCCCGTACCAGCCGGGGCATAACTCAATGCCATTTGGGCATCTGTCAGTTTGAGGATATCAAGCTCAAGAGGAGCACCTTCTGAAGAATCTGGAGATTTGGCGACAAGGATCGTTACATTTTTAGTCGCCAACTTACCAATACCCCAAAGATTCGTACCTCCGGCATCATTTGTTGTTTTACTCATATCAAAAGAGAAAGTTCCGGCTTCTGTGGTACCGTCGGTTCTTTTCTTTGTCAGTTTGGAACCCGCCGTGGAGAAGATCAACTCAGCACCCTTTCCTTCTCCGGGAACTTGCCCGCCAACATCATCCACATTTACAAGCCACCAGCCCGGAGCGACATTGCTCAGATAGCCACCGTTACCATAACAAGGAGCACTATCTTCCCATGTCCAGGTTTTTACCCCTGTTCCGCAGAACAACGCCCATTCTTTCGGTACTTCAAACGAGAGTTCGTCCACCTTAACAGTCAACTCTTTGGTAATAGTAGTGCCATCTGCATTCAAACCCGTGAATTTGATCGTGTTCTCGCCGGGTAATACCAGAAGTACTTCCTGATAAGCACGGGTTGAGGTTCCCAAACCGTAATCCCACAGGGTAAGACACGGACTGTTGTTTTCCAGAATGATCTTATTGGAATTCTTTCCGTTCACTACTACCGGGGTAGCCGATATCTGCAATTGGTCGGCAGTGATCGCGCCGGTCATTTCATCTCTGTTTTCAATCGGATCGCAAGCGGTAAAGGCTGCGGTCAGCAAAGCAGTATATATAAATAATCTCTTCATATTTATTCTATTTTAACATTATTCGATTACCAACCCGGGAATTCTGCTTCGGCAGTACCCCAGCCTTCATTTTGTGTCAATACGCCATCCGACAGTTTCACTTGAGAATCCGGGATCGGGAAGAATCCCTTGGTCGCATTATAACGGGCAGCATAACCACCTCCAAACGGACGCATTACATCGGCTTTGCCACGATTGAGCACGTCAACGTTCTGTTGTTTGGCCAACAACGTGGCGGCATCACCCCAACGACGGATATCGTTCCAACGTACACCTTCGAAACACAATTCGAAGCGGCGTTCCTTTTTCAATGCATCCAATGAGTAAGCCCCGATCGGTGCCAGCCCGGCACGTGCACGTACCTTATTGATACCTTCCACATCGCCTTTCAATTCAGACTGCATCAGCAATACATCAGAGAAACGGATGATCGTGAAATCGAGGAGGTGCTTCAAAGCCATATCGTTTTCTGTCACATTCCATTGAACAGTGGAGAACGACCATCTCAGGATACCGTCCGCATCATGTGCCATCATGGCAGATACTTTCTTCTGCCAGTAGTTAGCTTCTTCCATCTGCATATCGGCGCCGACGATAAATTTCTTCGCTTCGCTGGTGTGCCAGATAGATGCTTTACGACGCAAATCGTTCGGCTCCTGCTGTTCCCATTCTTTCCACATGTTCGGGTTTACCGGACCGGAGCCCCAGCCCTGACCCATCGGGAAGGTATCTTCGCTACCATTATCCATACGCGGAGCAAAGAAGAGGTGCATCTGGTTAGAGAAACCGGTACGGGTAACATTACCATCCCAGCCTGCCATCTTTGAACATTTAATTACGAATATCTGTTCGGGATTTTCACCGTCAACCAACCATGTCTTACCGGAATCATACAGATCCTTCACATAGTCGTATTCTTTGGCTGTGTATTGGTTGGAATAGCTCCACAGGCGACGATAGTCGTCGGCCATGGCATGTCCGCTGTTATTGATACAGTCGTCCACCCAGCCGGTCACGTCCGACTTGCTGACCGTACCCACATTCTGGCCGGTACCGTCTCCCAACGGAAGATCAGCCTTTCCATAGAATCCGGTATAGAACAAGAATACGCGAGCCATCAACGCTTCGGCAGCCCATTTGGTGGCGTGACCGGAAACAACGGTGTTCCATTTAGCGTTACCCAGTTTCTCGATTGCATTCTTCAAGTCGAAAGCAATCTGTCCGTATATCTGGTCAATCTCAGCTTTCGGTTTGTTTTCAGGTGCGGTAGCCAAGACCAAAGGCACCGGGCCGAAGAGGTTGGCCATTTCCCAATAGAAATAACCACGGAGGAAATGCGCTTCGCCTTTATATATATTCTTCTGGGTTTCATCCACTTCACAATTGTCGAGCGTTTCCAATGCCGTATTGGCACGGAAGATACCTCTGTAGGAGTCATCCCAGTATGCTCCCAGCATATCATTTCCCGCGTTCATCATTTTGTCCATGGCAAGGAAATGCTTGTCATTCTCACCACCACCTCCAAAACGTTCATCGGAGGCCACTTCGCCTACATAGAACGGCATATTGTGAGGGTTGGTCATGAATCCGTTGAGGATCGAATAAATACCCGTGATCATCTGATTCGCATCGGTGGCCGTTTTCGGGAAGTTGCTCGTGTCCTTCTTCGTGAGATTCTTGGTATCCAGGAAGTCTTCGCAACTACTCATGCACAGCAATACGGCGGCTGCTAAAAATAATATTCTCTTCATAACTTACTTTCCATTAAAATTTAAGATTTACACCTACCAGATAGGTTTTCGGAGTGGGGTAGAAACCTACGTCAATACCACGCTGCCAATTTCTATTCAGACCTGTACCTACTTCGGGATCCATACCGGAATACCCAGAGATTACAATCGGGTTTTGAGCCGATACATACAAACGAGCCTGACCTAACGGCATCTTCGGGAACAACTTCTTGAAGTCGTAGCCGAGGGTAATATTCTGAACGCGCAGGTAGTCTGCATCTTCAATCCAGATTTCAGAGAGATACTGCCAGTTGGTATGGCTACCGGAAGTCAGCCGCGGCAGGAAGTTGGATGTACCTTCACCTGTCCAACGGCCAAATATTTCAGTTGTATATTGATCCAGCGGACCATCGGCAAACGAACGATAGGATTTTGCGATCTGCATACCAAATTTTCCATTGGTGGAAGCCGAGAAGTCAAAACCTTTATAACCGAGGTTGAATGAGAAACCCATTTCGTAGTCGGGATTCGGGTCACCGATCATGGTCTTATCCTTTTCCGTAATCGAGCCATCGGGCACTCCGTCGGGGCCGCTCAGGTCGGCAAAGATTACGTCGCCCGGCTGAGCGGTTGACAACACACCTTTCCCGGCAGCACGGTATTCGTCGATCTGTGCCTGGTTCTGGAAGATACCTTCCGTCTTATAACCCCAGAAGTATGAAATCGGATAACCTTCCTGTACACGGGCGATCTCCGTAGTACCCTGGCTCAATTGGTTACCGTCGCCATGGATAATCTTTTCCGTATTGGCAATCCGGGTTACTTCATTCTTGATTTTAGAGATGTTGAAATTAACTCCATAGTATAATTCACCCACATTGTCGTTCCATGTCAAAGCCAACTCAAAACCGGAGTTACGTACGTCGCCACCATTGATATAGGGTGCGCCTGTACCGTAAGAAGCGAGCTGAGGAGCACGTACCAGCCAGTCTTTCGTATCGCGTTGGAACCAGTCGAAGTTAATACCCATACGGGAATTCAATATGCGGGCATCGAAACCGATATTGGTCTGTTCGGATGTTTCCCAGGTAATATCCTTATTCGGGAGGATATCGGCAAAAGCACCGGTCGAACTTGTTTCCTTATCTGTTCCGAAGAAGTAACGGTTTACCGTATTCATAGAGATGGTTGCCAGATACTGGAAGTCGCTGATATCGTTGTTACCGTTCTGCCCCCAGCTTGCGCGGAGTTTGAAGAAATCGAGGAAGCTGTCGCGGACAGATTCCATAAATGCTTCGTTGGTAATTACCCAACCTGCCGATACGGAGGGGAAGTACCCCCAACGGTTGCCACGGGCGAACTTGGAAGAACCGTCGGCACGCAGTGTTGCGGTTGCCATATAGGTTTCCTTGTAGTTATAACTCAAACGGCCGAAGAAAGAAAGCATACGACCCATACCCCAGGGAGAGCCGCCGTAACCAACCTGGTCGAGTGCCGTCGGTTTGGCATTGACAATGTAAGCATATTCAAACTGGTCGGGGAACAATAAATTACGAGCACTGGCATTAACGCCTTCACCCATACCCGATTTCAACATTTCCTGGCCGATCAACGCATCGAATACATGCTGTTGATTCAAGGTATAATTATACGATAAGGTGTTGATCCAGGCAATATCATATCCACCACCGGCGCTTTGGGAAACGGCATCGTACGTAGTCCTGCTGGTAGAAGAAAGCCAACGCATGGGGCTATAATCACGATAAGTCCAGGAATTTCTGTTATACGCGAACGTAGATTTGAAACGCAAGTTCTTGATCGGCTGGATTTCAATATAAGCATTGGCGCGCAGGCCGAAGTTACGCCCGGTATTCTGCGAGCGGGAGCTGGTCATATAGCTATAGATCGGGTTGGAAGCCGCACCCTGTACAGTCCATCCTTCTTCATTCTTAGCTGCTTGATCATACCAACCGCCATCTTGTGCATATACAGGCATCAGCGGACTGGCAATCAACATATTGTGCAAGTCGTTCCAATAAATATCACCCACGCCCTGCCCTACTGTGCTATGATGGTTGAAGAAAATATTTTCACCGACAGTGATAATATCGTATCCTTTACCCTTCAATAAGACATGGTCGGAATTCATTCGACCTGTATAACGGGTATAGTGGCCCGGTTTCGGAGCACCAAAGATGCCTTCCTGGTTCGTATAAGAGAAGCCCATTGCAAACTTGGACAGTTCGGATCCGCCCAACAGGTTGATGGAGTGGTTCTGCGTAATGGCATCCTCGTTACGGAATTCGTCCACCCAGTTGGTACCTGTCCATGATCCATCCATGATCTGGTCGTACAGATAGCCTGGGAGTTCATTTGCCCAGTCGCGTCCGGAATTGTTCTCATTAAAACGCATTTCATCCTGCAAAGCCATATACTGTTGTGCAGTTACCAACGGCGGCATCTTGCGTACGTTCTGTACACCATAGTATCCGTCGTAAGTCATCTGTACCTTACCGGATTTACCTCTCTTCGTCGTAACAAGGATTACCCCGTTAGCTCCACGCGAACCATAAATAGCAGCCGAAGCAGCATCTTTCAGTACGTCGAGCGATTCGATGTCGGAGGAGTTAATATGTTTCAGGTCACCACCGGCCACACCGTCGATAACATACAGCGGGCTGGAGTTACCGATCGTACCGATACCACGGATATTTACCTTGAAATCGGCGCCCGGCTGACCGGAAACCTGTGAGATACTAACACCTGGCGTCTGTCCCTGCAAAGCAGTGAACACGCTGGTGGTACTCAGTTTCTGGATATCATCCCCGGCTACCTGAACGGTTGCACCTGTTACCAGTTTCTTTTTCTGGACACCGTAACCCACCACGACTACTTCTTCCAGTGACTTTGTGTCTTCAACCAAGGAAATGTCGTACGTGGTTTTACCTGCTACGATTTTCACCGTTTGCGGAAGGAAACCGATGTAGGTAACATTCACATCCGCACCTGCGGGCACGGTCAGTTCGAAATCACCATCAAGGCCGGTCACTGTTCCATTGGTGGTGCCTTTCTGAACAAGGTTCACCCCGATCAGCGGTTCCCCGTCCGTACCGGATTTGACAACACCTTTCACCTTCATACCCGTCTGTGCCATTGCCGGTAAGCAATTCATCAGCAGGAAGGCTGCGACAAAAACTAATTGCACGATGCGTAACGGCAATCCATGCAAAGAGAGTGTTCTGCTTCTTTCTTCCATAAAAAGAATTAATTTAAGTTGATAAAAAAGTTCACATTACATCACGTGTTTATCCAATGATTTTTCCAAAAATTGAGCATAGTATTTTAGATCAAAAAAACCATGGTGTAAACCCAAGTCAAAGGTAAAGGTATGTTAACAAACACAGGGACATCGTATGTAAACGAATAGGGGCTGTTTTGTTGCGCACCCCCAAAAACCGTCTTTTTAACACCCATTTCCTCCAACCTGGGGAAAGGAAAGCTCCAATAATACACTTTGCAGATTCCATGCGGGTTCAGCAGCCAAACGAGGGTATGTCAGGGATACATTTTGTCAAGCGAAAGGGTATGTTTTGTTTCAACAATCGGCCAGGGATTATTTTTAACATTCAGAAAACGTTCAAATCGAAAACAACGTTAACCCGAATGCCCTACCTTTGCTACCGGTAAAAAATGAAAAAACAATGAAGTTTATAGGCATCATTCCGGCGCGTTACGCCTCGACCCGGTTCCCGGGGAAACCCCTGGTTGACATGAAAGGGAAACCCATGATCCAACGTGTATATGAACAGGTGGCTCCGGTATTGAACCGTGTCTGCGTGGCGACAGACGATCCGCGGATCGAAGCCGCCGTACTGGCGTTCGGCGGAGAGGTGGTCATGACTTCCGACCAACACCGGAGCGGGACCGACCGTTGCTACGAAGCCTATACCCGGATCGGACAGGGCTTTGAGGTGGTTGTCAACATCCAGGGCGATGAGCCGTTTATCCATCCCGAACAGATCGAAACCCTCAAAGCCTGCTTTGCCGATGAGACGGTGGAGATCGCCACGCTGGTGAAACCTTTCGGGGCGGACGACGACTTCGAATCGACCCTTTTCAACCCCAACAGTCCGAAGGTGGTATTGAACAAACGGCAGGAAGCGATGTATTTCAGCCGTTCGGTGATCCCCTACGTACGGGGAAAGGAACATACGGAATGGCTGGCATCCGCCACCTATTACAAACATATCGGATTGTACGCCTATACGGCCGATACCCTCCGCGCCATCACGCAACTGCCGCAATCGCCGCTGGAACTGGCCGAAAGCCTGGAGCAGTTACGCTGGCTGGAAAACGGATTCCGCATCCGGACGGGGATCACCCTGCGGGAAACGATCGGTATCGATACGCCCGAAGACATGGAAAAGGCGTTGCGGTTTCTCTGACCACATTATTATATATCATTCTTTCTTATATCTCATTCTTTTTAAGTATTTTTGTCTCCTCAAAGGCAAATTAATGTAATTCTACCTTATGACGATGAAAACATACTGTATATATCTGCTATGTATGCTGCTATGTATGGTGGGCACGGTGAATGCACAGGTGAATACCATGCAGGTGATCCTGCCCGGGACAAACAACAAAACGGTTCAACAGGCGTCCGATACCGTGCCGCCGCTTACGGAGCAAACACTGGATAAGATCATGGATCTGCGCGCCCGGTTCGAAAAGCAGAACAGGACGTATGCGCGCCCCATCCCTCCAAGCGCCCACCTGCTCAAACTACTGCATAAAGATAAACTCGAAATGTCGCCCGAAGCCAAATACTGGCTCAACTACACCCCCGATCCGTCCACGCTGTTCGGCGACAATGTAACCTTTAAAGATACGGTCATCTTTAACCCGCTCTTCCTTCCGCTTGTATTCCGGAACAACCCGCAGAAAAACGCCGGATCGGCATACACCACCGGCAACATCCTCCCGGACAACCTGTATGCCTACCACCTGGAACCGGACACCGTATTTAAACGGAAATGGAAACAGCAGCAATTCAACCAGTCCATGTATGCCTACATGCAGTATAACTATCCGTCGCTCTTCCGCTATTCCGCCCGCGACCTGCCACATGAGATTATCCAACCCGTAGAAATCAAAAAAACATTGCAGGAGAATATGCCGGTGATAATCGAGAAAAGCGAGGCGGTAAACCCCGACGACCTGGATGCACCCCCCAAATTCATCCCCGAAAGGAAATACTGGCAATCGGGCTTCGAAAGCGTGATCCAGTTTTCACAGAATTATATTTCCCCCAACTGGTACAAGGGAGGAACAAGCAACCTGAACCTCTACACCCGGAACTACCTCCGGTATGATTATAAAAAAGACAAGGTACAGCTTACGAATGAAATGGAATTGAAAGTCAATGCCTATACAGCCCCGAAAGATACGCTCCGGGATTATAAGATGGGCGACGACCTGCTGCGTTTCCATAGCAACCTGGGGTATCTGGCGTTCAGCAAATGGTATTACACGCTGGATGCCGAATTAAAGACGCAGTTGTTCAAAAACTATAAGGAGAATACGCACGACCTGCAAACAGCCCTCTTCTCTCCTTTCTCCGTCAACCTGGGGCTTGGGATGAAGTACGACCTGGATAAGAAGTTCAAAGACAAACATAAAAACCTCCGGCTGAGCGCCAACCTTGCGCCCCTCTCGTTCACCTATATGTATAACTACGACGATAAGGTGAACCTCTCACGCTTCGGCTTCAAGAAGAAACCGGATTCCGACCTGTATGAAAATTCATTGATGCAGTTCGGTTCCACGGTGCGCGCCAATATGGCCATCAACTTCAACCGGAATGTGAGTTGGGAATCGAGGATCTATTACTTCACCAACTATCATCGCGTGGAAGCCGAGTTTGAGAATACGTTGCGGTTGGCCATCAGCCGTTTCTTCTCCACCCGTATCTACCTCCACCTGCGTTTCGACGACGGCGTAACCAAAAGCCAGGACTTCGACAGCTACTTCCAGGTGAACGAACTGCTCAGCTTCGGTTTTAACTACAAATGGTAAAACGCATGAGCGTTCATACAATCTGTATCTGGATGTTGATAAGCCTGCATCTGGATGTCGTTCTGACAACATCCAGACGTTAACCGTGCAACATCCAGACGTTATTAAAACAACATCCAGATGCAGATTGAAATTCTGACATCGGATTTACAACTCTTCCGGCAATTGCGTAAAATGATCAAAACCCTAACACTGCAAACTGATTCCAGGGAAACACAGTCCCTGTTCTTCGTTATACTGCATCATCATTGACAAAGCACCAGTCCCTATACAGAGGTAATAATACAGATTGCCCGCGTATGTTGCGTACGTCTGCGTGCGGTAATACAGGCACAAGCAGTCCGGTAATTCAATGGGATTGGTTTTGAAGGCATTAAGCATTCCGGTTACGGCTGTCGCCTGGCCGGGAATGAAAGGGTTATACAGAATTAAAAAAAGCTGCCGAAGCAGCTTTTTTTAATCGACACCTTTGAGCTCTTTCAATCTAAGTTCCAACTCCTCTTTCTCTTTAATCAAGCGAAGTTCTTCTTCTCCGATTTTGTCTTTACGATAGCGTAAAGCCAACGCGATGGCATCGCACAATTCTTTGTAAGACAACTGTTTCAAACTATCGGTAACCCTAACAAAAGCTGTTTCTTTACCCATTTTGTTTGCTTGTCTTCTGGCTCTCATGGCTGCTTTTTGTTCGTCAGTCATTTTTACACCTTTTTTTCTTGCCATAATAGTAGCTTTTTAGTTAATAATAAAAAGTATTTGTTTGCGTGCAAATGTATATAATTGCATGAGACAAACAAATAGTTTAGGCATTTTTTTTTCAAATAATATCCATTTTCTTCTGCCACTAATTATATTAGCATTCAGAATATGCACGCTGATTCTCATACAGACATTAAAAAACGCTGTAAATAAGCGGCAAGTAATAAACAGATAAAACGCAAAAAGGATAATTATAATCTTTGTTAATCGGTGTGTCATATCCAAATTATACGTATTTTTGCTCCCGGTTTGCAAAGTCGAGTTTACAAAACATGAGCGATAGCATCACCCATAGCGGAATTATAGACCACATCGAAGGCAACACCGTCTTTGTCAGGATCATCCGTCAATCAGCCTGTGCAGATTGCCATGCGAAATCCATGTGTGCTGCGTCCGAAAGCCAGGAGAAAGTGATAGAGGTAACCGATACTACCGGCACCTTCCATGCGGGCGACGAGGTGACTATCAGCGGCCGCACCTCCCTGGGCCTCCAGGCCGTAGTCCTCGCGTTCCTCCTTCCCCTTGCGATCGTGATTGCCGGTATCGCCTGCTCCATCCATTTGTTCCACCTGAATGAGACCGTGGGAGGACTGGCCGGCCTCTCCCTGATGGTCCCCTACTATACCATTATATATAGTGTACGCAACAAGCTGAAAAGACATTTCATTTTTACCTTACAAAAATATCTACCTGAAACATTATGATCATTATTGCAGTCATTTCATTAGGAGCCATAGGAGCGATAGGAGCCGTATTTCTGTATGCGGCCTCCCGGAAATTCGAAGTATATGAAGATCCGCGTATCGCCCAGGTACAGGAGATTCTTCCGGCGGCCAATTGTGGTGGTTGCGGCTACCCCGGTTGTTCGGGGTTTGCCGGCGCCTGCGTCAAGGCCGATTCACTGGAAGGCCTGCTGTGTCCGGTGGGAGGCGTGGAGTTGATGTCCCGCGTGGCTGGTATCCTGGGGAAGGAAGCCGCGGCAGCCGAACCGATGATTGCCATTGTCCGTTGCCACGGCACTTGTGAAGCGCGCCCCCGCACCAACGCCTACGACGGCGCCCGTAACTGCGCCATCGCCTCCGCCCTGTACGGCGGCGAGACCGGCTGTTCGTTCGGATGCCTGGGGTTTGGCGACTGTGTGACCGCCTGTACCTTCGACGCCATCCATGTGAATCCCGCCACCGGGCTCCCCGAAGTGGATGAAGCCAAATGTACCTCCTGTGGCGCCTGCGTCAAAGCCTGCCCCAAAAGCATCATCGAACTGCGTAAGAAAGGCGTCAAGTCCCGCCGTATCTTCGTCAGCTGTGTCAATAAAGACAAAGGGGCGCCCGCGCGCAAGGCTTGTACCAACGCCTGCATCGGTTGCAGCAAATGTGAGAAAGAATGTAAGTTCGAAGCCATCCGGATCGAGAACAACCTGGCGTATATCGACTACACCAAGTGCCGCCTTTGCCGGAAATGCGCCCCCGTATGTCCTACCGGCGCCATCCATGAATTGAATTTCCCGCCCCGCAAAGAAGCGGAAGTAAAAACAGTAGAAAACGTAAACTAACATAAATCTGATATCGTATGCTCAAGACATTCCGAATCGGCGGTATACATCCTCCCGAAAACAAGTTGTCGGCAGGCAGTCCTATCCTGTCGCTACCCATTCCCCGGCAGGTTGTCATCCCCGTCAATCAACATATCGGGACGCCCGCCCAGCCGGTGGTTGCCAAAGGCGACCAGGTGAGAGCAGGCACCCTCATCGCCAAAGCGGGAGGATTTGTTTCCGCCCATATCCACTCGTCCGTATCGGGCAAGGTGAGTAAGATCGACACAGCCCTCGACGCCAGCGGCTACAAACGGACCGCCATCTACATCGACGTGGAAGGCGATGAGTGGGAAGAGACGATCGACCGTACCGACACCCTGGTCCGGAACACTTCCCTCACGGATAAGGAAATCATCGCGAAGATCACCGAAGCCGGAATCGTCGGCCTCGGCGGCGCCACCTTCCCCACACAGGTCAAGCTCACGCCTCCACCGGGAAGCAAAGCCGATATACTGATCATCAACGGCGTGGAATGTGAGCCGTACCTCACCTCCGACCATATCCTGATGATGACCAAAGGGCAGGAAGTGCTGATTGGAGTCAGCCTGCTGATGAAAGCCATCGGGGTATCCCGGGCGTTGATCGGAATCGAGAACAACAAAACCGACGCCATCGCCAACCTGCGGCAGCTGGCGGGCAACTATCCGGGCATCGAAATAGTCCCCCTCAAGGTACAATACCCCCAGGGCGGTGAGAAGCAACTGATCGACGCGGTCATCCGCCGCCAGGTGAAGAGCGGGGCGTTGCCCATCTCCGTGGGCGCGGTGGTACAGAATGTGGGAACCGCCTTCGCCGTGTATGAAGCAGTGATGAAAAACAAACCGCTGTTCGAACGGGTGGTGACGGTAACCGGTAAAGCCGTAGCCCGCCCCTCCAACTTCAAGGTACGCATCGGCACCTCCATCGCCACGCTGATTGAAGCGGCGGGTGGAGTACCGGAAAACACCGGCAAAATCATCGGCGGCGGCCCCATGATGGGGAAAGCGCTCATAAACGCTGAAGTACCCGTGACAAAAGGAAGCTCCGGCATCCTGCTCCTCACCCGCGAGGAATCGGTGCGCCGTCCGGTATATGACTGTATCCGTTGCGCCAAATGCGTGAACGTATGCCCGATGGGGCTTAACCCCACCCAACTGACTACGGCGACGGAGTTCGCCAACTGGGAGCTGGCGGAAAAGAACCACATCGTCGATTGCATCGAGTGCGGATCGTGCAGCTACACCTGTCCGGCCAACCGCCCGTTGCTGGATTATGTACGCCTGGGTAAAGGCAAAGTAATGGGTATCATACGCGCCCGGAAATCTTAAATAACAGTACCGTTTATGGAGAATCAATTCTATGTATCCCCCTCCCCCCACATCCATGGGGGCGACAGTATAAGCAAGAGCATGTACGGCGTGCTGATCGCCCTTGTTCCGGCCTTCCTGGTATCCTTGTATTATTTCGGGCTCGGCGCGCTGATCGTGACCTGCGTATCCGTTGCCTCCTGTATGCTGTTCGAGTCGCTGATCCAGCGGTTCCTGCTGAAGAAAACACCCACGCTGTGGGACGGCTCGGCCATCCTGACCGGTGTGTTGCTGGCATTCAACCTGCCGTCGAACCTGCCGGTATGGATCATCATCATCGGCGCGCTGGCGGCCATCGGTATCGGTAAGATGTCGTTCGGCGGCCTGGGAAACAACATCTTCAACCCGGCGCTTGCGGGACGTATCTTCCTGCTTATCTCGTTCCCGGCGCAAATGACCACCTGGCCGGTACCCGAAGCGATGTCCATGCATTATACGGATGCCGCCACCGGGGCAACCATCCTGTCGGTACTCAAAACAGACCCTACCGCACTCCCCTCCTACCTCGACATGTTCCTGGGGAACAAAGGGGGGAGCTTGGGTGAGGTGAGCGCCGTCGCGCTGTTGCTCGGACTGGCGTTCATGCTCTGGCGCAAGATCATCTCCTGGCATATCCCGGTGGCGGTGATCGGTACGGTGGCTGTGTTCACCGGCATCATGCACCTGATCAACCCGGCGGTGTATGCCAACCCGCTGGTACATATCCTTTCGGGCGGCTTGCTGCTGGGCGCCATCTTTATGGCGACCGATTATGTGACTTCGCCTATGAGCCATAGCGGGATGATCGTCTTTGGGATCGGGATCGGGGTACTGACTACGGTGATCCGCCTCTTCGGTTCCTATCCGGAAGGGGTGTCGTTCGCCATCTTCATCATGAACGGCCTGACCCCGCTGATCAACACCTATTGCAAACCTACACACTTCGGAGGGAAATAAGATGGAAAAACTGAAATCATCCTTGCTGAATATGTTCCTGTCGCTCACGGTCACCTGTGTGGTGGCGGGAGGAATCCTGGCGACCGTCAACCAATACACATCCACTCCCATCGCGCTGGCGAAGGCGGCAGCGCTCGAAAAGGCCGTGAAAGACGTCACCCCCCCGTTCGACAACAACCCGCTGGCCGAAGCGTATAAAGCCGCGACGGCCGACGGCGACTCCGTGTTGGTCTATCCCGCCACCAAAGACGGCAAGCCGGTAGGCGCCGCGGTGGAAAGTTTTTCGAAGAACGGGTTCAGCGGACAGATCCGGATCATTGTCGGCTTTGACACCGAAGGGACATTGGTGAACTACTCCGTGCTCGAACATGCCGAAACACCCGGCCTCGGCGCCAAGATGCAGGAATGGTTCCGTACGGATAAGAACCAACAAAGCGTGATCGGCCGCTCGCTGGCCAAAGGCGACCTCATCGTCAGTAAAGACGGGGGCGATGTGGATGCCATCACCGCGTCCACCATCACCAGCCGTGCTTTTCTGGGTGCTATCAACCGCGCCTACAGCGCGTATAAAGGAGTTGATGCGGCAACCGGGGCTACCACTCCCGCCGAATCAGCCGAAACCGATTCAACCGAAGTAAAGGAAGGAGGAAACAATGAATAACAGCCTGAAAATCGTCGTAAACGGGATCATCAAGGAAAACCCCGTCTTTGTACTCCTGCTGGGGATGTGCCCCACGCTGGGAACCACTTCTTCGGCCATCAACGGGATGAGCATGGGGCTGGCTACGATGTTCGTACTGATCTGTTCGAATACCGTTATCTCGGCATTGAAAAAACTCATCCCCGACCAGGTGCGTATCCCGGGGTATATCGTGGTGATCGCTACCTTTGTGACCGTCGTGCAGATGTGCATGGAAGCATTCGTGCCCGCCCTTTATGCCAGCCTCGGGCTGTTCATCCCGCTGATTGTGGTGAACTGTATCGTGCTGGGGCGCGCCGAAGCGTTCGCTGCCAAAAATGGCGTATTCGCCTCCGCGCTCGACGGACTGGGTATCGGCCTTGGTTTTACCCTGGCGCTTACCCTGCTGGGAGCTGTCCGTGAATTGCTCGGCACAGGCAAACTATTCAATTTCACGCTGATGCCGGAAACGTACGGCTCGCTCATCTTCGTTCTCGCCCCGGGTGCGTTTATCGCCCTGGGATTCCTGATCGCCCTTGTCAACAAACTGCGTAAAGCCTAATATACAAATACACATATGGAATATATCCTGATATTCATAGCCGCCGTATTCGTCAACAACATCGTGTTGGCGCAGTTCCTCGGTATCTGCCCGTTCCTGGGCGTATCCAAGAAAGTGGAAACAGCCGCGGGCATGGGCGCCGCCGTTGCGTTCGTACTCACGATCGCGACGATCGTCACCTTCCTGATCCAGCACTATGTGCTCAACACGTATGGGCTGGGGTATATGCAGACCATCAGTTTCATCCTGGTCATCGCCGCATTGGTTCAGCTGGTAGAGATCATCCTGAAGAAAGTATCTCCGGCCTTATACCAGGCGCTGGGCGTATTCCTTCCGCTGATCACCACCAACTGCTGTATCCTCGGCGTTGCCATCCTGGTGATCCAGAAAGAATACAATTTACTACAGTCGATTGTATTCGCGTTCTCCACCGCGATTGGGTTTGCGTTAGCGTTGGTCATCTTCGCCGGTATCCGCGAACAGCTGGCCATGACCCGCGTACCGAAGGGCATGCAGGGAACGCCGATCGCGCTGGTAACCGCCGGCCTGCTGGCGATGGCCTTTATGGGCTTCTCCGGCATCGTATAATCTATGTAACACATCTAAACAGAAGCCATATGAGCAAAAAAATCTTAGTAACAGGAGGAACCGGCTATATCGGTTCACACACGGTGGTAGAACTGCAGAACGCAGGGTATGAAGTGGTCATCATCGACAACCTATCCAACTCCACGATTGAAGTAATAGACGGTATTACAAAGATCACTGGCATCCAACCGGCCTTCTACCAACTCGACCTGAACGACAAGGAAGGTGTCCGCGCCGTTCTCGCCGAACAACCCGGTATCAAAGGAGTTATCCATTTCGCAGCCAGCAAGGCTGTGGGTGAATCGGTACACATGCCGCTGGCGTATTATCGGAACAATATCGTCACCTTGCTCAACCTGCTCGACCTGATGCCGGACTTCGGAATCGAAGGGATTGTGTTCTCTTCTTCCTGTACGGTTTATGGACAACCGGATGTATTGCCGGTGACCGAAGACGCGCCAATCAAGCCCGCCATGTCGCCCTACGGCAATACCAAGCAAATCAACGAAGAGATTATCCACGACGCCATCCACGCCAACCTGCCATTCAAAAGCATTATCCTGCGTTATTTCAACCCGATCGGCGCTCATCCGAGTGCGGAGATCGGCGAATTACCCAACGGGGTACCGCAGAACCTCGTGCCCTTCGTCACACAGACAGCGATGGGTATCCGCAAGGAGTTAAGCGTATTCGGCGACGACTACGACACCCCCGACGGCTCTTGTATCCGCGACTATATCAATGTGGTTGACCTGGCCAAGGCGCACGTGATCGCAATGGACCGCATGCTTGAAAACAAATCGCCCGAGAAGCTCGAGACATTCAACCTCGGCACAGGTATCGGCGTATCGGTGCTCGAACTGATCAACAGCTTTGAAGCTGGTACCGGCGTAAAGGTTCCCTACAAGATCGTCGGACGTCGCGAAGGCGATATTGAAAAGGTATGGGCCAATCCCGAACATGCCAACAACGTCTTGGGATGGACAGCCAAAGAGACGGTCAAAGACACCCTCATCACCGCCTGGAACTGGCAGAAGAAACTCCGCGAACGGGGTATCCAGTAGGAAACTTCCTATTTCTTTACGATCGCCATGGATTTGATCACCACATCTTTGACGGGGCGGTCTTCTTCGTTGACGGGGACGAATTGGATCTTGTCCACCACTTTTATGCCGTCCACTACTTCGCCATAGACGGTGTAGTTGCCGTCGAGGTGAGGTGAGCCACCCTCCAGCATATAGGCTTTACGCTGTTCGGGAGTCAGGGTGATATGCTGGGCTTCTTCCATTTTAGTAAGCTCCATATCGGTAAAATACTTGCCGGTAATGATGTAAAACTGGATGGAGGAAGAGGCCTTTTCGGGATTGACATCGTCGCCGGTACGGGCGGCGCACAGCATTCCCCGTTTGTGGAAGTATTTGGGATACACGATCTCGGCGGGGATGGTAAGATCGGCTTCGGCCGGCTTTTCCGGTTCCTCTCCGGCGGCAGTATCCGTGGTTGTTTCCTGCCCATCTGCCTTCGGTGTTTCTTTCGGTTGCGCCTTGCCACCACCCTGGATCATGAACTGCTTGATCACCCGGTGGAAAAGCGTCCCGTTATAGGTCTGCGCTTCCACATTTTTAATGAAATTATCCCGGTGGAGCGGCGTATCATTGAATAGTTTGATCTTGATCTTACCCATACTCGTTTCCATCAACACGAGTGTCTCCGTCCGGTCGTCCTCCTGGGCGGATAACGAAGCGACAGACAGGTTACAGACAACAAACAACAGCACGGAAATGATTTGTTTCATATCTTTCTTCTAATTGGATTGTCCGACAAAAATAAGCATAAATCGCAAAGACACACCTTTTCCGTATTGAAAAAGAAAAGAAGTGGCAGTTCTCTTCCGATTTAGAAAAATAATCCATGGAAAGCAAGTATCTTTGGGACATGCCGTGCGGTAAACGGCTATGGATAATGAACATAACCTGATAATTAGTTCGCTATTATGCATGCAACACGATCCAATGTATGGCCGCTTGCGGCGCTTACCTTCACGGCGAGCGCCTGTAACAGCGCCAATGAAAAGGCGACAGAACGTCCCAACATCCTTTTTATCCTGGCAGACGACCTGGGCTATTCAGACCTGGGCTGTTATGGCGGAGAGATCCACACACCGAATCTGGACAGGCTGGCGCAGAACGGCATGCGCTTCAGCCGGTTCTATAATGCGGGACGCAGTTGCCCGACCCGCGCCTCCCTGCTGACAGGGCTTTATCCCCACCAGGCCGGTATCGGACGGATGACGTTCGACCAACACCTGCCGGGCTACCGGGGAACCATGACACACAAGGGCGTGACGATTGCCGAAGTACTGAAAGACGCCGGCTATCATACCGGCATGATCGGGAAATGGCATGTGGCCGAAACGCCGCTGCGCCCCGACCAGCGCGAGTGGCTGGCGCATCAGGTGTATCACGAGGAGTTCGCCCCCAAAGAAAATTACCCTACCCACCGCGGATTTGAGTCATTCTATGGGACGATTTACGGCGTTGTGGATTATTTCGACCCGTTCAGCCTGGTGAATGGGGAAGAACCGGTAAAGGACGTACCCGCGGACTATTACAGCACGATCGCGTTGTCCGACAGCGCCGTGGCGTATATCAACCGCTATGGGCAGTCCGACAAGCCCTTTTTCATGTATCTTTCCTACCACGCACCCCACTGGCCGTTGCATGCGCTGGAAGAAGATATCCGGAAGTATGAAGACACCTATACCGTCGGTTGGGAAGCCATCCGTGACGCCCGTTACCAACGGATGCAGCAACAGGGCATTATCCCGGGACAAACCGACTACCTGACCAACCGATTGTCCACCAAAGAATGGAACGATAACCCCGACCGTGCATGGGATGCCCGCGCCATGGCTGTGCATGCCGCGATGATCGACCGGATGGACCAGGAGATCGGCAAGGTGCTTCAGGCGCTGGAAGCGACCGGTCAGCTGGACAACACCCTGATCCTCTTCCTTTCCGACAACGGATGCAGTCCGGAAATCTGCCAGCATTTCGAACCGGGAGAGAACGACCGTCCGGACATGCTCAGGGATGGCACGCCCATGATCTACCCGAAGAACAAGGAGGTTATGCCCGGCCCGGAAACAACCTACGCCTCCCTGGGACCGGAATGGGCCAATGTGGCGAATATGCCGTTCCGTTTCTGGAAAGCCAAAATGTATGAAGGGGGGATCTGTACCCCTATGATCGCCCACTGGCCGAAAGGATTGCATACGGAAAAGGGATCGGTCAACCATTCGATGTGCCACATCATTGATTGCATGGCGACCTGTATCGACCTGGCTCATGCCGACTATCCTGCCACCTATAAGGGGAACGATATCCGTCCGATGGAAGGGATCAGCCTGCTGCCGATACTGCAAACCGGCCAGCGGGAAGGACATGCGTTCATCGGCTTCGAACATTTTAACGAAAAAGCCCTGATGAGCAAAGACGGCTGGAAGATTATCCGCCCGAACCGGAAAGATGCGCCCTGGGAACTGTACGACCTGAACACCGACCGGACGGAAAAAAACAACGTAGCCGACCACTACCCCGACCGCCTCAGCCAGATGGTGGCGCACTACGAAACCTGGGCAGAACGTACCCTGGTGATACCGGCGCCCTAAGCGAATTGACGCATAAAAACAAAGGAGCTGTCTCGGGTTTTGAGACAGCTCCTTTGGGGTTTATATAGAGGCATTGTTAAGATTCGAGGGTTGGTTCTTCTTTGGCACTTTGCCGGGCTTCGAGAAAACGGAGTATGACCATGATCACGGTGACGGTGCCTAAGCCGCCCATCAACAGGTTCTTCATGGCTATACTCTCAAAGTCGGTGGTGCCAACAAGCACCAATATGATGAAGGATAACATCATCACAGCATCTACAAGGTCTTTATTTATTCGTCCCATTTTGTTTATGTATTTGGATTGATTATTTGTTATTAACTATGTTTTTACTTATTTGCGTTCTACGGCATCCGCGTCATCATGGTTCTTACCCAACGCTTTCATGACACCGAAAAGACCGACACAAAGGGCGGTCATAACGATCACCAGTTTCAGGTAGTCGTTCGTAATGATCGAACTGCATGCCAACACACAACCGACGATGGTTATGAGGACAAATAAATAAATGCGGAATTTATCTGATTTATTCTTAGCCATAATTTTTTGTTTTTTAATTGAATACAATATTGTTAGGATATGCGTAACACCATTATACAGATGTACACACGCACGCGACGCATGGAAACAGATGTATCCATACGCCCTGATTCAATAAAAAAACGCTAAATAATGATCTCCCGCAAGGCATACACATGGTATCCCATACGGGTAAGGAGGGCGGAGTGGTTAATGGTTTGTAGCTTGGTAACAGAAGCAGATACCTTTTGAAGCCTGTCGGTATCTTTCATCCGGAAATCCTGTGTGATACGTACAATCTCAGAGACATTCCGCACTTCGGAAGTCATCGAAAAAGCCTGTACGGTCCGGCGTGCGGTCAACAAATTCCCACCCCTCGTATCTTTACTAAGAAACTCGACGGGATGATGCATCGTCTCCGTATGTCCGGACATATTCACAACCGCTTCTTCCGCCTGGATACGCAGGGTACCCCTGTTCGCTTCCGGGGAAGAAGCGAGCATGCAAATGACAGCAAGCAGACTGGCTATGAATAGTATTTTTCTCATGCGGCAAAGATAGTGTCTTTTATGGTCACATAACAATGAAATGCGTTTTTTGTTTTTACTTTGCGTTTTTATTGTAAAAAGATGGAAAAGATCGAACGTCCCACTCCTATAATCGCCTGGATAGCCGCCGCCCGGCCGCGTACCTTATTCGCATCGGCCAGTCCGGTGCTGGCGGGAAGTATCCTGGCGGCATACGACGGCATGTTCCGGTGGAGCCCCGCCCTGCTCTGCCTGATGGTAGCCCTGCTGGCACAGGTAGCCAGTAATTTCGCCAACGACTACTTCGACTACCGCAAGGGAGCCGACCGGGAAGACCGGCTGGGGCCTGCTCGCGCAGTGGCTTCAGGATGGATCCGGCCGGAGGCGATGTTGCGGGGCACATGGGCGGCTCTCGCCCTGTCGTGCCTCTGCGGCTGCGTGTTGATCGGTTACGGCGGGTGGATACTGCTGCCCGTAGGCATCGGGATGGCGCTCTGCGTGCTGGCCTATTCCGCCGGTCCGTTTCCGCTGGCATACAACGGGCTGGGTGATGTGTGCGTGTTGTTGTTTTACGGCATTGTCCCGGTCTGCTTTACGTATTATGTACAGGCAGGGACGTTCTCCCTATTGTCTTTCCTCATCGCCTTAGCCATGGGATTTCTTTCCGTCAATATCCTGGTGGTGAATAATTACCGCGATTACGAACAAGACAAGCTATCGGGGAAGCGGACTACGATTGTATGGTTCGGCCGCCGTTTCGGCCGGATCATCTACCTTGTCAACGGATTGCTGGCGATGGCGGTTATCCTACCGGTCATCCTGCAACGGTCGGAAACCGTACTGGCGCTGTATGCCACTTTCTTCGCCCTGTTCATCGTCGCCTGGCGGCGTTTCTGCCGGTTGGAGGGACGGGCGCTCAACCCGTTACTGGGACAAACGTCGCTGCTTGTTTTCCTCTATGCCGTATTGCTTGCCATCACATTATTGACAAGGATATAAGAAGCTGTTATGAATTTCGATCAACCGTCTGAATCCATGAGCCGTCCTTATTCCCTACACGAAGTTTATTTTTGCAAAACATCTGCCACGGTGCCACGCGGAAGGGCCTATCTTATTGTTCATGAATAGGTTAAGTGTGTGGCAGATACCCGTGGCAGATCCGTTTTTCCACATTTTTGCTGCCACATCTGCCGGGGGCAAAAACGTTGTCAGCATATCAATCTGCATCTGGATGTTGTTCTGTCAACGTCTGGATGTTGGTTGAACAACATATAGACGTTGTTGACACGAGATGTAGGTGAAGATTTATCAACATCCGGTTGTTG
>JAVBUE010000045.1:0-10337 GCA_031555735.1 Tannerellaceae bacterium
CTAAAACCATAACGACAATACAGATCACATTGGCGCTTAATAAATCCGTCATATCCAAAACCCTCATCATGAAGAGACACAAAGTCATCGCAAATTTATTTGATGAAGATTTTTGGGTGGCGCATTGACGAAGTCAGGAAATAGGTTTTGCTTCCGTCAGGGTTGGGAATGGCGATTTGCCTATACCCTTCGCCCACCAAGACGGATGTTCGGGCAGTGTTTATCTCGCCTAACTCGGGATGGGTACGCAGTTCGGCCACAAACGATTCGAGGTTGCTGTTATGCCCGCGCTGGTTTCCTACTTCGATCAATCCGCGATACGCCTCTCCTCCCTGTCGGATCAGGCCGATCTGGCTGCTGACCGTCAGGGTGGCGACGATTAAGGCGATGGATATGGTAAACTGGATCACGGAAAGTGTGGAGATGATCCCCTGCTTCTTCCGTCCGCCGGTCAGATCCTGATAGTGTTGCCGCGAAAGGACAGCCATCTTCCGGCTTACATAGATGGCCGGCAGGATGGAGAGGATCAGTATCAGTCCGATCAACACCGGAAACACCTGTCCGCTGAACATGAAAGAGGCTTTCATCTGTCCGGAAAATATTGAGTTGAACACCGGAACCAAATCACGCATGATCAGCAGCGAGAGTGCGAAAGCGATCAGTACCGTAAAGAAGATGTCAAAGAACAATTGCCGGTTGATATCCGTCCGGGAGGCGCCCATCAGCTTCTGGATATGTATCATCCGTACCTGTTGCAGCAGGCGTGAGAAGTTGAGGTTGATGTAATTGAAGCAGGCGATCAGCAGGATCAACAGCGCGGAGCACAAACCGACGTAGAGGGTCAGCTTGTTTTGACTTCGGATGTACGGAAGTACCTGTGATCCATATTCGTTGAAGTAGTTTTCGGATAATCTGGGAAAGTAATACCGTCCTTCATCCATGAGCATGGTATGAATACCGTCTTCTTTCAGACGGAGGGCAAAGGAGTCCGGGTCAATGGCCTGGTTCATCAGCAGGAAAGAAGTGCCCCCGTATCGCTGTGGTTGGGCGGTGATTCCGTCGAACGAGAGGATAGACTGGTCGGGTAGCTCGATCACGGCCTCTACCTGATAGGCCGTCACTTTCGGAAGGGTATATCCGCTCCAACTGAAGCCTGTGGCTACATTTTTGGCGTAAATGGTTTGCCCGATCGGGCTCTCCCGCCCAAAGAACCGGCGGGCAGTTGCTTCCGTCAGGGCGATCTTGTCGGGTGCCGCAAGGGCTTCTTCCAGGCTGCCCATCAGGGTGCGGTAGGGGAAGAAACGGGGGAAAGAGGGTTCTGCCTGCAGGAGCGTAATCGGGTCGTGGATTGTTTCGCCTACCTGGATATGGCTAATCTCTGCTTGGCCGAGACGCAGGATGTCTTCGACTTCCGGATACCGGTCTTTGATCAGGGGAGGAATATCGTAAGACGCATAGAATACCTTATCGCCCGACTGCATGGGGGAGTCCTGGATGATACAGTAAATCCGGTCTCTATTCGGATTCTCTCCCTCTACATTATACTCGTGGATCACAAACGCTGCCAGCAGGTTGGTACAGGCAATGCCTACCGCCAGGCTGAGGATGGAGATGAGGGCGAACGTTTTGTTACGCCGCCAGTTCCGGAAGATCATTTTGAAGGATACTGCTGTCATGATAGTACATTCGGTTTTCCCAAAACTATACTGTCCGGCTTGTATCACCAACAAAAGAAGAATTTATTTTACAAGACAATGTAAAAACGTCCAATAATTAGACAACCAACCCTTTCCACCTTAATAAAAAGCAACAATGATCAGGCAGGCAGGATAAATTGGTTACATTTGTGTGTATAAAACAATCGGAATGAGAAACGGGAAGATCATCATCGTTGACGATAACGAAGCCGTGCTGAAGACACTGCGGATGATCCTTTCGCGTGAGTTCAGGATGGTAGTAGGTGTCTCGAATCCTACTCTTTTACCGGCTTTGCTCCGGGAGGAAGACGTGGATGTTGTCTTGCTGGATATGAATTTCGGAACCGGCAAACAAACGGGAGGTGAAGGTCTCTTCTGGTTGGATCGCATCCGCGAGCAGGCTAATCCGCCTGCCGTCGTCCTGATCACTGCCTTTGGCGATGTAGAACTGGCTGTTGCATCATTGAAGAAAGGAGCGACAGATTTCATCGTCAAACCGTGGGATAATGATAAACTGATTGCAACGCTCGTCTCGGCCTGGGAACAACATCCCTGTACACGATATGGGGTGAAACAACCCATTTCCGAACTACCTGAAGAGACCGACGGCGGAACGTCTATCAATCAATTGCTCGACTTCCTTCTCCGTAAGTATGCCACGATGTATGGCAAGCCCTTTCCCATACTTGGCCGGGAAGCACGGGAAAAGCTGATGTCTATTCTCTGGAGCAGTAACTTCCAGTCGCTTGAACAGTGCATAGAACGCGCCATGCTGCTGCACGATCATCTCACGGCCTCTGCTTTCTATGTCGAACAACCCGATCCATCGGCTGTAACTCTTTCGTTGGACGAAATGGAAAAGCAGTTCATTCAAGCTGTATTGAAAGAGAAAAACGGGAATTTGACACTTACCGCACAGCAACTTAATATCAGCCGCCAGACGTTGTACAACAAAATGAGGAAGTACGGACTATAAATCCCACCCTATGCACAACCGCAGATTATACATACAAACCTGTGCCGGTATAGCCGGGATCATCGTTTGTTCACTAACGGGGGCGTGCTTGTGGGCGACTGGTGTTTCGTATTTCTTTTCTTTTGCCTGCCTGTTGCTTATCGTATTGATCGCAGGTTGGCTGATCGGGATAATGAATGTGATAAACAAACAACTTTCTTCGTTCTTTAATACGGTACGCAACCACGATTTCAGCCAGCATTATCCGCTAAAGGAGAAAGAGCCGTTTCAGAGCCGGTTGTATGCCGAAATGAATCAAATCATTACTCTCTTTGCGCATAACCGCCGCGAGCAGGAAGAGAACCGGCTCTACTATGAGAGTATCATCCGTGTACTTACACATGAGTTGCGGAATTCCATCACACCCATCGCTTCCCTTTCGGCGGATATGCTTACGTATGCAGACACTTCTTCACCCGGACAAATCAAGGAAGGGTTGGAAGTGATCCATTCCCAGGCGAAAGACCTGTCGGCCTTTCTCGATTCCTATCATCGTTTGACGCATCTGCCCGATCCGGAACAAAAAAAGGTAGAGGCAACACCACTTTTTCAGAAACTGAACCGGTTATTGGCCGCCGAACCCGGACATAGCTCAGTCAGTTATCAGGTTGCCGGGGAAGTAAGTATCCAGGCGGATCCTAACCTGCTTGTCCTGGCGCTGATCAACCTGATCCGCAATGCCATACAGGCTATTGACGGTCAACCCGGCGGCGAAGTAAAGGTGGAGGCGTCCCTGTCGGGTTCCTGCCCAGTCATCACTGTCACAGATAATGGACCGGGCATTCTTCCCGAGCATATTCCTCATATATTTATCCCCTTTTTCTCAACCAAAACAGAAGGAAGCGGGATTGGCCTCAGCCTGTCTCACCGGATCATGCAATTGCATGGCGGTGAACTGGCGGTAGAATCGGCGCCGGGACGAACTACGTTTACATTGCGCTTTTGATCCATGCGTTTGCGCTTTCATTTGGCCATCAAGAATCGTGCAGCATCGATACCTACCCTACGATTGAAGATAGCAGTTCGTTCCGTTTTCCATCCCGGCGCACAGAAGGCACAGCCTCGGGTGATGGGTGCGTTAGCGGATCACCGTCCAGCCTTTGGATTCGGCGGACGCGACGTCGTCCATAGGCCCTGGGTTGCCGCTCACGTCAACCGTTTTGTTTGTGTCATAGGCATAAGCCACGGCATCTTCTTCCTCGCCGGTGGGGAAAGCGTTTTCCAGCACATAGTTACCCATTTCATTATCACCCAGGCGACTGTGCAGGGAGTCGAACAAAGAAAGTAGCCCGTCATACGGCATGTTGTTATTCTTGCAGGTTAGTGTCCACAGGTTGAGCAGCCCGGATGCTTGGATGGTGTACAGTTGATTGTCGGAAACGTTTACCTCCCGGAGCCGGATGCAATGGCTCAGGTCTAATGTTCCTTCCAACCGGTTTTCCTGGCATAGAAGCAGCTCCAGGTATTCGTGATCATTCAGTTCGAGGGAGAATAACCCGGTGCCGGAGCATAACAGTTCTTCCAGCAGAGGGGCAGTACTCAGGTTGATCGCCGAGATGTTGTTATTTTCGAAATACAATCCAACCAACAACGGGTTGTTGCTTATATTGAGCGCCGTCAATTGGTTTGATCCGCAGCTTATCCGCTCCAGTTTGGGATTGTGGGATACATCCAACGTTGTCAGTAAATTGTTTCGGCAATACAGCTCTTTCAACTCCGGATTGCGGGTGACATCCAGTTCCGTCAGTTTGCCGGAGTGTACATACAAAGTAGTCAGCGCCGGATTATGGCTGAGGTCGAGGTTTGTCAGCGGCGATCCCCAGGTGACCAGCTCTTTCAGCTTGGTACATTCGGCCACATCGAGGCTATCCAGTTTGTTGTTGTACAGGTTCAGCACTTCCAGCGATGTGCATCCGCTCACGTTCACTTCCTTCAAGCCGCTATTCCTGCTTTCCAGTGAGCGCAGCGAGGAACATCCGCTCATGTCGAGCGTATCCATTTTCACGTTATCTAAGTTCAGGTGGGTGATCGTGGTATTCCCCTTCAGGCTCAGACCTTCAAACTGGTTATTGGCAAACTTGACGTCTTCCAGCAGCGGATTACCGCTCAGGTCGAGCGTCGTGAGCATGTTGCCGGAGCAATTGAGGAAGGTCAGTGTTGGGCTCGCGCTCACATCTAAGGAGGATATCTGGTTGCCTTTGCAGTCCAGGTAGGTGAGGATACCGGCGATGGTCGTGACATAATCCGTCCCATCGGCATAGGTATGGTCGTAGTACGTGGCCGTACCCGTGAGCGGGTATGTATTCGTTTGTCCGTCGCCCCAGTTGATCACCGCATCACCTATACCGGCTATCCACAACCGGGCCGTACCTCCCGCTGCGCGAGTGAGACCGGCGGGATTGAGTGTTATCCGGATCACTGCGTCTGCGGTCTCACCCCCGTTGATATCCTTGTTGCCTCCATCGTTCCAGCGACTGATCGAGGCGGATATATCCGCCTGTGCGTCGGCCGCTTTCAGCGTGACGGTATAGGTATATTGATATCCGCCCTGCCAGTTTCCCGCGGGGGCGGATACGGTGAAGCACTGTCCGGCATCGTTTGTAAACAGGAAGGCGACGTCCGTCAGGTCGGCTGCCGGGAGTACGATGGCTTCCACCGTAGCTCCGCCGGTGGCGGTGATCGTCGTGAAAGTGGTGGAGGTGGGGGTTACCGTCCCATCGCTCAGGTTGAGCGTGGCGGCGGCGAGCTGGTGAGAGATAGACGCCGTGATGCCATTGGCCACGGGTTCGGTTACACCCTCGCCGTTACTGATGCGGAACACCAGTTTACTGAGCTTGTGGGCGAACTGAAGGGCTACCGGTGTGCTTGCCGTGTGGTTACTTGTGGCTGTCACCGGCGCATAAAGCACGTCGATAGCCGGGAGGTTGCTTTGGTTGGCTACATTCACCGGTACTGTGAAGTGGCTACCCACCGATGCCGTAAAGGGGTAGTAGGCGACAAACTTCACCCCGCTTCCGTCTGTGGGATAATACAGTGGCGTCCCATTGTTGGGGGAGAAGGTGGATGTGGTTCCGGCGGCGGCATTGTACCGTTTGTTGCCCGCCAGTATGTTTCCTGCTGTGAGAGTGCCCGGATCGGCAGGAAGCATGTAGATGCCGACCGAGTCGTTGGCGTCCCAGTTGGTTCCCTCCGTCCCGCTTACGCGTGTCAGTATCCCGGTAAGGTTGCCGGTGAATGTCACTTCGGCATTGTAGCCGTTATTGTCCGTTTCTTCCTTGACGCAAGCGGTAAGTATCAACGCTGCGAGGGTAATCAAAATGCATACAGTCTTTTTCATGAGATAACCGTTTAATAAATGAGTAGTATAGAATCATTCGTTATTTTGGGCAATAAAGATAGCGGTGATCTTGTGTCCCGTCAATCACCCAAAAGGGTGAAACCGGACGTATCGGTATAAAAATCACCCTTTTGGGTGATAGCATGGCTTTGGAAAATTATACTATTTTTGTACAACTTATTCTATTATCATGAAACAACTGCTACTTCTTTGTTTGCTTCTCTTCTCCCATCTCCCTTTGTGCGGCCAGTCTGCCAACGAACAGATCCGTCTCTTTCGCAATTTGTGCGAAGAATCCCGTTATACGAATGTAAAGGCTTTCACCGCTTATGCAGAGAGAGGGCTGGCGCTTACCCGGCAAGTGAACGACCAGGCGGCGGAAGCCGATTTCCTCCGCTATCGGGGGATCAGTTATGAGATGGTGGGTATGACCGATTCTGCGGTCGTTTGTTACGAAAAAGGGATTGAGCAGGCGCTCCGGACGAACAATAAGGAATGTGAAGCCTTGATATACAAAAGCCTGGGGCGAATACATTTGGTGAACAGCCAGTACAAAGACAACGAAAAGTCACTGGAGTACTACCTCAAATCGCTGCAATATTTTGAAAAGACCGGTGATAAGCGGAACATCGCGTTGAGCTTTTGCAGCCTTGGCGGGTATCACCGGATGATCAAGAATATAGAACGGGCTGGTTATTACCTGCAACAGGCAAAAGCATTGGCCGAAGCGAACAACGATGATGTTGCCCGTGTGGCGATCTATTACAATCTCGCCGAAACGGCAGATGATATTGACGAATCCATCCGCTATGGAGAGGAAGCCCTTGCCATCTCCCGCAGGCTGGGTGATAAGCGCAGTGAGGTGTTCAACCTCCAAAGCCTGGGATACAACTACTGCCTGGAGAAACATCAATACGATATAGCCGAGCGATATGCCACCGAAAGCCTCCGCGTTGCAGAGGAATACGGGGAATCAGGTTCGCTGATCTGCGCCTGGACGGTCTTGTCGTTCGTCTATCTGTACCAGCAGCGTTTCGAAGAGTGTAAGACGATGGTGCTGAATGCCTGGCATGCCGATTCCCTGAACGTGCAACTGTCCACGCTCACCAACCTCGCCGCCGCCTATCTGTATTCCGGCCAGTTCGACGAAGCCCATGCCTTCTTTGTGAAGTATGTCTATCAGATGGAAGAGAATGCGGGCAGGCAATACCAGAAAGTTGTCGCCAACATGGAAACACTCTACCAGACGGAGCAGAAAGAGATGCGCATCGCCACGCTTGAGAAAGAACGCCGCCTCTACATCTGGCTGGGTGTGGCCGGTATCCTGCTGGCTCTCGCCCTGGCTGTGGGTTTGTGGCAGAAAATACTCAGCGCGCGGAAAGAGCGCCAGCTCATCGCCGCCAATGCCGTGCAAGACGGCGAAATGGGGGAGAGGGCGCGCCTGGCAAGCGACCTGCACGACCGTCTCAGCGGTAGCCTGTCGGCTGTCAAGATCCAGCTCAATAACGCCGAAAGCCTGCAGTTGGTAAGCGACCGTCTTGATAAATGCATCGAAGAGATCCGCCGCATCACCCACAACCTCATGCCCCGGTCCCTGCAGTTCGGCCTGCGGGTAGCCCTTGCCGATTTCGCCGCCCAGTTGCCCAACGTGCAATTTCATTTTTTCGGCGAAGAGAAACGGATCCGTGAGCGGCTCGAATTTGTGATCTACTGTTGCGCGAACGAACTGGTCACCAACGCCCTCCGCTATTCCGGGGCGAACGCGATCAATATACAACTCGTACAAAGTGAGAAGCATATCACCCTCACCGTCCAGGACGATGGGTGCGGTTTCGATGAGAAGGCGGTGGCCAAAGGGATCGGACTGAAGAATATCCGCGACCGGGTAGCCTCCTGCAACGGTAAGCTCGATATCACCTCCTCCCCCGGTCAGGGAACGGAGACAACCATTGAACTGAAAACTGATAAACAGGGATAATTCACATGATTCAGGTACATATCGTGGACGACCATCGCATGGTTGTCGAAAGCCTCAGTAAGCTGATCAACGAGTCGGCTACGGTACGCGTCACCGACGTTTATTACGACCTCGACAGTTGCCGCAAAGGACTGGCGCGGTCGCTGCCCGACATCCTCCTGCTCGATATCGGCCTGCCCGATGGCGACGGAGTAGATTTTTGTGTCGAAATACGGCAGACCTGGCCGGGACTCAAAGTCATCATGCTCACCAGTTATAAGGAATTCAGCATTGCCCAACGCTCCCTCCACAACGGCGCCCGGGGATATATCCTGAAAAATGCGTCGAGCGAAGAGGTCTTCGCCGGTATCCACGCCGTACACCGGGGTGAGGTATTCCTCTGCGAACAGATCGATATCCTCCTCCAGGACAAGAAAGAGGAGGATGTAGTCTGGCTCTCCAACCGCGAAAAAGAAGTGTTGCAATATACCGCCGACGGCTATACCACGAAGGAGATTGCCGACCTGATCTGCCGGGATGCCGAGACCGTCAAAACCCACCGCCGCAACCTCCTCATCAAACTCTCCGCCCGCAACACCCCCGAACTCGTCAAGAAAGGCTACGAGAAGAAGTTGATCGGGTGAATGTCTCTTTGAGGTTGAACCCTATAATTGCACCAAGGTTAATTGGTGGACGTAAACCCCAGTTTACCCAGCACTTCCTTTTCTTCGGAGGTGGCGTGGGCGAGGTGATAGGCTTCGAATTCGCGGGGATGGGCGTAGTGCGAACGGAAGGATTCGAACAGTTGGGGTGATTCGCGTAAGCGACGATCCACAGGCAGGGGATCGAAGCAGGCGAGCATAGCCCGGCTGATCCGGTCGGTGGCGAAGCAATCCAGGTCGATCACCGGATCGGCCAATGGCGGCGGAGCCACGTCGGTGATCTTGTCGATCCGTATGTCGAAGAAGGAGCCCACCGCCTCAAGGCACATCCGGGTTGCATTCGCTTTCCCGTCGGCCGAAAAACCGGCGATATGCGGGGTGGCGATCGCGGCTTCCCGCAGCAATGCCCGGTTGATATCCGGTTCCTGTTCCCAGCAATCGAGCACGAGCGGGCCGATTCTTTTCTGCCGTACCGCCTCCAGCAATGCCTGCGTATCATGCACGCCGCCCCGTGCCGCGTTGATCAGCCACGGACGTTTGCGGAGGGAGCGGAAGAAGGCGTCATCGGCCAGATGGAAGGTGGGATACGTCCCCGTTCGTTCCAACGGCACATGGAAGGTGATGATATCTGCCTCCGCGGCGATCGTCTGCAACGATACGAACCCGTTGCCCCCTTCCCGCTCCGCCCGCGGCGGGTCGTTCCGCAGCACATGCATGCCCAAGGCGAGCGCCATCCGTTCCACTTCGCGTCCCACATGCCCTACGCCCACGATGCCGATCGTCTTTCCCGCCAACCGTTCACCCGTCTGTAGCCCTAACCGTACCAGGCAGGCCGCCACATACTGCGCCACCGATACCGCGTTGCATCCCGGCGCGTTCTTCCAGGTGATCCCCACGGAGTCGCAATAGGCGGTATCGATATGGTCGAAGCCGATCGTGGCCGTGGCGATCAGCCGTACCCGGCTCCCTTCCAGCAGCTCGCGCGTACATTTATTAATACTACGCACGATCAGCGCGTCCGCATCCCGCACGGCTCCGGCTGTAAACCGGGGAGCGTCGAGGTAGGTCACCTTCGCCACCGGTTCCAGTATTCCCCGCAGGCGGGGAATTGTCGTATCTGCCACAACCTGTATCATACCATCCGTTGATTGAAGAGGTAAAGGTATGAATTATCTAAGGGATGGCTTGTCCGGCGATCAACAAATTTCGGGATCCCGTTGTTTTCTCGATATAGAACGGTCATCCGAGTTGGAAAAACACGGTATCCATGCTGAAGCAGAGCGTGATTGAACCCGCGAAACCCGACTGAAAATATATCACATTCAAGCTAAACAATCGAAAACGCCTTGCTGTTATTTTAATATCAAATAAGTAAAGATAGGTTTATGTAATGCCGTCAATTCTTAATTATGACTGATTATATAGATAATCTCCATGTTATTTTTTGTTGTATTAATTTAACAGTAAAACTATGAGTCTGAAAGAGAAACTTAGTAATTGCGGCAAAATAGCCGCAGTAAGTGCTGTGCTGGCCGTTAGCGCGATTACCCCACAGCAGGCCGGCGCACAACAGCCAAACAAGAGCAAGCCAAACATCCTGGTCATCTTCGGGGATGATATCGGCCAATCGAATATCAGCGCCTATAGCCGGGGGCTGATGGGCTTTTCC
>JAVBUE010000001.1:0-33123 GCA_031555735.1 Tannerellaceae bacterium
TGATAAAGGTTCGATGAATATTACTACCTTTGCTGCGCTTTTGACTGAAGAAGTGGAAAGTATGATGAATCGATGGCAGAATAGTAATAACTAAATAACTAATAACGAGGAGAATAAATCTTTTTGAATGAAGAATGACAATCTGAAAGACCAGTACAGAATTAACGAACGCATCCGTGTACGTGAAGTTCGGTTAGTGGGTGAAAATGTTGAACAAGGAGTGTATCCGACCTTCCAGGCATTAAAGATGGCCGAAGAAAAGGGATTGGACCTGGTTGAGATTTCACCGAATGCTGCGCCCCCCGTTTGTAAGATCACCGATTATCAGAAATTCCTCTATCAACAGAAAAAACGTCAGAAAGAGCAGAAAGCCAAGTCTGTGAAAGTGGTGGTAAAGGAGATTCGCTTCGGACCTCAGACAGACGACCACGATTACAACTTCAAACTCAAACATGCCAAAAGTTTCCTGGAAGAAGGCTGTAAGGTGAAATCGTATGTGTTCTTTAAAGGACGTTCGATTCTCTTTAAGGAACAGGGGGAAGTGTTGTTGCTTCGTTTTGCTAACGACCTCGAAGAGTTTGCCAAGGTGGAATCGTTGCCGCAGCTGGAAGGAAAGCGTATGATTATCATGCTCGCCCCCAAGAAAGCGCCCGTACCGGCTAAACCTGCCGCCCCGTCGCCCAAACCTGCTGCACCGAAACAGGTTGCAGGAGCGCCTGTGAGGAAACCGGCCGCGGAAACGGAAAGCGATGATGACGATGACGAATAAAACAACTACCCGCGTTGGGTAGGCTATTTAATAATTAAATAAATTTTGGACAATGCCTAAGATGAAGACTAACTCCGGTGCCAAAAAGAGGTTCGCCCTTACCGGAACAGGTAAAATCAAAAGAAAACACGCTTTTAAAAGTCACATCCTGACGAAAAAGACAAAGAAAGCGAAACGTAACCTCACCCACACCGGCCTTGTAGCCCGCGTTGACGTGAACGAAGTAAAGCAGTTACTTTGCATCAAGTAATCTTTTTTAAGCGAGTTTAAACGATTTTTATTAACCGAATGTTTTTAGCAGCAAAGATCATCCGCACGTGGTGGCGCTAACATTCACAAACAGATTAGAATTATGCCGAGATCAGTAAATCATGTTGCTTCAAGAGCAAAAAGAAAACGGATTTTAAAGCTTACCAGAGGTTACTATGGCGCACGTAAGAATGTGTGGACTGTAGCGAAGAACACCTGGGAGAAGGGTTTGACGTACGCCTTCCGCGACCGTCGTAACAAAAAACGTAACTTTCGCGCCTTGTGGATCCAGCGTATCAACGCTGCCGCCCGTTTGGAAGGTATGTCTTATTCACGCCTGATGGGTGCTCTGCATGCCAATGGCATCGAGATCAACCGTAAAGTGTTGGCCGACTTGGCGATGAATCACCCGGAAGCCTTCAAAGCGATTGTGGACAAAGTAAAATAAGTGGATACTTATATAAAAAAAGAGAGCCGCGGGCAACCCTGCGGCTCTCTTTTTTGTTTCATATATACATAAGAAAGAAAGGAGGATGAAAATATCGACAAATGTTTTGTTTATTCAGATAGGCTTTCTTATATTTGTATTGGAAAGCTGACAAATGAGTTAAGCCGCACTGTTCGATTGGGAAACTCATCAGTTTTTTTTAATTCCGAGACATCGCTCTTGCTGTCGATGGCGGGCCGCACCCTTCGGGGCATGCTTCGCACGGCGGATTACAAAGACGGCAAAGCACTCAAATCCTGTCATACGGAGTTTGTTCATATCTAAGGTGCGGCTTTCTTTATACAAAAATCCTCAACTGCTTGGCAGTGAGGATTTTTTTTATTACAGCGAGAATACCCGGAGGATATTGAAGCAGAGGTGCAACTGTCCCTTGTTCCATTTGTCAACAGTCTGTGTAACGAGCAGGCGTTCGTTTGTGCCAATCGAGTTACTGACGAATAGTTGGAACACATGCCCTCCCGTTTCCATATCGAACCCGATGGATAAGGGGGCGGTCGTCCCGGTCAGTTTGTTGCCGGCAAAGAGCGGGTAATATTCCACATTCAGCCTCACCCGTTTGAACAGCCTGATGCTGCCTCCCACGCCCACGGAGAGGATATCGTTCGGATCGTCATCCAGGGGTGTTTGTACATAGTGGATCCAGATAGGCATGAGTTGGAGGGAGATCACGGAGGAGAATTTCCGGGCAACCAGTAATTGGCAGGCTGTCGTCAGCCGTTCATCGAAAGAGGTTTGTCCCGATGGATCCCTGAGGGTTTGAATCATCAGGGCGCCCAGGAGAGTCATCGTTACCGGCATCCGATGGCGCCCGGTAGTCTGCCGGAGAATCTTGTAGGTAACCGGAATGTCGTATTCCTTGAACATTGAGCTACGTCCCGCGCCGACGGTCAGCCTGTCGGTGATGCCGTAATCCAGTCCGAAACGGATAGCCGCATTGTCGAGGCCGAAGAAATCATAGAAGCCCTCATCCATCTGGTCGAACCGGTGAGAGATACGGAAATCGAGGTTTCGTTTCCTTGTTGTTTCCACCGAATGGCCGCCGATCAGGCGGGTCGATTCGAAGGTAGCGGGTACCGGCTCGGTACGGAGTGAGTCCTCCCGGGCGTTTTCTTTTTCCAATAATTGTTCTACGTTTTCCTGTGCACGAACGGGACTGCATACGCAGGTAGTCAGGATGATAAACCATCCTGTAGCTGTGATTATGTTTACTTTCATGACTGATACGTTGTTACGGGTTATCTTTCGTATGGTTCATATTGGCAGACGACCGTCACTTCCACAGTCTCGGCAATATTTTTCGACACAACGGATGGTATCTTGATCCCGAAATCAGCCAGGCGAATGATGAAGCGGGCTGTTCCGGACACGGCGCCGTTTTTGACTGACACCGTTGCCGTTGTGGTGAGGGGTTGGGATACGCCATGTATCACCAGGGAGCCTGTCACTGTCACCGGATAAACGCCGTCTGTCGCCGGATGGATGGTTTCCGGTTGTTGTATTTTTCCGGTGAATGTTGCTTTCGGATACGTGTCGGACTCCAGATAGTTGGTATTGAAGTGTTCTTCCATCAGTGCCTTTTCAAAGCGAAAACCTTTGATCAGCAGGGAAAAGGCTACTTCGGCTTTGGAGGCGTCGATGAAACTGCTCACCTCGTTATTGTGTGCCTCTATATTTTCCAAAGGCGCTTTGGAGTAAAAGGAGACCTGTCCTTTCTTGGTGAAGTAGATGTCCTGCGCCGTTGCGTAGATGGTGAAAGCAGTCAGGAGTATGGCTGTAATCGTGTATCTTTTCATCGGATATATCTTTTTGGGGGAGGGTGAAGATGTTTATGGGATGGCTACACAGTCGATCAGGATCACATCGCTGAGGTATCCGGTGCATTTCCCTTTCAGGGTGACCGTTGTTTGCCGGTCGATCTTCTTGTTTTCCAGCAGGGTACATCGCACGGCGGTCAACGGATCGATTCCGCTGAGGACAACGATGGTCCGTCCTTCGCTGTCTGTTTCCACATCGCCGACGATACCCGTCACTTCCACGGCTTTATCCAGAAACCGCCGGTTGGCGGCCGTTTCATCCTGTTGGTATGCCCGGGTCAGTTCCCGCGCGGTGACCACAACGGAAGGCTCGCGTTGTATATTCCGGTGAGGCATATACAACGCAAACCACACCACACCGGCAACCAGCAGGAAGCCGGCGAGGGAAATCCATAAAGCCGCTTTACACCAACCAGTCCTCATCCTTTTATCTGACAGTCAGGATATTGTTGTTGACGCTGACGGTGTATTGAGTCAGCGCCCGCATGGCCGGCCCCACTTCAACCCCTCCGTTGATATTGTAGGTGCTGCCGTGGCAAGGGCATACAAACTGGTTTTGTGCCGACTGATAACCCACCGTACAGGCTTCATGCGTGCAGATACTGGTAAGCGCCACGAATGCGGCGGCTGTATTCCCTTCGGTTTTGCGGACAATGATCACATTGTTTTGCGTCTTTGAGCTTCCTACGGTAGTCAGCTCGTTGTCTAGATTGACAGTCAGCCGGGGGGTGTTATTGCCTCCTCCGTTCCCGTTCTCATCCGATGGGTCGTCCGACGAACAGCGGGTCAGTGTGCCGGCCACGCTTATCGTGCCCACTGCACAGGTGTAATATAAAAATGATCGACGATTCATACGCGTACATTGTTAATTGAGAATGATCTAACACGAACCTCCATCTCTCGGAATTAGTTACCCGATCCATGTGATACTTATAGTAGAAAACATCCTGTCTGTACGATTGTTCTCAAAATATCCCGATATCTTTGAACATTAACATCTGATAGTTCCGGGGTAACCTGTAAAAAATACGTATCTTCGTGACGGTAAACAAATTGATGTGTAATTTTAATACGAATGAAATGAGAAAACTTTGGACCATTCTTTTAGTGCTTGCCGTATGTACATCGGCGTATGCGCAACAAGCCTTGTTTGGCGGACAGAACATCGTCTCGCCGCAGGTTAATCCGGACAACACGGTTACGTTCCGTTTCTTTGCGCCCAAAGCGCGTACGGTACAGGTAACGGGTGATTTCCTCCCCACGCAGAAGATTGAGTTTGGAAACGGCATGTCGTACGACGCGCCCGGTACAGCCAACCTCGTGGAAGGCCGCGACAGTATCTGGACGTACACCACACCCGCCCCGCTGGCTCCCGAACTGTACATGTATTCATTCCTGGTGGACGGGATCAAGAACATCGACCCGAATAATGTCTATCAGATCCGCGACGTGGCTACGGTGACCAACATCTTCATCATCGCCGACGGCGTGGATGGACTCTTTGGTGTAAAAGACGTTCCCCACGGCAGTGTGACGCGCCGTTGGTACGACTCGCCGGGGTTGAAAACGCAACGCCGTATCACCATCTACACACCTCCCGGCTACGAAGCGGGCAAGCAGACGTATCCGGTGCTTTACCTGTTGCACGGATCGGGTGGGGATGAAGAAGCGTGGATCGCCCTCGGACGGACGTCGCAGATACTGGATAACCTGATCGCACAGGGCAAAGCCAAACCGATGATCGTGGTCATGCCGAACGGACACACACAGAACCCCGCCGCTCCGGGCGAATCGTGGACAGGCATGTACAAACCGGGCATGGGCGGCGTTGGCAGCGGACAGCAGGCGGTTGCCGGTATGGAAGATACATTCGGCGACATCCTCAAGTTTGTGGAAAGCAACTACCGGGTGAAGAAAGACAAAGCCAACCGTGCCATTGCCGGTCTCTCGATGGGCGGCATGCACTCTTCCCGCATCTCGGCGCAGTATCCAACGCTGTTTGATTATGTAGGTATCTTTTCCGCTCCTCCCATGCCGATGACATGGGGCGGCCAGGGACAGGATCAGGTGGATTCGTACCTGAAACAACTCGCCGTACAGAAGAAAAACGGGTACAAGCTCTACTGGATCGCCTGTGGAAATACCGACTTCCTGTTCCAGAGTGTAACCGCTTCCCGAAAGAAATTCGACGAATTAGGTGTGCCTTATATCTATCACGAAAGCGAAGGTGGCCATATCTGGCGCAACTGGCGTATCTACCTGTCGGAATTTGTCCCGATGCTCTTCAACTAAACAAAACAGATCCACTCATACCTCCCTTAGGAAGGTCTATTCGCAACCACTGAAAGAAGTAATGCCTTCATAAAGAAGGTTTAGTTGTCCCACCTGGCTGGAACACGTGTTCCACCAAGGTGGGACATATGTTCCACCCGGCTGGAATATGTATTCCACCCGGGTGGGACAACTAAACCTTCTTTATGGAGGCATTACTTCTATCGGATGTGGCCCGTAGATCTGCCTGATGGTGATTATAGTTCTACTTATTTCCTGAACGGGTCGCCCTGGGGGCTGCGGCTGACTACCCAACGGAAGGCATTGATGAACAGTAGCTTCTGTGTGGCGTCGGTAAACTCGTCGTCGCCGTGCCCCATGTTGAGATAGATCATCCGGTATTTCCTGTTGGTCCACACGATGGGGAAATCACCGAAGTTCACTACGTCCTTGATGCCCATCGGATAGTTGTCTGCCGAGAGGGATACCAATACCTCGATGTCCGGATTCAACCGGGGACTGGGGTTCCACTGATACCATTCGCTTTCGGGTACGATGAAAGAGGCGGGAAGATTTCTGGTGACCGGATGCGACGTACGGTCTAACACCAGCTTGGCCGGTTGCGGCGGCCAGTTGTTGCAATAGAACACACCCCCGCCGAGGAAGTCGAGGAACCACGGCCATTGGGTGTGCTTGTCGTTATAGGCAGCCACATGGAACCCCATCCATCCGCCGCCGTTCTCCATATAGTGTTGGAAAGCCGCCCGTCCCGCCGGGGTAGAGGGATAACCGTCCAGCATGACGATGATATCATACGCTTTCAACTGCTCGTAGGTATATACATCCAGGTTGGTGGTAACATCGAGGTAGAACCCCTCGCCATAATTCAATCGCTTGAAGAATTCCACGCCCTGTTTGGCAAAGTCCACATGAGCCGCTTCCGCGTGTTCGGTATAAAAAACAAGCGCTTTGAAGCGTGGCGCTCCGGCATAGTTCGCCGGATATCCTTCAGGCGTCTGCGCCTGTACTGCAAATCCCGCCATTACCGCGAGGATGCAAATAAAAAGAATGTGTCGTTTCATGATATTCTATTTTTCTGATGCCCATTCGATGGCGTTACGGAAGAGGGTGGTGAAGGCTTCCGTTTCGTACAGTTTGCTGCTGTGGCCGATCAGGAAATAGACGTTGCGGGCTTTCTTCGCGGGATTGATCCAGATCACCGGATGGTCGCCCATTTGAATGTCGGAGGCAGGCTGGTAACTGGCTTCATCCACCGTAGCCAAGACGTGTACATTCGGCCGTGGACTTTGATCGAACGTATAAAACTCGTCGTCGGGAATGATAAAAGAAGCGGGAACGCCCTTCATGACCGGGTGAGCGGCATCTTCCACATGGACGGTTCCACTGGCAAGCGCCGCGATATAATTCTTGAAACGGATGCCTCCCATAAAATCGGAAAACCATTGCCACATCGGGTAGCCGTCGAACTCGCCCAGCAAGGTGGCATGATGGAATCCGATCCAACCGCCCCTGCCTTCGTCGATGTAACGGATAAAGGCGGCTTCTTCTTCCGGCTTCCAGGTATAGGGCGGAAAGTCGAGTTGGATGATGAGGCGGAACTGCGCCAGGTAGGTGTCGTTGATAGGACGGGTGTTGTTGATCTCCGTCACCTCGAATCCCAAGGAGGCCGACTGTTCCGACAGCCATTTCAAACCGGCATCGGTAAAACCCCCGTGCTGCCCCCCGCGCTCGGTCAGCACCAATACCTTATACGCTTGAGCCTTTGTCTCCGCCTGTGCCACGCTATCCCCATTTTTTGATGCGCCCGCACAGCCGCTAAAAGCCATAAGGATACATAAGATAAGAATAGAAAATAAGTATTTCATACCATGCTGAATATGTATAATCAATCATTAATCATTAATCATTAATCATTATTTCCATCACCAACGATATCCACTTCCCTGCCGATGTAACCCATACTTCTTTGTAGCAGGCGTTGTTTACCTGCGGCCAGTAAGGGATATCTTCATCGTCGAGGGAACGGATGCCGACGGGCATTTCGCCGGTGATCTCACCGGATGAAAAACTGTCCATTTGCGGATAGTTGCGCCCTTCGCCGTAGATGAGCGACTGACCGAAGGGGTTGAGGCCAACGGTCCAGTATAGCTGTTCTTTTCCGATGCGGAGGAGTTCGTCGTCTTTCAGGAATCGTCCGCAGAGGGCGGCGGCTTTTCCGGTGGAGAGGTGGATAGCGGTATTCCCGTTGAAGATACTGAACCAAACCGGAAAACGTTTCATGTAATGTGCCTTGTCGAGAGGAACGCCTTTCTTTACCTGCGTGCTATATCGTTCCAGGGCATTGGCGGGCGGGAAGAGATGCAGGTGTTCAAAGCTGAAGGTGTCTTTCCATTCGTCCACGTGATACACCCCGCTCGCCAGCATACCGTAGGGCGCGGTATAAGGCATCAGGCTTTTCAGGTAACCGGCATACAGGCGGATGGATTGCATCCAGCGCGGATAGTCGGGATGGTTGGGCTGAGTTTCGCACAGGAGGATCATCGCCTGCATATAAGTCTGTTCGCGCGATTGGTGGTTGTAATGTACGATCGCCTGCCGTTTCTTGTCGCGGTAGAAGAAACCGTTCGTTTGGTTTGTATCTTTCAACGGCTCTGTGCGCTGGCAGTCGAGGGTATAGCGGATAAACTCCGCCGCTTTCCCGGCATAATACGGATCGCCCGTCAGTTTGAATAGCATGCTTGCCGACCAGGAGATGGTAGCCATGTATTGGCTTTCGGAGGTATTATAGCTATGCTCGTAGAAATGGAAGAAGTCGCCGTAGCCCACTTCCTGATGCCGTTGAAGCGCGAGTTCGAAATCTTCCCGGGCGATACGGCGGAGATGTTCCTGCAGCATCGGGTCGTGATTGATCGTCATCGCCGCATAGGCTTCATAGGCGGCATAGAGGAAATTGTCGAAGGCGCAGTTCTGTACGCGTACCGTATTGATATCATCCTGCGTACCGAACACGCCATCCTGCCAGATCAATAGCCCTACACTGCTGGCGTGATACCCATCGCCGAAGCGGGTGCGCAGGATAAATTCCAGTCCCCATTCGGCTTCTTCCAGCATGCGGGCAGCCAGGATCGGGTTTGTATCTTTCAACGTGTTGTATCCTTCCAGCAGGGCGAAGGTGACGTCGCCGGTCTGCAGCGTTTGTTGCGACAGGTCGCCGGCATCGTGCCATCCGCCGCCGTAGGAAACGGTTACACCCTTGTGCACGGCGCACAGGTCTGTGTGGCATGTGCCGTGAATACCCGGTACGGCATATCCGCATCGCTGGCAGAAGATAAAGTTCAGGGTTCGCCAGAGCGAGTTGGTCCAGATCGCTTCACCGATAGGGAAAGCCGGGGTAGAGACATCGCCCACCTGCAACCGGTAAGAGCCCGGTTGGCGGAAAGGGGTAAAGTCGAGGATGTTGAAGGTGCCCGTTGTCGTTGTCGTCTGCCGGATCGTTCCGTTGTAAACAGGCTGTCCCGTTTGCGCGTCGATCAGTTGGAACCGGTTCCGGTGTTTGGAGGCATCCATATTGACAACGGCGGTTTTCGCATCGTTTGTCTCATAGCCCGACGTGGAATAGACGATCCGGTTACGTCGCGGCTGCCATCCGGAGGTGATCTCCGGATCTTCTATCCGCACCAGACGCAGGTCGCTGAAATAATACACACAGGAATCCCCGGCGGTACGGTCTTTTCCTTTCAGGCTCACGCTGAAACCGATCTGCGATACCTGGTCGCGCTGCATATCACCCAGGTCGAGGAAACAACGGTTCCATTCCCGGTTCCGCAGGTTGAGCAGGTGGGATGCCGCAGGCATACCGGGTTTGACGGATGTCGGGTTGTTCCGGAAATCCAGGTTCATATTCACCACCCGGGCACCTGTGCAATCGGGATAGATCCATACTTCGATGCGGTTGTATTTTCCCCAGTCTGCCTTTTTTACATCGAGGCTTACGCTACTGTTCCCATACGTGGCATAGTCGGGATCAGAGGGAGATCCCTGCGCCCGTTTACCTGTTGAGGTAGGATAGGAGAGGCGCAGGCTTCCTTCCGTGCCATGTGTTTGTGAGGTTGAATACGAGATACAGCCGAAACCGGCGTGTTTCCAGCCTGCCAGGTCGTACGTGATGGGGATCGGTTCGCTGTACAGGACTGTCTTTTTCCATTCGTTGGCTTCGAAGGAGTTGGTCAGATCAACCGGCAGCGGGCTATGTAAGAGGCCGGTTTTCATAATCGCCCCGCCCAACGCGCTATCCGGAGATAGCTGCGTCTGGGCAAAGGCGATCAACGTCCACAGATGGATTAAAACAAAATAAGAGGACGTTATAAGTAGCTTTTTACACATAGTATTTTATACTGTATTCCAATACTTATTCAGCTGACTGACGTACCCTTGAACCAACAAGGGCGTAATACAACATGAACAGTTCTCCGAAGATGACGATACACCACGACCATCTCCAGCCGCCGATGGCATCAGCCAGCATGCCTTGTACCAGTGGCAGGATCGCTCCCCCTACCACACCGATCATGAATACACCGGCGGCAACAGAGGTATATTTTCCCAGTTTGTTGACCGACAGGGTGAAGATAGCTCCCCACATGATGGAGTGGAACAGACCTACCGCCGTAAGTATCCAGGGATTGTTCAGGGTAATAGCCAGCAGGGTGAGGATGGTGGCGGATACGGTGGTTGCCACCAACTGTGTGCGAGGCGGAACGGTACTCAGCGAACTGCCTACCAACCGCCCGATCAGCATACCTCCCCAGTACAGTGTTGCCATCAGCGCCGGAATAGCGAAATTGATGCCGAACAGTTTTAACCCGGAGTTGCCAAAGAAGGAGAACGGCCCGTTCAACCCTTCCATCTCAATGGCATAGAGGTTGATATTTGCACCGATACATACTTCCACACCCACATAGAAGAAGATGGCGATCACCCCCAGCGTGAGGTGGGAGAACGACCAGATACTCTTTTCCAGTTTTTCGCCGGCTTCGGCTTTTGTTCCCTGAATATCGGGCAGGGATAATTTCATCAGTATGAAGACGATCAGAGCGATGATCACCATCAACGCAAAGAAGGGAGCCATCAGTTGGTTCACCTGTATCTCTTCCATCGCCAGGCCGCCGAACACAATACCGGTTACAAAGAACGGCGCTACCGTAGTTCCGATTGAGTTGGCGGAACCGCCGATCGCCATACGCTGGATCGGTTGCGTGCCTTTGACGAAACAAGCCGTCAGGTACGGGTTGATCACCACCTGCAGCATGGTTGCCGAAGCCCCCACCACAAACGATCCGATAAGGAAAATAAAGAATCCGACAGGAACGGTATGAGCGCCCATTCGCAAACTGGCGTCGGGAAATTGAACCGTGAACCAGGAGGAAAGGAAGAAAAATCCAAGTCCCAGGATCATCACGAAGAGCGATCGGATCAACGTCCCCTTATACCCATACAGGGCCGTCCACTTCGAACCTACACCCCCGAAGATAGGGTAGGCGAGGAACCAGGAATAGGTGATCAGCGTGTCAAAGGTATTCTTCAGGTCGCCCTCACCGGCGAGGAACGCTTCCCGCAGCGGTCCCTGGAATTGTGTGTTGGCTGTTGTCAGGAATCCGACGATGAAGAAAAGGAAGACCATCGTGATGAACGGTCCCAGATAACTCACTTGTTTCTCTTGATGTGTCATGTCGATCGTATTAAATTAGAGTGGTTACAGGATATGCTTGGCCGATTCGGTGTCGAACACAAACTCGCAATGGGTATGCAGTTGCAGGATGGATGCCGGGATATAGGGAGTGATCGGCCCGCAGAGCATCTGCTTGACGATATCGGCTTTCGACTGCCCTTTTGCCACCAGCATGATCTTGCGTGCCTGCATGATGTTTTTGATGCCCAGTGTCAGTCCCCCCATCTTTACATTGGGAGAAGCCTGCAACTCTTTCCGGATACGGGCTTCGAGCACCTCGTCCATGTGCGACACCCAGGTCTCGCTCTCAAACGGGGTGCCGGGTTGGTTGAATCCGAGGTGTCCGTTCGTTCCCAGACCTAATACCTGCAGGTCGATCCCGCCCCGGCTTTCAATCGCCTGTTGGAATTTCCGGCATTCGGCCTGGAAGTCGTTCGACAGGGTGGGAGGCATCAGGAAATTTTTTCCCGGTATTCCCAAGGCATCAATCAGCTGGGTTTTCAGCATGGTATAGCAGGCACCGGCGTATTCACGGGGTACATTCGTCACCTCGTCCACGCCGAAGAAGGTCACTTGCGATACGTCGAAGGGGTGTAGCTCGTATAGCTCACGGATGATTGTGTGCAGGTTTTTGGTGGTTTGCCCGGTGGATAAACCGATCACGGCTTTGGGATTGTTCAGTATCTCCCGGATGATCCGCCAGGCGGCGATACGGTCGAACGCAGCTTCGTTGGACGCAATGGTGATGTGGTAGTTTGTATGCATTGGAAATAAAAGGGTTTGTCAGACATTCATGGCTACGGCTCCCGCACCCATCAGGGCAATGAAGTCGGGATTGAGTTTGGTGATGACTACGCCGTTCTTCACGAAGCGTACGGTAGTGGGATTCAGCTTCTCCAATACTTTGGAATGCAGGTATCCGTCGGATACGATGCCGCCTCCCAGCACCACGGTGTCGGGATCACTTACGCGTACGAGGTTCATGATCAGGTTGGCAAGCGCGAGGGAGGCGTTCTCTACCAGTTGCACGCATAGCGGATCGCCTTTGCGGCTGAGTTCAAAGAGTTCGCTCACCGACACTCGTCCATCTATTTCGGCGGGTATGTGCAGCCTGGTCTCGTACCGGCCGGCTAATAACCGGGCGCAGGTGTCGAAACCGATACCTGCGGCAACCTGTTCCACACAATCCGTCCGTCCGCATCCGCATTTGATGCCGAGGTTGATCCCGGCATGCGTATGCCCCACTTCGCCCGCGTTGCAATGGCTGCCGCGTATCTGTCGTCCGTTCACCACGAAACCGGCGGCGATGCCCGTCCCTACATTAATATATATAAAGTTGTTGGATAGTTGTCCGAAACCAAACCGGCGTTCCGCCCGGGTGGCGGCCTTCACGTCGTTGTCGATATGGCAGGGAATACCGTATGTGCCGGCCAGTTCCTGTGCCAGGAGGATGGGTTGTGTCCGTTTGGGATCGATCTGTAGCCATACACCTTGTTCGGTATCCACCCTGCCGATCAGTCCCACACCCATGGCGGCCGGCTTATCGCCTACCCATCCGACGGTACGGATATAATCATCCACCGACTCCTTGATGATATCGAGTGCCGATTGTTGGTTGAAGAATGCCGAATGGTATTTCTTATACCTCAGTATATTGCCGCAACTGTCGAGCTCGCCGATCAGTATCTTGGTGCCTCCCACATCCATCCCCAGGAACGTTTCCATATCCGTATTCATTCGTGTTTTATTCGAGTGCAATACTACGGACTATTGCCGGGAACAAGGTTTGTTCCCAAACAAAAAAGGTTTGAAAACAGACAAAGGGTGATTATTCCACCTTACTTGGGCTGATACCGAACTGTTTCTTGAAACTGGTACTGAAATACTTGGGATCGGAGAAGCCCACCATGAGCGCCACCTCGGCGATAGGATGTTTCTTCGAACGGAGCAGGTCTTGCGCCCGGTTCAGGCGGATGATACGGATGAAATCGTTAGGCGCCTGATCGGTGAGTGTCTTGATCTTGTTGTAGGCGGAGGTACGGCTCATCCCCAGCTCCCGGCAGAAATCGTTGATGGAGAAACCGGGATTAGCCAGTTCCGCCTCGATGATACGAATTGCTTTATCCAGAAACGCTTTATCCAGGGTGTTGGCATAATGCAGGTCGTCGAGGCCGGTCTCCGTGGAGAGGATCATGCGCCGCATCCTTTCACGGCTTTGCAGGATATTACGGATGCGTACTTTCAGCACGGCAAAGTCGAACGGTTTGGTGACGTAATCGTCGGCTCCCGCCTCCAGTCCCCGGATGATATGCTCCTTATCGTTAAGTGCCGTCAGCAGGATCACCGGGATATGACTCGTTTCCATCGACGATTTGAGTATCCGGCACATCTCATCACCCCGGAGAGCTGGCATGATGATATCGGATATGATGATGTCCGGGTTCAGTTCGTGAGCTTGTTCGAGGGCTTCGGCTCCATCTTTGGCGATGATCACCCGGTAGGTTTTCGACAGGCTGTCGGCGAGGTATTCGCGCATATCATCACTGTCTTCCGCCAGCAGGATGGTTTCCGGTTCTGAAGTAGTTGCCCGTTCCGGTATGTCGTCGGGCAGGGAGGTGGTAGTCGTTGTCGGTTTCCGGGGTAGCAGGCGTCTGTTGAGAGGGAACGTCAACAGAAACGTCGATCCCTTATTCTCCGTACTGCTAACATTGATCCGTCCCTGGTTGAGACGTACCAGTTTGCGTGTCAGCACCAGCCCGATGCCTGATCCGCTGAGGTTGGAATTGACGGTGTTGCCTGCCCGGTAAAACTCCTTGAATATATGTTTCAGATCCTGGGTGGGGATGCCGATGCCGCTGTCGGAAACGGCTACCGACCATTCCTCCCGGTTGTGCGTAAGGCGGATGGCTACCGTTCCTTTTTCGGTGTATTTGAGGGCATTCGACAGCAGGTTGTCCATAATCTTATCCATACTGGCACGGTCGAAATAACCGTCGGGCATATCCGGGTCTGCTTCCATAACCAATTCAATCCCTTTCCGGATGGCATCCTGCCGGAAGGCTGTTACTTTCTCTTGCATGAAATCATAGATGCTCAGCCATTCCATGTGCATCTTATCTGCTTGTGCATCGGTCTTTTGCAGGTCGAGCAACTGGGTGACCATGGCAAACAGTTTGTCGGCATTCTCCAACGCCACGGTTACCGATTTACGTCCCTGGGGCGACAGGTTCTCATTCCCTTCCAACTCGGTCAGCGGCGCTTTGATCAATGTCACGGGAATACGTATGTCGTGAGCCAGGTGAATGAACGAACGGATCTTTTCCCTGGCATCATGCTCATCCATCCGTTTGCGGATATAATGGATAATGAAACCGATCAGTCCGCATGCTAACAATAGGTATAGCCCCCATGCCCATGCTGATGCCCAGATGGGTTTGTCCACCTGGATCCGCAGGGAACGTTCGGCGAGTACTTCACCTGAAAAATTGTTCACCATCCGGAGAAAGAAGGTATAGTTACCCGGTTTCACACTCGAATAATCGGCCAACCGTTCACTTCCGGCGCGGTGCCAATCGGTTTCATAACCTTGCAGCTTGTATTCATAAGCCACCTGCATCGGATTGGTGAAGTTGAGGGATGAGAAATGGATGGAAAAATAATTTTCCGTATAGCCCAGCCGGATGATATTGGTGAGGTCTATCGCCTCGTTCAACCATGGTTTATCGCCTGCTTCGATAAGTTGGTGGAACAGGCTGAATCCGGTCAATAGCAGCCGGGGGGATTCTTTCCGTTCGATCCGGAACCGGGTTTCAAATCCCCAGGCGCCGGATGCTGTACCAAAAACCAGGTTTCCGTTCGATCGCAACAGGTTGGCGTTTGGGTTGTAGTTGCTTCCGTTTACCCGGACATATTCGTTCATATCCGTGATCTTTCCGCTGTGCGTGTCGAGCAGGTAGAGGGTTTTATCCGTGCTGAACCATATCCTCCCTTCCGCATCTTGTACTACATTGAGGATTGTATTCGAATCCAGGCCATTCTCAAGGGTATAGAATGCCGATTGTTGGGTGCGTGGATCGAAGCGTACCAATCCGTTGCCGCTCGTAGCCATCCAGATCACCCCTTCCCGAGAGTACGTCAGGCTGCGGATCGGATATTGCAGGCGGTCGCTGCCGAACTGGTTATACCAGGTGATGTCTCCGTCCCGGGTATCGAGGATGCCTAATCCGCTACAGGTGGCCATCAGTAATTGGTGCGGTTCACCGGCTTTGATGTCTCCGATACATTCCACATCCGTATAGCTGTATTCACCGGTCCGCTGGTTGTAGCAGGTCAGCGCGCCCTGGATACCGCCCAGCCAGATCTTCTCCCCATCGGCATGGATGGTATAGATATAATCGGTTGCGATACCGTCTTTCGCTTCGGGATGCCGGCGCGTTTTCATTTTATGTATGGCGCCGGAACGTTTGTCGATCCGGTAGGTGCCGATGCCGAAACTGCCTGCCCATACCTGCTTTTCACTGTCTTCACAGAGGGCCAGGACAACGACCGGGTGGCTGTTGCTTTGTTCTTTTTCATCGAGGAAATGGATCCAACGGTCGTCTTTCGCCAGATAGAGGCTGATGCCGTTATTGGTGCCATACCAGATATCGCCGTCGGAATCTTCCAGTATGGTGTTCACATGGTCGGAAACCAATGAATTCCGGTTCATGTATTCATGCCTTTTCCAGTTGACATCCGGTTGGACAGGGTCGTAGATGGTCACCCCGTTGGTGCTCGTACTTACCCAGATACGGTTTTCTTCATCCACATAGAGGTCGGAGATGGTGTTCCCGGCCAGTCCCATCAATTGGTCTTCATCTGCCTGGTACTGGCGGATGATGGTATCGGTTTTCGGATCGATCCGGTATAAGCCTGCACCGTCTGTGCCGATCAATACTCGTCCCCGACGAGTGGCTTTGATGGCACGCACGGGTGAACCGGCAGGGATACACGCTAATGCCCTTACCTGAAGAGTGGCTGTATCCACGATGAAAACGCCGTTTGAAAAGGTACCTGCATATAATTTGCCTTCTGTCTGGTGGAGGGATTCAATGCGGTTGGCGGCAGGAAGGGGAACGGTTTCCGGCGACTTAAATACCGTTTGTCCGTCTTTCCGTTGCAAACGGAAGAGATGTGTCTGTGTACCGATATACCAGGTATGGGCATCGGTCTGTAGGAGGGAAGTGACAAGTCCTTCCGGAAAGCCCGGTACATGGATCAGCCTGTTCGCTTCCTGGTCGAAATAATAGAGTTCGGAGGCGATGGAAGCCCACAGCCGGTTGTCGTTGTCGAAAAAGATTGCCTGCAGGCTGTTGGCTTCTTCGGTATGTTTGGAAAGAGGGATACGGAGGCTGAACCGGTCGGTCATCGGATCATATGCATAGATATCGCCGTTGATGTGTGCAACCCAGGGGAATCCCCGGTTGTCGAATGTGCGGATGGAGGTAAATGGTTGGTGCTTGCCGGTCGTTGCGATGTTTTCCAGCGAATAGTGCCTGAACGCTGTCCCATCATACCTGTCAACGCCCACCAATGTAAAGAACCATATAAATCCAGCCGAATCTTTCTCTAAGCTATATACGCTCCGGCTGCTCAATCCGTCTATCCTGTTTAAATGTCGGAATGAACCCGCATGCAGGTTTACCGGCAGCAACAACAGAAGGATAAATAGCCATCGCGCTTTTTTCATGAACAAATCCTTTTCGGGTTTATTTGCAAAATAAGCCATTTTTATACTTACTTTTGCCTTTCGATTCAGAAAACGTATGCGAATAGAAGAAAATTTTCTGCTTGAAAAGCACAACACCTTCCACCTGCCGGTGCGGGCACGCTGGTTTATGGAGTATGATAATGAGGAGGAACTGGGACGTATCCTGCGTGATGAATATTTCCAGCAATGCCTCTCCCTACATATCGGGGAAGGAAGCAATCTGTTGTTTATCAACGATTTCAACGGCATCGTTTTTCATTCCTGTATCCAAGGGATAGAAGTGGTGGGAGAAGATACGGACACTGTCCTCCTCCGTGTGGGAGCCGGCGAACGATGGGACGATGTGGTTGCATTTGCTGCGTCGAAAGGTTACGGGGGTATTGAAAACCTCTCCCTCATACCTGGAGAAACCGGTGCGGCTGCGATCCAGAACATCGGCGCTTATGGCGTAGAGATCCAGGATGTGGTGGAAACTGTGGAGACATTCAACCAGCTTAGCTTTGAAAAGCGAATCTTCACCCATGCCGCATGTGAATACGGATATCGTCGCAGCTTTTTCAAAAACGAACACAATGATCCCCATATCGTTACGTATGTGACGCTTCGGTTACGGAAACATCCGGTTACTTTCCGGACGGACTATGGTAACCTACAGGCAGAATTGGGCGACATCCATCCGTTAACGCCTGCCATTGTGCGGGATGCCGTGATCGCGATCCGTCGCCGCAAACTGCCTGATCCATCCGAACTGGGGAATGCCGGGAGCTTTTTCATGAATCCCGTGGTGGATGCCGGACATTTTCAACAGTTACAGGCACAGTATCCGGACATGCCGCATTATCCGGCTGCCGATGGGAATGAGAAGTTGGCTGCCGGTTGGTTGATCGAGCAATGTGGATTCAAGGGACAACGTCATGGCGCCGTGGGTGTGTATGAGAAACAAGCGCTGGTGTTGGTCAATTACGGTGGTGCTACCGGTCACGAGATCGCCCTGGTTGCCGAAAGTATCCGTATGGCTGTGGCCGACCGTTTTGGTGTGGACCTGATCCCTGAAGTTAAATACATTAGTTGATGGATCGGATGAAGATCACCTTCCTGGGTACCGGAACATCTACCGGCGTTCCTGAAATAGCCTGCCAATGTCCTGTCTGCAGCAGTAAGGATCATCGCGACCGCCGTTTGCGTACGTCCGCCCTGATCGAAGCGGGAGGGAAACGGATCCTGATCGACTGCGGACCTGATTTCCGTGAACAGATGCTGGTTAATTACATTGATCATATCGATGCCCTCCTGCTGACGCATGAGCACTACGACCATGTAGGCGGACTCGATGATCTGCGTCCGTTCCTTGTCCGGTCGGAGCTGGAGATCTATGCCGAGCAACCGGTGATCGACGCCACCCATACCCGTATGCCGTATGCTTTTCGTGCGTCCACCTATCCCGGTGCGCCGAAACTGATCCTTCGTCGCATAGGTATGGAACCGTTTATGGCCGCCGGTATTCCGGTGATCCCCATTCGTCTGATGCATGCCAACCTGCCTATCCTGGGTTTCCGTATCGGCAACCTGGCCTATCTGACTGATCTGAAATACATTCCCGAAGAAGAGTTTGCTAAACTCGAGGGCCTGGATGTCCTCGTGATCGAAGCCCTCCGTGTCGGTTTCCATTATACCCATGAAAGCCTTGAAGATGCATTGGCCAATATCCGTCGCATTGCGCCCCGTTCAGCCTACCTTACCCACATCAGCCACCGCCTCGGCCTCCATGCCGAAGTAGAAAAAGAACTGCCGGATGGGGTCAGGCAGGCGTATGATGGGTTGGAAGTTAAGATCTGATTACTTACTTCAATGAAATAATGATTCTCTTTGTGTGATATTAGATGTACATGGAACCGATTCAGAAACAGTCCGTTATCGATGATTTTTCCACATACTTGTTCTGGGATGTGGATAAGGTCACTTTGGATATGGAGAAGCATGCCGCTTATATCATTAAGCGCGTACTTGAATATGGGCAGTGGAGTGATTGGTGCCTGATACGGGATTTCTATACCATTCCCGTCATTGCAACTATCGTCAGATCGTTTCGTGGTCTTGATGAACGTGCCTTATCCTATATAGCTACGGTATCACATACACCAATAGAGCAATTCAGATGCTATTCTATTCAACAATCGAACCCGCCACACTTGAAGTTCTGAAAAAATTGCAGCAGTTACCTTCTTTACAGGCTACTTTTTTATACATGCAAATATCCGGAAGGTTCTTCTTTCCTTTTAATGAAAAGCCTGGTCTATTTTAAAGACGCCGAATCCGAACCGGATCCATTCATGCTGCAGCGCCAGTCCTGGCAAAAAGTCAAAGAAGAAATAATATCATTATTGAGGTAGATTCTGGAAATACCTGCACCACGGCTTTAATCCGCAGGCTTCACATTTGGGATTGCGGGCGGTGCAGATATAGCGGCCATGGAGGATCAGCCAGTGATGGGCACGGGAGATAAGCGCTTCGGGAATGTATTTGATCAGTTCACGTTCTGTTTCCAGCGGTGTTTTACTGTTGTGGGTGAGCCCGATGCGGTTGGAGACCCTGAACACATGCGTATCGACTGCCATGGCGGGAATGTCGAAAACGACGGACGCGATCACATTGGCTGTCTTTCGTCCCACGCCGGGCAGCTTTTCCAACTTTTGCCGGTCGGAAGGAACCTCTCCGCCGAATTCGGATACCAGCATCCGGGCCATACCGACCAGGTGCTTAGCTTTGTTGTTCGGATAAGAAACACTTTTGATATACGCATACACTGCTTCGGGGGAGGAGGCCGCCAGTACTTCGGGCGTTGGGAAGGCTTCGTACAAGGCTGGCGTCACCTGGTTGATCCGCTTATCCGTACACTGCGCCGAGAGGATCACGGCGATCAATAACTGGAAAGGATCCTTGTAATGCAATTCTGTTTCGGCGACGGGTACGTTTTGGACGAACCAGTCGATCACTCCTTTAAATCGTTCTTCTTTTCGCATACGGCGGAGGTTTCAGGTGTTCACAGTGTTTTCCCCCGGGCAAGGGTTATAAAGCCCGGGGGCTGGTATTAGCAGGCTATCAACTTCAATTGGCGGACTCAAATTGCCTCAGGAAACTGATGTCGTTTTCTGAGAACATACGCAGGTCTTTGACCTGGTATTTCAGGTTGGTGATCCGTTCGATACCCATACCCAGGGCATAACCGGAATAGATCTTGCTGTCTATGCCGCAGTTGTCGAGTACGTTCGGGTCAACCATCCCGCATCCGAGAATTTCCACCCATCCGGTATGCTTACAGAACGGACAACCTTTGCCACCGCAGAGGTTGCAGGAGATATCCATCTCTGCCGACGGTTCGGTGAAGGGGAAGTAGGAAGGACGCAGGCGTATCTTGGTGTCTTGTCCGAACATCTCCTTGGCGAAGAAAAGCAACGCCTGTTTGAGGTCGGCAAACGACACCTCTTTATCGATATACAAGGCTTCCACCTGGTGGAAGAAGCAGTGTGCGCGGTATGAAATGGCTTCGTTGCGGTACACCCGTCCCGGGCAGATGATGCGGATGGGCGGTTGTGTTTTCTCCATTACACGCGACTGTACGGAAGAAGTATGTGTGCGGAGCAACACATCGGGTTGATGGCCGAAGAAGAATGTATCCTGCATATCACGCGCCGGATGGTCTTCCGCGAAGTTGAGCGAGGTGAACACATGCCAATCATCTTCGATCTCCGGTCCTTCGGCAATACTGAAACCGAGGCGTCCGAAGATGTCACATATCTCTCTCTTAACAAGGGCGATCGGATGGCGGGTGCCGAGCGGGATGGGATAAGCCGTACGGGTGAGGTCGATATCGCCGTTGTCCGACTGTACATCGTCAAACCCCTGCCGGATGTCGTTGATCTTATTCTGGGCGCTTTCCTTGAGTTGGTTCAGGAAGATACCCACTTCACGTTTCTGGTCGGCAGCTACGTTACGGAAATCGTTCATCAATGTTGAAATCTCTCCTTTTTTACTGAGGTATTTAATGCGTAATGCTTCCAATTCGTCGGCATTGTTGGCCTTCATCGTCTCAACCTCTGCAAGCAGTGCTTTAATCTTATCCAGCATGTGTACGTCTTTATTATTCGATGTGCAAAGTTACGTCTTTCTTTTTAGCACGCAATTGTTTGCGCAGTTTTTTATTAGTTGTATCTTCGCCGGTAAATCAATCTGTTGCCCTCCGAAATGGAAATAGTTATCATTATCGGCCTGATTCTGTTGAATGGCCTTTTCTCCATGTCTGAGATCGCTCTTGTCTCGGCACGTAAAACACGACTGGAACTGGAGGCGAAGAAGGGGAATAAATCCGCACAAACCGCGCTCCGGTTATCCAATGAACCCGACCGGTTCCTCTCAACCATACAAATAGGAATCACCTTGATCGGAATCCTTACCGGGTTGTATTCCGGCGAAGCGTTTGCCGGCGACTTTGCCGTACTCCTGGCGCAGGTGCCGGTCTTGCAACCGCATGCCATGTTGTTGGCAAAGACGCTGATCGTTATTCTGGTGACCTATCTCACCCTTATCCTGGGCGAACTGTTACCCAAGCGTATCGGGATGGGATGGGCGGAGAAGGTAGCCATGGCGGTAGCCAAACCGATGTATATCCTTTCCCGGATCGCTACCCCCTTCGTGTGGCTGCTATCAAAAAGCACTTCCCTGTTTGCCGGCCTGTTCAAACTGAACCGGATCGAAGAAAGCAAGGTGACGGAAGAAGAGATCAAAGCCATTGTCAAGGAAGGCTTGGATGTGGGTGAGGTACAGGAGGTGGAACAGGATATCGTGGAGCGTGTGTTCAATCTTGGCGACCGTGATGTGGCGTCGATCATGACCCACCGTAGCGATATCGTGTGGCTGGAGGTGGAGGATACTCCCGAAACAATCCGGTCGAAAGTGCAGGAGAACCTTTTCAACGTCTATCCCGTGGCCGACGATAAACTGGACGACCTGCTGGGAGTGGTGTCGCTCAAAGACCTGTTCCTGCATATCGATAATCCTGGCTTTTCATTGAAGCAGGTGATGCGTGCGCCGGTGTATATGCCCGAAAACCAAAGTGTGTATAACGCCCTTGCCCTGTTCAGGCAGGTACGGGTGAATTATGGGATCGTGACCGACGAATACGGCGGCATACAAGGAATCGTCACTCTGAAAGATATCATGGAAGGATTGATCGGCCAGGTTCCCGAAGCCGGTGAAGAATCGGCGATCATCGAACGTGCCGATGGTACCTGGCTGGTGGACGGTCAGTTGTCTTTCTACGATTTCCTTGCCTTTTTCGATCTGGAAGACCTGTATGCCGACCATGATTACAACACGCTCAGCGGCCTCATCCTCGAGATTCTTGAGCATATCCCACGGGAAGGGGAGACGCTCTCCTGGCTTACGTTCGGTTTCGAGATCGTGGATATGGACGGCGCCCGTATCGACAAGGTACTGGTGACGAAGGTGGGTTGACGTCGCTTTCCTACAGTTTCTTGTAATTCACGTTCCGGAAATATCCCGTTTCCTGTACATTGTTTTCGTGTGAACACATGAACAGACCCACGTAACATTCTTCCGGCAACTCGATCTCTATACTGGCATCCGCCTTTTCGGGCAGGTTGCCGTGCCCGGTCTTTATCAGGATCACCTTGCCTTTCCGTTCGAGGTAGATACGGGTGGGGGCTTTGTTCCCGGATACTTCTTCCTTTGTCATGCCATGCTCTTCGTCGCGGTACTGCAACGAGGTGAGACCGTCGCCATGGATGGCTACGTCGGCATAACGGGAACCGGCAGTCAGCTTCTCCCGTATCATCAATCCCATTTTGCGGTGGGCATTGACACCTGCCCCTTCAAAGGCGATGTCGGCGCGCATGCTGAAATCGCCCGATACCTTTTTCCAGGTCAAAAAGAACGCGTCGGCTTCATTCCATAGGTTCAGCCCGGCGGCGGTTATCGTATAGGTGTCGTTGGCTTTTGTGTATGCCATGTGTCCGGGCATCTTCACATCGCCGATATCATTTGCCCCTTCAAACAGGAATCCTTTGTGGCATCCGGAACAGAGAAACAACAGGCTTGTCAGAATAAGGGCGGGCAGGAGGGAGAACGTATGCTTCATACAGACGAATTAGATAGATTTATACTTTTTGTAAACTTGTTTTTGCAAAAATAGAAAGTTTATCTGTTAATTTGTGCTGTCGAAACTAAATAGCCAATCTATGCATAGAATCTTTTTGTCTATTCTCCCTTTACTGGTGAGCAGTTTTTTGTATGCCCAAGAGCATAACTACAAAAAAATCAACTTGTCATTTCATGCAGGTGTCGATTATCCGGTCGGAACTTCCAATACACAGGGAATTGATCCCGACTATAGGCTTCCCTTTGTACATAAGTGGAGCGGAACCTTTGACGGAGCTTACTTTTTCACAAAGAATTACGGCGTCGGATTGAAATATCATTATTTCTCGGGTGACGGCGAGGACATAGAATTTATTTCTCCTAACAGAGTGCAGGGCTATGGCATGAAAGAAACTACACACTTTGTAGGTCCCGCCATGTATGGCCGGTGGACGTTGGGAAACACCCGATGGGTAATTCCCGTGAATGTAAGCTTGGGGTATGTGCGCAATACGCTTTCGGATCTGGTTGAGGTTCATGGAACGATAAATTTTCCTGATCCGGATGAATTTGATTTTGGACCGGTGGAGGATGAGATCAATGTCTATGGTAGTAACAATCTGAAGAGCAATTCCATCGGTGTGATGTTTTCCGCAGGTATTTGTTTCCGGCTACTGCCTTGGCTGGGTATTGGTGTATATGGCAATGGAATGTTTGCTTCAGCGGATAAACAGCATTCTACCGATCTTTTTTTCGGAAAATCCATCACTGTCGATAATCCCCGCAGAATGAACAGGATCGGTTTTTCCGCCGGCCTGGATTTTTGCTTTTAAGAAGCTGTTTTGAATTTCGATCAACCGTCGGAATCCATGAGCCGTCCTTATCTCCTACACGAAGTTTATTTTTGCAAAATATCTGCCACGGTGCCACGCAACAGGGTGTATATTATTGTTCATGAATAAGTTAGATGTGTGGCAGATACCCGTGGCAGATCCGTTTTCCCGCCTTTTTGCTGCCACATCTGCCACGCTAAGGCTGTAAACCGGAGAGGCTATGACGAAGACTGACCGGAACTGCATATCCGGCGACGCGGCGACTCTCCGGGTTTCCACCTATTGGAACAAAAAGGTTCACCTATTGGAACAAAAAGTGTTACCTATTGGAACTTTTTGTTTCACCTATAGAAACTGTTTGTGCCATCAGGATGAAACGTTTGTGCCATCAGGATGAAACTGTCTCCTGTGTCATGGGATTTCCCTACAAAGAAACCGCATCGGGCGGGGGGATCCCTTTCCACGATGCGGTTTGAATGTGTGAGTGCAAAAAGTGTTTAATTCATGGTATTATTCCTACCAACCCGGGTTCTGTTCGAGCACGGCGTTTTTTTGCAGTTCTGTCAGCATGATCGGCCACAGGTAGTGTTTGGGCGTTTCGAATACGCGTGTTTCTACACAGAAACGTTCCATTCTGTATTTCTTACCATCAATCTCGATCTTGCCGTTGGTGTCTTCTACTGGTCTCATGCCATTGATCATGCGTTGGCATTTGGGGTACGACTGCCGGTAGGTTGCCCAGTAATTTTTTGAACGTTCGGAATTCGTTGTGCCTGCTGCCTGCCACTGGTCTTCTTTGGCCAGTTCGGCTGAATTGGTAGGTTCCAGATACAGGCGGGATTCGAAGGTCCTCTTATTTTCATAAAAGAATTCGACACGGCGTTCACGTTTGAGATACTCTCGCATCAGCTCCTTATCTGTCTTACATTCGGGCGGCATCGGAGCCATGAATGAACGTGCCCTTACGGTATTGACCAGGTTGTATATTTCCTGGTTCGGACCGCTGATTTCATTTGTCGCTTCGGCATAGATATAGTAAAACTCGGGGAGTCTCCAGACAGGAGGGCAACTGATCGAAACGCTTCCGTTCCGGTTCCAGGCTTCATGCAGGTATTTACGGAGGTAATATCCGGTAACAGTCGCATTGGACGCACCGATACGGTCGGAGCCGCTGGCTGTATTCGTCAAAGACTTATTATTACTTCCGTCGCGGAAAGTTGCCCCGTGGAAGACGATATCCCTGTAGAAACGGGGATCACGTTTGACAGATAGATACGGATTGCCGTCGTCGTACCCGTCGGTGGCAGCCCGTTTGCTATAGACCGGATACCCATATCCGTCGGGACCGATGTATTCGTATTCATCTACCTGTTCCTGGACAGGTTGCTGGCGTGAGCCACCGCCACGGCTGGGCGGATACACGTCGCCGAACCATCCTTCGTACTTGTCTTTTGTCACGAACCATACAAATTCGGTTTTAAAGGCGTCCAGGTCGTAATACATCTGCCAGAGGCGCTTATAGACGGTAGAGTTGTTGTAATCCTGGTCTCCACTGTCTTTAAAATCCGTGTCGGAGTATTTGGTATATAAGGAATAACGGGGGTTATTATCCGCGTCTTTCAGGTCGATGACGGCTTTTGCCGCGTCGCGGGCAGCAGCCCATCGGTTAACGTCGTATCCGTATTCCGATTCAAACACCCGTTGTCCTTCATAGCCGTATTGCGAAGCCCCATTGTATAACGGAGCGGCGGCTGTCCAACGGGCGATAGCGATCAATCCCAGGCAGGCGCCTTTGTCGGCACGGGCAAAATCAATCCCGGAGAATTTGGCGGGTAAACGTTTGGCCGCTTCATTGGCGTCGGCCACGATCTTTTCAATCACGGCATGTACGGATTCTTTCTTGAACTCCATCGACTGGTTGGGATCTACCTTATAGTCGAGATAGGGCGCTTCGCCATACATACGCACCAGCAGGTAGTGCAGGTATCCTCTCAGGAAATACACTTCACCGATCCTTTTTTCCAGATTCCCGGGATTCAGGGGATCGTCCGGTGTATGATATTCCTGTACTCCCTGTAGGATTACATTGGCACGGCGGATCGCGTTGTATATCCCTTTCCAGAACATGTCCTGGTTGGGTTGAGGCATACTGGTAGGGCTCCAGTCCCCGCTGTTGTAGCGATTGGTCATGTTCCCTTCCACATTGCTTCCTTCGGCCTCATCCGTAATAGCGGCTGAAGAAAAGTGGGATAACCAGGTCATGGGCGCGTTACTTCTTTTCGAACGCTGGTATAAATCCGTGACCAGTTGGTTTACTTTCTGGTAGCTTGCGAAGGTTGCATCTTCCGGTATCTGGTCGTCCGGTTGTTTATCCAGGTAATCGTCGCAGGCCATCTGTGAGAAAACGATGCCTATGAGCAGAAGGCTCACTATGTATTTGAAATTTTTCATTTGCTTATTTATTAAAAAGTAACATCCACTCCAAAATTGAACACCTTTAAAATCGGATACCAGTCGCCGCTTCCGTCACTGATTTCCGGATCCACATCCACATCTCCCAGTTTATCCCAGGTGACCAGGTTTTGCGCCTGCGCATAAATCCGGACGTTGCTTAAACCTGCAAAGCGGATCGTATGCCGGGGCAATGAATAACCCAGTTCGATGTTTTTCAGACGGACGTATTTCCCGTCGTACATGAACAGGGTACTGTTACTATTCTTGTTATTGGTGTGTGTGCCGATGTGGAGGGCAGGATACGTGGCCGTAGATGCCGTCTCGGGTGTCCATCTGTCTAAGTGCAGGCCGCGTACCCGTCCGATTTTGTCCTGATCGAAATTCGGAAAATCAAACACGGCAGCATCTCTCAGCATGATATTGCTGTTGAGTGCACCCTGGAACAAAACGCTGAAATCAAAATCCTTATACTGGATTGTGACGGGTAAACCAAACTGGATCTCGGGGCTGCGGGGATAACCCATTGCCATGCGGTCGTTTGTGTCGGAAATCTTCCCGTCGCCATCCAGGTCTTTATAGACCACATCACCCGGGATGAGTGTTCCCCAGGGTTGGAATTTGGAGGCATTCAACCGATCGGCTTCGGCCTGGTCCGCCACGAAGTGATCAAACACATAGAGCATGTTCACGTTGAGCGCCTGTCCGGTTTTACGCCTCCAGGCATATTCATAAGACACTTCGTTCATGAAACCTACCTTGTTCCGTGCGAATGTCAGGTTCGGCCGGATGAAATACCTGAAATCTTTTCCGATCCGGTCTTGCCAGGTAATTTCGAACTCGATCCCGTGGTTATCCACTTTCCCGGAATTGATGCGGGGTGCATCTTTGCCTACGATGTCGGGGAAACCTAACCGGTCGTCTATCAGTTCAGTGAGGATGTCGAAACGGTTTTCACGGAAATAATCGACGGTAACTTTGAGCCGTTGGTTCAGGAAAGTGGCATCCATCCCGATGTTCAGCTTTCTGGCTTTTTCCCAGGTAAGGTCTTTGTTGGCCAGCGACCCTTCACGCCATCCACCCGGATTGGTGCCAAAGTTATTGGAATCGCTGAAGTCGTATCCATCACCTCCTTCATAGAATTGCAGATACCCGAAACGTCCGCCGGGTAGTTTATCGCTACCTACCAGCCCGTATGAGGCTCTGATCTTTAAGAAATCCAACCAATTTTTTGTACTGGACATAAAAGGTTCGCTGGTGATTACCCATCCGATCGAGCCGGCCGGGAAGAAACCGTAACGGTTTCCTTCCGCAAAGTTTTCGGAACCATTATACCCGAAGTTGAATTCACCAAAGTAGCGGTTGGAGTAGTTATAGGTAAACTGCCCCGTCAGCCCCTGGTAACGATGGTCGGGACGTACTTTACCTCCATCGTATTGTCCTTCCGTGGAGCGGTTGAAAAGTACTAATCCGGATACGTTATGCGCATCGTTGAAGCTGTTCTGATACATCAGCTTCGCCTGGTAATACGTTCTGTTCCCCGGATTACTTTGGCTGAATTCATTACTCACCGTCTGATCCGACGTGTATTTGTTCCCGTTGGTATAGGCGCCCTGGTAATGTGAAGGCGTTTTGTAAATATCACTTCCGTCAACCGGCTTGAAGGTGGCGTAGGAGGGGTATTTGCGGTATCCTTCATCGTAGGTTTTCACTTCTCTTCTGACCCATTGTTCTTCCCTTGCGTCGTAAGAAAATGTTCCTTCCACTTTCAATCCTTTGGTAATAAAATCGAGATCATACCCTAATGAAAAGCTGCCTTCGAGATAGGTGTATTTCTGTGTGTGATACCCCGAACGCGATAATTCCCCCAGGAGGTTGAAACGATAGATCTGGTCTCCAAACAACATGCCTTTCGGGTTGGACAACGTATATTGCTGGTTTGCCGGATTGTCGTTTTGTTCCAGTACGATGGGAAGGTAGGGCGGTTGGGTCATCGCCAGGTTCACCAGGCGGTTGGCTGCTGATCCGATATTCGTCCGGTCGGTGATCCGGGCTCCCAGGTCTAACCGTACCCAAAACTTGCTGGTAATATCCACATCGATATTCGAACGGAAATTGTACCGTTGGAAATTGGGAGATACACCACTCTCGGATAAGTCGGTATGGCGGTAGTTGCTGTTTTGTTGCATATATCCGGCCAGGACGAAATAACGAACCTTATCTGTACCTCCACTGACAGACAGGCTGTAGTCCTGCTGCAAAGCAGACTTAAACATGTAATCGAAATAATCCCAGTTGTACCCCAGGCCGTCGGAGTTATCACCTTTGGCGATCCGGAAATCAGCAATGGCCTGGTCGGTAAACAGTTTCAGGTTGTCTGTGCTTGTACCGTTCATCCGGGCATCATTGAGCATCGCTTCATTATATAAGGTTGCATAATCTGCGGATCCCAACAGGCTGGGTACTTTAGCGATCTGGTTCGATCCCACCGACGCCTTGAAATTGACCGACGCCTTTTCCGAAGCTTTACCGCGTTTCGTGGTAATCACGATCACACCATTTGCTCCGCGGATACCGTAAGGAGCCGTTGATGCGGCGTCTTTCAGAATGGTAAAGGTCTCGATTTCGCTCGCCGCCAGGTACGACATGTCCCGTTCAACCCCATCGACAATAATGATGGGCGACTGATCGCCGTACGTGGATTTCCCGCGAATCAGGAGTTCGGCTTTGTCCACACCCGGTTCACCTCCGCCGAACTGGTTCACGATCAGGCCGGGCAGGCGTCCGGCTAAGGCGTTATTGATGTTAGCCGTAGGACTTTGTACAAGGTCTTTTGTTGTGATAGTGGCCACCGACCCGGTGATGCTTTCTCTTTTCTGCCGTGCATACCCCACAACAACGACTTCTTCCAGCGCCTGGGTGTCTTCCATCAGATTAACAAGCAGGTTTGTGCGTCCTTTCAACTCAATTTGTTGGGGTTGAAAACCAATGTAAGAGAAAACGAGCGTAGCTTCGGAATAGGGTACATTAATCAGGAATTTCCCGTCGATATCTGTAATCGCTCCGGTATTTGTCCCTTTGATGGAGATATTCACTCCAGGCAGGGTTTCTCCAGTTTTGGTATCTTTTACCACTCCTGTGACCGTGATTGCCGTTTGTGGCCTTTCCTGTTTATTCGTTCCTTCCGTATAGAGGATGATCTGCCTGTCTTTGATCCGGTATTTGGTGGAACTGCCTTTCAACGATTCGTCCAGGACACTTTTGACAGGCTGGTTGTTTACGGAGATGTTGACTGTTTTGTTCAGATCAATCGCATTGTCGTTGTAGAAAAAGATATACTCGCTCTGTTTCTCTATCTCATTCAAAACATGCCGAAGCGATTTGTTCTCGATGTGAATCGTTATTAATGTGTTATCTTCATGTGCTGACGTTGACCATGCGAAATTGGTTCCAACCGTAAGAAGAAGTAAGAATAACCTTATTCGATGGTTGATCCAGCTTGATACTGATTTATGGTTACTGGGAATTTTGTTCATAATTTTATTCGTTTAATTTGTTGTTGATTTATTGTTTGATCGTAGTCAAACCTTTTAGCTAACATTCTGTATGATACAGGTTATTTCACATTTGTTTTCGTATTCTCATAGGCGATAAATTTAATTTTGTTTGACATGTATGGTAATCTGATCGCGTTCGATCGTGTAAGAAATGCGGGTGGTCAAAGAAATGGATTGCAGGCTTTCTGCGATGCCTTTTTGCAGGTCCAGTTTCCCACTTACCCTGATCTTGTCAAGGTCTGATTCGTTAAATCGGATAGGGATATTGTAATGATATTGTAATCGGTTGAGAACAACCGCTAATTGTTCGCTCTTAAAGTGGAAGAATCCATATCTCCAACAAGAGTAGTCGTACGCATCCACATCCTTCACACATGCGTCTTTACTTTTCGTATCATACGAATAGAGTTGATTCGGATGCATACGTATCGAGTTTCCCAGGTGTTGGTTTTGAATATCTACGATGCCGCTTGCGAGTACGACCGATTGTTTCGTTTCATTGGTATAGGCTTGTACATTGAAACTGGTACCCAGGACGGTGATTTCCATCTGGTTTGTTTTCACCCTGAATGGATGGGATTCATCCTTTGCTACTTCCAGATAGATTTCTCCTTCTACGTATATCTCTCTTTCATTAGTACTGAATACAGCGGGATAGAGCAGTTTTGTCCCGGAGTTTAACCATACTTTGGTGCCGTCACTCAGGATTACGCTGGACGTTTTCCCCTGGGGTACGATCAATTGGTTCCTTTGGCTTTTGTCCTGAGCCACCTTTTCTTCATTCAGCAGGATAGCGCCATTTTTCTCATAGACCAGTTCTGCCTTGTCACCATTGATCTCCCATTCTTTTTCGGCAGTTATCAGGCGGATTTGATCCGTTTGTTGCGTAGGGCCTTTCTGTTCAATCTGTGAGAGGCTGTCGGCTGGCTGATCCATTGACGGGTTCCAGTCGTACAGGCAATAGCCGCAAAGTATAAGGGCGATAGAGGCGGATGCCGTGGTAATCTTCCGGAGCCACTTTTTTTGAGGCTTTCTGATTGGCGATACCTGGATTTCATGCATAGTCTTGTTCCACAGGATTTGCCGGTCTGTAGGCGATAATCCTTTTTCTGCTACTTTCATGGTCTCTAACAACGAGAGAAGTATAACGGTATGCTTCTTCCTGTTTGCTGATTTATGTTCGAATTCCATATTTTATCTGTTCACTTGTTGTTGCATTCAATGTCAAACTGTTTCTTCTTTTGGGTATGACGGGGAGGGGCTCATTTTGTACTCACTGTATGAGATGACTCATCTCCGATCTGATTTTTTGGATGGCTCTGAACATGAGGTTACGGATGGATTGGTAGTTGATATGCAGTACTTCGGCTGTCTCTTCATAGCTCATTCCCAATTGATAATGCAAATAAATGGCTTCTTGTTGCCGGCTTGTCAGTTTGTTGATGATGGTCAAGAATAGCTCATTGACTAACTGTTCGTATTCAAGATCCTGCACCTGTTGTTGTGCTTCCTCTTCGGGGTTAAAGATGAACTCTCCAAAAAAGGAAAGTTCATCCAGCGGATAAAAGCGCAGGCGATCCTTTTTGTGGATGGAGTCTAATATTCTGTTTTTCATTGATTTAAAAAGATACAAAGAGGGCGATTTGATCACAGGTAAACGCTGCCGGTTCCGATATATGCCGACAAACAATTCTTGTATGCAGTCTTTTACCAATTCTTCGTCGTGCACAAATTTTGTCCCAAACCGGAAAAGTCGATCTGAAAACAGTTCGAATAGCTGAGCAAATGCATTATCATCACCTGCGGTAAATTGTTCCCACAAGAGAGTTTCTTCACTCGATTTCACAGGCTCATCACTTACTTTGTTCATAAAGGTTTGTCTGATACTCCCTTATCCTATAAATTTGATATCATCTTATAAGCAAGAATACATTTAGTTATACGAGAAGTGGCATGTCTGAAATGTTACTTCTTATTTGAGTTAAGACGATGCTGTTTTTTTTTGTACTCACAAAAGGAGGAGAGTGTGTTATAAAAATAGTTAATGTGTTAGATGAGCCTAATGCGATCCTTCGGAATGCGGCTGAATAAAGCAACTGTCTGAAGAGAAGGGGGCACTTCCGTATATCTGCAAAAAAAATACCAAAACAGACAGTAAAGATGGTCTTTGCTTGTGGATGTCATTCAAAACAATTAATATTGCATTCATTTCTGGTTATTTTGTCTTTTTCTGTTGTTTAAACGCCATTATTCCCATTGTCATGACTCGTTTTGAGGTTTACTTTGAGCAATTATATATCTCCTATTATGCAAAACTGAAACGTTTTGCCTGTGAGTATGTTGTTTCCGAAGCCGATGCCGAGAACATTATCCACGATATCTTTACTGAACTGTGGGTAAAGAGAGATGTGTTTCTGTTATCGACCAATAAAGTTGCATTCCTCTTCACATCAGTCAGGAACAGATGTCTCGACCATCTGAGGCGCCAGGCTGTTGAACAACGAACCACCTCCCAACTGCAACAGGATTATGTCCTTACCATGCAAATGAAGCTTAACTCATTGGAGGTATTGGACGAACATGTATTTGCTGAATATAGCATTGAAGATATAATCACCCGTGCGATCGCTTCCCTTCCGGAAAAATGCCGGATCATATTTATAAAAAGTAAAATCGAGGGGAAAAGGCAGAAGGAGATTGCACAAGAGTTGGGTATTTCTATTCATACGGTTGAAACACAGATGGGGATCGCATATAAGAAACTGAAAGAAGACCTGCGCAGCCTCTTTCCCCTGTTTATCGTCCTATTCTCTCTGTCGTGTCTCCGGTTGTCCGGTTTTTCCGAACGTTTCAATGTGAGCCTGGCTAACCGTACGGCGGCTTTGGTGGAGCAACGAACGACCGTGGGGCAAGCGGTTTAAATTTAATTCACTTTTTTTTAATTTCTTTTGGCGGATTTGTATTTTAAGTTCGTCTATACATTACTATGGACGAGAAAAAGGATGATCTGATACACCGCT
>JAVBUE010000082.1:0-12084 GCA_031555735.1 Tannerellaceae bacterium
ACCCTCAATTTTTGTATACATATTAGGCGCACGCCCGGATTGTTCCGCGCGTGCGTCATTTTTTTGTATCCATCCCGAAATAAGTGATAGGAATACCCTTTTGAATGATAGGTTTACCGTTGTTAAAATATGTTCATAAAAGGCGTGCAACCCGCATCAAATCAGGCATGATAGGAATGCCGATGGCGTGATAGGATTACCGACGATGTATATCTATCAGCAGTAAATGATAGTTTTACCGCCTATGGGCGTTCGTATCAACCCTGTTGGTATTACCGCATGGTGCAGAGAATGCAGACGGACGCCGGTTTTTCAAATAATATACTTTTATATCCAACCCGGAAGTCTATCTGGCTCCCCGCCTTTGAAAAGGCGGGGGGGACCGCCGCTTGCGGTGGTGGGGCGGTTGATTCATTCTCTTGGTAAATACTATATGAAATATCCATTACCTCACCGCACGAAGTTGTTATCCGGGCTTTTGACACATCTTCGCATCGCTGCAAATAGAATGAATCAACCGCCCCACCACCGCAAGCGGCGGTCCCCCCCGCCTTTTCAAAGGCGGGGAGCCAGATAGACTTCCGGGTTGGATATAAAAGTATATTATTTAAAAAAACCGGCGTCCGTCTGCGTTATCCTGCGTCGTCTGCATCCAGTAATACCTTCTCTATATACATCTGCGTGCAGTAACACCTTCACTACGTCCGTCTGCGTTATCCTGCGCCGTCTGCGTCCAGTAATACCCTCACCGGCATCTGGAAAAGAACCTTATCAAAAGATATCCCTCAAGGGATTTATTTGAAGCGATAGCGGACGGAGAGGAAAAATTCGCGTCCGCGAATTTGGATCCAGGAGGTATAGCTTTCGAGGGACGAATATTGTGTATATCCATACTGCCGTTTATCGAAGACATTGTTTGCCCCCGCTTCCAACAGCCAGGATCCGTATTTCCATTTCAGGGAGAGATCAACCAGGAACGCATTCACCGATTTGTCTTTGCTCACATCATTGTAATAATGATCGGCGGCCAGATTGAGTTCGATCGGAAAGACAGCATACCCTACATTCATTTTCTGCACCACATTCCAGAGCGGCGTAAGCGTAGTAGATTCGCCCAACCGGGAACCCCCATACCGGATCGTGGACTGATAGCCGATATCCAGCCGCTTATTCGGCACCCAACTGATCTTCGGCTCATACTGCATGTATTCGGAACGGAACGGCATCCGTACGCCTTCACTCAGTTGCTCGCCATCCTGGCGGCTGAACGCCCAATTGAGCGACGCCTTCATTTTCCAATCGTAAAACCCTTTGGAGAGCGCTCCGTTCAGGTTCCAGCCCGACGAGCGGTTGGCCATCGGGCGGGAAGCCAGCGTCACCTGTCCCCCATCGAAAAGCTGTTCATACATCCGGTTGGATTCGCTACGGATATACGAGAGTGAGAGTGTGGCGAAAAATTCACGGATCGTATTCCGGTATTCCCCATAAACTCGGTAATTCTGCTGCTGAAGAACGGAAAGCGATCCATCGTTTAAGATGCGGTTCCGGTAGTCGCGCTGATACGGCAGGGCGTAGAAATCTGTTTCGTTCCCCAACTGTTCCCGGTAATTACCGCTCAGGGTAAACCGCCACGCATAATTCAGCTTATATTCCACTGCCAGCGACGGGTTGGGCGATAAGCGGGAGAAACCGGCGCCCGGATATGCCGTCCACACCAGCGGCAGGGTAAGCGTAGCCATCCACTTATCGATCGTCGCCTGCCAGAAAGGGGTGAGATACGTACCCCACCCATCCCGGATCGTACTGGCCTGTCCCGTTGTCCCCACCGTATAGCGCTGGCTCAGTATCCCTTTCTTCCGCAGGTAAGCGAAGGAGTTATCGGTATAAAACTGCCCGAGGTTCATCGTTTCCCCCACTCCGTTAACAATCAGTTCCGCCGGTAGGTAATTATACCGGAGGAACGAACGCATCTCCCAGGTGTTATCACCCCGGTTCCACAGCGTACGGAACTCATTGCGGACACCCGCCTGCGAGGTATTGATCCGCTGATCCACCTCCCCATGCCCGATAAACTGCGAGCGGCTGCGTTGCCAGTCGCCCACCGCATCTAATTTATTGGTGAGGAAATGTGTGGCGGCATTCTGTTCGATATCGAGATGCAGGTCTGCCCGGTCGCTGCGGATACGGGTATCACTGGCTTCGGTCACCCGCACGGTATCCTCCGCCTGGTAGTAGGTTGTGGTACTCCCCCGCTCCTGCCTCCTCACGTCGTGCGTATAGCCGGCATTGAACCGGAGCCGGGTGGTTTCATCCAGTTTATACAGCCGGTTGGCAGATAGCGTATGCGCATCGTTAAACAGCAGCCGTTCCTTTTTCAGCGGCGCCATCAGCGACGGTTGGGAGAGGAACGAAGGGACAGCCGGTTCCCGGAGCGTGTTAAAGGCGTTACCGACCAGCATCAGCTGTTCGTCGGTCACATCCACGCCCCGGTTATTCCCTTTATACAGGTACGCCGTCTGGCTGGCGCGGCTCAGTTGCATGGCATCCAGTCCCCCTTCCCACAGGAAGTCGTCCGCCGAGAGTCCCGCTCCCGCCTTAACGCTCCCCATCCATATATCGCGGAACTCCGGTTTCAGCGTCAGGTTGATCGCCACATCCTCCACCTTCACCCGGTCTTGCAGCAGACGGATCGGCTGATGGTTTTGCAGCACCTGCACCTTCTCCACCGCCTTCGCCTGTAGGTTGTTGTTGATCCGGTTATACCGTCCGTTGGTAAGATCCATCCCTTCGACGTAGAAGTTACTGATATCCTTCCCATTGTAGGAAATCTTCCCCGTCTCTTCATTCACATCCAGCCCGGGCAGCTTTTTGATCACGTCCTTGATGGATTCGTCTTTGCCGGAGAGGAACTGCGCCACGTCGTAGTTCACCGTATCCCGGTTGCCATACACACGGCCGGGGCGTACCTGCACTTCTTTCAACTGGAACGCTTTCGTTTCCAGCGAGAGGGCCAGTGTTTCACCCGGACGGACGTCTTTCGTAAGCGTCTGGTACCCGAGGAAGGAAACCGATACCTGCAATGAGTCCGTGTCCGCATCTTTCCCCCCCTTCAGTGTGAAGGCGCCCGTGGCGTCGGTCAGCGTATATCCCAGCATCCGCTTCGCACTGCCACGCAGCAGTTGCACGGTAGCCATCTCCACCGGTTGGCCGGTTGCGGCATCCGTCACACTTCCCTTGAAGAGCAACTGCGCATGGCTGTAAGACATACCCACGGCCAACCACACCCCAACGGGTATGATGCGGAGAAGGATGCGGATGTATTTCATTTTTCAGCCCGTTCGATCGGATTAAAAGGCGTATTCTTCGGTGTTTTCGCCTCACCCCCATCCTCATCCTTAATCACGATCCGGATATTGGGGTTGGTAGAGGTGACATAGCCTACCGGGTCGGCGGCAAACCGTTCATACACCGTGAACAGCTCCTTGCGGGACACCTTCTGATACCCTTCGGCGCCAAAGAGCAGGGGTTCGCCGACCTGGTTGATCAACCCCGTACATTCGAACACATACTGCTTTTCGCTGTCTTCCGCTTTGAGGATCATACCGGGCAAGCCGTAGAGTTTCCAGGGACCGTCGCTGCGCGGAATCTCCATCGTATAATACGCCGTCCAGTCGCGCCCCTTGAAGTGGCACACAGCCTTGTGGCAAGGATAGCCGATCACCGTCAGCGTATCGTCCGACAGTTCCCATGCCGGCTGCTCGATGGCCTCTTCACAACGGAAACGGCCGGAGGCTACCTGGTCGAGGGTCGTCACCTTCCCCGCCGGATAGTTCTTATAGATCCGGTGCGTCACCATCCCTTCGTTGGTCTTGTCGGCCGACGTACGCTGTCGCGTGATACGGCCGTTGTTCCGCTTAAGTTCTTCGCGGAAGAGCGAGTCGGTCACAAACCGGGTATAACTGTAGTATTGCGAAGCTTTGTTTCCCACTTTCAGCATCAGGGTCTCGTCGAGGAGATTCTCCGGTTTCTGCGGATCAGGCATCAACCGGAGCTGGTATTGCGCCACAAAGCGCACCTCATCGATCGAGTCGGCCTTCATCGATTCGTTCGGGTTCATCACATTCAATACCATTTGCGCCTTTAGTCCGGTAGAGACGCAGGCCAGCAGCAATGCTGCGGAGAGGAGAAGTTGTTTCATACGTATATTCGTTTTATCCGGAAGCAAATGTATCGGATTTATCCATCGCCCGACGTTCTATTTATTACTGAAATATTACTGCCCCTTAAAAAAGCCTCCGCGCGATGGATCCCATTCACGCGTACATTCTATCTTTGCGTAAATATCATACGCATGGAAAAACGCATACGGTTCATCTGGATACTCTCCCTCGCATCGGCCGCCCTGCTGATCATGATGCAGGGCTATTGGCTCTACAACCAGTACGGCTACGTGGTGGATTCGTGTTCTTCCGAACTGGCCGCCACCATCCTCCAGGCCGGCGAAGAAGAATACAGCCTGCGGAAAGAAGAAAAAGTCCATCCCCTTTCCTTTATCGTCAGCCAAAATGCGGAATATAAAAGCGAAGAGGGGCGGGAGTCGAAAAGCAAGGAGATATTCGTCGGCATCAGCCAGACGGGCGGACCCTTGCCGACAAAACCGGAAGAAGCCCTGGCGATCCGTGACTCGATAGAAAGTAAGCAAACGAAACAACTGCGGTTGGATGTGGAGAATATCAAACAGAACGGACTACCGGCAGATGCGGCAGAAAACCGGATACGCCTGTCTTTCAGCGCCAATCTCCCTGCCGAGCAGATGCATGCGGCTGTGAACCGGGCGATCACCAACTACACCAACCCCTTTCGTGCCGAGCGGCTCGACTCCATCCTGCGCTCCCGCCTGCCGGATACCCGATACACCCTCCTTCAGCCGGTTGAAGTCGATTCGTCGGTGATCACTTCCGGATGGGAAAAGACGGGCAACCTCCTCTATCCGGCGGTGAACGTATCGTATGCCTACAGCCCCATGCAATACGGGTACGTCACGATCCATGCCGACATCCCGGCACAGCCCCTCTTCCGGCGGATGGCGGTACAACTGGCGCTGTCGCTCATCCTCGTCATCCTCCTCACCGGTTGCTTAGTCTATCAGATCCGGACGATCCGCAAGCAGCAGAAGATCAGCGAGCTCCGGCAGAATTTCGTCAATACGATGATCCACGAGCTCAAACGACCGGTACAGACACTGAAAACCTTCGTCTCCTTCCTCGGCGACAAAGAGATGCGGGCAGATGAAGCCACCACCGGACAGGTGGTGCAAGACTCCCTCTTCGAGCTGGATAACCTCTCCGCCTACCTCGCCAAGCTCCGTGATATGGTACGTGCCGACGACGAGGTGACCCTGCTCAAACGCACGAAGTTCAACCTCCGGGAGCTGGTGGAAAAAGTGATCCGCCTCACCGCCATTCCCACCGGTAAGGACGTTTCTTTCTCGACTTCGTATGAGATGGAAACACCTGTGATCGAAGCCGATCCCGTACACGTAGCCAATATCCTGAGTAACCTGATCGAGAACGCCGTGAAGTATTCGGGCGAACAGGTACACATCACCATCCGTGCCGAACGGCGGGGAAGAGAGCTCCGCCTCACCGTGTCTGACGACGGCATCGGCATCCCGCTGGCCGAACAGGAAAAAGTATTTGCCAAGTTCTACCGCGGCAGCAACCTGCCCGACCGCAACCTGCCGGGACTGGGACTGGGACTCAGCTACGTAAAGCTCATCAGCGAAGCCCACCAGGGGTATGTCACCCTGCAAAGCCGCCTGGGCGAAGGGACATCCATCACCTTATGCCTGCCGCAATGAAAACAGTACTGAAAATACTCTTTGCCGACGACGATTTGAAGTACTCCCTCGTCATCAAACGCTTCCTCGAACGCGAAGGATATGAGGTGACCTATACCGGCAACGGGCAGAAAGCGCTGGAACAGTTCCCCCTGGTGAAGCCCGACCTCGTATTACTCGACATCAACATGCCCGGCCTCAACGGATTCGAAGTGGCGCAGCAGATCAGGGAGACCGACAGCCATACGCTCATCTTCTTCCTCTCCGACCGCTCCGACAAGAGCGACCGCCTGAAAGGATTCAGCCTGCGGGGGAATGATTACATCGCCAAACCCTTCTATCCCGAAGAACTGATCGCCCGTATCCGCGAACGGTTTGAAACGGCGGCGGCAGAGAACCTGCCGGAAGAAACCTATACCTTCGGCAAAACCGTATTCAACTACAGCACCAACGAGCTGCGTACCGGCAACAGCAAGACGCTCATCACCTCCCGCCAGGCGGAGCTGCTCCGTATCCTGGCGCGTAACCCGAATGCGGCCGTCGAACGCGACATACTGCTCTCCACCGTCTGGGGAAACACCTCCTATGCCAATTCTCTCGCCCTCAACGTCCAGATCACCTACCTCCGCAAGGCGTTGCAGAACGATCCCGACACCGGTATCATCTCCCTTCCCCGAAAAGGGTATATGCTGAAGGGATAACCAACAAAAAAGGCTGCTCCACCCGGAACAGCCTTTCTCTATATACTATAATGTACGCGCGTTATCTCGGGCGGTTACCCCCGCTACGAGGACCACGGTCGCCACGGTCACCACGATCCGGACGCGGGCCACGGTCGGGACGGTCAGGACGCGGGGCACGTTCTTCGTACCCTTCCGGTTTCGGCATCAGCACCTTGCGGGAGAGCTTGAACTTACCGGTCTTCGGATCCACGTCCACCAGTTTCACCTGGATGAGATCGCCTTCCTTCAGTCCGGTTTCCTCTACGGTCTCCAAACGCTTCCAGTCTATTTCGGAGATGTGCAGCAAGCCATCCTTACCCGGCATGAATTCTACAAAAGCGCCATAGGGCATAATGGAAGAGATCTTCCCGTCGTAAATCTCGCCGATCTCGGGCACAGCCACGATCGCTCTGATGGCACGTACGGCGCCGTCGATCGATTCTTTGTTTGTTCCCGATATTTCGATCACGCCCACACCTTCCACTTCTTCGATGGCGATGGTAGCGCCTGTCTTCTCCTGGATACCTTGGATGATCTTTCCACCCGGTCCGATTACGGCGCCGATGAATTCCTTGGCGATCGTCATCTTTTCGATGCGCGGTGCGTGCGGCTTCATTTCGGGGCGTGGTTCGGGCAGTGCGTCGGTAATCTTGCCGAGGATATGCAGGCGGCCTTCGCGGGCCTGTGCCAGTGCGTTTTCGAGGATTTCATACGAGAGTCCGTCCACTTTGATATCCATCTGGGTAGCGGTGATCCCGTCTTTGGTACCGGTTACCTTGAAGTCCATATCACCCAGGTGGTCTTCGTCGCCGAGGATATCCGACAGGATCGCGTAATTTGTTCCCTTGTTTTCAGAGATCAATCCCATAGCGATACCGGACACCGGTTTCTTGATCTGTACACCGGCATCCATCAGCGCCAGCGTACCGGCACATACGGTAGCCATGGAAGACGAACCGTTGGATTCGAGGATATCGGATACGACACGCAGTACGTATGGGAAATCTTCGGGGATCATCCCTTTGAGCGCACGGTGCGCCAGGTTTCCGTGGCCTACTTCGCGACGGCCTACACCGCGTTGCGGGCGGGCTTCGCCGGTAGAGAACGGAGGGAAGTTATAATGCAGCAGGAACCGCTCCTTGCCATAGTTCAACACGTCGTCCACCAGTTTCTCGTCCGACTTCGTACCCAGTGTGACCGTTGTCAGCGACTGTGTTTCACCACGGGTGAAGACAGCCGATCCGTGCGGCCAGGGCAGGTAGCTGGTTTCGCACCAGATGGGACGTATTTCGGTGGTTTTCCGTCCGTCGAGACGCTTGCCTTCGTCGAGGATGGCGCGGCGCATGGCTTCTTTTTCCACATCGTGGTAGTAGCGACCGATCATCTCCGCTTTTTCAGCCAGTTCTTCTTCGGTGTATCCGGCTTTGTATTCGTCCACAATGGCTTTGAAGGCATCGGCGCGTTGGTGCTTGTCGGAACCTGATACGGCGATGGCATATACTTTGTCGTAGCATTTGGTACGTACATCCTTGCGGAGTTCTTCGTCGTTGGTTTCGTGGTTGTACTCCCGTTTCACCGTTTTGCCGCAGGCTTCCATCAGTTCGAGTTGTACCTGGCAGTGTACCTTGATCGCTTCGTGGGCCACCTTGATGGCTTCGAGCATATCGGCTTCCTGTACTTCTTTCATCTCGCCTTCCACCATCATGATATTGTCGAGTGTAGCAGCGACCATGATGTCGATATCGGCCTGATCCAGCTGATCGAAGGTGGGGTTGATGATGAACTGTCCGTCCACTCGCGCCACGCGTACTTCCGAGATGGGACCGTTGAACGGTACGTCGGAAACAGCCAGTGCGGCGGAAGCCGCCAGTCCGGCCAATGCGTCGGGCATATCTTCGCCGTCGGAAGAGAACAATATGACGTTTACAAACACTTCAGCATGGTAATTATCCGGGAACAGCGGACGAAGCGCGCGGTCAACCAGACGGGATGTCAGGATTTCATAATCGGAGGCTTTTCCTTCGCGTCTGGTAAAACCACCGGGGAAACGGCCGAATGCGGAAAACTTCTCTTTATACTCTACTGACAGGGGCATGAAGTCAACGCCCGGGTTTGCATCTTTCGCAGCCGTAACCGTGGCCAACAACACGGTGTTGTTCATGCGGACAGTCACTGAACCGTCCGCTTGTTTGGCCAATTTTCCGGTCTCGATCGTGATGGTCCTTCCATCACTCAATTGGATCGTCTTGCTAATTGGATTAACCATAATCTTCTTTTCTTGTTTTTCTATCTATAAAAATTCGTGCAAATGTAACGATTCTTTACCTGTAAACGTATGAAAATGAAAAGATTTTCTAAAAAAACCGGCTTAAAAAGTTGGAAGTATGGTTTTCGGTTGTATATTTGTCATATTCTTATAGTACAATATACATATAATAGACAAACACATGATCAGGTTCTTATTGGATTATTCAAGCGGAGTGCCGGTATATCGGCAGATTATCGATCAGATCCGGTTCGGTATTGCTTCCGGGCAGTTGAAACCGGGAGAGCAACTTCCTACGGTCAGGGCGCTTGCCGTGGAGTTGAAAGTAAACCTGAACACCGTCTCCAAGGCATATAAGGAATTGGAGATCAAAGAAATCCTGGAAACCCAGCAAGGCTCGGGCACCTTCATCCATACAACAGATCTGGTAGTACCCCCCCGGGAACGGGAAGAGAAGCTGAAGGAGATCTGCACGCAGTTTTCTTCCGTTGCGATGAGCTACGGCTTCACCCTCGACGAAGTGATCCGGGAATTAAAACAAATTGAAACCACTAAATAATAAAACCATGGTAACAAATGTAACGAACAAAGGGGGATTAAATCCCATTTCGCTGACTGTATTGCTGATCCTGAGCGCCTCCTCTGCCGCCATGCTGGCATTGGGCATCGTGCCTGTGTTTGTATTCCTGATCCTGCTCATCGCTTCCGTATGCATCGCCTTCTCGATCCGGATAGCCGACCAATGGGAACGTGCCGTTGTCTTGCGGATGGGGAAGTACCGGGGACTGAAAGGCCCCGGCCTCTTCCTGATCGTCCCCATTATCGACAGCGTTTCGACGTATATCGACCAGCGGGTGCGGGTGAGCGCCTTCAAGGCGGAACAAACGCTGACCAAAGATACCGTACCCGTCAATGTGGACGCCGTTGTCTATTGGACGGTATGGGATGTGGAAAAAGCCGCGCTGGAGGTACAGGAATACCAGAAAGCGATCGAGCACATCGCACAGACCGGCCTGCGGGATACCATCGGCAAGCATGAGCTATCGACACTCCTCCAGGAACGCGACAAGATTGCCGAAGACCTCCAACAGGTATTAGACCGGAACACCAGCCCCTGGGGTATCACCTGCCAGACCGTCGGCATCAACGACATCGCCATCCCGCAAGCCCTGGCCGACGCCATGAGCAAGGAGGCGCAGGCCGAACGCGAACGCCGTGCGCGCGTTATCCTGGGTACGGCCGAGACCGAGATCGCCGAGAAGTTCGAACTGGCCAGCCGTAAATACATCGACAACCCTGTCGCCCTCCACCTGAGGGGCATGAATATGCTTTTCGAAGGCCTCAAAGAGAAAGGATCGATGGTGATCGTCCCCAGTTCGGCGCTCGACAGCATGAACCTGGGCGCCATGGGCGGGTTGGTATCCCTGGCAAAGAGTGGGGAAACACCGGCGAAAGGATAATAAATACCCCCCTCTTATGCGCAGTATCCTGATTTCCCTCCTCATCGCGCTTTTGCTTCCGGCATGTACGCGGGAACAAGCCCTTGTGAAAGAACCGGCTGTCGATAAGCGGGTAGAGCTGCTCAGTATCGTGTTCCGCCTGGCAGATAAACAGGAGTACGCGTACCAACGCTCTACACCGTATAGCGACAGCGTGAACCGTCATTTCCTGATCAACGCATCCGTCCTCAAATACCTGAAAGACCATGGCGCCGAAGAAGCGGAAACAACCTACTGGACCAACCTGATCAAAGACTCTTTCCACTTCTTCTGGATCGAAGAACTCGCCAACGAACTGGACACATACGATGCCCAGCGGGACAAATACCCCACCCTGGACAGCTATATGCCCCAACTTGCAAAAGCATATACACAATGGATCGAAAAAAGAAGACAATCGCTACTCTCCCCCTAATCGTATGCCTGAGCATCACGGTATCATGCGGGACGAAAGAGAAGAAATATTCACTTATTTGGTGAACTTTCGAAACAATAAGTTATCTTTGTAACAAATAACTAAGCCTATGATCGTGGAATTTGCCAAAGATTACCTTTCCGAGCTATACTATAAAGGAAAATGTAGCGATAAGAAACATCGTTTTCAGCCCAGAGTTGTTGAAGGCTACAAAAGGCGGATAGATATCCTAAACGATGTATCCGGAATTGAACGTTTATATTGCATTCATGCGTTACACTATGAAGTACTGCAAGGAGATAAAAAGGGAATCTCGTCCATCCGCATCAATGATAAATACCGGATTGAATTCGTAGTATCAAAGACGAAAGAGGAAGAAACAGTTTTGACAATTTGTACTATCAGAGAATTATCGAATCATTATAAATAAAGTCATTATGGGAAATCTTGGTTATCCGTACTCGCCTACTCATCCTGGCGAGATACTTAAAGAAGAAATAGAATACCGGGGCATTTCACAGAAAGAATTAGCCCGGCAAATAGAAATGTCATACACCATGCTAAATGAAATACTGAATGCCAAACGTCCCATTTCAGCCAGTGCGGCCCTTCTGTTTGAAGCTGCGCTGGGTATCGAAGCAGAGATGTTGGTCAATATGCAAGCACGGTATCATATGCAAGTGGCAAGGAACGACCAATCGCTACGCCTTCGATTTGAAAAAATCAGGAAAACATGCGCAATGCTTTAGCCAGAGGCAGTTTCCGGTCTCTCTTTCAGGGGATTTCCCTTTTTCCCTTCCACCTTCCACTAATGGGGATTATCATACAGGTTAACAGGTGGTTAGATAGTGGAAGGAGGTGCATTTTTTCCTTCCACTGCCTCCACACTGCTTCCACTGTGTGGCAGGTCATTTTTCGCCACTCTTTTTCTCTTTTTTCCCTACCCGGAAGTCTCTCTCAGCCCCCGCCTTAGCGGGCTACCCGCTTATGTTACGTAAAAAAGATGTCACAATTCCAATCTGCATCTGGATGTTGGGCTAAAAACGTCCGGATGTTGTTCTTTCAACGTGTAGATGTTGTTGGAACGGCATCTACACGTTGAAAGAACAACATCCAGACGATAAACTGATTTCAGGAAAAACAAATTCGCAAAGCTCAAAACATCTACCTATGATTGTTCAAACATCCACCTATGATTGTTCAAACATCTACCTATGATTGTCACATCATCTACCTATGATTGTTTTCACCTTCTTTATCGAGTGGAAGGATATTTTCAGTATCTTCGCAGCATAAGTGGTTAACCAAACAAATAAACAAACAAGTGCGTGCTATGTTAAGAC
>JAVBUE010000074.1:0-12009 GCA_031555735.1 Tannerellaceae bacterium
TAAAAAACTACCATAGGTGAACGTTTCAACAAACATAGGTGGATGTTTGAACAAACATAGGTAGATGATTGAACAAACATAGGTGGATGTTTTTGCCTTCCAATGGCGGAAATCAGCCAGTGGAAGGAAGTGTGGAAGGAAACGCCCAAAAACGAGGACCCTTCCACAATAAGTAGCTGATAATGAAGGGAGTGGAAGCAGTGGAAGGGAAAAAGGGCAAAGCCCCTGTATAGATTACATTTTTGTAATTCAAAACAGCTTCTAACCGCCCATGAAGTATCCTTCCCAAAAAAAGTGGCACGACTCCCGAAAGGAATCATGCCACCCGACATAGGTGTCTATGTGGAAGGTTTTGTGACTGGTTGCACCGTCAGAATGCAATCCCTACACGGAGCCCCCAATTATTCAACCCGTCCACTTTATAGGTTAGCAATTCGCTGGAATTCGTTGCGTGACTGTAATACAGCGCGATGTGTGCGCCAAACTGTTTACCGGGAGCAAAAACAGTCAGCCCCACTTCGGGAGAAGCATAGAATCCCCACGACTCATCGTAAATCTCCAACACATTCAGGTAAGAGGATGTCTTCCCGTAATTAGCCCCTATCTTGGCGCCCACATACGGTTCAAACAATCCCTGGCGCGTGAAGGTATAACGGGCAACGGCCCCAAAGGGGATCTGGAAGATCGAATGTTGCTGGTCGGAAGTGATCGATGCTGTTTCGCTCACATCCAGTGTCTGGCGTTCGATGTATTTATTATTCGTATGGAAGGCGAAGAAACCGCCCAGCGACACACTGCGGGTAATGACGTATCCGCCTTCAAAACTGGCGCCCCAGCCACTGGTCTGGTCGGCAAAGTCTGTACTGAACGGCGTATTCAATTGCCAATCGATGTTGAAATAGGAATTCTTCACCAACTGTGCATTCGACACAGCGGGAAGCGCAACACATGCGACAAGCAAAGTGAATAATCGTATGGATGTTTGTATCTTTTTCATATGAATTCTCAATTATTTAAACGTTCTTATTTATTTTTGTATATACGGTGATTGGGCAAAAGCCTGGTTGATTCCGGTAACGGCCAGGTCGGTATCAACCGATGTGGAACCGGACAGCAGGCCGCCCAGATAGGTTGTCCAGTTTACGGTAAGCTTACTGTCACCACCTGTCGGACTGTTTTTCAAGTCCACAATTTCACCTAAAATCGAACCTACTTCATATGAATAAGCGATCGTATATGGATAATACCATCCACTCCAGTCGCCCCAATAGTACGGATACCAGTAGTACGGATAGCCCCACCACCAATACGGATAATCGTAGTAATCAACAAAATAACTCACGTCTTCCACGTAAGAGACCTGCACGCCCAGATCGGCATCGTCTTTATCAGCCACACGGGTATATCCCCGGCTGTCCATGTTTTGCTGAAACGTTTTCAACACGGTGGTCGCTTCGCTCGATTTCCAATAAACAGGCGTTTTACTGTTTGAAATCAGCAACACGCTATCGGGCAGATAGTAGGTACCATAGGAGGCAAAGTTGGCCGACTTGTCATGGTTTGTATATACCACGAAGTTACCATCCACTTCCGACAGATCCGGCTCCTTCTGGCACGCCGACAGCAGAAGCACCAATGCAAAAAAAGGAATAATCTTTTTCATTTCAAATTAATTTATTTTAATTAATACTATGGTCAGATATGTTTTTGTTTGCTAACCATATTTGAAACAGCACAGATATGTGAATTGTTTGATACAGATAAAAAAAAGAGGATGTGTCGATTTGACACACCCTCTTCTTTATTATCACTTACTCTACAATCTGTCAGAATAAGACAACTGCCGTAATGGCCCATCCCCGGTTCTTCCCGTTTGATTCGGTGAATGAACTTGATGTGATCGGTTCGACGCTATAATTATCCGTCAGCCCCAGTCCATAGGTAACCCCCAGTTGCAAATGATTAAGCAATTCCACACCCGCGCCGAAGTTCAGTCCTGCGGAGAAGCTCTTGGCCTCGATCTGGTTCTTTACCGTTGTCCAGTAATCATCGCCTCCCACCTTAAAGCCAATATAGGGACCGGCGGCAATGTACGGCTTTACCAGCGGGATGCCCAGTTTCCATTTCAGGTTTAACGGAACATCGATATAATCAGACGACACATCCTCCCCATCCATATTCATTCCTTTTTTAGAATACAGTACACCCAGGTCGAATCCAACGCCCAGGAGAGGCATCGTGGCCTCGATCATCGGGCCGATCTGGAATCCCGTCAGGTTATCCGCATCCACCACACTCTTATCAAAACTGACGGTGGAGATATTCACCCCGCCTTTTACCCCAAAACGCAGTTGCGCCTGTGTCGGCACTACGCAGAGCGCCAACAACACAACGACGATATAAGCTGCCATTCTTTTCATATACATCTACTTTTAGTTATACGTTACAAATATATCCATCTTCAGCTATAGAAACAAGCCAAAAGGCGTAAGTGTTTAATTCTCCCGCTATTTTAGGATGATGGCGGGAGCCTCTTTCCCGAACAGGTAGCGGTACCAGAACCGGTAACTGTCGTTCTGTGAATGGATCGCTTTCGCCCCACCCCATCCATGGCGTTCACCCGGATACAGCATGAATTCGAACTCCTTGTTCAGGTTTTCCAGCTTATCAACCAGCTGGATACTGTTCTGCAGGTGTACGTTATCATCCATCGTGCCATGTACGATGCGTAACATGGAATTCGGTCCGCCTTTGTATTTGCCGGCATGGGTCATGACGGAGTTGAAGGCATACCCCTCCGGGTTATCAGCCGGTGCATCCATATACCGTTCAGTGTAGTGCGAGTCGTAAAGCATCCAGTCGGTCACCGAGAAGCTGGCGATGCCGTAGTTGAAATATTCGGATCCGTAAGTCAGCGCAAACGCCGTCACATAACCACCATAGCTTCCGCCGTTGATACCGATCTTCGTGTCATCCACAAACGGTTTCTCACAGAGATACTTCACCCAGGCGATATAATCTTCCATCTCCCATTTACCCAGGTTGCGGTGCATGAAGTCCATCCCCTTCTTGCCGCATTTACCGGATCCGCGATGGTCGATATTCACCTGGATCACCCCTTCTTTCGCCCACCACTGGTTGCCGGCGCCTACACTCCGCCAGGTATCCGAGACAGAGCCGGCATTCGGTCCGCCGTAAATGCTGATGATCACCGGATACTTCTTGTTCGGATCCAGATGCAGCGGCCAGATGATCGTTCCGGGAAGCCTGAACCCGTCTGCCGTTTCCAGCCAATGCATTTCGGGGAGTGCCAACTCATACTGGTCGAATTCCGTGTCTTTACCATCCGCCAGTTCTTTCACCTTGCCGGTTTTCACATCCACCAACGCCAGGCGTGTCGGTGTAGCGACATTGGAATAGGCGGTGAGGAACTGTTTGCAGTCGGGTGAGAGCTGTACGTTATGGCTGTACTCTCCGAAGGTGAGGCGTTTCTGCTTCGTCCCATCCAGGCGGACACAGTATAAATCACGGCGGGTGGATATTTCACCGTTGGAAACAAAGTAAACGGTCTTTTCCTTTTCGTTGGCGGCGAGTATCTGTGTACCCCACAGGTTACCGGCCGTCAGTTTTTTCTTCAGGCTGCCGTCGTTGTTATGGTAATAGATCTGCTCCCAGCCATCGAAATCACGCACGAGCAGGAATCCGTCGGACACCCAGGTTATACCCTCGATCCAATCGATCCATGTCGGTTGTTTTTCATCATAGATGGCTTTAACGGCGCCATTGGAGGGATCCATATCATACAATTTCAGGTTGTTCTGGTCGCGGTTCATCCATTGCACGATCAAAGAACTACCATCCCTGCGCCAGAAGGGTTGGCCGAAATACTGGTCGTCGTTCTCGTTAAAAGCCGCCCATTGTACGGCGCCTCCTTCCACTCCCACGATACCTACTCGAACGGTCGGGTTCGGATCACCGGCTTTCGGATACCGGGTTTCTTCCAGGAATCCGTGCTTGCCTTCCGAGTTATAGATCGGGAACATGGGCACACGGGTATCGTCGCTGCGGAAGAAGGCGATCTTCCGGCTGTCGGGCGACCACCAGAACGCTCGGTAGCGGGTAGCCCGTCCCAGGATCTCCTCGTAATACACCCACGAAGCCCAGCCATTCAGGATCAGGTCGGAGCCGTCGTCGGTATAACGTATTTCTTTCCCGTCGGCGACACGGATCGCATACAAATTATTGTTCCGGGTAAAGGCCACCCATTGGTTATCGGGCGACAGGGTCGGGTTCTTCTCAAGCTCCGGGGTAGTGGTCAGCCGCCGTTCGTTGCCATTCTCCATGAAATAGATATCGTTTTCTTTCAGCAGGACCGAAAAAGTGGCTGTTGCCGGTTTATAGGCTGCCTCCTCTCCACTGCGGACATCCACCGCATACACTTTGCGGTCGGCACCCGATCCCTTATATAAAAGGTAATGGGAGGCATCCGCCCAACCCATCGGCAGGGGAACCGGTTTCTCGATCCCATTCGCCCCCTTTACAATTTGTTCGTCAGTGAGTTGTTTTTTCTGGGAAAAACCGGAGATGGCAAGGGCGCAACATCCGGCACATAGTAGAAATAAGCGCTTCATACGGAATAGATTTTATGCAAAAACGAATTAGTAAGAATTATACCTTGCGGCCAAAGGTAAGAATAATCATGTATATTTGCGGCGTACAATCCACTATTTCAGTATGACACACCAGATTATCCTGCTTGGCAAAGACATTACATCCGTCTATCACGGTATCAAAGAGTTTGGACCGGATTGCATCCACCTGCTCTATACCGAACAAACACGGCATATCGCCGAACCGATGTACGATCTGCTTCCGACGTCCATCCAACGGTACTGCTACCATACGGCACCCTACGACGGAAACGAGGTAGCCGCTATCTGCCGTTCGATCCACCAGACACATGCGGGATCATTTACCTATCATTTGTCTGAAGGGACCAAACCGATGATGCTGGCGGCATTCCAGGTGGCAAGCGAACAGGGTGTACGCGCCTTTTACCTGACCCAGATGGGCGAGCTGATCTGGCTCGACACCTTCGAAAGCCAGCCGATGCACAGCCAATTGGAGAATGAAGAAATCGTCCACCTGAGCGGCAATACGCTATCCGGTTATCATGATATCAAGCAGCTTAGCCAAGATACCGTATGGGCTTCCACGCAGATCAGACTGTTTATAGAGAACTACCCGCGCGAACAGGCCCGGCTACAGAAGTTCTTCGGCATCTTCTGCCATCGGCAGATTGCCCGGCTGCCGGCTTCCAAGGTATTGGGTGACGATCTCCACTTCAAGCAGAAAAACGGGGGATTGCTCATCACCCAGCGGGGACACGTACTGCTTCGCCTGCCACAGGCGAACGCCATCCATCTCTTCTTCAAAGGCAGTTGGTGGGAAACTCTGGTAGCCAACCAGATCCGCCTCTGGAGCCAGCAGAAAAAGAATCCGCCGCAAGTGTGGCAGAATGTGCTATTCCAGACAGAAAAGAAAGAAACACAAACGAAAAACGAGGTGGATGTGCTGGTCAACGGCATCCAGAAACTCATCTTTATCGAATGTAAGTCCGGACAGGTGACGCAAAACGACATCTACAAGATCGACGGCGTGCGTGAGACTTACGGAGGCGACATCTCCCGGGCGGTGCTTGCCAGTTACCAACCGGTGGAAACCAGTATCCGGGAGAAGTGCAACGACCTCCAGATCCACGTCTTCGCCCCTTCGCATCCCGACGAACGGATGTACCACCTGGATATGCTGCCCGGCTGGATGGACTGGCTGACGGAAGAGCTCCAGCTCTGATCCTTTTTGCCGGACTCGTATCCTCCTGTCGGATCGGGCAAAACAATCTGTGCTTCCGGTCGGTTATTAGGAAGCATGGAACAACGAACAGGACCATCGTTGTTCGAGAATGATATACCGGCCGCCGGCCTCTTCCGTCCCGTAATGTACCACCCTCCCACCCACTGGAGGCAACCTTCTCCGCCCTGGAATAATCGAGGCGGCAGAATGCCCCGGACACATTCCGCGAAAAAAGACGAGGCCGGCTCCGGTTTTCTTTTCAATAGTGAATTTAAACGCATTTCTTTTGTGTTTTCGTTTTTACGATATACCTTTGCACGGCAAAAATGTAAAAGTTTGACAACAGATATAAAACCGCAACGTTTTTAGAACTTGACTGACAAGTATGAGGTATGATTATTTGAAAGATGCGTTAAAAGTCCTTTCTGCCGTTATTGTTATATTACTTGGAGTAGCCCTTATTCCCGACTTTGATATAAAGTATAAGCACTTCAATATCCTTTCTGACGTTGTTGACACTCCCGCCGGTGAAGATGATTCGGTCAGTCTTGATTCCCTGGAAATGGAATTATTGGCTGCCTCGAAAGACAGTTCGATGACGGAAAGCGCGACTGCCGAGCCGATGGAAACAATCACGGTATTGCCCGATTCCGCCTTTTCCCCCAAAGAAGGCGTGGTGAGCTTTGAAGATTTCTCCGCAGGCAAACAAATGCTGTACCCCTTCTATAAAGCCTTGTTGACGGAAGCTGACAGACGTCCGGTACGGATCGGTGTATTGGGAGATTCCTTTATCGAGGCAGACATTATGACATCCGACCTGCGGAAAAGTTTCCAGTCCCGCTACGGAGGGACTGGTGTAGGGTTTATCCCCATTGTATCTCCCGTCACCCAGAGCCGCCATTCCATCCAGCAGGAAGCATCGGGCTGGACTACGAAGTCGATGGTCAATTATAAGAATGCCGACTGGACCAAATTCAGCCTTACCGGTTTTTATTATATCCCGTCTGAGAATGCAACCGTAACACTGAAATGTGCCAAAACAGACTCCGTCCCCCGGCTGTCATTCGTATTCCTCAACACTAAAAACACGACAATCCGGGTATCGGTCAATGGAGAGGCACCGGTTGATCACCATCCGGAGCCATCCGGCGAAGTGCAGTTCATAAGCTTCACCAATCCGGCCATACAGACGCTGAAGGTAACCGTCAGCAATGTTGACGGATTCACCGGGCTTGGTTTTTACCGCGACAGCCATACGGGCATTTATGTGGACAACTTCTCTGTCAGAGGTTCTTCGGGTGCGGTACTGACCACCATCAGCCAGGACCTGACCAGCCAGTTAACCAAACATGTCCAATATGACCTGTTGATTGTTGAATATGGACTAAATGTGATGGTGGCCGAAAAGAGCACCTACGCATCCTATCGCCGGATGATGACCAATGCGGTTGATCATCTCAAGAAATGTTATCCCAACACCCCAATCATACTGATGAGCGTAGGCGACCGCGGAAGCAAAAACACGGACGGCAGCATCAGTACCCATCCCGGTGTCCTCCCGCTGGTCGATGCGCAACGCGAGATCGCCCAAAAATCGGGAATCGTATTCTGGAACACCTTCAAAGCCATGGGCGGCGAAAAAAGCATGGTGAGCTTCGTCCACCACAAACCGCCGATGGCCGCGAAAGACTATACCCATATTAACTTTCTGGGAGGAAGTAAAATCGCCGAAGCGCTTTATGAATCCCTGATGAACGAAAAAAACAGATTTGCTCCAACTATCGGATATGAAAAGTAGCTACCCATTGATTGTCCTAACCTGGTTCCTTTTTCTGTTGCCGGCCGGTCCGCTGTGCGCGCAACAGTCTAAAAGCAACCCACGCATCGCGCTGGATATCCGGAAAGAGGCCAACAGGATAATCGATAAAAACAGGATACTGGACACTTTCTTTTCCCGCCTGTACCAACTATCACAGCCTGCACCGGTCATCAACGCCCCGTCGGTTGTCTCCATCATGCACATCGGCGATTCACACGTACAAGCTGGTTTTCTGACGGTGAATATCATGAACAACCTGCAGGAAAAGTTCGGAAGCGCCGGCCGTGGGTTGATTTTCCCGTTCAAGCTGGCACGCACCAACGAACCCTTCGATTACGATATCCTTTCCGAATCGAAATGGGACAAGACGCTGGTTGTGCAACGCACCCAAAAACTACCCTTGGGATTAGGTGGTTTGTCTATCAAGACCAACGACGATAATTTCTCGTTCGAGATACGTTCATCCACCCGGGAGAAGATCGACCATTCGTTCAACAAGATTACGATCTTCCATCACGAGAAGGCGCCCGAACTGTATGTCACAGACCCGACGATCAAGTCTGTCAACAAGAAAAGCCCATATCCGTTTGCTTCCATCATCCAGTTGAACAACCGGGTCAACAGCCTCGTCTTATCCACCGGCTCGCAGATACTCAAAGGCGACTCCGCCATATACTACGGCTTCAGCCTGGAAAACGGGAAAAGGGGGATCCTTTACCACGCCGTTGGTATCAACGGAGCCCAGTTCCGACACTACGGCAGCGTGCAGAACTTCGCGCAACAGATATCCATACTCAGTCCCGAGCTGTTCATCTTCTCGCTGGGTACCAATGAAGCCTTCCGGGGCAAACTGAATGAGAAGAACCTGTATAACGAGATCGACGCGATTATCGAACCCATCCGCCGGGCAAACCCCAAAGCGCTGGTGCTGATCACCACCCCACCCGATTGCCTGGCTGCCTCTGCCGACGTAACAAAAAACAGTAACCCGAATATCGCCATTGTCAGAAATGTATTGATCCGGTATGCCGAAACCAAAGGGTGCGCCTACTGGGATTTATATACTGTACTGGGAGGAGACGGTTCCGCTTACAAGATGTACGAGGCCAAATACCTGTACAAAGACGGCGTTCACTTTCTGAAAGATGGATATACGATGCTCGGAAACCTGTTTTCTGATGCACTCATTCGAAACTATACCGAATATGTTCAATATAGACTTCGCTAAAATAGGAGAAATTCTGCGTTATATACCGGAAGAGCCGTTGATTTTCAACAGCTCCTTCTTCCTGTTTTTCCTGACTATCGTCCTGCTTATTTACGCCTGGCTGAAGAAAAGCGAAAGAAACGAGCGGTTCAAGATCATTTTCATGATCGTCGCCTCATTCTACTTTTACTATAAAACCAATGGTTTTTACTTTCTGCTTATCCTCTTCATCGCTTTTGTCGATTATTTCGCCGCCCATCTGATCCATAACGCGCCCAATGCCCGGAAGAAACGGATGTGGCTGATCGCCAGCCTCACCATCGACTTGGGTGTATTGTGTTATTTCAAATACACGAACTTCTTCTTCGACCTGTTTTACGAACTGGCCAATAAGCCCTTCACCCCCTTCAGCATCATGCTGCCGGTAGGGATCTCCTTCTTTATCTTCCAGTCGCTGAGTTACGTGATCGATATTTACAGGGGGAAGGTTGTTCCTTTGTACAACATACTCGATTACATCTTCTATATCTCGTTCTTCCCCCAGTTGGTGGCCGGCCCCATTGTACGCGCGAAAGATTTTATCCCGCAGATACACAAGCCGTTCACGATGACGAAAAAAATATGGAACGAGGCCTTTATCCTGATCCTGACCGGGTTGTTCAAAAAAGCCATCATCTCCGATTACATCAGTACGAACTTCGTGGATCGCATCTTCGACTATCCCGAACTCTATTCCGGAGTGGAAAACCTCTTTGCTGTCTATGGCTACGCAGCCCAGATCTATTGCGACTTCTCCGGCTATTCGGATATGGCGATCGGGTTTGCCCTCTTGTTTGGTTACCGCTTCAATATCAACTTCGACCTTCCGTATAAATCGGCGACCATCACCGAGTTCTGGCGGCGCTGGCATATCTCACTATCAGCCTGGCTGAAAGACTACCTGTACATCGCCCTGGGCGGAAACCGGAAAGGGAAGATACGCACTTACGTCAACCTGATGATCACCATGCTCCTGGGCGGGCTATGGCACGGTGCTTCCCTCCGTTTCATCCTGTGGGGCGGATTACACGGGTTATACCTGGTGGTGCATAAATGGCTGATGGGTCGTTTCCCGGACAAGTTCCAGACTACGGGAGAAGAGATGACACTCATGAGGCGGATCGTCGGTATCTTCATCACCTTCCACCTGGTTTGCTTCGGCTGGATCTTCTTCCGTGCGGAAAGCATGGAGAAAGCGACTACCCTCTTATCGCAGATATTCGGCCATTTCCGTCCGGGCGTGTTTATCCCCTTCTTACAGGAATATGCCGTGATCGTCTTCCTGATCGTCCTCTGCTTCGCAATGCAGTTCCTTCCGGCTTCCCTGACGGAATCGACCAGACAGAAGGTGGCCAACTGGAACTGGATGGTCAAAGCCGCGGTTACGGCCGCCCTCATCATCCTGATCGCACAGGTCAAATCATCGGAGATACAGCCGTTTATCTACTTCCAGTTCTGACGGGACAGTTCGACACGGCCTGCTTGATTATAGTTCTTTGAGGAGTACGTCGCCATTGGCGGCCAGCAGGTCCTCACGTGTCTTGAGGAGCGCCTTCCATTCACTGCGGAACAAGCCTTTAATGTCGATCTTGAAATTTTCCGAGCCGCACTCATCCAGCCGTTGCAGCACGAAGCCCATGCTGATCTGGTTGATATCGATGGCCGGCTGGTAATAGATGATTCGGTCGTCGTCGCCAATCACCACCTCAGAGATGATCTTCAGTTCGAGCAACAGGTGGAGGATCTGCGTCGTGATACGGATCGGGATCCGGTACGTATCCGACAGTTCATCCGCCGTATAAGGATTTTCGCCTTTCTCAAACCGTTTGACGATGAGCGACGTGATCAATACCGTCAGGAAATCCTTGTAACGGCGGCTGATATTCTTGCTGTCGCGTTCGAAACTGAACTTGCTTACATTCTGCGCCGAATAGGCCAGCGCCGCCCCGAACAGGCAGATGATCCACGACAACTGCAGCCACAAGAGCAACAACGGCAATGCAGCGAAGCTCCCGTAGATCGCGTTGTACTTGCTCACCCAAATCTGCCCGCTGATATACAGGAACTGGAAGAACTGGAACGCGCATCCGCTGATCGTTCCCGCAATCAGCGCGTTCAGGAAGTTCACTTTGGTATTGGGCAAGAAAATATACAGCCCCGTAAATACCAGCGAAATGATCACATAGGGTGCGAATTTCAGGGACATATCGACCACGGGCGTGAGAAACACGAACTCTTCGAGGAACGAGTTCTGCAACGTGGATACAAAGATGGAAATACCGCTCGAGGCGGTGATCAGGACAGGCAGGAGGATAAACATGGCCAGGTAATCTGTCACCTTCCGGTAAAAAGGACGTGACTTCTGTACCTGCCAGATTTCATTGAACGTATCTTCGATGGAAGAGATCAGGTTGATCACCGTATAAAAAAGGAAGATCAAACCGAAACCGATAATCACCCCGCCCTGCGCCTGCGCCAGGTAACTGTCCACAAACTTGAAGGCTTCGCTGAATTCGGCATCATGACCCGGGAAATAATCGATCAGCTCTTCCCGCACCGTCTGCTGGAAACCGAATCCTTTCGCTATCCCCAGCAAGACCGCCAGCAGGGGGACGATGGCGAGCAGCGTGCTATACGTCAAGGCCGACGCTTTGGTCTGCAGGTTCTCATTCAGGAAGGTACGGATGGCGAGGATCGTTGTTTTGACGATGTTGATCCACGTCTCCTTCAGCCCGCTCACCTCATGTTCGGTGATGCGCCAGATATCGTATGTTACAAAATGGATCGTCTTTGTCAGGAAAGCGCTGATGCGTTCGTCGAGGGGACGCTTGTCTTTCTGCTGTTCGTCTTTCTGTTCCATTTCTTTCGTTTTAAAGTAAAACAGTTTGCCTGTAAGCCGGGTTCTGTGCCTGCCTGCCATTACGACAGGCAGGTGTCTGCCATTTATCTTGTCTTGTTGTTGCCAACAAGCTTTAGCGATCTACCCCCCGGCATCGGGCGGGCAGCCCTACATGCGCCGGTGTACATGATCTTACAACCCATAGGACGTACGGCATCTCATATCACTGTGAGACCCGGTGGGCTCTTACCC
>JAVBUE010000041.1:0-66712 GCA_031555735.1 Tannerellaceae bacterium
GTCTTGTTGTTGCCAACAAGCTTTAGCGATCTACCCCCCGGCATCGGGCGGGCAGCCCTACATGCGCCGGTGTACATGATCTTACAACCCATAGGACGTACGGCATCTCATATCACTGTGAGACCCGGTGGGCTCTTACCCCGCCTTTTCACCCTTACCCGGCCGGAGCCGGGCGGTTGTTTTCTGTTACGCTACCCTGCCATTGCTGACAGCTTCCCGTTAAGAAATATGGTGCCCTGTGTTGCCCGGACTTTCCTCCCGTCTGACGACGAGCGGCAGACCGGCAAACTGTCTGTGGCGCAAAGGTAGGGAAATAGTTGAACTTTCTGCCGCATTCGCTGTTATTATTAGTGTAAGATGCCTAAATGGCAGGCGTTTTTTGTCAGGATTGGTACTTTGTAATGCACAGTACTGTTAATCGCAGTTAAGCAACTGGTTGTACTCGTTAAAAGAGATAAAAAAAGGGTGATAAAGAGCAGAATTGAACACTTTTTGCGTTTACTTTGTCAGCAGTTCAAATGTTAAATTTAAGTGTTTAATTTAAAAAGGAATCTTATGAAGAAAGTGTTGAAAAATACGCTGGGTGTGATCTTACTGGTAGGAACCTGTGTGGGAGCCGCAATAGGGACAAGCGCGTATATCACGAACAAAAAACAAGCTGAGTCTTCGTATTCCGTAGCCAATGAATACGGGTTTAAGCAGCCCTACCATCAGGTGAGCCTGAACACGGTAGCGGCAGAAAATATTGATTTTACCGTAGCGGCGGAAAAAGCCGTCCACGCCGTCGTGCACATCAAGGCCACGGCCAAAGCCCGGACAGGCCAGCAACGCGACGGCCGGCAATATGTCGATCCGTTTGAGTACTTCTTCGGCTTCGGTAATCCCCGCGGGGGAACGCCGCAACCGCGTGTAGGATCCGGATCCGGTGTGATCATCTCCACGGATGGGTACATCATGACCAACAACCACGTGATTGATGGCGCCGACGAGTTGGAAGTAACCCTGAACGACAACAGCAAATACACCGCCAAAGTGATCGGTTCCGATCCGAACACAGACATCGGTCTGATCAAGATCGACGCCAAAGACCTGGCTACAATCCCCTTCGGTGATTCCGAAAAACTGAAAGTGGGCGAATGGGTATTGGCCGTAGGCAACCCGTTCAACCTCACCTCAACGGTGACAGCCGGTATCGTGAGCGCCAAAGGGCGGGGTAATATCGCCCGTACCAGTACCAACAGCATCGAAGCATTCATCCAGACGGATGCCGCCGTCAACCCGGGTAACAGCGGAGGGGCGTTGGTGAATACCAAAGGTGAACTGGTTGGCATCAACACCCTGATCTATTCGGAAACAGGAAACTTCGCCGGCTATTCATTCGCCGTACCCATCAGCATCGCAGGGAAGGTAGTGGCCGACCTCAAGCAATTCGGCGCCGTTCAACGTGCCATGCTGGGAGTAACCATGACGGATGTGCAGATCGCCAAAGAAAATCCCGAAATAAAAGACGATAAAATAAAAGTGCTCGAAGGCGCCTACGTGAATGGTTTCGCCGACCGCAGCGCCGCCCGTGAAGCCGGTATCGAAAAAGGCGACGTGATCACTGCCGTTAACGACGTGAAGATCAAATCCGGCAGCGCCCTACAGGAACAGATCAGCAAATTCCGTCCGGGCGACAAAGTGAAAGTTTCCGTGGACCGTTACGGCTCCGCCAAAACATTCAATGTGGAATTGAAGAACGCGCAGGGCAACACCGAAGTGGTGAAAGGCCAGGGTGATCCTGCGGAATTGCTGGGCGCTGCGTTCAAAGCACTAACGGACAAACAAAAACAACAACTCGGCGTCAGCTATGGCATTGAAGTAGCCGAAGTATATAAAGGATTAATCCGCGACGTAGGTATCACCAAAGGATATATAATCATGCTGGTGAACGACCAACAGATCTCCTCCCCCGACGATCTGGAACAAATCGTCGAACGGACACTGCGCAGTGGCGACAGTGAAAAAATCCTTGTCATCAAAGGAATGTATCCGAACGGCCGGACGAAATATTACGTCATCGACCTGTCCGAATAACGATATAGAGTCAATAGGTGAAAAGATTGTTAAAGGTTTATAATTGGCTGAATGTCGCAGACATTCAGCCAATATTATAAAATAAAAACAGTATCTTTGCACCCCATATTTCTCAATTAACTAAATGGAATGAGGCAATTAAAGATTACAAAGTCCATTACCAATCGCGAAAGCGCTTCGCTGGATAAGTACCTTCAGGAAATAGGCCGTGAAGATCTGATCACAGTGGAAGAGGAAGTCGAATTGGCACAGGCTATTAAGAGGGGAGACCGTAGAGCATTGGAAAAGCTGACCCGAGCTAATCTGCGATTCGTCGTTTCTGTGGCAAAGCAATACCAAAACCAGGGACTAAGTTTACCCGACTTGATCAATGAAGGAAACCTGGGACTGATTAAAGCTGCCGAGAAATTTGATGAAACAAGAGGGTTCAAGTTTATTTCCTATGCCGTATGGTGGATTCGCCAGTCCATTTTGCAAGCATTAGCCGAGCAATCGAGAATCGTCCGTCTGCCGTTGAACCAGGTAGGCTCGCTGAATAAAATCAGCAAAGCCTTTTCCAAATTCGAACAGGAGAACGAACGCCGCCCGTCGCCCGAAGAGCTTGCGGAAGAATTGGATATTCCGGTGGATAAGATTTCCGATACATTGAAAGTATCCGGACGTCATATCTCCGTGGATGCCCCGTTCGTGGAAGGTGAAGACAACAGCCTGCTCGACGTGCTTGTGAACGACGACGCTCCGATCGCCGACCGGTCGTTAATGAACGAATCTTTGGCAAAAGAAATTGACAGAGCCCTTGCTACATTAACCGAAAGAGAATGCGAGATAATCAAAATGTTTTTCGGTATTGGTTGTCAGGAAATGACACTGGAAGAGATTGGCGACAAATTCGGCCTCACCAGAGAGCGCGTACGCCAGATCAAAGAAAAAGCAATCAGAAGACTAAGACAAGGCACCCGTAGCAAGCTCCTCAAATCGTACCTGGGTTAACGCCCTCCAACGGTTAAGAAACTGCCCCCGCCGCAAGCGGGGGTTTTTTTTTACCTATTGGAACTGTTAGATGCTGTTTTGAATTACAAAAATGCAATTGAATAAACTGAATAGTGTATACAGGGGATTTGCTTTTTTCCTTCCACTGCTTCCACTGCTTCCACACCCTTTCATAATCAGCCACTTACAGTGGAAGGACCCTCGTTTTTGGGCGTCTCCTTCCACACTTCCTTCCACTGGCTGGCTTCCGCCATTTGCCGGGAGCAAAAACGTTGTCAGAATCTCAATCTGCATCTGGATGTTGTGCTGTCAACGTCTGGATGTTGGTTGAACAACATCCAGACGTTGTGGACACGAGATCCAGATGAAGATTTATCAACATCCGGTTGTTGAAAAAACGCCTGGGAGTTGTCAGCGCAACTCCCAGATGTGATCAGTGCAAATTCTTATGCGTTGATAAAGAGACTCTTAGGGATTGAAAACTCCCATAGGTAAACGTTTCAACAAACATAGGTGGATGTTTCAACAAACATAGGTGACAGATTGAACAACCACCTATGATTGTTTTTGCCTTCCAATTACGGAAGTCAGCCAGTGGAAGGAAGTGTGGAAGGAGACGCCCAAAAACGAGGGTCCTTCCACTGTAAGTAGCTGATTATGAAAGGGTGTGGAAGCAGTGGAAGCAGTGGAAGGGAAAAAGGCAAATCCCCTGTATACACTATTCAGTTTATTCAATTGCATTTTTGTAATTCAAAACAGCATCTAACAGTTCCAATAGATGAAAACCCGGAGAATCGCCGCGCCACAGGATGGTAAATGTCCCACCCGGCACTGTTGGGAGCGTTCCGGGCAGGACATTATCAGTTTTGGTGTAGGGTAGAAGTAGTCAAGGATAAATAGGACGTATATATTATGTCAGTTAGTGCGTTTGGTAAGCACGGTGCCACCGGTCACCTTGCCTTTTTTGTCGTAATTCAGTTGTTTGACGAAGCCCAGTCCGGGTACGATCCAACTGTCGGTAGCCGTCTGCACCGAAGTTTTGATCCCCATCACCGCCGAGGAGGCTGTCGCCTCTTCGTGCAGGACAAAGGCATCATAGGTGCCGGCGGGAACCATGACACTTTCCTTGCGGAGGATCTTGCGGGAGGTGACCTTTGATGTGGTGGTGGTCTTGACCGCCATCGGCGCACCCGAACCACCTGTCAGGTCCACCACCATCGCGATTTCATAGGGAGGAAGTTCCTGTCCCACCGACAGGTTATCCGGCAAGACGGGAATCTCTCCCGTGAACGTGATTGCCGCCTTTCCGTTGAACTGTTCCAGCATGGAACTGTTGAACAGGAAGTTTTTGTCGGGCTTGATCCCGTCGCCGGTAAAGATCAACCGGTAGGTTACGGAGGCCGGTTCGCCATCGGTTGGTAAGGTCGCTTTGATGTTGAACACATCTCCCTCGGAGCCGCTCTCAATGGAGACCAGTTCCATACGGGACGTTTGCGTAATTTTCTCCTTTTTGTCCAAGTAGCCGTATTCTACGACCGTACCGACTTTATCGTCGATCTTAAAGGCTTGTCCGCGGACGGTGAGGAGACTGCACAGCAAAAAGAAAGAAAGGCAGAGAAGTTGTTTTCGGTTCATATATTGTATTCGTTTTTGAGTGTTGACAGATCAGATTTTCACAAATTCCACCCGGCGGTTTTTGGCACGACCTTCATCCGTGGTGTTGTCGCCGATGGGACTGCTTTGCCCTTTGCCGGCAGACCGGAGACGGCCGGCAGGGATACCAGCCTCAATCAGTTTCTCCATCACCGCGTTACTGCGGGCATCAGACAGGGTTTGATTCGATGCCTGGTTGCCCGTAGAATCGGTATGCCCTTCGACGCTGAATTGCAGCGTCGGATTATCCTTCATCAACTGGGCGATGCGGCTGATCTCGGTCATCGATTCCGGCTTGAGGGTTGATTTACCCACGTCGAACGTGATGCCGTAGGAAACGATCTTGCCATCGCTCGCCAGCCGGTCGTACAGAGGTACCGCTCCTTTAGCCATCCGGAAATCCTTGAACGCGAAGGGTTGTTTCTGATCATTACTCCCATGAGGGCCATAATGGATTTCAAAACGCCGGGGTGCAGCCATGGAGGGGATATTGATCACCCTCGACCCGTTGATATACAATTTAAACGCCCGCTTGTTGAACGAAATGGAGACATGGTTCCAACTGTGTTGGTTCAGGATATTACTCACATCCAATCCCCCCTCGCGGCGGTCTCCCCCACCGGCAGGATAGTAATACCAGCTCAGGCCGTAAGCGCCATACAAGGTCAGATGGACGTCACAGGCAGGGACAGACTCCGTTTCCCCGAAGAACTGAAACAAATACTCTCCCCATTGCACCCCTTTCTCGGCGGCCATCACGTCGAACTCTACAGTGAACACCTCCGGCAGATACCCCTTCATGTCCTTCATCAGCGGGGCAAGCGTGGTTTTCGTCTCTACATAAACCGAATTATACCCTTGGAAAGCGGCAATCTCCGCGCTGCCCAACAACAGGTCCCACTGGCTGGGGAATTCGCCCGGTTTCTCCCGGGAGAGTTCATCGGCGAAAAAGACTTCGTCGCCCGGCACGAAATCACTCTTCGCATAGGCGGATTCAATCGATTTGGGAGAGGCGGCGGATGCGGGCGCTGCAGCAGGGCTATCTCCTCCTGCGGCGGCAACCGGCTCATCGGCGGGCGCATCCGGCGCCACAGCCTCTCCTTCCTTGTACGTATCGGGGTTTGTCACTTTGTCGATGGTCTTGCTCACCGTTTCGTCGGTCTTCTGCTCGGCCTTGCGGATGGTCGCATTCTCAGCCGCGTTCTTCACGGCTCCACCCAGTTTTTTTAGTATCTGGGCTTCGGCAGGGAGGCAAAGGCAGGCTATCAGCCCTATAACCCATCCCGTCTTTTGCATCACACGTGTATGGCATTCCATATTGTAGAGGTATTAGAAGTTGTATCAGACTATTGCCCAAAAGTAGGAAGGCGCAACGAAACATTTTACCCCAAAAATGGGGTATTTAACGATAAAAGATCACATAAACCCCCAAAAAGGGGGAAGATCGCGTCCGTATTTGCCCGTTCTTTGTTTTAGAGGAAAGCTCATACAGACCATTTGTAACATTTTGATGAAAACACCATCCATTATCCATCTTGTTTGCTATATTTGTATGCAAAGAAAGAGACCACAAGACCATTGTATCATGAGGCTGTTAATCTACATACTGTCTCTTTTTCTGCTGCCACCGCTCCATGCGCAGGATCCGCATCGGTTGGCAGAATTGGAAAAACTGGAAATCAAAGCGAAAAACCCCACACTGGCGGCGAAGGAGAGGTTGAAATTGTACGATGAACTGGCATGGGGGTATCAGGGTGTAAGCTTTGAGAAAGAACGCAACTATGCCCTGCTCGGTATCCATCTGGCTGAACAGTTGAACGATGACCTTGCCAAATCCTTTTTACTTGTCGCCCTGGGTACGGCCTACCACCTCAACAGCATGGAAGACTCGGCTGCCGTCTGCTTGCACAAAGCATTGGATATCGGCAGGGACTCCAAAAACCCCAAACTGCTCTACATGATCCATAACGCGTTCGGCAACCTGTACAGCGAGGCGGCTCAATTCGACAAATCGATGGAACATTACCTCATCAACCTGCGGCTGGCCAGGGAGACGAAGGAAGATATCAAGGTTTGCTATTCGCTTGTGAACATCGCCGTAGTGTATATGCAAATGGAAAACTACGACAAGGCCAAAGAATACCTGCTGGAAGCCCAACCCATCGCCGAAAAACAGGAAGACAAGAACGGACTGGCTACCATCTTCCTCAACCTGGATGAGATCTATACCAAAGAAGGATCGCCCGAAAAAGCTATTGATTACTCCAAACGGGCGGCCGAACTCTACCACGAGATCCGCTATTACCCGGAAGAGATACAAGCCCTCCTCGGCGTTTCCCGCCATTACTACATGAACTACCAAGATTATCCGAATGCCCTCGCCTATACGTCGCGGGCGATGGGGCATGCCGAACGGATCGGGTTCAAGTTTGACATCGGGCTCTGCCACCGGATGTTCTGCTTCATCTATTATGATATGGGATCGATCAAACTGGCACAGGAACATGCGCTGAAGGCGTTGGCTAACCTCGATTCCATCGATTACCACGGCATCGACGTACAAGCCCACCTGGTGAAGATCAATATCGACCAGGGGAATGTGGCACAGGCGAAAAACAGCTTCGACACCTACCGCCAACTCATCCTGCTGTATAACAACAAAGCCATGCAAAATGCCCTGTCCGAAATGGAAGTCAAGTATGAAACAGAGAAAAAAGACATACAGATTAACCAATTGCATAAAGGACGGCAACTGTATTTCGTCCTCACGCTGGTGGGGGTATCGGCCGTCCTCCTCCTGCTGGGCACCCTCTTCCTGCTGAACCGCTACCAACGACAGAAGCGGTTGCGGATGCGTGAAAAGCTGGTGCAGCTCGAACAGGAAAAAGAGCTGGTAGCCGCCAAATCACTGCTTGACGGTGAGAACGCCGAACGCGGCCGACTCTCCCATGAGTTGCACGACGGGTTGGGCGGATTGCTGACGATGATCAAGCTCGACCTCGAACGGATGAAGCAATCCGTATCTGAGAACGAGCAACGGCTCAACACCGTTATCCAACTGACCGACAAATCCATCCATGAAATGCGGCGGTTGGCACACAACCTGATGCCCGAATCGCTCGCCCGTTTCGGCCTGCGTCCGGTGCTGGAAGAATTCTGCGGCGGAAATCCCCAGGTATGCTTTTACTTCTATGGCGAGGAAAAAAGGCTGGATACCGATATCGAGATCAATCTCTACCGCATTGCCTGCGAACTGATCAACAACGCGTTGAAGCATGCGGAGGCTACGGCGATCAACGTGCAGTTGATCATCGGCGACGACAATATCTCCCTCACCGTACAGGATAACGGGAAAGGATTCCAGCCGGAAGCGGCCAGCCGGGGACTGATCACTGTCCGCTCGCGCGCCGAATTTATCGGCGCCACCCTGCATATTTATTCCGAGCCGGAGAAAGGTTCGGAGATCACCATCGGATTGCTTACATAAGACAAACATAACAACTACTTAGAACGAAGACCATGATTCATGTAATGATTGTTGACGACCATCCGATCTTTGCCGATGGTATCCGGCAACTGATCGCAAACACACCCGGCATGTCGGTAATCACCACAGCCATGTGCGGTGCCGGATGCCGGGAGGCGCTGCGCAGCCATTCGCCCGACATCATCCTGCTGGATATCAACCTCCCGGATGTGAACGGGATCGACCTCTGCCAGTATATACACGACCGTTATCCGCTGATCCGGATCATCGCCCTCACAGGCTTCAAAGAATACTTCTACATGCAAAAGATGCTCCAGAACGGCGCCAGCGGCTATCTGTTGAAAAACGCCCTGCCTGAAGAGATCATCGAAGGCATCCAAAGCGTGTATAAAGGCGAACTGTATTTCAGCGAAGAGGCGAACGCGGTCATCCACTCACGCAAAGACAAAGGGAAGCTCTTCCTCACCCTCCGGGAGACCGAACTGCTCAGCCTGGTGGTAGAAGGTTATACCAACAAGGAAATAGCCGATAAGTTATGCCTGGGTATCGAGACGGTGAACAGTTACCGCAAGAACCTGCTCCTCAAACTGGGCGTTAAAAACACCGCCGCCATGGTTAAACTGGCCATTACCGAGCGTCTGGTGTAAGTTTCTTGCCTTTTTCGTACATAATAATCGGATAATCCATACATTTGCTACATTGTAAAGCAAATCAGTAGTGTATGAAGATAATGATTGAAACAGGCGACGACGTGGTCATCCACCTGTCGGGTCAGTTAGACACATTGACCTCCGTTGATTTCGAGAAAGAGATCCGGCAGATATTGAGTGGTAATCCCACCAGCGTCGTACTCGACGGCACGGAGTTGACGTATGTCAGCAGCGCCGGCCTGCGCCTCCTGCTCACCCTGCAGAAGGGGATGATGGCGAAGAACGGGGTATTCCGCCTCCGGAACATCCGGAAAGAGATCATGGATATCTTCACGATCACGGGCTTTACCTCTATCCTGACCATCGAATAGCCTCTAATCCCCCCTAATTATGCCGGACTTCAACATCAAAGAAATCGAAAGCCTGAAACTGAAGATACAGGTAATCGACCGCACATCAACCATCGGGTTGGTGGCTGCCATCGTTTGCCTGTATATGGGATGGATGTGGGTGATCAACGTGTTGTTCGCCACCCTGATCATTCTCCAGATCATCAAGTCGCGCTATAAGAAGCAACTCAAGCAGAAGGAATACCTCGCCAAGATCGTGGAAGAACGAACCATCGAGCTGCGTGTGCAACGCGACCAGGTGCTGAAAGAATCCGAAGACCTCTCACAAGCCCTCACCGCCCTGGCCGAAGCGCAGGACGAACTGGTGCGCAACGAACGGCTGGCTACCGTGGGGCAGCTCACCAAAGGTCTGCTCGACCGCATTCTGAACCCGCTCAATTACATCAACAACTTCGCCACCCTTTCCGTCGAACTGGTGAGCGACCTGAAGAAGAACATCTCCGGCGAGGGCGCTGTCATGACACCCGAACTCTATGCCGATTCGATCGAAATACTCGATATGATCACCAACAACCTGCAGAAGATCACCGACCACGGCGCCAACACCGTACGCATCGTCAAAGCCATGGAAGAATTGCTCAAAGACCGGAGCGGCAAGATGACACCCGCCGATATCAACAACCTCTGCAAGGTGAATATGGGCGTGGCAGCCCGGATGTTCGAGAATGAGATCGCCGACAGGCAGATCAAGCTGCGTTTTGAAGGGCTCACCCTTCCGTTGATGATCGACGTCAACATCGAGCAAATGAACAAAGTGCTGGTGCACCTCTACCAGAACAGCCTCTACGCGCTGATCCGTAAAGCGGAGAAGCAAGACTACCAGCCCGAACTGTCGGTCCAGGTGCAAAAGAACGCCGACATGGTACAGATCGTCATCCATGACAACGGGATCGGCATCGAAGACAGTATCCGGAAACGCATCTTCGAACCCTTCTTCACCACCAAGCCCACATCCGAAGGATCGGGCATCGGGCTGTATCTCACCCATGAGATCATCCTGAACCACAAAGGGACGATCCACGTCGCCAGCGAGAAAGACACCTATACGGAATTTACCATCGCCATACCCATCCATCAACCCATTGAAATGAAATACCATGGAGAAAGAGACGAACGATAAGCTGGAGCAGCTGCAGAAACAGATCAGCAAGCAGGAACGCATGGCATCGCTGGGGTTACTGAGCGCAGGCATCGCCCACGAAATACAGAATCCGCTCAATTTCGTTATCAATTTCAGCAAGCTGTCCGCCAAACTGCTGCAGGAGCTGGAAGAACTGATCGGAGAGGCGGGCGTGTCTATCCCCAACGACATCCGGGAAGACCTGCAGGAATTGCTCAACGACCTCAAAGGGAACATGAACAAAATTGAGGAGAACGGCAATAGGGCTTCCAGCATCGTCAAAGGCATCCTGCTCTATTCGCGCGGAAAAGAAGATGAGTTCACTCCCACCGATATGCAACGGCTGGTTCATGAATACATCTGGTTGTCGTACCACGCCATGCGCGCCAACAATAAGAACTTCAATGTGTTGATCGAAGAGCTGTATGAAGACGATATCCCGCTGGTCGCCATCGTCCCCCAGGATATCAGCCGCGCAGTACTGAACATGATGAACAACGCGTGTTATTCCGTCTATATCAAGTCGAAAACGATCCTCAACAAACCGTATCAGCCTACCGTCAAAATACGCCTGTGGAAGGAAGACCCATGGATCCGGTTGTCTATCGAAGACAATGGCACCGGTATCCCCGATGATGTCAGGGAAAATCTCTTCAAGCCGTTCTTCACCACCAAGCCGGTGGGAGAAGGGACCGGACTGGGACTGTCTATATCCCGCTCGATCGTGGAAGATAAACACAACGGGAGGATCGACCTGGAGACAAAAGTGGACGAGTTCACCCGTTTTACGATTTCCTTACCGCTTCAAAAATAATCCGCTATGCCGATCAAGATATTAAGCGTCGATGACGAACAGGACCTGGAGATACTTCTCACCCAGTATTTCCGCCGGAAAATCAAAAAGGGTGAGTACGAGTTCACCTTCGTACACAATGGTCTCGAAGCATTGAAAGCGATCCTCGCCAATCCCGAGTACGACATCATCCTGAGCGATATCAATATGCCGGAGATGGATGGGCTGACATTGCTGACAAAGATCAACGAGATGCGCAATCCCGCCATGAAATGCATCATGGTGTCGGCCTATGGCGATATGGAGAATATCCGTACGGCGATGAATAGCGGCGCCTTCGACTTCACCACCAAACCCATCAACCTCGACGACCTGGAGCGTACCATCGAAAAGGCCGCCGAACAGATCGCCTTTGTCAAGAACGCCCAGAGCGAGCATACGCAACTCAAATCCATCCAGTCCGACCTCAAGGTGGCACGGGAAATCCAACAGACCATCCTGCCGAAGAACTTCCGCCTCTTTCCCGACCAGCATACGTTCGATATCTACGCTTCGATGAATGCCGCCAAGTATGTGGGCGGCGACTTCTACGACTTCTTTAAGATTGGCGACGACCGCCTCGGCTTCGTCATCGCCGATGTTTCGGGCAAGGGAGTACCTGCCGCGATCTTTATGGCCATCAGCCGGACGGTAATCCGCGCCATCGCCCATACCGAAAACTCGGCAGCCACCTGCATGGAACGTACCAACAAGATACTCTGCCAGGAAAGCGTGAACGATATGTTCGTCACCGTCTTTTACGGTATCCTTGATATCCATACCGGACGGGTGACCTACTGCAATGCGGGACATAACCCGCCGATCCACATGCAGAAAGACAAAGCGCTTGCCTTTGTGCCGCTGACCAACGACCGGATCCTGGGTGCGCTGGATGATTCCACCTTCCACGAGAAAGAACTGTACCTCACCCCCGGCGACAGCCTCTTCCTCTATACCGACGGCATCACGGAAGCACGCAACAAACAGAATGAACTGTTCGGCGAACAGCGCCTGATGGATTATTGCCTCTCGCTCACCGGGCGGCCGTCTAAAGAGATCGTGGACTCCATCACCGGGAGTATTGGTGAATTTGTAGTGGGCGCTATCCAGTCGGACGATATCACGCTGCTGACAATCTCCTACAAAGGGTAAGGCGTTAACACTGCATAACACTATATCACATACCGGAAGCATTCTTTCTCACCGGTTACCAATACATTTGTCTTCCATAAAAAGCCCTCAAAATGAAGAAACAACTCCTGCTTCTGTTCGTACTCCTCTCCTACCCCTTATGGGCACAGGAAAGCCAGGGACTGAAAGGACTGGTGACTGATGTGAACGGTACGCCCGTGGAAGCGGTCACCTGTATCCTCAGCAACCAGGCCGACTCGTCGTATGTCGATGCCGTCATCTCCGGACTGGACGGACGTTTCATCCTGAGCACTCCCCCAGCAGGCAATTACCTGCTTACGTTCCGGCATTTATTATTCGAGTCTGTCACTGTCCCGGTTGCGGGAGGGCGGGATCAGGAACTGGAAACCACCGTCATGCAGGAGAAAAGTCATGAGTTGGCAGGTCTGACCGTCACCGCACAACGTCCCATCGTTAAAGCCCAGGAAGGCAAACTCGTGTATGACGTGCCCCAACTGATACAGAACAAGATCGCCACCAACGCGTTCGAAGCGCTGAAAACCATTCCGAACGTCACCGGCGGGGGCGACGATATCCAACTCGTGGGAACAGACAAATATACCATCCTGATCAACGGGCAGCCCACCAGCCTCTCGGCCGCCCAACTCATACAGGTATTAAAAAGTACACCCGCGTCGAAAGTGAAGAACATAGAGGTGATGTACAGCGCACCCCCCCAATATAATGTACGCGGGGCAGCCATCAACGTGATCCTCGGTGAAGGCGGCATGGATATTCCCACCCTGCAGGGCGAAGGAACACTCTCCTACAAACAGGGCACGCATGCCGACTATGGTGCACGGGCAAACATTGTATATAACAAACCCGCGTTCACCACCGACCTGACGGTAGGTGGAGGTCATGGCCAGGTACTCGACCATAACCTGATGCATGCCCACCATTCGCTCGACAACCAGGTGTACGATATCCGGCAGGACAACCGCGCCGATCCGGTATTTACCGGCCTGAACACCCGGTTGGCGTTCGACTATACGCTTCCCAACAAAGACAAAGCCAACTTCACCTATACAGGTGATTATAAGCAGGTAGATTTCGACCTCCGTTCCAATGCCTACTATACGGTGGATAGCCAGCCACTGGCCGATATCAACACATTGGCAAACAACGACGACGACAGTTGGCTGCACAATTTCAAGCTGGCTTATTCCTCCCACGCCAACGTCAAGGCGGGAGTGGATTATACCTTCTACAACGAGTCAGGAACCAAACGGTATAATGAATTTGATGATGACCAGCCCCATCTGTCATACAAAACAGAGATCGGACAACGGATCGGCAAGCTGATGGCATACGCCAATCATACCGTCTCCACCCCCGGGGGATGGCAATGGAATTATGGCGCCAACTTCGGCTACTCCCGGAACAAAAACAACTACGACTGGTTTGCCGCCATCAACGGGAACGCACCCGATTCCGTGAGTATTACCCGGCAGACCGAATACTCCGGCTCCCTGTTTGCCGGTTTCACCAAGTCGTTCAGTCCCCAGTTCTCCCTCCAGGCATCTGTGTCGGGGAATTATTTCCAATCGTCGGTGGACAATACCGCCGAAGGGGAAAAAACACTGTGGGATGAATTCGCTCCCTTTGCCAATGCGAACCTCACCTGGGTGATCGCTCCGCAACATATCCTGCAGGGATCGTTCACTACTGATATCCTCTATCCGCCTTACTGGGCGCTTAGCCCCGATGTGGTTCAACTGAACGCCTACTCGGTAGTGAAAGGGAATCCCCAACTGAAGTTTGCCAAGTCGTATGAGTCGCAATTGGTCTATATCTTCCGAAGCAAATACATGCTGGTGGGATCATATAAATACTATGCCGATTACTTCAACCAACTGCCCAAACAGTCGGCCGAAGCGTTGGTCAACGTGTTTCAGATGGTTAACTTCGACTACCGCCAGCAGGCTACCCTGTCGCTCATCGTCCCGTTGAAAGTGGGTACTGTACTGGATAGCCGGGGGACATTCTCCTATGTACACCTCAAAGACAAAGACTCTGATTTTTATACAGAGCCTTATGCCAAGTCGAAGAATTCCTTTGTTATCAACCTCACGAATACCGTCAACCTCTCTTCCGACCCGAACATCAAGCTCGAGCTGAACGGTTTCTATATGAATGGCGCCATCCAGGGAGTGTACGACATCGAACCGATGTACAACATCAACGCCGGGCTGAAATGGGTACTACCCGGTAACCGCGCCGATCTCACCGCGAAAGTGGATGATATCCTCGGCGGCATGGATGCACGTACGTTGATCGATTTCGCCGATCAGTGGAGTGAGATGACCGTGTATTCGGACACCCCTTCCTTCAAACTCACCTTCACCTACCGCTTCGGCAATTACAAAAAGAAACAGGTGGAAGAAGTGGATAAATCGCGCTTCGGACGCGGCAGTTGAACAACATCGATAATCCTTTGACCAGTTTCCCACATGCAATTCCGTTTCAGACTCATCGCCCTCGTCGTCCTGCTATCGCTCATCATTGTAGCGACCTATCAAGCCTATTGGCTTGTTAACTTCCACCGCGAGCAGTATGAAAAACTGCGCGTATCGGTCTATAACGCGATGAATTATGCCGACCTGAATGAACTCGGCATGCGGGTATCGGATTTCCAGCTCGCTTCCTTCCTGCGCCATCAAGACACGCAACGGGAAGAACACAACGACACCATACGCTATACCCTCAAGCGGGGAAACACCGAACTGAAGATGGACGTGGATGCGGAGGAAGACGGCCCATTCCTCCCGTCACCCGACTCGATTGAGCTCAAGCCGCCCGAAGTGATTGTCCGCATCGCCAACGAGGGCAAAAAGAGCCACATGTGGAACGATTTCACCGTCATGCATTACTTCTTCCAACAGGGCTTTCACCGGGAGTTAGACCCCATCCTGCCCATCAACTTCGCCCGATACGACAGCCTGCTGCAAGCCGAACTGATCCGGCAGGGTATCCGTTCGGAATACATCATCCAGCACATCGATTGCCAACAGGGACGCGTGCTCGAATCGTTACCGGCGGATGCCGCCATCGCTGATACGGCGCGGTATGAAGCATTCCCCCTGTCGATCAGCGAGACCGACGACTACGAATACCGCCTCTACCTCCCCCATCCGCAACTCTATGTACTGAAAGGGATGAGCGGGCTGGTAGCCGTATCATTCCTGATGATCGTCCTGCTCATCATCTCCTATGTCTATCTGCTGCGGATCATCCTCCGGCAAAAAACACTGGATGAACTCAAAAGCGACTTCACCAATAACATGACGCACGAGCTGAAGACCCCCGTGGCCGTAGCCTATGCCGCTACCGACGCCCTGCTCCACTTCGGCATGGGCGACGATCCGGAGAAACGCAGCGAATACCTGGCGATCACCAAGGAACAGCTCGACAACCTCAACAGCCTGGTGGAGCAGATCCTGACCATGTCGATGGAAGAACGGCGCAACCTCAAGCTCCTGCCCGATACCATCGCCCTCCAACCCCTCTTTGGCTCTCTCACGCAGAAATTCGGGTTGCACGCGCCCAAGCCCGTCACCTTCCATACCGTTATCGAGCCGGAAGACCTGACAGTGACGGCAGACAAGATACACTTCCGCAACATCCTGGACAACCTTGTGGAGAATGCCATCAAATATTCCGGCGAGAGCGTCTGCATCACCCTCTCGGCCATCCGCCGCAACGGGCAGACCCTCCTCTCGGTGGAAGACAACGGCATCGGTATCCCCGCCTCCTCCCTGCCCCGGTTGTTCGACAAATTCTATCGCGTACCTACGGGTAATGTACAGGACGTGCGTGGCTACGGACTCGGCCTCCACTACGTGAAAACCATTGTCGATAAGCAACAATGGCAGATCACCGTCGCCAGCACGCCGGGTAAAGGTTCCACATTTAATATCACTATGGGATGAACACGATCAACGTTTTACTGGCGGAAGACGAGCCTACCCTCGCCTTCATCATTAAAGACACATTGGAGAAACGCGACTTCCGGGTCACCGTCGCTCCCAACGGCGAAGAAGCCCTCCGCCTCTTTTTCGAGTTGAAGCCCGATATCCTCGTGGCCGACATCATGATGCCCCGCATGGACGGTTACAAGCTGACGCGCCAGATCCGCCAGAGCGATCGCAAGACGCCGATCCTTTTCCTCAGCGCCCGTTCGAAAACCGAAGATGTGGTGGCGGGCTTCGAAACGGGCGGCAGCGACTACCTCAAGAAACCGTTCGGCATGGAAGAACTGATCGTCCGCATCAAAGCGCTATTGAACCGCTTGCAGGAAACAGCCTCTCCGGCGCCCGCCATCTATACCGTGGGCGAATACCGCTTCAACCCCGTGAGCCAGAAGCTGATCCATCCGATACGCACGACCACCCTTTCGCACCGGGAAGCGGCTATCCTCGAACGGCTGTGCGCCAACCATAACAACATCGTCCGCAACCAGGCGGTACTGCTCGAACTATGGGGCGACGACAGCTTCTTCAACACCCGCAGCCTCCACGTCTTCATCGTCAAGCTGCGCAAATACCTCTCCATCGATCCCCGCATCCGCATCATCAATATCCGGGGCGTGGGGTATAAGTTGTTGTATTGAGGATAGCCACTTATCTAAAACGTTCACGGTGCGTTCATCAGCCAAACAACTGCCGTTTGCTTTTCAGCAATGCATCCTGTACCTGCTGGATCGTCACCGGACGGGTATGATCAAAGGACGCAATACTCCCGTCGTTGATCATCCGCACAGCCAGATCCCGCCATTCCTGCTTCCAGTGCAGGTTGACAAATTCCCAGTTGTCGGCACTGACAGCATAAATGCTTCGATCCGTTTGCTCACAGATATATTCGGCAATCATATCGAGCATATTCACTTCCCCGCCGGGTGATGGAATATCCATCCGGACGAGTTCAGCCGTTTTTTCTCCCGGTTTGAAGATGCCATCGTCCGAGTTCATCAACAGGTTGGTCGTAGCCCGGTAGTTGGTGGTGACTACCTGATAGCAATAAGCAGGACTGAAACCTTTATCGCCCGGCATGCCCGTGATCGCGATACGCTGACCCACCGGCTTGGTAAGATCCACCGTATAATTGATTCCCGCAAACTGGTCGAACAGATACACTTTCCGTGTGCCATAAGGAATGGTGAGATCAGTATCCAGATGGACAGCAGGTGTATCCGGTTGCAGGCTGGTACCAAAGAAAGCATACGACCATTCCATCCACTTCAACAATTGCTCGCCGGTCATTTTAACCAGATAAAGCGTATTATTGTCATATACATACAGTTGGGAAATACCTCCCGCCGTAATCGGCACATGCATACAATTGGCCGTATATGCATTGAGAGGAGCGGCAGCAATGTCGGCGCCCGAATAACGCAACATCACCCGGGTGACAAGATGAATCAGGGGATTGCTCTTCAGGATACCTTCGTGCGTCCCTTTTATTTCCGGTTCAGGCAAAAGAGGAGCATCAGGCAGCCAACCTACCACCGATCGCTGCATGTGGTTGCTCAGCCAGTAATGGGCGGCTTCAGTCACCGTGTTCACCTCCTCATCCTCCGGCACATCCGGTGTGGGGCAAATGATATCTGTTTGCACATCTGATTCCTCGTAACTGCCTGTTTTACGTATCACCTCCCACACGCCATCTACGCATGTCGCCGTAATCCGTACCCGTCCATACGATGCCGCGTTATTCAGATTCTCGGCAAACTTCGCTGAGTCGGACAACACACACTGGTTCGCTTTTTCTCCCTTTATTTTATGGAAATGCGCGCCCAGAAAGAGGATTAGCTCGGGATTCTTATTCACAATCTCTGTAGCTCCTGAACCGGGAGTGTTCAGTTCGGACACCTCATCCATATGCTCCACGGCGACGAACAAATCCGCCAGGTTGTTCGCTTTCAACTCCCGGATGATTAACTGGGTTTCTGTAGCGGCATCTGTTGCATGGATACCCGCCTTTTCAACATTCGCTTTATCCCAGATGGCGATATTGGGAGAAACCATACCGATAAATGCCACGCGCGGTCCGTCGGGGATAGCCACGATATGATACGGCCGAAACCCCTGCAGGTATGCACCTCCTTTATCATAAAACACATTACCACACAGCTTTATACCTTTATAACCATCGAACATGGCATAGAGGTTGTCCAGCCCGAAATTGAACTCATGGTTGCCCAATACCACAAAATCATACCCCAGGGCATCCATGGCGGAAAACAACGGGAAGGGCTTGTACCGCTGGCTTTTCACCAATTCACCGGTACCGTTTCCCTGGATGCTGTCGCCGCAATCACACAAAATCGTCGTGCCCGGGAAAAGCGCCCGGTCTCGTTTCATCAGGGTACCTATACGGGATAGTCCGTTATCCACCTCCTTACAGGTAGCATAATTATAGGTTCGGAATGAACCGTGAAGATCGCTGGTAAACAGGATCTGGAAAGTAACTTGCTTCGTTGTCTCCATCATTTCAGATTGTTTGAAAGCCAATCGGCCGGTTGATATAATTGTGCATATGATCGATCGGAAGGGTGATGAAAGGCGTCTGCCAACCGCCGATACGGACATTGACATCCGCATACCTTGCCAGGAGACTCGCGGCTTCCGGTTCAGGAAGCGTTCGCGCCTGGATCGTGGCATCGTAAATCTCTTTGTATTTGGCCTTGTTTCCGACAGCAATGGTCATCATCCCACCATATTGAAGTATAAATGCACGGATGAGCTGGTTGATCACTTCTTCCGAAGCGCTCTCGTCGTCGAGGCATACATCCGTAATGACGCCTGCCGCAAAGCGGTCCAGTTTGAATTTGGAGAGCGAGTCCAATGTCCCGCCGATGCCCCGCAGAGCCGTTCCCGGTACAGGCGAGAAGTTAGGAGCGACAGGCATACCATCCAACCGGTTAGCCGAAGCGGCCACTCCCCGACCCTGCCAGTTATACTGTTCGAACGTACCGATACCTGCCGTGATCTTCATTTTAATCTGATACCTCATACCCAGGGGCAGCCCGCCATATCCAGCTAATGCGCGGAGTGAAGCTATTTTGCGCCATTGGCTTTCGGGAACCTCATCCTGAAACAGTTTCTTTCCGAACGCAGCCGAACGTTCCACACAGGCATGGAACAGGTCCAAGATATCCACCGTCAGCCGGTCGGCCTCCACATCATTGTTACCGAATTTCGGTGAATTGGTATCGAAATCGACTTTGATATCCGTATAGAGCGCCAATTGTTCGCATGGCAAGGAAGTATTGTTGACGCCAAAGTTCTCACGTATCGCCTCACAAACCTGCGCGAGGGTGTATTTCTTTTCTTCATACACCCAGCGCCGAATAGCCGACAACTGATTCACCATATCCGGGACCGCCCCGATGACTATGCCCCCCAGGTTATGGTTCGCTCCTCCGGATGCCTTATCCTTTCCCTTATCCATGCACCCTTCGAGGTAGGCGGAAAACAGGGGAGACGGCGCCGCATTTTCGTCGATCATATAATACAGGAAGAGCGACATCACCGACTGGTCCACGAAAAACTGCAGATGCACCTTCAGGTAGTTCATTATATCCTCAAAACTCTGCGGCACGGGGGTAGCCGGAGCCACCTTGGCACCCCGGAACAAGGCCGGGTCTTTTTTCAAGGAGGCACCCTGGTTAAGGGCGCACTCTACGGCCTGCATTCCTACCAACATCGTAAATGTCCAGTCCGATTTCCCATTCAGGATCGGCTCCCAGCAACCATCCACGCAGTAGTCGTTGGCCAGTTGCCGCATCTGTTCACGTACGGCCGGTGAGCGTTGTTCGTCCTGCATCAGCGCATTATACATGGCGGGGATCATCACCTCATCGTTCAGGATCGATGGATTGTTTTTCGTCTGATACACCGACGCGGCGATTTTCCGGATCAACGCATCCGGGCTTTTCTTATGCAACCGGACATAAATCCCCGGGGTGGAAAGATTGACATTTTCGATCGCCTGGAGGATCAGGAAAGTACAGAGGTTGGTCGCATCACTCCCATCCGGTTTCTTCCCTCCTACAATAATATTCTGTAGGAAATTGTTTACACCGGCTTTCTGGTCGATATAATAGGGATGGGTGCCTAATACCGTGGCATAGTCCACATGATCCTGGGTAACCAGGTAGTTATTGCTCAGATTCAGGCGGCGGGCGCATTTCAGGATGAAACATTCGAAGATCTCAAGCGCCTTATCCATGTCTTTTTCTTTTACCAGGAAGGGATTCAGCACCTGGTCCAGGCGGCCGAGCGAAATAAAATTCATCGACGCATGCAAGGCTATATGAAAGAAGCAAATACTCTGCATGGCTTCATGGAAGGTGTCGGCAGGATAGGCGGGGACTTTGCGGGCAATACGCGCCAGTTCTTTCAGTTCGCCGGCCCTCTCCGGATGTAGCTTTGCTTCCTGTTCAGCCAGATCCGCGAATCGTCCGGCGTAATCAACAACCGACTGGCAGGCCAGTTTGACCGCCCAATAGAAATCGAATTGCCGTTTGTGTTGAATAAGGATGTCTTCTTCTTTGCGCAACAACCATAGTGCGTTTTCCGCTTCGGGAGCATCACCGCCGTGTTTCTTACGGGCTTTTTCGAGTTGTTCCTGGCAGGCCTTGACTTTCTTTTTCCCTTCTTTGACTATGGGAGACAGGGCATCCAGGTGATCCGAACAGTCCTTGATTTTCTTCAACAATCCTTCGGCCAGCAACGCCTCGTAATTCATGGTGTTATGTCCGAAGAGGGATGCCGCGTTGCGGTTGGTGATAGATCCGGCCCTCAGCTCCTCATCGCTCAGGAACCGCGGGAACATTTTCCCCAAACCATTCGATCCCATGGGCATATTACCCAACAGCAGGTCGCCCTCCTGTATCTCGGCCGTCCGGGTTTTCTCACTGTTTTGGGGATCGGTCATCGCGATCAGCATCCGGTCGATGGCTACGGCGCGGCGCACAATCACCGAGCAGTTTTCGATGGGCGACCAGAGTTTAAACCGTTCATCCGGTTTCTTTTCCTTGATCACATCATCGAACATCTCTTGCGTAAACCACTCTTCCGTGCGGTCGCCAAGGGCTCTTTCGATTAACTGTCCATAGAGTGTTCGTACCCGGGGACTCATTTCTCTGTTCCATGCAATTGTTTTCATAAGATCGTAAAATTTAAGTGGATAAATGTAGTTGTCAATGTATGCGCGCAACGGGCTATTTCATCGGTCGTCGGGGCGGGCATGCGTAACGGGATACCTGCCCGCAGATAATGCACATCGTAACAAGTATTCCAGGGATTCAGGCAAACGGTATGAATCGCATGGTTGCGCAAGATGCCGGTTATACGGTCTAATACGTCTGCTTGGTCGAAGAATCCCGGCACCATCGGTATCCGTGGAAGAATATCCGCATGGACGGAACGGAGCCGCCCCAATACGTGATCGATGTGTGCGTCGTGGCGGGCTGCGTCTTTCCCGGTAATCACCCTCATCCCGAACAGCCAGAGATCGACCAACGGAGCGAACGCCATATACACCCCGGCAGCAAGAAGCCCGGATGTTTCCACAGCGGTATGGATACCGGCCTGCCTGCAATACAGGAGCAGTTCACGTGCTGCCGCAGGTTGCAATAAGGCTTCTCCGCCGGAGAGGGTGATTCCCCCGCCTTGGCCACACAGGCGGATAGAGGTCTCGATCTGCCGGAAAAGGGAGGCTACAGGTAGTGTCGTGGCAGGAAGATGCAAGGCGCTCCCCTTCTTCTCTTTCATACTTTGTGGGCACTGTTCGATACATGTCCCACAGCGGACACAACGGGTGCGGTCTATCCGATGCTCCGGATGGAACGAATGAACGCCGTGTGCACATACCGTGCACCGTTGGCATCCGGTACAGGCATTGGAAGTATAGATAAGTGGGCTGTATTGCGCCTGCGAATGCGGAGAATGGCACCAATCGCACCGGGCATTGCATCCTTGAAAATACACAACCGTCCGTATTCCCGGACCATCATGTCTGGAGAAATAAGCAATATCATACAGGCATACGTTTTCGGACTTATCCGGTACCACCTGAATAGCATGGTCGGTATTCATTCGTTCTCAGTAATATTAGACAACAGGCAACAATTCATTGAGCGAAAATACGCATCCCAACAAAGATAAGTGATAATTGTTAATAATCGAAGGAAACATATAAAAACATGCTCTAAAAGAATCACTACCTTTACGCCATGGAATTGCCCTTGTCACTTTGTCAATTTATCCACGAGCATGCGGGGGATGATCCCGCCCGCCTGTTGCTTGCCGCGGGGCGTTATCCGGGTATCGACGTGCCCTTTGCCGTTGAGCAGATCGCCGCACGCCGCCAGATACGCGACAAGCTTCCCGGATGGTATGCCGATCCCACGCTGGTCTTCCCGGCGAAGATTGCCGCCGAACAGTGTTCTTCCGAACAGACGGGAGCATACAAGCGGCAACTGATCCGTGAAAGCGACCATGTATGCGACCTCACCGGCGGACTGGGAATAGACAGTTTCTTCTTCGCGCAGCAGGCAGCCCGTGTCACGTATATCGAACGGTTCCCGCAGTACTGCGAGGCCGCCCGGCATAATTTCGCGCACCTTTCCGCCCATACGATCACCGTTTGCGAAGGGGATTGCACGGAGTGGATCGACCGGTTGCAGGACGTATCGGTCTTCTATATCGACCCGGCACGGCGGGGAGAAGGAAACAAACGGGTGTTCGCCCTCTCCGACTGCGAGCCCGACCTTCCCGCCCTCCTTCCCCAGCTGTGGCGGATAGCGCCGCGGGTGATCGCCAAACTCTCTCCCATGGCGGACATCCGGCAGACGATGGCGTTACTCCCGGACACGGTGGCCATCCATGTCGTCTCCGTCCGCAACGAATGTAAAGAATTGCTGTTTGTGCTCGAACGGGAACCGTCGGTGGCCGAACCGGTGATCCATTGCGTCAACCTTATACCGGGGCAGCCCGTTCCTGCGTCGCCCGCCTTCACCTTCACGCCGTCAGAAGAGCAAGAGGCCGTAGCTGCGCTGGCACCTCGCACGGGTTCCTTTCTGTACGAGCCGAACGCGTCGATCCTCAAAGCAGGCGCCTTCAAACAGGTAGCTGTCTGCTACGGATTATTGAAACTGGCCACAAGCAGCCATCTCTACACCTCCGATACGTACCGGGAAGATTTCCCCGGCCGGGCTTTCCGGATTACCGAAACGTATCCCTTCAGCAACCGCTTGTGTAAGGAACTGGTGAAAACCTGCCCGGAAGCGAATATGACCGTCCGCAACTTCCCCCTCTCCGTGGATGAACTTCGCCGGCGTACCCGCATCGCCGACGGTGGCGATACCTACCTCTTCGCCACCACCCTCGCCCATGGCGACAAAGTGATCATCCGCTGTACCCGCGAAGGCTGATCCTTAGAAACTGTTTTGGATTTCGATCAACCGTCTGAATCCATGAGCCGTCCGTATCCCCTACACGAAGTTTATTTTTGCAAAACATCTGCCACGGTTCCACGGAACAGGCGTTATCTTATTGTTCATGAATAGGTTAGATGTGTGGCAGATACCCGTGGCAGATCCGTTTTTCCGCCTTTTTGCTGCCACATCTGCCACGCGATGCAACCTTGACACCTCTTGTCTAAAAAAGTTTTGTCCTGATGGGACAAAAGTTTCATCCTGATGGCACAAACAGTTTCTAAGGGTGAAACAAACAGTTCCATTAGGTGGATCTTTTTGTTCCAATAGGTGAGCCTTTTTGTTTCATTAGGTGGAAACCCGGAGCGTCGCCGCGTCATGAAGAAGAATATAAAAAATAAATGTCAGGAATCCGCCAAATGTGACACATACATTCCTCTGATATGTTCGATTTGGAGTACGGTCAAATAACCCGGCAAGCTTACAAAACATCCCGACAGGCATAAAAATGGATGATATTGTGAACGAAGGGGTCTGATTCATCCGGAAAACAATTGTTTTTCATAAAATTGTTTATACATTTGCTTCTGAGAAGTAGTCATTGTGTTGATAAAAGGGAATCATTCTAAAACCAATAAAGACAGCGATCTGCATGCGTTTACTTCGCTGTTTGAGCGGTATAAAAAGCCGTTTACCCTTTTTGCCCATTCATACGTAAAGGATATGGATGAGGCGGAAGATATTTATATGGAAGTGATGACGCGCCTGTGGGAAAACCGCGACGCATTTCCGGAAACCGCACAACTCCCTTCCTACCTGCTTACGGCTGTGAAAAACCGCGCCCTCAACAGCCTCCGCCAACAAAGCATCCGAAGCGATGCCGGCCAGAGGCTGAATGAGCACCAACTCAGGGAAATCCAGTTCCGCCTCACATCCCTTGAGGCATGCGAACCAACGGAACTGTTTACCAATGAGATCCGGCAGATCATAGAAAGCACCCTGCAGGAGATGCCGGACCATACCCGCCAGATATTCTTCCGAAGCCGGTTTGAGGGCAAGAGCAACAAGGAGATCGCCGAAGAATTAGCCATCAACATCAAAACGGTGGAATACCACATCCGCAAAGCGCTCAAGGTATTTCGTGCCAACCTACGCGACTATCTTCCAACACTTCTTGCCGTGCTATCCCCGGCGCTTCCATTTATCAGTGTGTAACATTATTTTAAAAAAATATCTTAATTTCGTTTAGGGTAACCGTGCCTTTCAGGTGTTATATTACCGTAAGCACCAAATCATTGAGCATGGACAAAAGGCTTTTGCATACCTATTTGGACGGACAAGCTACTCCGGAAGAAGAAAAGAGGGTGATGGACTGGACGGAGGAATCTCCGGACAACCTCCATGACTATCTGCAGGAGAGAAGCCTCCGGAACGCCTTGTGGTTACATGCCGATCTGATGCATGCGCCCCGGACTTTCACTCGCAAAAGAACCCTCAACCTCTGGATGCTTACAACGGTAGCCGCGTCTATCGCGTTGTTGTTTGTCCTTCTCCGTCCGATCTCCTCCGGGAAACAGGCGGAGCAGAAGTGGCAGTCGGTATGGGTACCCTCCGGTCAACGGGCGCAGGTTATTCTGGACGACGGCACCAAGGTATGGCTCAATTCCAGTTCAACACTGACCTATCCCTCCGCATTTGATGCCGAACAACGGATCGTGAAACTGGATGGGGAAGGTTTTTTCGATGTGGAAAAAGGAGCAGACCGTCCGTTCATCGTCCAAACGGCCAAACACCGGATCCAGGTGAAAGGCACCCGTTTCAACGTGCTCGCCTATAAAGCGTATGAACACTTCGAGACGTCCCTACTGAGCGGATCCGTACAGGTTGGCTCCATCGATGGGGATAAGCGGGCGATTGTTTTACTGCCGAATCAGAAAGCCTCCGAAACGGCTGAAGGATTGCAGGTGACCCCGATCAGCAACCATGACCACTTCCGATGGATCGAAGGGCTGATCTGCCTGGATGATGAGCGTTTCGAAGACCTGATGAATAAGCTTTCACTCTACTTCGATATCAGGATCACCATCCTGAATCCACAGTTGCTGGACGATCGTTGTACCGGTAAGTTCCGCCAGAGCGACGGGATCGATTACGCGTTGAAAGTATTACAGGCCAAGTTAAAATTCACCTATCAGCGGAATGCCGAATTGAACGAAATAATCATCAAATAAAATGTTTCACCCTTAAAAAATAATGATGCCTATGAGTTAACACTATTCCTTGAAAGAACAAAAAAACCAGAGAGTGTTCCAGCACCCTCCGGTTTAATCAAATGTCAATACCAGACAATCTTCATTTAGTACAGTATAAACATTAAATCAGTAGCAAATATATGAAAAATACTTATCCTAAGTCCTATCCCGAAGAGTTTATCTTCCGGATAGATAAAATCCTACGAGTTATGAAGATAACCTCCATTCTATTCTTTTGTACGATCTTTACTTTGTTGGCCGAAGAAACGCATTCGCAAGATACGAAGGTCAACATCCGGAAAGACAACGTCGCCATCCTGGATGTGCTCAATGAGATCGAGCAACAGACAGATTATCTATTCCTGTATAACAAGCAACAAGTAGATGTAAGCCAATCGGCAACCGTCCATGCCTCGGATCAACCCGTCAGCAGAGTGCTCGACACCGTCCTCAAAGGAACGAATGTAGGCTATGAGATGGTGGGCAACCATATCCTTTTGTCGAACCAGACAGAGAAGGCAGCCGAAAAAGCACAGCAGCAGCAGAGAAAGCGGACCATCACCGGAACGATTATCGACGAAAAAGGCGAAGCGGTAATCGGAGCCACGGTAATGGAGAAAGGCACGAGCGAAGGAACCGTCAGTGATATCGACGGCCGTTTCTCCTTCTCCGTATCCGACAATGCCGTGATCACCGTCTCCTACATCGGTTTTACAACCGCTGAAGTGAGAGTAGGTAACCAGTCGCACCTGGCCATCACGCTGAAAGAAGACTCCAAATCCATTGAAGAAGTAGTGGTAATCGGCTACGGTGTCCAGAAGAAAGTAAACCTGACGGGTGCGGTACAGGCGGTGGGCAGCGAAGTGTTCGACAACCGCTCCGTTTCCAATACCACGCAAGCGTTGCAGGGTGCCATCCCCAACCTGAACATCGCATTGGAAGACGGTAAGCCGACCCGTTCGGCTTCGTTCAACGTACGTGGACAGACTTCAATCGGTCAGGGTGGTAGCGCCTTGATCTTAATCGACGGTGTGGAAGGCGACCCCTCTTTCCTGAACCCGAACGATATCGAGAACGTCAGTGTCCTGAAAGATGCCGCCTCCGCTGCCATTTATGGAGCAAGAGGTTCTTTCGGGGTTGTGCTGATCACCACGAAAAGACCGCAGAAAGGAAAAACAACCATCAGCTATACCGGTAATTTCTCCGTCCAGAAGCAAGCCCGTGAGCCGGAGTTTGTAACAGACGCCGTTACCTGGGTGGAACATTTCAGGGATTCGTATTACAACCGCCAAGGCACAATGCCTACCTCCATCAACAACAATACGCAATATTACAGCGAAGAATGGCTGGAACGACTGAAAGCATGGAAGGCATCGGGCGAAGGACCTAAAACAATCGTTGACGCGAATGGCAATTATGAATACTATTCCAATACGGACTGGCTGGATATGCTCTTTAAAGACCGTACCTTCGCGAAAGACCATAATGTAACGGTATCGGGTGGAAACGATAAATCCGATTTCTACCTCTCCGGACGTTACTATGATTTCGACGGGTTGTACAACTTCGACCCGGATACGTACAAGGCATATAACCTCCGCGCCAAAGGGTCGCTCCAGGCTTACAAATGGCTGAAGCTGACCAACAACATGGAGTTCTCCAAAAACGACTACCACATGCCGTATTCCGCACAGGGACGCAGCGCCAATATCCAGCGTTATATCGAGGTGAACGCGTTCCCAAGCCAGCCGATGTATAACCCCGACGGAAGCTATACCCGAAGCGGCGCCGCCACGTTGGGAGCTTTTGCCGACGGGAACAATTACCAGGATGAAGGCAAGACGCTGTTCAAAAACACGGTAGGGTTCAGCACGAGCTTCTTCAATAACACCTTCCGGGTAAACGGTGATTTCACCTTCCGTTACAACGACCGTGAGTTCTTCTTTAAACGGGTGAAGGTACCGTATTATCAAAGCCCGAACGCGGTCAACCCATCGTATATGGGCGACCAGAATGGGGTGATCTACGAATGGACGGGACATACCATGTACACCAGCTCGAACCTGTATGCGGAATACGAAAAAACATTTGCCAAAAAGCACAATGTGAAGGCAATGGCCGGGTGGAACTATGAAACATCCGCGTATAAAGCGAACAGCATCGAACGGAACCAGTTATTGCTGGAAAGCGCGGAAAGCGTCCAGCTTGCAACAGGTACTGCCATTACACCGGGAGCAAGTGTCACCAATTGGAGAACCGTCGGTACGTTCTTCCGCGTGAACTACAATTTCATGGAACGCTATTTGCTTGAAGTGAATGGCCGGTATGACGGATCTTCCCGATTCCCGACGGATCAGCAGTGGGGCTTCTTCCCTTCTGTTTCCGGGGGATGGCGCTTGTCTGAAGAACCGTTCTGGAATGTAAACGAAAACGTATTGTCGGATATCAAAGTACGTGCATCGTACGGATCACTGGGTAACGGAAACATTTCTCCCTACCAGTTCCTGGAAGTGCTGAGCATCGGCACCTCCGGACGTGTGCTCGACGGCAAACAGAACAAGAGCACCAGCGCACCCGCTCCGATTCCCGACGGACTGACCTGGGAAAAAGCCACGACGGTGGACGTAGGGTTGGACTTCGGTTCAATACAGGGAAGACTCCGCTTCAGCGGCGACTACTATGTACGTAAAACAACCGATATGTATGTGGCAGGTCCTACCTTGCCGAATATCTTCGGCGCCAGTTCCCCGAAGGGTAACTATGCGGATTTGACGACGGAAGGGTTTGAAGTCAGCCTTACCTGGAAGGATAAATTCACATTGGCGAACAAACCATTCGGCTATCAGATCCAGGCCAGCCTGTATGATTATGTATCAACCATCGACAAATACAACAATCCTACCAAGTTGATCACCGACCATTACGAAGGGAAGACCATCGGCGAACTGTGGGGCTTTGAAACCGACGGATTATTCCAGGCAGATCCCGCACCGGCAGACTATGTCAACACCATCTTCAGCGCCCATGCCGATGGCAAATGGCGCGCCGGTGACCTGAAAATACGGAACCGCGACGGCAGTGCAGACAATATGATATCCAAAGGCGAACAGACGGTGGAAAACCCGGGCGATTTGACCATCATCGGTAATACGGAGCCTCGTTACCAGTACAGTTTTTCTTTCAGTGGCGACTGGAACGGTATCTTCTTCTCCGCATTCTTCCATGGGGTGGGCAAGCAAGACTGGTATCCGGGATCGGAAACAGCTTTCTGGGGAATGTACAACCGCGGCTACAACCAGATGCCGGCCTGGCACTTGGGGAATTACTGGACGGAAGACAACCGCGACGCTTACCTGCCGCGTTATGCCCAGTACAACGGCGCGCTTGGCTACTCCAATTTTGTACCGAACAACCGTTACCTGCAGAACGTAGCTTTCCTGCGGTTGAAAAACCTGCAGATCGGCTATTCACTGCCCAGGACATGGATTTCCAAAATCGGCTTGCAGAGCACCCGCGTGTATATCAGCGGCGAAAACCTGGCGAGTTGGTCACCCCTCTACAAACGGGCAAAAAACTTCATGGATGTGTCATCGGCAGTGGGTACGTCGGACTCCGACCTCAGCAGTTCATACAACCAGGGAGCAGGCAACAGCTATCCGATGCTGAAGAGTATTACATTTGGGCTTTCGCTTATTTTTTAAATTAAATGACATGTACGTATGAAAAAGTATTTATATATATTATTCGTTTCAGCGATGGCAGTCCAGTTCTCAGGCTGTGATCTGGATGAATATACGGTTACATCCGTAGATAAGAATAGCGTATTCTCCTCACAGGAGGGCTTGCTGGCTTATTCCATGTCGTTTTACGACATGCTTCCCGGCGCAACCGACCAGGCTATCGTTGAGCAATCATTGGTGGACTATGGCGCCACCAATACATTGAATGGATTTACGATGCGTAATGCATACAGTGAAAACAACTCCTCCGGCTGGAGCTGGGAGAGACTTCGGAATGTGAATTACTTCATCCTGAATTGTACGGATCCCGCGATCCCGGAATCGGTAAGAAATAATTACATCGGCCTCGCCCGTTTCTTCCGCGCGTACTTTTATTATGATAAGATAACCCGGTTTGGCGATGTGCCCTGGGTGGATCATCCATTGGATCCTTCGGAAACCGACATCCTGTATGGCGCCCGCGACTCCCGCGAATTAGTCATGGAAAAAGTATATGAGGACCTGATGTTTGCCGCTCAGAACATTTCCCGTACGACGGATGCTACCCAATGTACCATGGTGACGAAATGGGCGGCGTATGCCTTTGCTTCACGCGTCTGCCTGTTCGAAGGGACATTCCGCAAATACCACAATCTGAACCTCGCCACATCGGCTGCCACTTGGTTGAAACGGGCGGAAGATGCCGCCAACGAGGTGATGCAACATTCCGGGAAATCACTGAATGCCAACTACCGGGCGTTATTCACCAGTGATAACCCACCGACAAACGAGACCCTGCTGGCGATCGGATCCAGCGCTTCACTGGGTATCAAACACGCAGCCAACTGGCGATGGACATCCGAAACATACGGATCCGGATTGAACCTGATCCGCCCCTTTGTCTGCACATACCTGCAAAAAGACGGGACTCCTTATACGGATCGTCAGGGTTGGCAGTACGAAGATTTTTATCAGGAGTTCCAGAACCGCGATGGCCGGTTGAACGCCACACTCCGCTTTCCGGGCTATATGCGTGAAGGTAAACTCACGTTGCCGGTGTACAGCGGGTATGCCCGCCTGGGTTATCAGCCGATTAAACTGTGCGTGGATGCCACCAACGGCGACAGCCAGACGGAAAGCACACATGCCATACAGTTGGTACGCCTCGGCGAGGTATTGCTGAACTATGCCGAAGCCAAAGCCGAACAGGGTTCGCTCACGGATGCCGACTGGGCGAAAACGATCGGAGCGTTGCGGGCTCGCGCCGGCATTACCGGTGGTCTGACGGCTAAGCCGACTAAGGCGGATAGTTACCTGATGGAAAACTATTACCCCGGCATCACCGATGCAACCATCCTGGAGATCCGTCGGGAACGGGCTGTCGAGCTGATGCTCGAAGGATTCCGTTTCGATGATTTACGGCGCTGGAAATGTGGCGACCTCTTCAAGAAAAGCTGGACAGGGATGTATATCCCCGGCATTAACCTGCCGATCGACGTGGATCATAACGGAACGCACGACGTGATCTACTATACGGACGACCAGGGATTGAAGGATGCGGAAGCTCTTGCCAACACGGCGAACCTGTACAAAGTAAAGGTGACCGATAAACCCACAGCAGCAACCACCATCATCCAGGTATTACCTGCCGGTGATGGAAAAGGGTACTACCTGGGATGGTTTACCAACAAAGAAAACGACAAAGTATGGGGTGCTAAGCAGTATGTATATCCCATTCCGGTGGGCGCACTGAATCTCAACCCGCAACTGACGCAAAACCCGGGTTGGGAGAATGGAGCTACCAACGACGGAAATTAATGAACCGTTGAAGTTCTTTTCTTTATAACACAACAAGACCTCCTGAATCAATGACTTGAGACAGGAGGTCTTTTTTCCTAATCAATTTAATAACAACACGTATGAACTATCTCAAATACATCTTCCTCTTCTTACTGGTGATCTCCTGCAAGGAGGCACAATCGACACCCGAACCTCAACAACCGCAACCTGAAACGGCCGTCCGCCTGAAGGTGTTATGCTACAACCTGCGCTTCGGCGAGCTGGCTTCGCTGGAAGAGCTGGCCGCCTTCATCAAGGAACAAAACCCGGATATCGTCGCCTTGCAGGAAGTGGATTGCCGGACGTACCGGGACCGGACGCCTAAGCAACACGGCAAAGACTTTATCACCGAATTGGGATTCCGCACGGGTATGTTAACCGCTTACGGGAAAACCATCCCTCACGCCGGAGGTTATTACGGCATCGGCATCCTGTCTAAATTCCCGTTGGCAAAGGTGGAACGCATCTTACTTCCCAAAACGGAAAACGGGAAAGAGCAACGGGCTGTGTTAGTGGCGGAGGTGGAATACGCGGAAGGGGAATACATCACGTTCGCATCCACCCACCTCGACCATTCCAACACGGAAGAACGCCAGGTACAGGTGAAAAAGCTGAATGAGGTATTGCTGTCGAGACCTTATCCCGTGATTGTTGCCGGAGACTTCAACGCCACCCCCGAATCCACGGAAATCAAACAGGGGATGAATAGCTGGACAATCCTCTCGAACCTGGAGTTTACCATCCCGGCAGATGCCCCTAAGAGTACCATCGATTATATCTTCTGTTTTCCGGGAAATAAATGGAAGCAAGTGGGAGCAACCACCTATAAAGTCGGACTGTCTGACCATTTACCCATCAGCACCGAAGTGGAACTGAAGTAATAAACGGATCCGGGATCGTGTCAGAGCAGCATGATCAGAAGTTGTGCGGTGATGACGCGGACAAACATGGAGAGCGGATAAACGGTGGCGTAGGCAACAGAAGGCTCATCGCTTTCAACGGTGGTATTGGCGTAGTTCAATGCCATCGGGTTGGCCATCGCCCCACATAACAAGCCTGCATTGTGGGCATAATCGATCCGGAAGAAACGCGACGCCAAATAGGCGACGATCAATACCGGCAACATCGTCAACACCGCTCCCATGCCGATCCATAGCAGTCCTTCCTGACTGAATACGGTCTCGAAGAAATGCGCCCCCGCATCCAGCCCCAATCCCGCCAGGTAAAGGGCAATCCCGAACTGCCGCAACATCAGGTTGGCGCTGTGTGTCGTATAGGTGGCGATATGGAAACGCGGGCCGAAAGCCCCCATCAGGATACCCACGATGATAGGGCCGCCTGCAATACCCAACTTCACCGGCATACTGATGCCCGGTAGCGCGATGGGGACAGCGCCCAGCAAGACACCGAGCGAGATACCGACAAAGACAGATACCAGGTTCGGATTGTCGAGCCGTTTTACCTCATTGCCGATAATCCGGCCGACATTTTCCACGGCAGCCGCTTCACCTACGATCGTGATACGGTCGCCCGTTTGCAGGCGAAGGTCACTGGCGGCGATCAGGTCGATCCCCGCACGGTTCACCCGGGTGATATTGATTCCGTACAGGTTACGCAGGCGCAGCTTGCCCAGCTTCATACCGTTCAGTTTCGACTGGGTGACGACGAAGCGGCGGGAGATCAGTTGGCTGTCGATGGCGTTCCAGTCGATATTCTCATTGTTCCAATCCACATTTTCCTGTTCCCCGAACAAAGCTTTGATGGATTCGATATCCTGTTTGCCGGAGATCACCAGCAGGTGGTCTCTGGCTTGCAGGATCGTATCGGAGGTGGGGATAATCACCTTCCCTTCGCGCCAGAGACGGGAGATGACGAAGTGGGCAGGACAGAGACGGACAACCTCAACGATACGCTTGTTGTAGATGGCCGGATTGGTCGCAAGGAACTCACCCACATGCATCTGCTGGTCTTTCTTCTCTTTTGTGACTTCGGCCGTTTGCCTGACGAAGCACTTACGGAGGACAATAATGGCAAGGATCACCCCTACCACTCCCATCGGATAAGCAGTGGCACAGGCAAGCGCCATATCGGTCACTCCCCGGATATTCTCCGGATCCATTTGCCGTAAGGTGGACTGGGCGGCGCCCAGTACCGGGGTGTTGGTCACCGCCCCTGACAGCAATCCCACCAACGTGGACAACGGCATCCCTGTCAGCTCATGGAAGAACACGGTAAGCAACAATCCCAGCAGGATAATCCCCATCGCCATCATATTCATTTCCAGGCCGCCTTTCCGCAGCGAGGCGAAGAAACCGGGTCCCACTTGCAAGCCCAGCGTATAGACAAACAGGATGAGCCCCATATTCTGGGCGAAATAAAGCATGTCCTGATTCACTACCGCTCCGAAATGTCCGGCCAGGATACCGGTAAAGAACACAAACGTAACACCCAATGTGATTCCAAAGAAGGGGATACGCCCGAGCAACAAGCCCACGGCACAGATAAAGGTCAGCACGATCACCGCCTGTATGACGGTGGGTTGCCGGAGTATGTCAATCAGCCAATCCATGTGTAAACGTATCAGTAGCAGCTTATCTGCTGAGGATGAGCGTTGACGGCATATGCTGCAAGGCTTCGAAACGATGCTCTGACACATCGTTCCAGGTATTGTAGCTGATCAGCATGAAGTTATAGCCGTCAAACAGTTCGGGAGTGAGGTCTTTCTCTTTCAACAGGGTCGCTTCCGGGAGGGATTCGGAGAACAGGCGTACCTGTTTGTTGATCTCTTCGCTGCCCGGTGTGGTGGTACTGGCACGGTTCACGATCCCCACTTCGCCATGCGTGGATTTCAGCAGGGTCTGCGCATAATCCAGCAGATGGAGGTCGCTGACGGAGTCGATCACGAGGATCACCCTGGTAGCCCGCACAAAATTACGGTTCACAAACACACCGACGGGGCAATGTGTCTGCTCGATGAACATCCGTGTCTTGTCTTTCAGCAATCCGCCGGGATTGAACCAGGAGTCGGACACGAAGTGTTTGGTATATTTGCGATAGGTGGCGCGGAACTTATTCGCCTCCACATCATCGGGGAGGTTACTCATCGAGATACCGGCTCCTACAAGCAGGAAGTCATACCCTTCGTTGTTGACGATCGAGCAGATATCCATACCGGCATTGGTCGATACTTCGTAACGGGTATGGATTTGCATCCCCAGCTTCTTGGCGCCGTAGAGGATCGGACCGAAGCTTACTTCTTCAAAGTTATCCGTATGCAACGGGTTGACATCCGGGCCTACCGTCAGGTGCAGGGCGGTCAGGTCCATCTTATTACTCCCCCGGGAGAACATCTGGTGCGCCACATCGAGCATCACCTGTCCGTTGCTGGCACGGCCGAATGACAGCATCACCTTGAAGATGCCTTCCTGGCGGGCGAGCTCCTTCATCTCCATATACTTTTCATGCTTGCGGAAGCAGAATTTGATAACAGACAGCAAGGGCGTGGTCATGAAGGTAGTCACCAGCGTCATCAATACCAGCATGGCGAAGATAGAGGGTTGCAGGATACCCATCTCATAGCCGATCGTCAGCACCACCAGTTCCATCAGACCACGGGTATTCATCAGGGCGCCTATATACAGGCTGTGCTTCCAGGTCTCTCCGGTGAATCGCGCCGCCCCCATCGCGCTGCCGAACTTACCGATGATGGCCATGAGGGTTACGATCCCGCACATCGTCCATAATTCAGGAGTATTCAGCAAGCCGATCTGGGTACGCAGCCCGGTGGATACGAAGAACAGGGGAAGGAACAGCGCCAACGCTACATCTTCCACTTTTTCGGTCATAATTTTACGGAACTTGACATTGCCCGGCATCACCACTCCCGCCATGAAGGCGCCGAAGAGGGCGTGCAGACCAAGGATCTCGGTCAGGTATGACGATGTGACGAGGATGAGGAACATAAACGCCACCAACCCTTTGTCAATCACCTCCTTGTTATGGTAAATATTCCCCACCATCCGCAGGAAAGGACGCACGACCACAAACATACCCACAAGGTACAGGATGGAGAAACCGATATTGAACAGCGCGCTAAGCATACTGCCCGCCTGGGCGATGGCCACCACTACAGCAAGCAGGCACCAGGCGGTGATATCCCCGTTGGCAGCGCTGGCAAGGGAAATCGTGCCGAGATGTGTTTTCGTCAACCCCTTCTCCTGGATGATCCGCGCCAATACAGGGAAAGCGGTAATGCTCATCGCGATCCCGATGAAAAGAGCGAAAGAGATAAAAGGAGTGCTTTTATCGGCATACCCGTCGTAAAGGTAGAGGGCTGTCAGCATGCCAAGGAAGAAGGGGACAATGGTGCTTGTATGGCTGATCAGGATGGTTTCATTTAGTTTCTTGCGTATCTCGGTAATATCAAGCTCCATCCCTATCGCAAACATAAACAAGATCAGGCCGAACTGGCTCAGGATGGTGATATTGGCAAGCGACTCCACCGGGAAGATAAAGGCGGATGTTTCGGGGAACCAATGTCCAAGGATAGAAGGACCGAGGAGGATACCGGCAACGATCTCCCCGATCACCGTAGGTTGCCCCATCTTCAGGAACAACCATCCGAACAGGCGGCAACACAGGAGGATCACGATGATCTGCAACAGCAGGATACCCACCGGGGTTTCGATATGTTCAAGAAGAATGCGCTGAAAAACGGAAAAGCCTTCGGACAGGGTGGACGGCGCGTCGTAAACGGACGAAACTGCCTCATCCAGCTGATGCCCTTCGCCTTGCTTGACGATCCCATACATCAACGTCCCAAAGACAGCGATCATCAACAAATAAAACGTCAAACTTTTCGTCCCTTTGCTCATTCGCCCCACGTATTTCTGCAAATATAATAACTAAAAGTTAACAATCGTCCATTCGCTTTCGATTATTATCCTATCTTTGTGCGACAACCAATATAATTAGATGTATGGATTCTTTGAACCTGATCAAAAATGATCCCTGGCTAACCCCCTATGCTCCGGCCATCGAAGGAAGATACCAGTATGTAAAAGAAAAAGAGAACAGCCTGACGGGAAACGGGAAAACCACCTTGTCCGATTTCGCATCGGGCTACCTGTTTTTCGGGCTCCACAAACAGCCCGGCGGATGGCTTTTCCGCGAATGGGCGCCTAATGCCACCGCGATCTACCTGGTCGGGACATTCAACCACTGGCAGAAAGACGAGCAGTACCGGATGACACCGGGAGCCAATGGCATCTGGGAGATATCCCTGCCGGAAGAAGCAATGCATCACGAAGACCTGTTCAAACTCCTCGTCGAATGGGAAGGAGGATCGGGCGAACGGATCCCCGCCTGGATCCGCCGTGTGGTACAGGACGACCGTACGAAGATATTCAGCGCGCAGGTATGGAATCCCCTGCTGCCTTACCAGTTCAAACATAAAAAATTCAAACCGAATACTTCCCCGTTGCTGATCTACGAATGCCATATCGGCATGGGGACGAACGAAGAGAAGGTGGGCACGTACGACGAATTCCGCCGGAACGTATTGCCGCGTGTGAAAAAAGACGGCTACAACACCATCCAGATCATGGCGATCCAGGAACATCCGTATTACGGGTCGTTCGGTTACCATGTGAGCAGCTTCTTCGCCGCCTCTTCCCGCTTCGGTACGCCCAACGAATTGAAGCAACTGATCGACGACGCCCATGGGATGGGTATCGCGGTCATCATGGATATCGTCCACAGCCATGCCGTAAAGAATGAGACGGAAGGATTGGGACGTTTAGACGGCTCTTACCACCAGTATTTCCATACCGGCGGCAAGCGCGAACATCCGGCATGGGACTCGTTGCTGTTCGACTACGGAAAGAATGAGGTATTGCATTTCCTCCTTTCCAATTGCAAGTTCTGGCTGGAAGAGTATCAATTCGACGGGTTCCGTTTCGACGGCGTCACCTCCATGCTGTACTACAGCCATGGCCTGGGCGAAGCGTTCTCCAACTATGGCGATTACTACAACGGCCATCAGGACGGCGATGCCATCGCTTACCTGACGCTGGCCAACAAACTGATCCATGAAGTCAACCCCCTGGCGATCACCATCGCCGAAGAAGTAAGCGGTATGCCCGGACTGGCGGCCCAAACGGAAGACGGCGGTTATGGGTTCGATTACCGCATGGCGATGAATATACCGGACTACTGGATCAAGACGATCAAGGAGAAACGCGACGAAGACTGGCACCCGTCGTCTATCTGGTGGGAAACGACCAACCGCCGGTCCGACGAAAAGACGATCAGCTATGCCGAAAGCCACGACCAGGCGCTGGTAGGTGATAAAACCATTATCTTCCGCCTTATCGACGCTGAGATGTACTGGCACATGCAAAGCAACGACCATAACTTCACGGTGGAACGCGGCATGGCGCTGCATAAGATGATACGGCTGGTAACAGCGTCAACCATCAACGGGGGATACCTCAATTTCATGGGGAATGAGTTCGGCCATCCCGAATGGATCGACTTCCCGCGGGAAGGAAACGGCTGGTCGCATAAGTATGCACGCCGGCAGTGGGACCTGGTGGACAACTACAACCTGAAATATCATTTCCTCGGCGACTTCGACCGCGAAATGCTTGACCTGATCGGCAGTGTAAAGAATTTCCAACAAATTCCCATCCAGAAGATTTGGGATAGCGACGGCGACCAGATCCTGGCATATATGCGCAAAGACCTGCTGTTCATCTTCAACTTCAGTCCGGATAAATCCTATACCGATTATGGTTTCCTTACCCCGGTAGGCGAATACGAAGTGGTACTCAATACGGATGCGACCCGCTTCGGAGGATTTGGTTTGGCGGACGACACCGTGCGCCACTCCACCCACTTTGACCCTCTCTATAAAAAGGAGAAGAAAGAATGGCTCAAAGTGTATATCCCTGCCCGTAGCGCCGTAGTCTTACGAAAAGTAAAATAAGTTTCAATTAGTTATGTTATATCCATTTATTTTCAAGCCTATCCTGAAAGAGATTATCTGGGGAGGATCGGCTATATGTCCGTTTAAGGAAATTACACCGGTACAAAACGGTATCGGGGAGAGTTGGGAACTGTCGCACGTGGAAGGCAATTATTCCGCCGTGGCGAACGGCGATCTGGAAGGGAAAACGATCGATGAACTGATACAGACCTACGGGGCACAGTTGACCGGCGGCAAAGTGATCGAACAGTTCGGCACGACCTTCCCGCTGTTGATCAAGTTTATCGATGCGCGCGACGACCTCTCCATCCAGGTACACCCCGACGACGAGTTGGCAAAAAAACGCCACAACTCTTTTGGAAAGACAGAGATGTGGTATGTGATCAAAGCTGAAAAAGGCGCCGGACTCTATTCGGGTTTCTCCCGCCAGATCACACCCGAAGGGTATGTACATCAGGTGGAAGACAATACGATCATGAATGTGCTCCAGCGGTACGACGTGGCGGAAGGGGATGTCTTTTTCCTCCCGGCGGGACGGGTACATGCGATCGGAGCCGGCTGTTTCATCGCCGAGATCCAACAAACCAGTAACATCACCTACCGCATCTACGACTACAACCGCAAGGATGCCAACGGCAACGGACGCGAACTGCATACGGAACTGGCCAAGGATGCGATCGATTACACCTGTCAGCCCGACTATCGTACGCATTATTCGGTACATCCCAACACGGCTGTCGGCCTGGTGGAATGCCGGTATTTCACTACCAACCTGTTGGAACTGGACCAGCCGATGGAACGCGACTTCGCCTCACTCGACTCTTTCGTTGTCTATATCTGCATGGAAGGTCATGCAGCCATTCGTGACAACAAAGGGAATACGCTGACCATCCATCAGGGACAGACCGTCCTCATCCCCGCCGATACCCAATCCGTCACCCTCACCCCTTCGCCGAAAGCCAAGCTGATGGAGACGTATATCGGGTAAGAACGGTTTTCTTCCATTATATATATACAGGAATAACTGACTGAGACAAGATCATGGCGGATCGCAGGATACTGATCGTGGAAGACGATACCGGCTTCGGCACCATGCTGAAACACTGGTTCGGACGGAATGGATTTGAAGCCGTGTTATGCGGCACGGTGGATGCGGCAAAGAAAGAGATTGCATCGGGTTGTTTCGACCTGGTGCTTTCCGACCTGCGCCTGCCCGACGACGATGGTATCATGCTCCTCTCCTGGATCCGCGAACAAAAGCGCCCGATCCCTTTCATCATCATGACAAGTTACGGCGAGATACAGACGGCCGTTGCCGCGATGAAGCTGGGGGCTTTCGACTTCATGCAGAAACCGGTCAACAACACCGCCCTGAAAGAAAAGATCGAACAGGCGTTGGGAGGGCAGACCCGTGCCGTTCAGCCGAAGCAGGCTATCCCTCCCTCCTCCCCGTCGCACATCATCGGCAGCAGCCGGGCGGCACGCGAACTGGACAATCTGTTGCTAAAGGTAGCGCCCACGCTGATGTCTGTCCTTATCCTCGGCGAAAGTGGTACGGGCAAAGAGTTTGCCGCCCGTCGCATCCATGAACTGAGCCATCGGTCGAAAGGGTCGTTTATCGCCGTCGATTGTGGCAGCCTCTCCCGTGAGCTGGCGCCGAGTGAATTGTTCGGTCACCTGAAAGGCTCGTTTACCTCCTCCATATCCGATAAGAAAGGGGTGTTTGAACAGGCGGGCGGCGGCACGGTATTCCTCGATGAAATCGGCAACTTATCATATGAGGTCCAGGTACAGTTGCTTCGATGCCTGCAGGAAAGGAAAGTACGCCCCGTAGGATCGGCTACCGATATCCCGGTAGATGTGCGCATCATTGTTGCCACCAACGAGAACCTGCCGGATGCGATCGCTCAGAGCCGTTTCCGCGAAGACCTGTATCACCGGCTGAATGAGTTTTCCGTCGTCATGCCTGCCCTGCGCGAACGGAAGGAAGATATCGAACTCTTCGCATCCCACTTCCTCCAACAGGCAAACAGCGAATTAGGCAAACAGATCCGTTCGTTCACCGCCGACACACTGGATATCTTCCGGAATTATTACTGGGGAGGCAACCTGCGGGAACTGCGCAATGTAGTCCGCCGCTCAGCCCTCTTTGCCGAAGGAGATGTGATAACCCCTTCCGACCTGCCGATCCTCTCCGACCCGTTGCTCAGCCAGGAGATGGTGCTCCGTCCCGGCACGGATGAAGAACAAAAAGAACAGATCGAAACCGCTGTCCGCCGCGCCAACGGCAACAAAACCCTCGCCGCCAAACTCCTCAAGATCGACCGCAAAACCTTATATAATATGATGCACCGGTTCGGGATGGGGATCTGATAAAAATCTGTTAAAATTTTTATAAAAAGTGCCTGCTATTGGTTGTAATAAGTCGCCGTATCGTATCTTTACAGCATCAAACAAGTAAACAGAAAATCATAACTATGCCACAAAATCGTAAGACAAAAACAGTTCCTTTTGGTAAGCCTGTCATTACTCTTGAGGAGATACAGGCTTACAAGCAACAGGTTACTTCCAGCACCAAAGAAGCAACCAGATTTCTGATGCGTGCAGGAATCATCAATAGTCATGGCCGGATCACATCAGCCTATCGTGAAAACAAGAAAACAGTATCTTATCGACATGGAAGCATAGAATAACCCAACCACCAAAACCGACCTATGTATTCCAAATGCAGAAACCTGATTATTGGTTTTCACGGATGCGATAAATCAGTCAGAGACGCTATTGTGACGGGAGAGTCCGTCATGACTGTGAAAAAAAACAGTTACGACTGGTTGGGCTATGGCTTATATTTCTGGGAGAATAATGTCCAAAGGGCTCTGGCTTTTGCCGAAGAGAAAAAAATACGTGATAATAAGCTACTTGCTCCAGCTGTATTAGGCGCTTTTATAGACTTAGGATATTGTTTTGACCTGATTGATTCGTCCTACCTGTCGCTACTACCACGCTTTTACAGTATTCTGGAAACTACCTGTCAATTACAAGGGCAGTCCTTACCTGTCAACAGAGCAAGTGGCCAATCCATAGACCTGTTACAACGAAACCTGGATTGTGCAGTGATAGAAACCGCCCATACATTCAACAAGGACAAAGGTTATCCTCCTTTCGATTCCGTACGCGGCGTTTTTTGGGAAGGACATGATGTATATCCTAATGCTGGGTTCAAAGAAAAAAACCACATACAGATATGCGTGCGAAATCCGAACTGTATCAAAGGATTTTTCATTCCGCGTATATCAGACACCGCTTATTGCAATCCTTGAGCCCTCACTACATCAAATACCCCTTCCGGATATCCGCAAGCGTCTTTTCAGCCTCGACAAGAAGGGTGGCGATACGTTGTGGCCAATCCGGGAGGGCATCGGTTGGTTGGCCGCGCAGGCTGTCCATCAGGCGGAGGGTATCGAGGCAGGAAACGACGCCCACCTGTTCGCACATGGGCAGCATCTTGTGGCAAACAGCCTGGGCGGCGGCAAAATCGGCGATGTCCAATGCAGAGCGCAGGCGGGTGAGATTCTCTTCGGTAGAGGCGGCAAAGACAGCCAGCACCTCGGCGATGGCTTCCCGGTCGTTGCCAAACAACTCTTCCAGCGATTCGAAACCGCCGACAGCATCAGTCGTGGCTACTCCCAACAACTCCCCGAGCATGGCACGGCCGACAGGTTTGGGGAGATAGCCATCGAATCCGTCGCACGAAGCCCTGTCGGCATCGTAATCACCCCTTCCGGTCATGACCACCACCCGCGCATTGGGTTGCAGGCGGCGGACGGTATGCAGGATATCGATCCCCGTCACCGTTCCCATCTCCATATCCGTCACCACGAGGTCGAACGCCTGCGCATCCAACAGAGGGGCGACTTCGTCCGGCTTGTTGCAGGTGCGGGCAGGCCGTTCCAGGCGGACAAACAGATCATTAAGCACAACCAGTAAGGCGGGATCGTCGTCCACCACCAATATATTATGTATAGCCGACCGGTCGGAAGCACACGGCTCTTTGGCCGTATGTACGGGAATGCTCACCTCCACCGTCGTGCCCACCCCTTCGGTGGAGTGGACATGTATCCCTCCATCCAGCAGATCGGTGATTCCCTTCACCACATACATGCCCAGGCCGCTTCCCGTTGCCAGGTCGTTGTTTTTCTCCACCCGCCGGAAAGGCATGAACAGTTTGTCCATCTGATCGGCAGGTATGCCCGCGCCGGTATCGGCAATCCGGAAGAAAGCCAGCGGCTTGTTCCCGCCGTGCAGGTAAGCGGCATGGAAACCGATGCTTCCCCGGGGTGTGTATTTGATGGCGTTGGAAAGGATATTGATCACCACCTGTTTGATCTTCAGCACATCACCACGCACCCGCAGGTTCCGGTCCATGCGGAACTCGCTCTCGAAGCCCAGTTGTTTGCACCGGGCCAGCGGTTCGAACATCGCCGCTATCTCGCGGCAAAGGGCATGGAGGTTGAAATCGCTTTCGGAAACGGTCTGTGTCCCTTGTTCGAGGTTGGAAAATTCGAGCAGGTTGTTCATCAGCGCCAGGATGTGGGAAGCCGACTGTTCGACCGATACCGCCTGTTCGACCGGCACCAACCGGTCGCTCTTCCATCCTTCCACACTACCGGAGATGGAATTGAGCGGCGTCTTGATGTCGTGGGAGACCGACAGGAATAACCGGTGGCGTGTATCCATGATCTGCCGCAATGCCCTGCGGGCGGCTTTTCCTTTGTTTACATCGCTGATGATCAGGATAACGAACAACAGGATAAGCCCCAACGCCACCGCTCCCCCGATAACGGAAAAGGTATAATTCTCCCTGATCAGCCGCTCGCTTTCCCGGATACCGCCGAGGGTGGACGCCAGGGTCTGCTTAGACAGTGCATTGAGCAGCGTCGAAAGCTGGGCAGACAACTGCTGGTCGGTATGGATCAGACGGCTCACCTGCTGTTCAATGGCGGTGATGCGGCTGGTATAATCGATGCTGGCCAGTTCGGTCATCACACTCATTTCAGACAGGATATCCGCCCGTTCCCGGGTGGACAGACGCATCGAATCCACCACCTGTGTCTGTACCGTTTTCAGCGTATCGACCGAACGGTCTGGCGAAAAGACAGTGGAAAGGCGTTCCCAGAATTTCTTTTTAGGAGTAGTCTGCACCACCGTATCCGTGATAGTGGTAGTTACCACCACCGGATCCGACCGCAACAGGGAATCAAGCGATTGCAGGCGCTGGCTGATCGTATCCACCGGATTCTGATTGGTAAACTCCTGTCCCAGTCCCGATACGATCCGCCCTTTATCACGCAATAGCCGGCTCACCTGTATCAGCAGCGTATCCTTTGTTTCCTGGTGGGACAGCACACGGAGGGAATCGATCAGCCGCTCCACCTCGATTCTTTTGCGCCGGAAACGGCTGAGGTGCGCATCGTTACGGGTAGCCACGTAGAAGTTGGCTTCCGACTGTGCCTCGTTGACGGTAAACACCAGGTCGTTCGTCAGGTTAAGCGCCCGGTAATACTGTTCGATATCCGCCTTCTGGTCGCCTATGTTTTCCCGCAGGTTATACACATACAACACCATGCCGCCGCAGACGACAGCCACCACCAGATAGATCAGCGCCACTTTAAAGCGGATGCCCGATTCGACATTCTCCTTCATAAGCCAGGATGTTTAGGGGGTAAAGATAAAGAATAAAGGGGAATGATTAGTGATTAATGATTAATGATTAATGGAGTGGGCAGGCTTTTGATACGCCCTTTTTTCCCCAGGTACCCCGTGGAAGCTTCCACACTTTCCACACTTTCCACAAGAGGGTTCGGAAAGGCGAAGTAAAAATATATTCCCCTGTAATAAAGCCACTTATACATCTTTCTTCAGACATATCCCTCCTTTTGGCACGCCGCTTGTAACTTATCTGGCATATTAGAAAGGTTTTAATAGGTTATTAGTCTTTAAGTATTAACTAAAAAGTAAACGTCATGAAGAAGTTGATTTTATCAGCAGCATTGATTATGGCAACTGTATCGTTCGCCATTGCACAGTTAAGTATTGAACGCGTACATCCGGCCGGCACGGAAGTGACCGTAATCCAGCAGGAAGAGTGGAAACAAGTTGAGTTGAGCGCGCTGAACGAGAAACAACAGGCCGCTGTTAAAGCGCACGAGCAGACCTGTGATGTGAAAAAGATTGAGTACAACGCTTCCACCCATCAAGCCAAAGTGACCCTCGTCACCAAGGCCGACAAAAGCGAAAAGACAGTGATCTTGGATGCGGAAGGAAAGGAAGTGAAATAAGTGTAGGTTAGCCATTGAGGTAACAAACATAATTTTTTTCGGTATATAATATCCCTACTGACGGATGCATTGGGAAATGCTTTCACAGGAATCAGGCGGACGCTGCAAGGTGTTCGCCTGAACTTGTTTCTGGAGGGAGTGGAACGGGATAAAAAGGCGTGCCGGGATTGTTGCGTAAGCAGTTCCTATCTGCTGCTTACACCGCTATCGCATACATTATAAACACGTATTGACAGCATATAGAGATTCTGTTGCAATGATGCTACCGGTTTAGTTGTTCCACCCGGGTGGGACACGTGTTCCAGCCAGGTGGAACATATGTTCCAGCCGGGTGGGACATGTATTCCATCCGGGTGGAACAACTAAATGTTCGGCTTCGCTGCAACAGAAGGATCGTATGTCGTTATTAAAAGATCATACATCCGGCAGCAAATTGTCCCGATGAAGGCCATTGCATTGAAAAAAAGAGAAATAGTTTCTATGAGGCCCTTGCACCCGGGCCATCATCAGGCAGTTGGGTAAAGATCACGGCTGTTACCGCCGATATCACCCCCATACAGATAAAAACTGCATGGAACGCATAGAACGCATCCGGATGCTGTCGCGCTTCGGCCATATGCTGGAAGAGCGACAGCAAAGCCGCCGCAATCGCCACGCCGAGGCTCATCGTGAAGATCATCACCATCGACAACAGGCTATTGCCGCTACTGACGTTTGACCCGCTGAGATCTTTCAGCGTAATGGTATTCATCGCCGTAAACTGCAACGAATTGACCCCTCCCAGCAGAAACAGTTGTAGCAGCAACAACCACAAGGGTTCGGAGGCCGACAGCATACTGAAGCTCGCCAGGATAAGCCCGATCAGTACCGTATTCAACGTCAGCGTTTTCCGGTAACCGATCCGTTTGATCAGCGATATGCCCAGGCCCTTCACCAGGATACCGGCGACGGCCGCGGGCAACATCAACAGTCCTGAATGCAAGGGTGAATACCCCAGTCCCACCTGGAAGAACAACGGCAACAGGAACGGGCTGCCATTGATCCCTATCCGTGAAAAGAAGTTACCCAGGATCCCTACCCTGTACGTCGGCACCCGGAACAACCGGAGCGGGAAAAGCGGCTCCTGCTTCCGGGAAGCATACAGCCAGTACGCCACCAACACTACCAGCCCGATAATCACCAGCAGGATGGCTGTAGCCTGCCGCAATCCCAGTTCCACCACCCCATCCAGGGCATACGAGACGCTGACCATCCCGAACGCCACCATCAGGAAGCCGCTGATATCAAAACGGTTCACCCGCGGCACCCGGAAATCATCCATATAGATCAGTGAGCATACAAACCCGATCAACCCCACAGGTATATTGATCAGGAAGATCCAATGCCAGGAAAAGGTTTGCGACAGCCATCCGCCCAGTGTGGGACCCAGTAAGGGACCGATCAACCCGGGGATGGTGACAAAACTCATGGCCCGCAGGAATTTTTCGTTCGGGAACGCTTTCAGCACCACCAACCGTCCTACCGGTTGCAACATGGCGCCGCCCATTCCCTGAACGATGCGCGACAGGATCAGTTGTGTCAGGTTCTGCGAACTGGCACATAAAAAAGACCCCAGCGTAAAGAGGAAGATCGACAACAGATACACCCGGCGCGTGCCGAACTTATCCGCCAACCATCCGCTTGCCGGGATCAGGATAGCCATGACGAGGGCATAGGATACGATCACAGCCTGCATGCGCAGGGGACTTTCGCCCAGGCTGGCCGCCATGCTGGGAATGGCGGTGTTGACAATCGTGGTATCCAGCGTTTGCATGAAAAAACCCACCGCCACCAGCCACAGCAACACATCCTGTGATCGCGCTTTGCCCATCGCCGATTATTCGAGTCGTTCCAGACGGTACAACAGTTGTTGCAACCCCTCCTGATAATCATCCAGGATGGATTGGGTGAACGGTTCGCTGAACAACGGACGCGACGCCTCAATATGGGCGTAGAAATCAGCCACATGCTTCACGAGGTTTTCGGGAAGGGTGGTTTCCGGTACCGTGATATGTAAAGCGCCGTTCAGGGCATACGACGTTTCCGTCAGTCGGTCGGTCACACCCAACAGTGTTTCCAACGCCTGGTCGATCGCCATGTGGATGGCATAACTTCCCAGCCCGGTTACGTGCCAATGATACATCTTCAGACTGGTATTGAAGGATGCCACTTTCCCGATAAAAGCGGAAATTTCTTTGTTTTCGGACAAGCCCGGCTTTTTAGTTGTATTCATGCTATTCGCTTTTTTACTGATTACTATTTGTACTTTTTAAACCGTTATATACTATAACCATCCGCTCCGGGAAACGGTTCACCCGGAACGGACCTATTTTTTCACGTTTCGCCACATTGATACATATTCCTCCAGGATACGCAGAAGCGTCTGGCCGATGGCTTCATAGTCGTCGTTGTCGAAGTGAGCCATCGAGAGCAGGACCGACCATTCGGGAGCCGCCATACGGCCTCCTACCGGCAAGACAATCCCCTTTTCTTCCGACAGCCGGGCAACGATATCCGCCGGATCAAAGCGCGACGTAAGGAAATCCGTAAACCCCTTCCCATGATGGCGCCTGGCCCAGTCCAACACATTAAACTCGCTGTAGTACGCCGCCCTGTTCGGATCGGGGAGGACGGGCAGTCGCAGTCCTTTGTGGAAGAGGTTGTAACGTGTACGCACCCTGTTCATGCACATCCGTTTATATTTATTCTCCCTGTCGAGCAGGGCGAAAGCGGCAAAGAGCATCATCTGGATCTGTTGAGGCAGAGACAACCCGGCCAGATAACCCTGTACGGCCGGCCGGCTATCGGCTGCCAGGCGGCCGATAAATGTACCGCCCGATGCCGGCAGTCCCCCATATCGCCGGTCCGCTTCTTCCCGGAGGTGAGGAGGCAGCTCCGCCAGGTTCCTGTCGAACACATTCTCCTTATGCAGGGCAACCACCCCAAGCCGCCATCCCGTCGCCCCGAAATACTTCGAGAAAGAATAGATGCATAGCGTATGATGGGGTAGCTCGCGCAACAGCGAATGAAAAGCCGGCACAAAGGGACCATACCCGTCATCGGTGATGATCATCAGTCCGGGATTATACCGTCTCACCATCTCCGACAGGTAATGCAATCCCAACCGGTCTATCGCCACCGACATGGGGTTGGAAGGATTCGTTACGAAGAAACATTTTACGGACGGGTCTTTCAGCTTGTCGATCTCCGTGGTGGCATACTGAAAGGTGGCATTGCCGGATGTATCCCGTTCTGAACCGTGGATATAGACCACATGGAACCGGTACCGATCCAGTGCCGGAAGCTCCAGGAACGGGGCAAAAGCCGGTACGCCGATCGCGATCGTATCGCCTTGCCGAAGCAGGTGGTTGTTCACCAGCGAATCAAACACATAACCAACGGCGGCGGTACCGCCTTCGGTGGTAAAGAGATCGTGCGTACGGCGGTAATGCACCTTTTGCTGGCACATCTCCTGCATCAGGAAATCATGTATGACCACCTCAGCCAGTGTCCGGACATATACTGGAGAGGGAGCTTGTGTGCCGATGACGCCGCAGGTCAGCTCATACACCCAGTCGTCGGGATCAAACCCATGCTGATCAATGCCATAGCGGTAGGTATCCCACAACAGCGCGATTCCCGGCAGGGTGTTGTCGTCGTCCACATATTGTTCGAAGCGGCTGGCGATGCCGTTCTTCTCCGGAACACCACAGATCCCGTAATCGTGACTGGCAACCCGCTTACACTCCCGGATACCGAAGAGGCCCAACCGGAAAAAGGCTTCACGCGGAGGAACGGCTGTCCAATTGGGATCCACCGGGAAGGCAACCGGCGGGGGATGCATCTGACTTGTTTTCATAATTAATGATTAATGTAAATGTTGAGGATGCGTATAATGGAAATATCCTTACTTTCGGCGTTCTATACTATAACAGCAGGTTCCTTTCGTTTGTTTATCGGCGGCTTGTAAATACTGTTAATTCGAAATGCTTGGTACAATGGCCGATAATCCGTATTTTCGCAACGAATCCATACATTTACAGATATGATCATCGACTCATGTGCCCATTTCGCCCACTACGCCTGCCTGCACCGGCGCTTTGAACAGGTCGTTTCTTTCCTCGCGGAGACAGACCTGAAGAGCTTGTCTCCCGGCCGTTATCCGATTGATGGCGACAATCTGTTCGTCTCCGTTTCGGAAAACGACCTGAAAACGAAAGAGAATGCCAAACTCGAAGCCCATGATGCCTATATAGACATCCAGGTGATCCTGGACGGCGCCGAAGCCTTCGGCTGGAAAGAACGTATGGATGGGCTCTGCCCATTGGCGCCGTACAATGCCGACAAAGACATCCTCTTCTACTCCGATGCTCCGGATACCTGCTTCGTGCTCCACCCCGGACAGTTCGTCGTTTTCTTCCCCAACGACGCCCATGCACCATTGATGCAGACGCCTGAGAACCTACAGGGACGGGTACTGAAAGCCATCTTCAAGGTGCGGGTGGACTAACAAAAACGTCGCGGCAGGAGGGTGTCAGCGGATATGTTCGATCACCCAGTAACTCCAGCAGGCATCGGCGGGCGACTCGTCGATCAACACACATCGGCCGTCCGCCAATCTTCCTTCAGACAGCAAGGTATCGGTTTCTTCACAAAAGAAGCGGTGATGCCGGTAGTCGATCTCCGTCAGGGGTTGGCTGAACACGGCATGCAAGCATCCTACTCCCCCGTTCCGGCAGGGGTCGAAGGTATATTCCACACAGGCAGGGGTTACAACGATCGTTCCCCGGGTGGCAAATTCTTTCAGCAGGGTGCCGACCGGATAGGCGGCCGTATCCATGTCGTCGGTATAAGCAGAGATGATATACACTCTTGGCAAATCAGCGTCCGTTAGCATAATGAGTCCTGTTGCTCCCATCCGCTCCCGGGGATGAGCCGTCTATAAAACAGAAGCGCGGGAGCTGCAAAATCCTATCTGTCTAAGAGGTATCGCCAAACACCCACCGAACAAATATAACAGCAGTCCCACGCCCATTTGGGATATAACTGCCACAACGTGGTAACTAATCCAAAAGGCATGAGAACGTTTGTTAATCACTTGTTCGGCTTCTGAAAATTGGCGATTTTCTTAGACAAGTATAATTCCTAAACGCTTCTCAATAACTATGTACTCCCATCCTCTACAAACGCTTTTGACGGATGAGACAATGGCAAAGGTAGGAAAAAGGGTTGATATAGGGGAGCATATTGACGAAAATAAAAAACTCCCGCAACCATTTGGTTGCAGGAGTTTATGTTTGCGGTAAATCGGTTACGATTACTTGCAAGCCTGCTCGATAGCCACAGCCACAGCCACGGTAGCACCTACCATCGGGTTGTTACCCATGCCGAGGAAGCCCATCATTTCCACGTGAGCGGGAACGGATGAAGAACCTGCGAACTGAGCGTCACCGTGCATACGACCCATTGTGTCGGTCATACAATGGGGTACAAGTAAATCATATTCAGCAAACAACTGTTTATCAGAAGTTAAACTCAAAATAAAGTCTCTCCTTTACCTTGTTTTTTGTGACATGGCGGCAGATAAGCGGAATAAGCACTTATTTGGTCACCATCTCGTCACGAAGTTAATACTATTTTTTCTGATCTCTATATAATATAATGTAAGAGACAACTTTCGGAGATGGGGTATAGCCGTGTTTTCTCAAAAGCTGTTCCATTGGTTGTCATTACTCTATCACTTCGTAGGTGTATGTTTCTGTAAGCGATTTCTATAATCATAGCACCTATAACTTTAGAACTGATCCGGACACTATTTGCTAAATCCTTTAATTCTTACTCTTTTGCTGTTTTCCGATTTTGTAGAGGGTGCTGCAATTAAAGATGCAAATTCTTCACGAAGTTTTTCTTCAGTTTCAAATGAATTATCCAGAATTGCACGTAAGCAATTATCGATATCTGGAATTTGATGAGTGAAGGGTATGCTTATCCCAAAGTGGATTCCCAATAGATTTTCTTCTTCATCGGTGGTGTAAACGATTGTTGTCAGAGTTACTCTGTTTGTGATATTAATAGCTTCTTTAAGTAGTGTAATATTACTGTCTAAATGCGCACGCGATCCCCATATTCTCCAAATCTTGATAAATAGATACTCGTTTCCAGCATCTATGGTAAAAACTTGTTCCTTATAAGTGAATGTTATTTGATCATCTTCAAATTCAGGTTGGCAACCTATTCGCTTTAGAACAGCGACAACAAGTTCTATCCGTGTTAACTTACTATCGTCATTCTCTTCCTTCTTCTCCTTTTTTAGAACTATCATCATTGTAGTAACTGCGATCGTTGTTATTATTATTAGAAATGTTATCATAATGCTATGTATTACTTGTTAATACTTTTTGCAATTTTCTTAACCACATCACTGTTCACTATATTACTTCTTACTCAATAATTGAACAACCACTGCTCCTATAACTAAAGCAACAGGAATAGCGATATAACCGGTAGCTATACCGACTATTATTCCAATAATAATGGCGAACCAACACCCCATATTATTTTTTGAATTATTCTCATCCATAAAGCCCTCTTTATCTTATTTGGGTTTGCACGATCAACGGCATCCACAGCGCTTCCAAAGGTCTTGCAAGTTCTTTTCAAGTTCTTCATCATCTGTCAAATTGAATGCTGTGTAGATGTCTTTGCAAGCCTCTTTCCAGTTCTCTAAATGTGCATTTACAAAAACCCTATAGTAATAAACACCTGCATCTTTATTGAAGTCTTCGGATGATAGAGCTATATCTAAATCGTTTTTTGCATTCCTCCAATCTTCCAATTCCATATATAATGAGGCCCGATATACTAAATTATCCATCTGATCAGGCTCGATATTTATCGCTTTTGTAATATCTTCCATTGCAGCAGAATGATTCTGTTGATACTTATAAACAACATGTCGATTAACATAGGAAAGTTCTTCGTTTGGGTTATACTCTATAGCTTCTGTAAAATAATTTAGAGCATCATTATTGTTATCAGCGATATAAGACAACACTCCTAAAGTATTTAATGCAATCACGTCATCAGGGTTGTTTTCCACTAATTCCAGCAGCAAATTCTGAGCATCGTTAAAATAACCTTCCCGCAAATAAGCGAGGGCGTAATCTCGTGTATAATCCTCAAAATTTACATTCATTTTCAGTTTATATTTCTCTAAATCTATATTTTTGAACTGCCAACGACGATCTTTTTTTCCGCATCCATAAATATTTATATGATTTATGTCATTCCGAATAGCAGGAAAATACACTTTAAACTTCACCGTGGACGCTAAATTTATCTCTGTTGCATTCCCCTTATTTAGACCTAAAGTTGAAGATGAAACATAATATTCCATCTTTGTATCCATATCTTCTATGAAAAATCCATTTTCTTTTTTATTCAACTCACACCACAGATAATAATTTTCGCTGCCCATTAAATTCAAATGGGTATAGCTCAAATACAGAGTAGTTGTGGAACTTCCGAATTCAATTGCATTAAGAACTATATCTGCACTATTATCTGACGGGATATTTAAAACAATAAAATTAGTGCCAGAATTAAACTTGTTATTCTTCTTGTCAAAATCGCTTTTGTCTAGGTTTACTATTCGATCTTTATCAATTTGTACACCAAAATTAAGATTTTGACCTCCAGTCCTCACGAATGTCGCAACAGCAAACACCTCACCTTTTCTATTAAGCAATGCACTTCCACTGCTTCCCGGTGATATAGGGGTAGTTGTCTGTATTATTTCGCCGTGTGACTTGTCCGTTCTAATAGATGACACAATTCCTTCTGAAACAGAACTTTCTAAGCCTAATGGGCTGCTAATATTATAAACAACATCTCCTTTCTCGACTTTTTTATTAGCAAATTTTAGATACTTAAATCGCTGGTTGTCTGATTTTTTAATGGAGAACTTAACTATATCCCAATTTTTGTCAGAAGCAATAACTCTGTCTATCTCATGTTCCATTCCATTGCTTTCTTTTATTACCGCTTTTACACTCCCATCTAAAACATGGTAGTTAGTAATACCTGTTCCTTCATTGTCAATGAAGAATCCAGACCCTGATCCGTTTGGACTTCCAAACTCATCATAAGTATATATGATGAATGTGGCTTCTTCTGTCTTCTTTGTAATATCCTTTAATGATTCACTGCATGAGGCAGTAAGTATCAAAAGTAAAAATAAAATATTTTTCATGTCTATTCTATTTTAAAATTTTTATCTTTTTTTAAACTGTTTGAATTTGGATTTGCTTCCTGTTGTGATGAATTGTTGTTTTTTAGCTTGTTCAATTTCTCTTTAGCATCAACATTTCCCAATCGTGCAGATTCAGACATGCATAATATTGACTTTTCATAATCTTTTAATCTATCATATGCAAAAGCCATAACAAAATACGGCTCACTATTGTCATAAAGATGCTCTGGGGAAGCAATTTTATTGTACTTCTCCATTTTTTCTATTGCCATTTGACAATAAGCTAAAGCCTCATCATATTTTCCCAATTCAACGAAGCAACGTCCAAGAGCACCGTATGGAAAAGGATTTTCGGGATCTATACTGATAGCTTTATTTGAATAATTAATAGATGCGTAAAATTCTTTTATAATGTAATACACATATCCAATATTGTTATTCGACCAATAATGATCAGGGTCTAAAGACAAAGCCTCTTTATAATAACTAATTGCTTTATCAAATTTTTCATCTCTTTCAGCATTGACCCCATAGATAAAATATTCCGAAACTGAAATTCCAGTTTTTGAACTGCAAATATCAATATTAATAATTTTATAAACATCTGGATTCCCCCATTTGCGATCGATTGTTTGCTTATATACTGATAATTTATAATAATTTTCAATCTTAAGCAATTCAAATTTTACTTTTTCATCTTTCCCTTTCATGCAATGAAACACAACTAGATTGTTGTCTCGTTCGTTTTTTTCAACTCTGTAAGATTCTCCTCTATGAGTTATTGTAGATTTGATATCGTCATAGACTAATAATTTGATCCTTAAATCATCATAGTAAACATATTCTTTTGAATGAATAAATGACGATATACATAGAAATGTAATTAATATAAAAAAGGTTTTCCTCATAATAATATGTATTTACGCTCCCTATTCCCCAATGGGAGCGGTTATAAAAAAAAGAAGCGGGGAACTGTTCTTTAATCCTTATCCGTATAGAGGTATCGCCAGAAATCCACTGAACAAATAAGCGAACAGACCCCGCCCTTTATGATAACATCCCCATCATGGAGTACGTACACATAAAAAAGCGGAGCATTTCTGTCGCTATTACTCATTGTTCAGTGTTGAAAAACTGGCGATTTTTCTATACGGAGTAATATCTTAGAATGCTTCTCGTTATGTCCTTCTCTCCCTCCAACGCTTTAGTGGCTGAGAATTAATACAAAGGTAGTAAAAAAGTATTTGTATAGTCTATGGCTCTGCAAATTACTTCTCTTATACCGTTATAGCAGAGAGTAAAATAAGTACATTTGTGTCTTCATGCTTAAAAACGGTTATGTGATATGACTAAGATAGACCAAGAGGATATTTATAGGTTGTTGGAAGAAAAGAACTGGAAAAGTATAATCCGTCAATTCCATGATCATAAGGATCTGATAAAATCAGACCCCATGCTTTCCCATGCACTTACGATAACTCTTCAGGAGATAGCCCAAAGATCAAAAGACCTTGTTGTTGATAGTGATTTTGCTGAAAGTCTTGAGCAGATTATCATGCTAAATATCAATGGGCATATATCCCTGTCCGATGTGCAATTAGAAAGTATCGTATTAGCCATAATAGGTGAACATAAAGAAAACCCGTCTTATTGTTACAATTACGCTAAGCTTTGTCCTGAAAATCCAGAATGCAATAGTATCATCGAACTGCATGAAAAAGATGCACCTCAGACTCTGGCTCATTCGCGGCAAGACTTGATAACAGCACAGACCCAAAATGCCAATGCAAACAACGACCATCGAAAAGACTTGTTTAACTCACCCCAAGAAACAGAATTTTACTTAGCCCTCAAAAGGGTATTCCCAACTTACCAAATTTATCCGAACGTATCTCTTAGCTGTATCTTTAGATTTGAGGATATAAAATCTGAACTTGCGCTAAGAGAACAAGAGTATTTTTTTAGATCATCAATAGATTTTGTTGTGTTTGAGCCGTTTAAGAACTATCTTCCGGTTTATTTTTTTGAATTAGACAGTACATATCACGACTCAAACGAACAAAAGGAGAAAGATTCTATTAAAGATAGAATCTGTGGTATTTGTGGACAAAAACTGATAAGGATAAGAAAGAATGACCCTTCTGTCAATGAAGACGATTTTGAATCCTTCTTATATGATATCAGAGAACAGCTTAAGCGATCAGAAAGATAGAGAATCGTATGCTTGCAAAATCTCTTCCTGTCGTAATCCTAAATATCGCTTAGTAATCATCACAGAACTGTGGTTAAACAGTTCCATCAACTTTACCAATGCCATTTCAGCATTTTCACTGTTCTGATTATATACTTCTCTACCGAAAGTTTTACGCAGTGAGTGGCAGCTAAAATTCTTGACATTTACCTTGTACTTCGTCTTAACCTCTTTCAGTATGACGTTAATACGTTGGACTGTGAACACTGTACCTTTTTGAGAAACAAGTATCGGTGAGTTAAAATTAATCGGACTGATCAGCTCATAACATTCAGCGATATGTCGTTTTAACTGTGGATTGATCCGTATCGTTCTGCTCTTACCTGTTTTCTTTTCTGGTATGGTAAACTCATCCACATTTAAAATATCTCTCCATCTAAGTGCGAGTATATCCGAAATGCGCAAGCCCCAAAATGAACCGATTGCAATGAGCAACGATGCTTTGTGATTACCATCCTTAGCAAGTTTCCGAACGAGATTTGTCATTTCGTCCCAATTCATGTAATCGGCTGTTGTGTTAGAATATTTCAAACTCATAATATGTTCTGTTTTGTTGGTTTAACTATGTAAGTGAATGTTTTCAGGTGATCTGATTTTATCTGAAAACATAAAGTGCTGATAATCAAAAGAACATTCACAAATACAGAAAGTGAATATCCTTTTGACCTCAACAAGTAAAACTATAATCCACCTTCATCGGCATAACTGTAATAGCCTTCCGTTGTCACTATAATGTGATCGAGAAAGTTTATCTCCATGATCTTACAAGCTTTTTTGACATTATCAGTCATTTGGTTGTCCTGTGGAGATGGTTTCATGTTTCCAGATGGATGATTGTGCGAAATCATTATACCACTGCAATTTGATAGTATTGCGGATTGCATCACCACACGAACGTCCATCGTTGTACCATTTATACCACCTTCCGATAAATGGTGAACGCCAATAAGTTTACCGGCACGATTAAAGAGTATCAGCTTCACAAACTCCCTGTGTTCGATGGTATCAGCATCGTAAACCTTCTCCACGAGTAGTTTATACATTGCACTTGATGATCTGATTGTAGGACGTTCAGATGCTTTTACCTTTGGTTTATACGTTAGTTTCACCTCACTAACAGCAAATTCCGTTTTCATAACATGATGATTTTATTTGTTTGTAATTGATTGATTTTCTGATTTGGAGCAGGTAGAACGTGAATAGGAATCACCAAGTAAAGGATATGGTCAGAATCGTTTCCGATTCGTATCGTTCGGAAATCAGCTATGTGATGTTTTTCGGAAACTTGTTTTTACCTTTCTCGTTTTACTTGATATTATACGGTGATTTACCTGTGAGAAAGCGCAAAAAATGTTCACTTTTCCTCTCACCTACCGCAGGGGGAATTAATGGTAAGTGTGAAATCACGTTTGAGATAATCATCAAGTTCAATTTTTATGTATAGAAGTAGATCATCAGGTAGAAATCATGTAATAGGAAGTGATCTGTAAACTTGAATGGGGGAGGGGGTGTAAATAAGGTAGTGGGTATTATATAGAAATATGTATGGTAGTATTATCAAGGCGGCGGGATTTTTCCGTAGTATTTTACTTTTTATACCGGCAGTCCAGTTTTTCCCCATTACCATGTAAACCATAGTAGGAGTATAGCTGTTTCGTTATTTTGATGATCTGGATCGAAGAAAGTGGCAAAGAGTTATTTGAGGTAGAGGCTGAATCAGCAGACAACACCTGTGAGTGAGGGCGATGGTGATAAAAAAGTAAATACATAAACAAACTGTAACAATTTGAGTAATATTTGGGAAACATGATATTCATAGAGATTTTTTTTCAATTTAATTTATTAAAATTTGTAAAAATTTGCTAGATTTGCATTGTGATCAACTAAAGTGAGTTTGTTTGTATGGACATAAAGCAGAATAACACCACATATTCCCCGAAGGGTAGCATCCCTGATATACTATACCACTATACGACGGCTAATGCCTTATTAGGCATGCTAAAAGAAGATGAAAATAATAAAATGTGTATCAATTTGTGGGAAACAAGATACGATTTCATGAATGATAGATCAGAATACATGTTAGGGTTAAGGCTTGTGAAAGAATTTGTCGCCAGATTACAGATCACTTTTCCTGATATGAGTGGTGAAATGTATAATTCTTTCTTTTTTCCATATATTATCTCATTCTCTGAGTCTCAAGATTGTTTGCCAATGTGGAACATGTATGGCTCGAATGGGAAAGGTATTTCCTTAGGATTTAGCAAAGATATTGGTTTAAATAATACCATAAATCAATGTGTATACTGCGAAAATGAATTGACAGAAAACATTGCGAGAGAGTTTGAGGAAATATTATCAAACGATAGATTGAACGATATAGAAAAAGTATATTTTACTTTTTCAAAAATTTGTTCAAAAATAAAAAATTCATCTTTTCAGCATGAAAAAGAATGGAGATTTATTGATTTTGACACATTTGGACCTATTGATGGAATATTAAAATCTTTCCCTAATTTTATGAAATTTAGAGAAAGAAATGGACTTATTGTGCCATACAAAATCATAAAATTTCCCACAAAGCACTTAAAGGAGATCTGGATAGGGCCTACTGCAAACATGGATCTTTCAGAGTCATCAATCAGATCATTTTTAGACTATAATAATTTGAAAAATGTTAATATACTTCGATCCCAATCGCCGTATTTTATTGATTAAAACAATGTGTAAATTTATTAATTAAAAATACAATTTATTATTATGATCCACAAATTAGTTCATATTAAAAACTTGGGTAAATTTTCAAACTATAATTCCGGCAATAACGGATGGAATGGTGTTTTTGGAAAAATCACTGCGATATATGCAGATAATGGAAGTGGAAAAACCACTTTTACTCAAATAATCAAATCTATAAAAGAGAATGATAGAGAATTGTTATTGAAACGCAAAAGTCTGGGAAGCACAGAGCCGATATCTATTTTATTTATAGATAAAAATAATAAAAACATAAAATTTTCAACAAATTGGAATAGACAAATCAATGATATTGAGGTTTTTGATTTTTTATTTGTTGAATCAAATGTGTATCTTATAACCTTAGGAAATTATGATAAGCCAGGAACGCTATTCGAAATAGTAGTAGGAGATGAGGCAGTAACATTATATAATGCTATTGTCGATTTTAGACGTCAGCGAAAACAGATGTCGTCAAGAAGAAAATACTTTCGATTTAAATTGAAAGATGCGGACGAAAAAGAGTCAAGAAGATTAGTTAAGTTAATAGATGAGACCAATATTCGATCTAGAGAATTGACTAGCAATATAGCATTTCTTGAAAAAAGATTTGAAACAATTGCAGAAGAATTTGGGAAAACATATTTAGAAAAAATAAATGAATATCTTAGATATTTTGTCCCCCATCTAAAACTGACAAAACTAAACAAAAAAGGAACCAGATTCGTCTATTATATAAAAATATCCGATCACGATGTGAGGTCTGATTCTGAATCAATTTCACTTAAACATACACTCAGTGAAGGCGAGAAAAACTCATTGGCTTTTTCATTTTTTCTTGCTAGATTATCATTAAAGCCTGATATTTCAAATAAATTAATAGTCTTTGATGATCCAATTTCAAGTTTAGATTACAATAGGAGAAATGTATCTATAAATTTACTGACTTCTCTTGCTCGGAAATCTAATCAATTTATTCTATTAAGCCATGACCTTCACTTTGTTAAAGATTTTTCGGATAAATTTCAAGATTGTTTGAATCTGAAGATAATATACGATGGGAATACAAGCTTATTCGCTAGTCATGATATAAAATATGAAACTCTTACGGGAATTTTCAAAGACATGAGCGTTTTAGATTCATTCATAAAGAAAGGAGAAACATCTGAATTTGGGAAACGAGATGTTATGAGATGTATCAGGCCGGCAATTGAAGGATTCTTTCGAATTAAATATTTTAATTATATTGATGATTCACATTGGCTTGGAGATATAATAGATTTTATAAGAAAATCGTCAGAAGGAGATGTTTTTTATAAACAAAAAGACAATCTTGATGAGCTGATTGATATAAATGATTACTCAAAAACATATCATCACTCAAATCCTAATTATTTGGAAGTTTGTATTAATACGGAAGAATTAAAAAATTACTGTAAAAGGACAATAGAGTTAATATCAAACATATAAATTAAATTAATATATTCATTTATTTCAAACTTTCGAAAACCTCAAAGGTGTAGATTGGAAATTGTTTTAGGCAAAAACGAATTCAATGTCCATATGTATGGTGCTTTATGTTTACTTGCCTTTGCAGAGGGGAAATAGTCTTTTATATGAGTGTATTTTGCTTCCACGTCAATATCGTATTTATCATAAATAGCCTGTAAGCGCATTCTCATATCCTCTTGCTCTATTTTTGGTGTTGATGCGAACTCATTCTCTATATCTTGTATCACATTAGGGAGATACCGATGTATTTCTCTATCATATTTCTTTACAGCAGCCTTTATCTTATCTTCTTTATAGTTGCATTGGTAAAAGCCATCTATGTATATTTTTTGATCGCTTACTTCTGCTTTTACCCCCATGATACCGATTTTATTATATGAGTTAATAACGAACTCACCAAGTTCAGCACTCTTTATTATCCCTAGCAAAGGCGAGATTTCATAAGAAGGAGTCTCTTCCTTGAACCTATAAAGATTTATTAATTGACCTGTAAGCGTGTGAATCTGTTTTGGTTTTTTATCTTCTTTCTTCAATCGGAAGATCGCATCGACATCTATTGGTTCAAATAGAGGTACATAGGTTACGTTGAAATGCCCAGTATCTTCGTAAACCATTTTTAGTAAAAAGCCATCTGTATAGTACAATTTTACCCTTTCTTCGTCATATAAGTTATCCATGTAAAAGTAATTGAAGCCACCTTTATCATCTAAGAAATTAGCATAACCTATCTTTTTTATCTCTTTGTGAAGAGTTTGAACGCGTTTTTCTTCTGTGGCACTTTTTATTCGCTCAATAATGAAATCATATATACTTTTATAATCTTCTATTTCAGCAGAAATTTCTTCTTTACTCTTTATCTGCAAGGCGGGATTAATATTGGTTATATGTGTTAGCGAATTATACCTTTTCCCATCGCCAAAAATATTTCTGAATCGTCCTTGTACTTGTATGCTTTGCGTCAGTGGATCAAACATAGTGTAAGCCGCTTCGCTCAAATTCGTAAGAAGCAAAATATCTGCTCTAACATCTAATTTTATATCTAATCCCGAATTGTATTTGCATGTAAAAAGATTAACTCTTGCGAGTGGATAAACAATTTCGGAAAACACATTGCTAAAGCCTTCTTTTTCCAGCTTCTCTTTACTTTCTTCCGAACAAAACACCTTGTAATCAGCCAGTTTGAAGGTGTGAACAATTTTACTGATAGTATCAGTCTTATTTATAAAAATGCATATACATTGGCTGTTTGAAAGGGAGTAGATTTTATTCCTTAGAGTGAGATCGAAACTATTTGTCACAATTAACTCGATATCATTCTTGTAGTCATAATTGGGTATAATAGTTAGCCTTTTGAATCTCTGCTCCTTTAACATCGGGTGTGACATAGGTAAAGGAGTTGCAGAGATCATCGCCTTACCTTCAAATTCAAAAAAATCACGGATGGATGATGCTATACCTTTCCTATAATCTGAATCCTGAATTGTTCTCTCTATCTCATCTTGGAGGCAGAAAAATTTCTTATACATGCTTATAACTTCTTTCCCTGCCGCTTTATTTATGATCCCAATAGCTGTTGGAATCTTATGAAAACTTTCAGGAGTGGTAAGTAACTTCTTAAACTCGTAATCATTTTTCAGATACTTAGCTATATCTTCAGGAGCAATACCACCATAAACACCAAACCATTCGGGATGATCTTGTATTTTGTTTGTAATAATGGATACATTCGGTTCTATAATAATAGAATCTCGTTTTGCATACAATTCCATAGATGTGCCGCCTGTTCCGGGTATTTCCTTGTAAATGATTCTGTTTGATGGAATTAGATCATATCCCTGCCATTTCATGGCATCTTGAAGCCATTCGCCCTTTTCTAAAATGATTACTTCCCCTATGTCATGTGTTTCCATAATTTTCTTTATTTAACTGTTTCTTTTTAGTTGACTTGCTTAGGTGGGGATTTTTTTGAAAGTTTTCTGTTTTATAGGGCACGATCAGAAAATCCCCCTCACCTAAGTTTTATATGGATAAGTCCACTTTAAGTCAATTCATTTAGCATACAGGTGTTATCAGTATTTAGAATATGCGGTAGCCTGTACATTTTTCATGTTACATCCCGAAGAAAGCGAGTGTGTAATCTGGAATTGCTTTATATGTCTTTCCGTTAAGTAAATTTCCACCACTTCCATGTTTTCCTCCCCATTGCTTGAAGAAGAAAAGCACATTCTGATCTTTACATTGTTGTTGGATATCAACAACCCATTCTTGTTTCATGGGACGTGCGTTTATCGCTTTTTCTCCGCCAACAATAACCCAATCAATTCCATTAAGATTTAGATCATGTAACGCACTAAGTAATGGCTCAACAGATAAGAATTTCAGTTTAGCATCTGTTTGTCTTAACAGGTCTATTCGATTCTTTACTTTCTCGTTTTCCACGGACACACCCATCCAGATATTATCTGTCCATGTCAGAACGGAATTTAATTCAAGAAGTCGCTCCGGCCTTTTGGTTAGTATCTGGAAGATGTGCTGTTGGTTGTGGTGCATTACTTGAAATACCTGCTTGATAAATTCAAGAGGGACATCTTTATGAAATAGATCACTCATTGAGTTAACGAATATTCTATCTGGCCGCTTCAATGTGTAAGGATACTGTAATACATCAGGGTGGGTTTTAACCATATCAAAGCCGTTTTTGTATTTGACATCACCTTCTCTTTGCTTTTTATCTGTAATCTCTTTTGCGTAGCAATTTGCACAGCCGTCGGATATTTTAGTGCATCCTGTTACTGGATTCCATGTTTCGTTAGTCCATTCAATTGTTGTATGGCTCATCGTAGTTGCTTTTTAGCTGATAAAGAGAATGTCCAGTCTTAGAAGGTGGTCAACTAAGACTGGAAAACTCTCCATTTGTTAATGGTTAATTATCATAGGAATATTTTCTTCATCACTCTTTTTCTGCATTTGAAGTATAAATTCTTTGTTATAACGACTCAATTTGTCAAAATCATTAACGATTATGTAATCTGCTGATTCGATAGATAGGCCGTCCATTTCTCCATCAATAATATCTATTATTATCAATCTGGAAGCTGCATCTATTTGTCGAAGTGTAGATGAAAATGAAAGTAACTCCCATCCATAATTAACTAAAACTCCTATCTGTATATTTTGCGGAAATATTCCTTCTTCGAAAATAATCTGAAGAAAATGAACGTATCTCGTTTCTGTTTTAAATGTATGTTCTGAATTTTCTTTCATCGCCTTTATTATCAAATGGCTTCCGTTAATAAAATGCTCAGGATCAAATAGATCTATACCAGGACTTACTATTACATTTTGGGATATTTCCCATTGAAATAAAAGGTCTATTTCCTCTTGATCTATTTCTATTTTTGACGAAGTCGGATCGATTTTTATCGGATTCCATATTTTCATCCTTGTGTTTTGAAAATAATTTTTCATACTTGTTATTTTTTTAAATGTTGTTTTAATTTTTAATTGGAAAGAAAGGGGATGATTTGAGCCAAATCACTATTATATGGTCAGACCTGAAAATTCCCCTTGTCTGAAAAGATGTCATAAATGCTTGAGCGGATTAGGCTGCTTGCTCTTCTTCTGGATCAGGTTTCGCCAGCTCATTATAAGCTATCAAGAGTGAGCTATACATTTCGATCACCTTATTATCCTTAATTGCCTTAATGTAGGTCACTCGCAAATCTGTTAAAGAGCTTACCACATCAATGACTGCTTTTATACCAATTGGTTTTTCTCCTTCCCCTTCGGGTGTATAGTTGGCCAACCGGGTCATTGCGTCAATCAAGAAACGTTCTCTCGTGATTGCGATGTCAAATTTCGATTTTACAACCTCAATAATGGTATCACCAATCGCCAGATCATAATTGAAATCCGAAGCGATCTTTCCCATAAGGGCATCATTCCATTCTTTGGCTCGCAGAGTTTTACCGTGGTTATAGTACTTTGTAATTGTACTTATTTTGGCATCTAACTCATGTGCCTTATTTGCCACTTTCTTGAAGAAGGCATCTTGGGTCGCTTCTGCTGCATTAAGAGCTTTCTCGTTTCCATTCAATCCTCGGCTTAATACAATGTTTTTGCCGGTATATTGAGCCATGCCCTGAATGCTCTCAAACTCTTTTATCCTTACATTCGGAATAGCCAACTCTGCGGCATCGGCTATCATCCTGTTGGCGTTATGTTCATGGTAGGACTTCCATTGCCAATACCCATAGGATGAATTGATAGGAACATATACATTTGGAGTGCCAGTTTCTATTCGGTTGCCATTTAAATCCATCAACTCCACCCCGCCATCATAATATATTTGCGCTGGTGTGATATATAACGGTAAATGTTCCAAATCAGGATCAGTGATTAAATCCTTGCTCAGCCGGTTCACCTCTCTATCAGGAGACATCGAGCCACGGGATAAACCTATAATAATATTGGCATTCTCTTTGTGATGGACTTCTCTATCATCCGTAGATTCTGCATCGCTTTTGCTCCACACTTCAACCAGAGTTAATGGAAGTTTTGCTTCTTGTAATACATCCAAATACTCTTTCTCTGCTTCACGGACGCTCTTTTGAGCTGCTTTTTTCATCCGTTCATCTTCTGGACACTCTAAAAGAAATTTTCTTTTTTCATCCAGTTTCACTTTCGCTCCTTGGAGGACTTGTTGATACCCTGCCTGTCCTTGGTTTGTTGTTTCTTCTGTCATAATCTGTTTGTTTCTTTGTTGGTAACTTCATTGTTTTCATTTGTGATTTGTTGGCTTTCGCTGCTGATTGTCTGTTCATTCATATATATTACTGTTTTAAAGACTGCCAGTTCTGCTGGCACAGATAATCAGAATAAAGGCATATGATCACTTTGCATCATTCATGATTATGATGCAAAAGTCGAGATTCGCTTTCACATGAAAACAGGGGAAATTGTAGTAATTAAGAAGAGTTATCCCCCTTTATTATTCAGAAAAAAGTTTATGGGGTAGTGGATTTATGCCAGTTCAGAAAATTTTCGGCATAATGGAAAGAGATAGGCTTCTTTATGGGGTTGAAATGAAATCCATCTTCTTTTAGGTCTTTGATGTTCTGTTTTAAAATATCTGTTGTTTTGTTAGATGCAAGATTAAGGTATGTAAGGAACTCTAACAAGAATCCATATTTGCCATCGTTATTCTTTGTTGCCCGTTTACTAACTGAGGAGTGTTGTAACAGATGATAAGTTCCCAAAAGAATCCAGTTGTATATCACTTGCCTTGGCGGACGTCCCACTCGCTTTGGGGCATTCTTTATTTTTTGTAGTTCGCTTTTTACATGTGCAAGGCCGCTAATATCCAGATGCTCATCAAGAAAAGGGAAAAGAAGGTTTAAAAACCAATTATTATCGTTATGCAGTTTTATATCTTTACCCATATACGTAATAGCTATCCCATAGTTTTTTAGTTTATTGTCTTGCATGAACAATTTATATAGTTCCAAAAGGTCTGGTTTTATCTTGTTTGAAAAATTATCTGCTCCTTCTAATCGTTCTGTGTAATTTATCTCGTACCATCCTTTTGTTACGTCATATTTATGTAGCATTCCTGCCATGAAAATAAGAGATTTAAGTACATATACGTCATTTCGAGTTACTTTTGTTAATCTCTTTTTATACATTCCCTTTATTTTGTCAGCTGATAATTTGCCAAGATCAATAGAGAGATTTTCGCTTATGTAATATGCATTCATAACAGCTTTCAGCCCGGCGGTATAGCGGTCTATGAACGAAGTATTCTCATCGACACGATAATCGGCATCCTCAAACAATAATTCTGGTTCAGCATTAGGCTCTTTTGTGGCTTGATCCCGCATAGAGAGATCACTATCAGGCATCTTCTTTTTCTCGTAATAGGCTTGTAGATTATCCAATAGGTTAGAAAAAATCATTGGCTCTTGGAAGTTGTAATAAGTCTCCATCCAAGGTTTAATGCTTTTGTAGTATTCCATTGAGATAATCCAGCGTGACATGATGCTTGTTTTGTGTGGGTAAATACTTGCTTTTTATCTTCTTGACTGTTTTGCAAACATAAGAAATCCCATCCTCAATACAAAGATGGGATTAAAAAAATTACTTCTTATGTCCTCTTGTTTTTTTAGCGCACTTTTGTTTTCTTCCTCTCATAAGCGCTTCCATTAACTCGTTCTGCTTTTGTGCCTTTTCTATCAACTGTTCTTGCCCCTCAAGTAAAGCCTTTATATGCTTCTCCCCTTCCAATCTTTGAACAATAAAGACTATTACGGTAAAGGCAAAGAGAATAAATGTTCTCAACGTTAAAGACACCTTTTCGGAACAACAAATATCCAGATATATAAAATATATCAAGACTGAGATACAGATTGCAAGAATAAGCACAAAAGATGCTTTGGATTCATGATTTTTCATATTCTTCTATTTTTAAGTTTATCCTCAAATATAGGAATAGGATGTGAATACCATTATCGCTAATGATACTCACATTTCCTGTTTTATAGCAGATTTTTCATCACTTCGTCTATTCACCTTGTTCTGTACTGCCGTCTTCGTCAGGATCATCATACAGATTGTTTAGTTGATCCATTTGTTTAGCAATCGTTTCATCCACCAATTTAGCATAATGGTTCGTCATTCTTGTATTAGTATGTCCAAGCATCTTAGACACCACTTCGAGAGAGATGTTGTTGGCCAGCGTCACGGTACTTGCGAATGTGTGCCGACTTGTGTGGTAGGTTACCCGCTTATCTATGTTACGTAAGCCCCCGATAAAGTACCCGTTGCCCTGCTACCAGAAAGTCTCTTCCTTTGCAATCAAAAAAGCAAATGATGAGACGCACAATGAGCAAAGAAGATTTTCTGGCGATTCTTGACCGCCAGCAGCAGAGTGGACTAAG
>JAVBUE010000023.1:0-47837 GCA_031555735.1 Tannerellaceae bacterium
CCGGGATCGGGAGGAGATGCTATGATTACAGGTTTCATTTTGAGAGTTGGCATTATTAAAAAATCCTTTGCCACACCTACTACGTTCATGTATTTTGCAGCCTCACCAAATTCTTTCATCGCTGTCTCATTGAGCACCACCGGTCGCCCCTTGAATGGATCATTGGGAGATACATTGGCGCTTGCTGCTTCGCCGGCAAGAAAACCTCTACCCTCAATAATAGTTATTCCAAAAAAGTCAAAAAAAAGATCCTCTGCATCGATCCGGGAATAGTTGTATATGACGTCTTCTCCATCTTTAGGGAAAGATACATTTTGGGTTGGAATCATCAAGACTCTGAAAAAAGCTTCTGTTGTAGGAATTGCATCAATGATTCCGGGAATTTGCTTGAATTGGTCGATATGTGATGGCATCAATCGGCAACAGCGTACCTGCGAAAACAAGCGCACAATATTTTGACGGTTTACTCCCATATCTGTGTTATGCAGGAAGTGCATCTGCTTGATAAAAACAGCGGCACAGAACATCATGCCAAGGCTGATAGCCAGTTGAAGCAACAGACTGCTCTTTCGGAACAGGTTTCGGGATCCCGGACTACCTATTCCCTTGATATTTTCGTTCAATGCCTGCCTGCGAAAATACAAAACGGGAATACTACCGACAATAAAGCCACCTATTATCAACAAAACTGCATAAACTGTCATTTCAGTATAAATGCTGATATTATTGTGCCCGATATCCGCATACGCTTTGAAAATGGGAAGTAAACAGGCCATCAAAAGAAAACCGGCAACGAGCGACAATAAAACCGTTAAAAGAAAATCAGTATAAAGTGTTTCGGCAATTTGCCAATCGGTAGCACCATTCACTTTGCGCAGAGCCAACTCGCGAAGTCGCATCCGTACACGGGTGATATACAGTGTCAGATGGTTAAACAGTGAACATAGAATCACCAACAGTCCTGCTACGGCAAAGATTTGTATATACGTGAATTTGACATCGGCTTCTGTGTAACCGGCTGTGACACTGGCAAATATATCCTTTGACTGATTCATATACCGTAAACCGGTCAATGGCGTCAGGAGAAACGATGTTGGCACAGACGACTCTGGTAAGGTCACTTTATCCAATTTTACCTGAAGAGCTTGTATATCCGCTCCTTTTTTAAGGCGTATATACACTTCACAAGTTGCAAAATTCCAATTTTTTAAATATTGTTCCGGAGCGCCATGATGTATCGGAATAGCCGCTTGAAACTTAATATTCGTATTTGCCGGCCAATGATGCAATATGGGCATGAGCTCCACTTCCCAACCGGTATGTTGTTTAACCATTTCTGCTGTTCCTTCATGTTCCAGTTCAGGTAATACAGCCATAGGCCGTCCCTCTTGCGGCAGTAGAAAAAAGGATTCCGGTAAATTCAGATTAAAAAATTGATTCACAGTATGATCAAGGTGTAGAATGGGTAAATCTTTGGTAGTACTTAAAATAACCTTGGAAATTCGGAAAGCGCAGGCTTTTTCTACCTCCGGATAATTTGATTCAAGCCATTCTGCGAACAAATAAGGAGAATTATAGTATCGTATTTCATTCGAACCGTTAATCCACTTGAATGGAACTCTTTGTACTACGTATATCCTGTCGGCGTCCCGATGGAAATTGTCGTAACTCATTTCATACCTTATCCATAAGGCGGAAAAAGCAAAACAGACAAACCCTATCGCCAGTCCGATAATGCTGATGATGTTTTGAGTCTTATACTTTCGCAGGTTACGAAATGCGATTTTGAGGTGTTGTGAAAACATATTCTGAAGATTGGTGGTTTTTATTTAACAGGTGAACTGTGTAAAAATAGAACTATTATTTGATATATCAGGTAACTACACCTAAAAAAGCGGTTTTATTCCCCCGATCACGGGAAGCTGACAATAGAAGATACGGATGTTGACATTACTGCATGCAGATATCGCAGATGAGCGCAGAAGGAATTGTATGAAGAACTTCCGATTCTGTTAAAAAACATATAATCCACCGGTTTTATGCAGCATCGCGGCAGATGATACCATCTATACCCTTGAAGTCAAAATTAAATTCGTTTATGAAACCTTTAATTATTTCATTTTTTGCAGTGATTTTGTGTTATTCGGTGTTTGTTGATGGAAATGGAAAGGCAAAAGATGGAACGAACAAAAACACAAGCGCCATATTCACAAATGCCTCAGACACACTGCCTAAAGCAGACACTACGGTGTTCTATGCCCAAAAGAGTGCCATGCCGGACAAATATAGTTTTATGGCCGATTTCGAACAATAAGTTCCTAATCCCTGGCTCGATTGCTTGATCCGGACAAAGTTTATTGCTATTTTTGTGGTGTATAAACCACATGATCATATGCATAACTCATTGTTTCATCCGGGCTTGCCAACAGGACGCAGGGGTTGGCTGCTTACCGGAATTGCTATTTGTTCGGGTCTGTTTGTTACATCCTGCGGTCAACGGTTCACGCAAACCGATCAGATAAGGTTCAACCAACTGGGGTTTTATCCTTCGGAAGAGAAAGTGGCTGTTATCGTGGCCCAACCCGCGGATACAGGTACTTTTCAGGTTCGTGACCAGGCTTCGGGAAAGGTGGTGCTGACCGGCCAACTCTCGGAAGTCCGCACCTCATCCTTTTCCGACAGGCAGACTACTGTGCTTTCTTTTAGCGAGTTAAGTACCCCTGGTGAATATGTGCTGGAAGTACCGGGTATAGGCAAATCGGCTCCGTTCCAGATCCGAGAACATGCCATGCGCGATGTGGCGACGGCGGCGCTGAAGGCATTCTACTACCAGCGCATGGGTATGCCGATCGAAGAGAAGTATGCCGGGAAATGGAACCGTCCCGCCGGACATCCGGACGACCAGGTGATGATCCATCCTTCGGCCGCTTCCGACACCCGTCCGGCAGGCACGCTGATCGCGTCTCCCAAAGGATGGTATGATGCCGGCGATTACAATAAATACATTGTGAATTCAAGCTTCTCCGTCAGCATATTACTCTCATTATATGAAGATTACCCCGAATATGTGAAGTCTCTTTCTTCCCATATCCCGGAGACGGGCAACGGTGTGCCCGACCTGCTGAATGAAGCTTACTGGAATCTTTCCTGGATGCTGACGATGCAGGATCCGGCCGACGGCGGAGTGTATCATAAGCTGACCACCCCGAAATTTGAAGCGTTTATCAAACCTGCCGAATGCAGGCAGCAGCGATACGTGGTGGCGAAGTCGGTGACAGCCGCCCTGGATTTTGCCGCCACCATGGCACAGGCATCCCGTATCTATGCCGACTATTATGCCAACTTCCCCGGCGTTTCCAAAAATATGTTGCAGGCAGCCAAAGATGCGTTCAACTGGGCAATGGCCCATCCGGAGGCGTTGTATAGCCAGAAAGCGATCAATGAGGCGTATGATCCGGACATCTCCACCGGCGAATATGGCGATCGTAACGCCAGCGATGAATTCTTTTGGGCAGCAGCCGAACTGTATGTCACCACCGGCGACCAGGTTTATCTCCAAACCCTCCGGCAATACAAGCCATCGGCCTACGTGAATCCGGTATGGGGACGCGTATATGGACTCGGCAGCCTTACGCTGGTCCGCCATGAGGCGAAGATCCATGCGAAAGAACTGGCGGATGAAATGCGTGCGCATCTGCTGGCTTATGCCGACAGCACGCTGGCAGGTTATACGTCGGCTCCCTACCATGCACCCTACGGACGGGTAGCCAAAGATTTCTTCTGGGGATGTAACTCCGACGGCGCATCCAACCAGGGCATGGCTTTCCTCCATGCATATCAACTGAGAAAGGAGAAGAAATACCTCACGGCGGCGATCCACAACCTCGATTATGTGCTCGGACGCAATGCCACGGGTTATTGTTATGTGACCGGTTTCGGGACGAAGAGCCCGATGCATCCGCACCACCGCCTCGCCGGAACGGATGATATACCGGAACCGCTGCCCGGTTTCCTGATCGGGGGACCCAGTCCTGCCAAACAGGATAAATGCGTGTATCCTTCGGATATTCCGGATGAGTGCTATACGGATGTGGAAGCGTCGTATGCGTCCAACGAAATCTGTATCAACTGGCAGGCGCTGTTCACTTACCTGGCCACAGCCGTGGATGCCAGTATCCCGTAAGGAGGGTCATAATTCGTCGTACGCGGGGATGTCCGGAAGATAGGCATACGTCTGCGCCGCATAGTCGATCCGGCAACAATAATGGGAGAGTCCGTTGCTCACCAGCAGGTACTTCACCTGTAATGCCATGTTGTAACGGACGATCTGTTCGAATACCGCCTGGGTGATCTGCACGGACGGCGCTTTGTATTCGATGATGGCGAGGGGGGATAGGAATCGGTCGTAAACCACGGTATCACACCGTTTCAGCGTGGTATTCAGGCGGATGGATACTTCGTTGCCAAGCAGGTTTTGCGGGTATCGCTTCTCCGTGAGCAGGAAGTGGACGAAATGCTGGCGTACCCATTCCTCGGGGGTGAGCGCCACATACCGTGCCCGGAGCGGGTCGAAAATGAACCGTTTCCCGTCTTTTATTGTTACTTTAGCATCGTATGTTGGCAGATTTAATGCGCGCATTTACGTATATTTGTAGATCGTCGGAAGGTAAGCTGTCCGATCATCATTCAAAGGTAGTGATTTATGAAGACTAAACAAGAAATCGTTGAGAATTGGCTTCCCCGTTATACCGAACGGAAACTGGATGAATTTGCCCGGTACATCTTACTGACCAACTTCACGAAATACATCGAGATATTCGCCGAACACTTCAATGTGCCGATCCTGGGGCTGAAGAATAATATGCCGAACGCATCGACAAAGGATATCACGATCATCAATTTTGGGATGGGGAGCGCCAATGCGGGGACAATCATGGACCTGTTGTCGGCCGTCAAACCGAAAGGGGTACTGTTCCTCGGCAAATGTGGCGGGTTGAAGAAGGCGAATGCGCTGGGTGATTACGTGCTGCCGATCGCTGCCATCCGCGGCGAAGGTACGTCGAACGAATACCTGCCGCCCGAAGTACCGTCGCTGCCGGCTTTCTCGATGCTGCGCGCGATCTCGTCGGCGATCCGCGACTATGGCCACGACTACTGGACGGGCACGATCTATACCACCAACCGCCGTATCTGGGAATATGATGTGGAGTTCAAGGATTATCTCGCCAAGACGCATGCCACGGCGATCGATATGGAAACGGCAACCTTACTGACCGCCGGTTTTGCGAACAAAATACCCACCGGCGCCCTGCTGATGATCTCCGACAAACCCCTCGAAGAAGATGGGGTCAAGACGGATGAAAGCGACCGGAAAGTGACGCAGCAGTTTGTCAACGAGCATGTTATGCTCGGCATCGAAACCCTGATGCAAATGATCGACGAGAAGAAAACCATCCAGCATATCCGCTTTAGCTGGTAATTTCGTTATCTTTGTCAGGAAGATTTTTGGTAGTTGATGAGACGAAGATCATACGAAAATGGCAAAAAAGGAATTCACGTTTGAAGAGATCTGCGGCGATATAAAGGCACGCAAGTTCAGTCCTGTATATGTGCTGATGGGAGAAGAACCATTCTTTATGGATCAGATCACCGATTTGTTGATCCGACAGGTGGTGGATGAGTCCGAACGTGATTTCAACCAGGTGATCCTGTATGGGGCGGATACCGACGGGGCGAAGATCATCAATGCCGCCCGCCGTTTCCCGATGATGTCAGAATACCAACTGGTGGTGGTTCGGGAGGCGCAACTGGTACGCGACCTGGATATCCTGACGAATTATGTGAAAAACCCGCTGAAATCGACAGTGCTGGTGATCAACCATAAGTATAAACCGCTGGATCGGCGTAAGAGCCTGGCCATGGCCGTGGAAGCGAATGGTGTCCTTTTCGACGCAAAAAAAATCCCGGATTACCGGATGGCGGGCTTTATCACGTCCATGCTTCAACAACAGGCTGTCACCATTGATCCGAAAGCGGCACAGATGCTGGCCGATTTCCTGGGTAACGACCTGAGCCGCCTGGCAAAGGAATTGGAAAAGCTGTCGCTCCTCCTGCCGGCTGGCGGTTCCAAACGGATCACCCCGGAACTGATCGAAGAGAATATTGGTATCAGCAAAGAATTCAACAACTTCGAACTGATCAAAGCGATCGCGTCTAAGGATGTGTTGAAAGCCAACCAGATCGCCTACTTTTTTGCCAAAAACCCCAAGAACTATCCGATACAGGTAACCTTGCCTATCTTGTACAACTATTTCTCCAACCTGCTCATTTGTTATTATTCGAAAGATCGGTCCGAAAACGGGATCATGGCGGCCTTAGGCTTGCGTGGTTCTTTCCAGACGAAAGATTATATGATGGGGCTGCGCAATTTCTCCGCGATGAAGGTATTCAACCTCGTGGGCGATATCCGGAATACGGATGCGCGGTCTAAAGGAGTGGATAACTCTTCAGCCGATGAAGGGGAACTGCTCAAAGAACTGCTCTATAAGATGCTCCATTGATTTTTACGGTTTCGAACAGCTATTTTACATCGTTTCGCACAGAATGCCTGTAGCTTAGCATCCTGCCAAAAAGGTGTTTCGTTTTATATATCAGTAAGTTAACCTGTATTTTGAAGCCTCTGGAAGGCGTTCTTTTTCGTTGATAGGGAAATGGTAGGGAAATTTCCTGAAATAAAGCCGTTTGCCTGGGTACCTCCTCCAAACGTTACAAATCCATTGTTTACAAGTCTGTCATTTTGTCTATCATAGTGATTGATCACTCTCTTTTAGTTTACAAATATGCATGATACGTTTGTAAGCGACACGAATATCTGATACATTTGTCTCCTTATCTCTGTATATTATACGGATATATACGATTGCCTTGAACGAATACATGTATATACTTATACATATACAAGAATACAGGTTGCTATGGATGGCGTTCCAAAAAACACCAAAAAACAATCATATATAACACATAATCAGTATAATAATAGCATAATCGCAGGTATAGGATCAGTTATTAGGCGGAACATCTGTATAAAAGTGCTCAAAGAGGGTATTTAAGGCACATATATGCTATATAATGTGGTTATTCTTAGTATTATATCTTATATATTGGATGTTGTGATTAAAGAGATATTCGACTGTTTACAGATGTGTTACACATATAGACCATACACCTGTAAACATGACAAAACATGCGTATATTGTCGTGTTTATAAAGATATATTGCACAAATGAAAACTTATAGTTATATTTGTAACGTAAACACTGTGAAACAAAAATAACTTGTAAACAGACAGAATGACAGTATAAATGTATCTCTAAAATGTTTTGGATGTTATGAAAGACCGGGTCATCCGTATTATGGAGCATGAAGGCATGAGCCCTTCGCGTTTTGCTGAATCCATTGGTATTCAGCGTGCTGCTATGTCGCATATCCTATCCGGCAGGAACAATCCCAGCCTGGATGTGATATCCAAGATCCTGGAGCGTTTCCCGCATATCGATCCGGAATGGTTGTTGTTCGGCAAAAGCGAAATGTTAAAACAAGACGTCCGTAAAGAGCCCGGATTATTCGAAAATCCGTCGTTATTTGCGTCCGAGAGTACGGTTGCTCCCGAATATCGCCGGGAAATGGGCTCAAAACCGCCGGTTCATGAAGTGAAACCTACTGTGATAGAGAAAGTTGTGGTGCAGGAAAAGCCTGCAAAAACCATTACTAAAATAATGGTGTTCTACACAGACAGTACCTACGACACGTTTGTTTTAGACAAAAACAAGTAACAAGCCGCTTCATACGGCTAAATCCCGTATCTTTGTATCCAAATTGTATCAGTTGTATGAAGAAATACATGTTGGACATGAAGGTAACGGAGAATATCCGTCTTCATGCAAACTACTGCCTGCTCAAGCTGACGACCGATGATGTCTTACCGGATATGCTTCCGGGACAGTTTGTAGAAGTGCGTGTTGACCATTCTCCCACCACGTTTTTACGTCGCCCCATCTCCGTCAATTTTGTGGACAAAGCCACCAATGAATTATGGCTGCTGATCCAGTTGATCGGTGACGGTACCCGGAAAATGGCTACCTGGCGTGTCGGCGATACTGTCAATATCCTCTTACCCCTGGGTAATAGTTTCACTCAACCTGCTTCCGGAGAAGCGAACAGCAAGCTGCTGCTGATTGGCGGCGGTGTGGGCACGGCGCCGATGCTGTACCTGGGTGCTTGTTTGAAAGCGGCAGGTTTTTCGCCTGTTTTCCTCCTGGGTGCCCGTTCGGCTGCCGACCTGCTTCAATTAGATGATTTTGCGAAGATCGGCACCGTTTATACGACGACCGAAGACGGTTCTGCGGGTGAAAAAGGCTATGTAACCAATCATTCCATCCTCCAATCCACCCGTTTCGACCGGATCTATACCTGCGGGCCGAAGCCGATGATGGTTGCCGTTGCCCGATATGCCGGCCAGACATCTACGGAATGTGAGGTTTCGCTGGAGAACACAATGGCTTGTGGCATAGGCGCTTGTCTGTGCTGTGTGGAGAAGTTGAACGACGGTCATAACGTATGTGTATGTACCGAAGGTCCCGTATTTAATACAAAGAAACTGTCATGGCTGATTTAAACGTACAAATCGGAAATTTACGCATCAAGAATCCCGTGATGACCGCCTCAGGCACATTCGGATACGGTCTTGAGTATGCAGACTTTATGGATATCGAGCGCCTGGGAGCGATCATCGTGAAAGGAACCACCATCGAAGCCCGCGAAGGCAATAACTACCCCCGCATGGCTGAAACACCTGCCGGTATGCTGAATGCCGTTGGCTTACAGAATAAAGGCGCCGATTATTTTGTGGAAAACATCTATCCGGAGATTAAAGACTTAGACACGAACATCATCGTAAACGTCAGTGGTTCAACGGTGGAAACGTATGTGGCCTGTGCGGAAAAGATAGCTCCGCTCACCCATATACCGGCCATCGAGCTGAACATCTCCTGTCCGAATGTAAAGAAAGGCGGAATGGCTTTCGGGGTAACCTGCGGGGGCGCCGCCGAAGTGGTAAAGGCTGTTCGCAAAGTCTATCCGGGCCATCTGATGGTGAAACTGTCGCCTAATGTGACGGATGTGACGGAAATCGCCCGTGCCGTTGAAGCCGAAGGCGCAGATAGCGTGTCGCTGATCAACACCCTGCTGGGCATGGCTATTGATGCCGACAAACGAAAACCCGTGCTGTCCACTATTACGGGAGGGCTTTCCGGTCCTGCCGTCAAACCCATCGCTCTCCGGATGGTATGGCAAACCTATAAGGCGGTGAAGATACCCATTATCGGGCTGGGCGGCATCACCAACTGGAGAGATGCCGTGGAGTTTATGTTGGCAGGCGCTTCTGCTATCCAGGTGGGAACGTATAATTTTATCGATCCGGCGGCTTCGGAAAAGATCATCGATGGACTGGATGCGTATTGCGATGCGCACGGATTCCGTTCCGTAACCGAACTGACCGGGGCGCTTATCATATAAGTACGCGCGTAAACACATAAAAAGAGCCTTAAAGTACAATGCAACTTTAAGGCTCTTATTGTTTATATATCAATCATTTAGCTCAGTGCCGCAATGGCTGATCCGATCAGGTTGGGATCTGTCATCTCGTCGATGATCGTAACGGTAACACCGGCAGGCAACAGCGCCTGGAGTTCGGTGCTAACGAGGTCTTTATAGTAGGTTCCGTTGTTTTTGTCTTTTCCCCAGAACACACTGCCGTCGGCTGCCAGACAGATCTTTTTCGTAGCAGGATCCTGTGCGACGATCACCTGTACCAGACCGGCCAATGAGGCGGCAACCAGTTTCGCCGAACGGTCGTAGATACACTGGGCGACATATACCTGTTCTTCCGGCTGCCCTTCGTTCTTGTTGATCATATTAGACAAATCTTCTCCATTGAAGTTGTATTTGATCTTCTCGTTCATGAACACCGTCTTGAATATTTCACCGAGGTAACCGCCGGAGATGGCTTTTTCGAACCGTTGCTGCCCTTTGTTGTTCGACATGGCATCCACCAGTCCGTCCACTACGGTGAGGAACGGCGGCTGGAAGTTACCCGACTCGAGGTTGACCGGTATCAGTCCCGCATCCTTGTTATTCAGTTTTTCGATCTTATCCAAACGCATCAGGCTGGCCATGTTCGTCCCCGTACCCACGATCAGTCCCATGTAAGAGTCGAATCCCGTCTCGCTCAATCCGGCAAACAGGCAGGCAACCGTATCATTGATCACCTTGATATTGGTGAATTTGGTATTGATTCCTTTGTACGAATTGAGATATTCCAGGAAACGTTCGCCCACCGGCTCGTTGATCATGTCTGAGATGGTGATTCCTTTTGTCCACCGCAGCAGGATGGCATCACCGTTCAGTCGTGAAGCGGCGGGATAGGAGAAGCAGTAGCCCACGCGTGTCTCCGGATCGGTCAATGTTGTCAGTTCGCTGATGGTTGCGGCCATTTCACGGAACAAATCATCCCGTTTGAACCCGGCGGTAGTAGTGGCCGAGAGCATTTTCTTACGCGGCCCTTCGATGATAGTCGGCTTGCCGCCTTTAAATTCCACCACCGCAGCCCTGAAATTCGTTCCACCCCAGTCCAGCACCAATACCTTCCCGTCGGTAATATCTTTCTTCGGGTTGATGTGCGTAGGGATATCCGAAATCTCCATTCCGTCTTTTTTCAATCCTTCTTCAATTTTTCCCTGAAGGCTGTTCGCGATCGCTTTCAGTTCTTCTGTCGTCAGCTCAAAAATGTTATTTCTCATGCTTTTAAAAATTATTTAAGTGTTAAACGAAATCAGTCCATGCCTTTCAGCCCTTCAAAAGTACATCTTTTATTTAGATTGCATCAATATTTGCGTAAAATCTACCGGTTATCAACCAGTCTTTTGGGAATAATGGCTACCTTCGCCCGCAAATTGGATGGCTTTTCACCTGTATTTATCTAAAGCTGTCGGGAAAAAGTAAAGATCGTTTTTCGTTATGGAATGGATTCAAGAGTTATTATGGGGAAAAGGCATCGGGCATTCCCTGCTGATTTTATCGGTTACCATCGCCGCCGGTATCCAGTTAGGCAAAATGAAAATTATGGGTGTATCGCTGGGGATGACCTTCATCCTGTTTGTCGGTATCCTGCTTTCCCATCTGGGATTCACCATCCATCCGGAGGTGAATCACTTTTTCAAAGAGTTCGGTTTGATCCTGTTTGTGTTTTCCGTAGGGATGCAGGTAGGACCGGGATTCTTCTCTTCCTTTAAGAAAGGGGGAGTCACGATGAACCTGCTGGCATGCTCGGTGGTTTTCCTGGGAGCAGCTACTACCGTTATCATTCATTTTATCACCGGATTACCCATGTCCACGATGGTAGGTATCCTGTCGGGTGCCGTCACCAATACACCGGGATTGGGCGCCGCCCAGCAAGCCTATCAGGACCTGTTCGGCCGTCCCGACGAAACCATCGCCCTGGGGTATGCCGTTGCCTATCCGCTTGGTGTTGTAGGGATCATCCTCTCCATGCTGTTTGTGCGGTATGCCCTGCGGATCAACCTGCAGAAAGAAAACGACCAGCTCCTGGCGGAAGAGGAGAAGCAATCACAGGGCGCCAAACCGGTCTCCCTGCTGGTAAAGAACCCGGCCATCTTCAGTAAAACAATCGTCCAGCTTTCCGAGTTACTGAAACACCGTGAGTTCGTGATCTCCCGGATCATGTATTACGAAACCAACCGGGTGGAGATCGCTTCGGGAGCAACGGTTCTGCATGAAGGCGACAAAATATTCGTCATCACGACCGAAGAGGACGCCGAAACCATCCAGACATTTGTAGGAGAAGAAATCCAGATGGATCGTAAACAATGGATTCCCGCCGACAGCCAGCTGGTAAGCCGCCGCATCGTCGTCACCAAGCACCAGCTGAACGGCAAGCGTCTGGGCGACCTCCAGTTGCGTAACCTTCATGGGGTGAATGTGACGCGGATCAACCGTTCGGGGGTGGATCTGGTCGCATCCCGCGGATTGACAATACAGGTGGGCGACCGCCTGACCGTGGTAGGCAGTGAGGTGGCTGTCAACAAAGTAGCCGACCTTCTCGGTAACTCACTGAAGCATCTCGACGAGCCCAACCTCATCACTATTTTTGTCGGTATCGCGTTAGGAATCCTGTTGGGAAGCCTCCCCATCGCGTTCCCCGGTATTCCGCAGCCTGTTAAATTGGGACTGGCGGGCGGCCCGTTGGTTGTCGCCATCCTGATCAGCCGCTTTGGCTATCGTTACAAGCTGATCACCTATACCACGCAAAGCGCCAACCTGATGCTCCGGGAAGTGGGTATCGCCCTCTTCCTTGCCTGTGTCGGCTTGGGAGCAGGTGAAGGGTTTGTGGATACGATCGTTCATAAAGGTGGTTTCGCCTGGATCGGTTATGGCTTTGCCATCACGGTAATCCCGTTGCTGATCGTTGGTGTGATCGGCCGTTATTTTCTGAAAATGAACTATTTTACCCTGATGGGTCTCCTTGCGGGAAGCACCACCGATCCTCCGGCTTTGGCATATGCCAACATGACGGCGGGTAACGATGCGCCGGCTGTGGGATACGCCACGGTATATCCGATCACCATGTTCCTGCGTGTGCTGACCGCGCAACTTTTGATTCTAATCTTTTACGCATAAAATGTTTTTATGAAAAAAAGACGAAGGCAATCCATTCAAATCTTGTACTTTTGCGACATATTAACTAAATAACACAACTTATGTTTATTCTGATGCCCATTATTTTTGTCCTTGGTATTCTGGCCATTGCGCTGGAAGACAAGATAAAAATAAACAAAGCTGCTGTAGCCCTTTTCATGGCCATATCTATGTGGCTGATTCTGATGCTCGATGCGTATAATCTGCTGATCGATCATGCGAACCCCCTGTTCACCGCTTTCCAGGAGCGAAATCCCGGCATGTCATCCCTGCCGTTGAAAGACCAGTTCATCACCTTCATTACTGATCGTTACATAATTTATCACCTGGGAAATGTGGCGGAAACGCTCTTCTTTGTCATGTGTTCGATGCTGATTGTGGATATCGTGGACAAGCACGGGGGATTCGGTTCGATGACCGGCTATATCCGTACCTCCCGCAAACGCCGCCTGTTGTGGTATATCTGTATCGCCACCTTTTTCCTGTCTGCATTATTAGACAATCTGGCTGCTTCCATTGTAATCCTTGCCGTGTTGCGCAAGCTCGTTCCCGATCGTACCGACCGGTTGAAATACGCCTGTATGGTGATCCTTGCCGCCAATGCCGGCGGTTCATGGTCGCCCATCGGCGATGTGACCACGATCCTGTTGTGGGTAGGTAAGAACATCTCCGTGGCGCACCAGGTTACTCACCTGATCATTCCCGCCCTGATCAACCTGCTGGTACCTTTGACGATCGCCACCTTCTGGCTGTTTAAGAAAGACGCCGTATTGCGCGAAGATCCTCCGCAGGAAACGCCCGACGAACTGACGCCGATCATTCCGAACCGTTCACGGCGGATCATTTTCTGTATCGGTATCCTGTCGCTTGTCGGCGTACCGGTATTCCAGATGCTGACAGGGCTGCCTCCTTTCATGGGCGTTATGCTGGGCCTTGTCATCCTCTGGTTCTATACAGACCTGATGTACAGCAAGATGCATGGAGTGAAAGAATCGCAGAAACTGCGTATCACCCAGTTGTTGTCGAATATCGACATGTCCACCATCTTCTTCTTCCTGGGTATCCTGATGTCGGTAGGCGCGTTGGAAACATCCGGCCACCTCGGTTTGATATCCAACTTCCTCGACCAGCAGGTACACGAGCCCTACCTGATCAGTTTCATCATCGGTGTTCTTTCGTCCTGCGTGGACAATGTGGCGCTGGTCGCTGCAACGATGGGGATGTATCCATTGGTCGATGCCGTTCCGGGCATGACCGAATACCAGCAGTTCTTTTTGGCTGACGGCGGGTTCTGGACATTCCTTGCCTACTGCGCCGTAACGGGCGGTAGCTTGCTGATCATCGGATCAGCCACCGGTGTAACGGTGATGGGTATCGAAAAGATCGATTTCATGTATTACCTGAAACGTTTCTCGCTGTTAGCCCTTATCGGTTATCTGTGCGGAGCGGCCACTTTTATGTATTTATTTGCATAACTTTAGAATAGTGTATTTATGAAGAAAATCGCATTACTTATCTCTTTCGTCGTCGCGTCGGCAGGTATCCAGGCGTTTGCATGCACCGGTATCCTGGTGGGCAAGAAAGCCTCTGTCGATGGGTCGGTGATGATCAGTTACGCCGCCGACTCCCACACCCTGTATGGCGAGCTATACCGTTGGCCGGCAGCAACCTGGCCGAAGGGCGCCATGCTGGATGTGGTAGAGTGGGATACAGGCAAACCATTGGGACAGATCCCGCAGGTGGAACAAACCTGGTCGGTGGTCGGAAATATGAACGAGCACCAGGTGGCCATCACCGAAAGTACCTGGGGTGGACAGGAAGAATTAGCCACACCGAATGGTATCATGGATTACGGCAGCCTGATCTATATCGCCCTCCAGCGGTCGAAGACAGCGCGTGAAGCGATCCGGGTGATGACCACCCTCGTTGCCGAATACGGTTATGCCAGCAGTGGCGAATCGTTTTCCATCGCCGATAAGAACGAAGCCTGGATCATGGAACTGATCGGAAAAGGCGCCGGTAAGAAAGGGGCGGTATGGGTTGCCATCCGCATTCCCGACGACTGTGTTTCCGCCCATGCCAACCAGGCGCGTATCCAACAGATACCGTTCGGCGACAAAGAGAACTGCCTGTATGCGCCGGATGTGGTTACCTTCGCCCGTGAGAAAGGGTATTTCAAAGGAAGTGATGCGGAATTCAGTTTCCAGAAAGCGTATAACCCCTATGATGCCGGTGGCCTGCGTGGTTGTGAAGCCCGTGTATGGTCGTTCTTCCGCAAATACGATAAGTCGATGGATAAATACACCGACCTGATCAAAGGCGATGTATCCAAAGAACCGATGCCACTGTATATCAAGCCCGACCGCAAGCTCTCCGTCCAGGATGTACAGCTTTGCATGCGCGACCATTACGAAGGTACCGACCTCGATATGACGAAAGATGCCGGTGCCGGCCCGTTCAAGGTGCCCTACCGCTGGCGTCCGATGAACTTCAAGGTAGATGGCAAGACCTATCTGAACGAACGGGCCATCGCCACGCAACAGACCGGCTTCGTGATCGTGCCGCAGATGCGTGACTGGCTCCCCGATGCCGTGGGCGGCGTATTATGGTTTGCCGTGGATGATGCCGACATGGCGGTATTCACCCCCGTCTATTGCTCCGTCCAGGCTGCTCCCGAGTGTTACCGGGTTGGCAATGGCGACCTGCTGACCTTCTCGTGGACATCCGCCTTCTGGATCCATAACTGGGTAGCCAATATGGCGTATCACAAATACAGCTTCATGATCCAGGATATCCGCAAGGTTCAACAGGAATTGGAAAACAGCTACAAGGAAGTGCTGCCGGCGATCGACAAAGCCGCCAGCGACCTCTATGCCAAAGACCCGAAGGAAGCAGCCCGTTTCCTTACCTGGTTCAGCACCACCACTTCGGATGCGGCTACCGCCCGTTGGAAGAAACTGGGTGAATACCTGTTGGTGAAATACATCGACGGCAACGTCAAGAAGGAAGAAAACGGCCAGTTCAAGCGAAGCCCCTATGGCATGCCTGTATCGCCCGATTTCCCCGGCTACGACGAAGAATACTACCGCAGCATCGTCCGTTCGGCCGGTGAACGGTTGGAAGTGAAATAAACAGTATGTTTCAATAACTCTAATAAACAACAATTAACTGTAAAAACATGAAAAGGATTAGTATGGTATTACTGCTGGCATTGATCAGCATAGGTGCATTTGCACAAACAAAGCAGGGCGATTCGTCCATCGGATTGAACGTAGGCTACGGCTTTGAGCTCGAAAGCGCAACCATCGGAGTGGACTACCGCTACAATGTGACGAACGCAGCCCGTCTGGCACCCAGTTTCTCCTATTTTACGAAGAACTTCGGTGTGAGCGCCATCGTGCTTGATATGAACGCTCATTATGTGTTCGAACTGAGTGATATGTTCGGATTCTATCCGATTGGCGGTCTGAGCCTGTCGTTTTGGGATGGGAAATATGATAACTTCACCCGCTTCGGTGTAAACATCGGTTTGGGTGGTGAAGTATATGCCACCGAACAAATCACCGTGGGGCTGGAAACCAAATACAATGTGATCAAGGATGCCGACCAGGCATTGGTTGCCGTGCGGGTAGGATATAATTTCTAATTCCTCCCGGCATAGGGATGCTATTGATAAAAGAGACTGTTCCTCTGAGGGGACAGTCTCTTTTTTGTGTTGTACGTTCCCCCCATTTGCCGGGGGCAAAAACGTTGTCGGCGCAACTCCCGGGTGCGATCAGTGCAAATTCTTACGCGCTGATAAAGAGGGTCTTAGATGTCTAAATCTTCCATAGGTGAACGTTTCAACAAACATAGGTGGATGTTCAAACAAACATAGGTGGAAGATTGAACATCCACCTATGATTGTTTTTGCCTTCCAATTACGGAAATCAGCCAGTGGAAGGACAAATGATCCCGCATGCAGAAAGCGGGAACGGATCCTCCTGTTTTCTCTCATACAAACATATATTTGTTCCAAAATAAACATTATTACAGTTGTTTTGGAACATAATAACACTTGTTTTAACCAATCTTCGCATGATTTAGACGATTTTATATTCTGATAATTGACGGTATAGAGAAGCGGTATATTTTTATTCTGCAGAATACCCCGGCTCTTGAATGAAATCCTTACCTTTGTCATACTTAAACTTAAAATTAGATCATTGTGACAGTGGATCAATTCTCATTTTCCATCGACAATCTTTTTTGGCGATTGGCATTAAAAGATGATGAAGAAGCATTCCGAATAATCTTTTTCCATTTTTACCCGGCTCTGTGTGTGTTTGCCGGAAGGTATGTGGGCAATAAAGAAACAGGTGAAGATATCGTGCAGGAAACCTTCCTGAAGATCTGGAAAAACAGGAAAGAGATAGAGATCACCACGTCGGCAAATAATTACCTGATCACCAGTGTGAGAAACAGTTGCGCCGATTACCTGCGGAGCCGGCAGGCCGATGAGTCTTATCAACGGATCACGCCGGAAATGGAAAACGCCCTGGCAACGACAGACGATTCGTATGCATTAACCGAATTACTCCACATGACCCATTCGGCTCTGGATCGCCTGCCCGAACATATCCGGACCGTATTTCTCTGCAACCGGGTGGATGGTGAAACCTATGCAGAAATTGCCCGGAAGCATCATATTTCAGTCAAAACCGTAGAAGCCTATATCTCCAAGGCGTTAAAACATTTAAGAATCGAACTCAAAGATTTTCTGCCATTTATGGTATTTTTCTTCTAATTTTTGCTAAGGAAAATAAAAAAAAGTAAGGACTTTCATAGGGTATAGACGTTTTTATCCCGTCTATTAATTAAAATAAGCTAAACTAAACTACACAAGCGTTGAATCTATTCAGGGAACACATACGTCCATTTCTTGGCAAAAAACGGATTGCGGATGCACCGATACTCTACCGGTCGGCATCCGAGCTATATGCGATTAATATATTCTTACTGTAAATCAATTAATTATCATGCCCATGAAGTAAACAAATCCAATCATGAAAACAGGAATACCATTCCTTATTACAAGTATGCGTTGATCATCCACTCACTGGAACGCAGGATGAGATTTTAGAAATTAACTTACTGTCTAATTAAATTTATCTTATGATGAGAACAATTTCGAAGCACAAGAGATGGGCTTGCAGGGCTTTACTCTGCGCGTCATTATCACTCCCCTTGTATCTGTATGCCGCAGAAGGGAATGCTTACACCACCAACGGTGTACAGCAGGTACAGGCGATCAAAGGAAAAGTGATCGACCAGGCAGGCCTTGAGATTATCGGTGCCACCGTGATGGAAAAAGGAACGACCAATGGTACGGTGACCGATGTCGATGGCACTTTCACCCTTGCCGTTGCTCCCGGCAAAACACTCGTTATCAGTTATATCGGGTATATTCAACAGGAAGTGACCGCGGCCGATAACATGACAATTACCCTGGTGGAAGATACCAAGCAACTCTCCGAAGTGGTGGTTGTGGGTTACGGTACATCAGTGAAGAAAGACCTTACCACAGCCGTGAGCAGTGTAAAAAGCAAGGACTTCCTGCAAGGAGCCGTCAACGACCCGATGCAGTTGATCGACGGGAAAGTTGCCGGCCTCTCGGTATCCAACCCCAACGGATCCGACCCGAACAGCGATTTATCCAAAGCCTACCAGGTACGTGGCGCCTCATCCCTGAAAGCAGGTAACGGGCCGTTGATCGTCATCGACGGTATGGCAGGCGGCGACATGCGCAGTATCGCCCAACAGGATATCGAATCCATCACCGTATTGAAAGACGGATCCGCGGCTTCTATCTACGGTTCGCGTGCGGCCAACGGTGTGATCCTGGTCCAGACGAAAAGAGGGAAAGCCGGTAAGGTGTCCATCGCCTATGAAGGGTATATGGAACACGACATGGTAGCCAAAAAACCGGATATCCTCTCCCCGGAAGAATTCGTGGCCAAAGGCCGTGCCAAAGATATGGGATACAAAACGGATTGGTACGACGAGTTGATCAACGATGAGAATTTCGGCCACAACCACAATATCTCCATGTCTGGCGGTAGTGAAACATCCGTATTCCGTATTTCCGCCAACTACAGGGACAAAGACGGTATCGATATCGCCGCCCATCGCGAAGAGTACGGGCTACGCGCCAATTTCCTGCAGAAAACACTGGATGGTTTGTTGGAAGTAGGAGGTAACATCTCCTACCGCGTGGCGGAAGAAAACCTGACAGACAATGCCAACTTCAAGCAGGCCGTCAAATTAAACCCGACCGTTAGCAAAGACGAAATGGCGTATTTCAAAGGCCGGTATGACGAATGGAACCCGATCAAGAATGTGACCGAACGCGAATGGAGTCAGACACAGGAATACATCACAGCGGATTTCGATATCAAACTGAATATCACGAAAGACCTGAATACCGAACTTAAGCTGGCCCGTCAGGGACACAATTACAAAAAAAGGGAATTCTACACCTCCAAGCACCGCGAATCCATCGACAACAGCCGTGCCGGACGCGCCCGCCTGGAAGCGGCAAACTGGGTGGACTGGACGTTAGAATGGATTGGGAATTACAATTACACGATCGACAAGCATAACTTCAAGGTGATGGGTGGTTACTCCTACCAGGAGTTCAATTATGAAACTTTCTGGGCGGAAAACATGGATTTCCCCAACGATGCGTTCAAATGGAACAATATCGAGGCCGGACTCTGGAATAAAGAAAAAGGCCGCCTGGGGATGGAGTCTGAAAAGACAAAAGAAAAAACAATCGCTTTCCTCGGACGTGTGAATTACGACTTCGACAACCTGATCCTCGTCACCGCCTCGTTGCGCTACGAAGGGAATACCAAGTTTGGTGAAGACCATAAATGGGGAGCGTTCCCTGGGGTATCGGCTGCCTGGCGTTTCTCCCGGCTCTCCGCTTTCGAAGACTCTCCGGTGGTGGACGACCTGAAGGTGCGCGCCTCTTTTGGGGTGACCGGCCGTTCCGGCTTCGACCGTTACATCGCGTTGGCTAAATACAATGGATATGGCTACCAGATCGATAGCAACGGTAACTGGATTCAGGTATATGGTCCCGGTAACAACCCCAACAAGGACTTGTCATGGGAGAAACAGCTTACGTACAATATTGGTTTGGATTACACCTTGTTTAATTCACGCCTGAGCGGTAGCTTAGATGTCTTTATGAAGGAAGGCAAGGATGTGATCGCCCAGTACGACGCGCCGGTTCCTCCGTTCTTGCACCAGGATATCTGGACGAATGTGGGAACAACTACCAGTAAAGGGGTTGAACTCCAAGTGAGCTGGGATGCCGTCCAGACAGAAAATTTCTCTTACTCGTTAGACTTCACCGGTTCATACATCAAGTCCAAACTGAAATCGTTCTCTGATGGCACCTATACGAAAGGGTTTATCGACGGTCCGTCGCTTCCTTCTCCCGGTAACCCCGGCCCGAGCCAACGGTTGGCGGATGATATCGAGATCGGCTCATTCTACGGATACCGCTATGCCGGCGTGGACAATGAAGGACGTATCCTGATTTATGACAAAGGACAGAAAGGTGGTGAAACGAAGCTTGCCAACGACGCACAGGATTCAGACCGTACTTATATTGGCAACGGTGCTCCCAAGTTCGAGCTGGCGTTGGGCAATACGTTCAAATACAAAGAATTCGACTTGTCGCTCTTCTTCCGCGGACGTTTTGACTACGACCTGCTGAATACCTACCAGATGTATTACGGATTGGTGGCCGAACCGGAAGTAAACCTGCTGCATTCGGCGTATGAAGAAAACGCGCATATCAAAGGTAATAAGGTGGTATGCGATTACTTCCTCGAATCGGGCGATTTCCTGAAGTTAGACAACCTTACCGTAGGCTGGTCGCCGAAGCTGAAAACCAAATGGCTCTCCAGCTTACGTGTGTACGGTACGGTACGGAATGTTTTCACCATCACCAGTTTCTCGGGATTAGATCCGACGAGCGTTCCTACCACAGGCTTGTGGCCGGGTGTTGGCGAGGGAGATGCAGCCCTGAATGTGTATCCGGTAACCCGGAACTTCTCATTCGGTGTACAAATCAGTTATTAATCGGTTAAAATATGAGACTTATGAAACGAATTAACTATATATATCTGCTCTTCCTGCTGGTTGCGATCATGCCTTCATGTACGGACCTGACAGAAGAACCGTTCAGCGTATTGACAACAGATAATTATTTTAACAGCAAGCAATCTATCGAAGCGGCGGTGCTTCGCCCGTATGAACACGGGCACTGGTGTGCATGGGATGGCGACCGTTGGATGTTGCAGGAGCTGACCGGCGACCATTTCGTGTGGACGCAAAAAGGGAAACACGGCTGGGATGAAGGCCAATGGGTACGCCTGCACCGGCATAACTGGGATTACCTGCAAAACCAGGTGAACGGCAGTTGGGTAGGCCCGTACCAGGGCATCGCCCAGATCAACAACCTGCTGATCGACTTCCAGACGCTCGACTTTGAAGCATTGGGAGCGACCGAAGTAGAAAAACTGAATTACATCGGTGAGCTTCGCTCCCTGCGCGCCTGGTTCTACACCTGGCTGATCGATTTCTTCCGCTATGTGCCCATCGTGGAAGATATCACTACCCTGAAGCCGCAGTCAACACCGCAGGAAGTGTTCGACTACATGGAAAAAGAGCTGAAAGCAGTAATACCGCACTTGTCTAACAAAGTGAAACCGGGACACTTCAACCAGGCTTCCGCCGCGGCAATCCTGGTACGTATGTATCTGAACGCGCAAATATGGACAGGTGTGGACCGGTATGCGGATTGTATCACCGTAGCCCAGGATATTATCGACGGCAAGTATGGCGCTTATTCCATTGATCCCGACTACCGCGGACCGTTCCGTTCCGGTGTGAACGGATACCAATCACCGGAAAACCTATTTGAATGGCCGCACGAACGGAATACCTACGAATTAGGCTGGTTGTACCCCGTCATGCACCATTACAAATCATCGTCTATCCTGGATGCCGACGGATGGAATGGTTATAATGGAATCCACCTCACGCCTTCGAGAGACCTGGAAGGCAATATCTACAACTATGCATTAGGCAAGCCGTACGAGAAGTATGCCGACGAAGATTTCCGCAAACGTAATTTCACGGTTACGGATAAGAACGGCAACTACGAAGGATTCTTCCTCGTGGGACCGCAGTTTGAATACAATCTGGAAGTGGGATTCGGACATGACCTGACGAAGCCGGTAACCGGTTCGGAAGAATGGACGGGCAAACAGCTCGTTTTCGTGGACCAGGTAGGGCGCTTCTCCGAAAAGGGAAAGACCGACGGCCGTTGGAAAGACGGTTCGCAGGTAACGACGGGCGAAGAGAACTCGGGTGTCCGTTTATGTAAATTCCCCTGGTTGCCCAAATCGATGGGGATGTTTATGTCGAACTCCATCGCGGAAGTCCGTCTGGCGGAAGTGTATTATTCGCTGGCAGAAGCCAAATACCGGAAAGGCGATAAGACGACAGCCGCCAAGCTGCTGGATGCCGTACGCAAACGGAACTATCCGGCCGACGCATGGGCGAAATACAGCTATGAAGCAAATCCCGCCAAACTGACGGATCAGGAGTTTATCGACGAATGGGGACGTGAGTTCCTCGGCGAACACCGCCGCCGTACCGACCTCATCCGTTGGGGACGCTTCGGCGATGCCTGGTGGGATAAGGAACAAGACAAGACGGATAAGGAATATACCATCTTCCCCATCCCGTCACGTATCCTGAACTCCAACCCGATGCTCGAGCAGACCACGAAAGGCTGGTAACACTTTTACCTTGTATATTTTGAGCGGGTGCCTCTTTCCAAAAGAGTGCCCGCTCTTTTTTTTGTACCATCTTATTCTGCCAAATCCCCCGTTGTGTAAAAGAATTGTACTATTTTTGTTTGTCGAAATCAGCGTTTTTGCGTTATAGAAGCTTATGGATACATCACAACCCCGTTTGTCTATCGATAATTTGTTCTGGCGGATGGCAGTACAAGATGATGAAGAAGCGTTCCGGATGCTCTTCTTTCATTTTTTTCCTGCTTTGTGTGTATTTGCAGGCAGGTATATCGACCAGAAAGCCGCCTGCGAAGATGTTGTCCAGGAAACATTCCTGAAGATTTGGACAAACCGGAAACGGATTGAGATCACCTCCTCGGCACGCAATTTCCTGATCACCAGCGTCCGTAACAGTTGCATCGATTACCTGCGCACCCGCCAGGCGGAAGGATCCTTCCAACGCATCACACCGGATATGGATGAGTCGTCGTTCGCCACAGACGATACCTACACCATCACCGAATTGGAGAATATGATCCAAACGGCGATCAACCGTCTGCCTGAAAATATCCGGACCGTTTTTATCCGCAACCGTTTCGAAGGAGAAACATATGCCGAGATAGCCCAACGCAGTAATATCTCCGTCAAAACCGTGGAGGCATACATGACCAAAGCCCTGAAACACCTCCGCACCGAACTCAAAGACTACCTGCCGTTTATGGTGCTCTTCCTGTAGCCGCATCAGCAATCAATCGGACACACCTAACTGAACACACCCTACCTCCGTGTTGGGCGTAATACATTTATACGAGGGCTAAAGTACTGAACGAAAAGGATATCTGTTGATTACGTTACTTTCTCTGTAAAGACGTGAAAATAATTTAAAAAAAACACCTGTTTTCCCATAGGGTATGTACCTTGTTTTCTCGTCAAGCGGATGGAGAGATAATAAAAGACTATTTTGGAGACTAACGACACACTTATTACTGCGTACCTGCAAGGAGAACTGACGGCGGAAGAACGTGCTTCCTTCGAGCAGCAGATGGACGAATCGCCCGCCTTACGGAAAGAGGTGGAGGATTTCCGTTTTATCCTGTATGCGACAGACAACCTGCGGAAACAACGGCAGGTGGATGTGGAAGGTCGTTGGAAAAAACTATCCAGGCTTTTATATTGGATGCGCCTGCGCAAACAGGTAGGAATCCTGTTTCGGCGGACTGCAGCCATTCTTTTCATCCCGCTGCTGATCGCGACAGCCTATCTTTTCACCCCGGGAGAAGCACAGGCGCCCGAAACAATCGAAGTAACATCCGCTTACGGCGTGATTTCACGGGTAACGCTTCCCGACGGCTCCGTCGTATCGCTCAATTCAGGCAGTACCCTGCGTTATCCCCGTTATTTTAATGAACCCACCCGGCGCGTAGCCCTGACCGGCGAAGCCTATTTTACCGTAGAATCAGATAAAGCGCATTGTTTTGAAGTATCCCTGCCGGGGAATATCACCGTTCAGGCTTATGGTACCGAATTTAACATCACAGCGTATGAAAACCAGGACGCAGTTGAGACCGTGCTGGTGAATGGGAGTGTGAACGTAAGCCGGACAGACGACCCGGTAGTCAACACCCTTACCCCCGGCCAGCAATTGACCACCTATATCAACCGTCAGGAACCCGCAGTCTTTTCCGAAGCCAATGTATATGCCAAGACGGCGTGGAAAGATGGGAAGATCGTATTCCGCCGCACCCGGATGGAGGCGGTGGCCGCTACGCTGTCGCGCCACTTCAATGTGGATATCGAATTGCAGGGAGAAGAGCTGTCGCAGTACGAATATTCGGCCACGTTTGTGACCGAAAGCCTGCAGGACGTACTGGCGCTGCTCAGCCAGTCGGCACCCATCCGGTGGCAAATCATCGAACCAATTAAACAACAGGATAATAGTTATTCAAGGCGGAAAGTCATCATCAGTTTAGGAAATCGGAAAGTGTGAGATAATTGTGTGTTTTTTTTGTTAACCATTTAAAAAAGTATTTGCGTATGAAGTAAAAAAACGAACCGCACAGGGGAGACCTGCGTATGCCTTCCAGGTTGTGCACTGTGGTGCAACCCCTTATCAGCTTAATTATTAAACATCTAATTAAACAGCCATGAAATCAACAGCTCTCTTTGCTCTGTTGGCCTTGGCAGTATCTAAATCAAATTAAAACAGTACTATTTTATGAAGTATTCAATGATTGGCGGGAGAAAAACTCCTCAATTAGTTGGCAAGATGAGAGTACCTGTCCTCGCGATGTTGCTGGGCGCATGTACTTTATCTGTAGCTTCGGCTGAAACGACAACTGTTCCTATTACCCAACAACAGCGGACCATCGAAGTAAAGGGCCGTGTAGTGGATGCACAAAACGAACCGCTTATCGGTGTGAGCATCCAGGTGAAGGGCGCGATGACGGGTAACGTGACCGACCTCGATGGCAACTACACCGTACAGGCAGCCCAGGGAGCAACGCTCGTATTCTCTTACATCGGTTTTGAAACACAGGAACTCAAAGTAACAGGCTCGAGCCTGAACGTAAAGTTACTCGAAAGCACCCGCTCACTGGAAGAAGTAGTGGTGGTGGGTTATGGTACGTTGAAACGGAAAGAAGTAACTTCTTCGGTGGAAACCGTTAGCGCGAAAGACTTTAACAAAGGTGGTTCCCGTAACGCATTAGACCTGATCCAGGGTAAGGTGGCCGGTTTGAACATGACACGTACAAAAGGTAGCAACCCGAACGAAGGAATGGATATCCAGTTGCGTGGTGCATCCTCTATCTCCGGTACAAGAACCCCATTGATCGTTATCGATGGTATCGCCGGTGGTAACCTGGATCTGTTGCAACAAGACGATATCGAGTCGTTCAGCGTACTGAAAGACGGTTCGGCTGCTGCGATCTATGGTACCCGCGGTAACTCAGGGGTTATCCTGATCACCACGAAGAAGGGGAAAGCAGGTTCGGCTCAGTTCGACTACAATACCTATCTGCAACATGAAATTCTGGTGAAGAAGCCGGATATTTTGTCGGCTTCCGAGTTCCGCGACCTGATTAATCAAGGGATTATCAATCAAAGCCAGGACTTTGGTTCTTCCACCGACCTGATTGATGAACTGGTCAATAAAGACAACCTCAGCCAGTATCACAACTTCTCCATGTCGGGAGGTTCAACCAATACCAACTACCGCGCGTCGATCTTCTATAGCGATTTGCAGGGTATTGCCAAAGAAAACGGACGTGAACAGTTTGGCGGACGTGTAAATATCAACCAGAGAGGATTGAAAGATCGCTTGACAGTATCGTTAAACCTGGTGACCAACTTCAACAAAGCCAACAGGCTGGGTGGTGCAACAGGCGACTTCGAACAGGCAATCCAACGGAACCCGACCGCACCCCTTTATAAACCGGATGGTACGTTCTACGAAACAGAAGCGTTCAACAACTACAACCCAATGTCTCGTCTGGCAAACCGTATCAGTGAACGCGACCAACAGACCACATCCGCAGATTTGCGTGTGAAACTGGATATCATGGAAGGGCTGTCTGCTTCTGCATTCGGATCGTATTCGAGAAATATGTATCTGGATCGTTACTATCAGTCGTCCAAAGACTGGGAAAACCGTCCGAGTACCTCCCGCCAGGGAATGGGATACGCTGAGAAAGCAAGCCGCAACGAATGGGCGAAGATGTTTGAAGCAACCCTCGACTACCGGAAAACATTCAAAGAAAAACACACCGTTACCGGATTGCTCGGATACAGCTACCAGTATTCTACCTGGGAAAGAACGAAGATGACCAACAGCGGTTTCACCACCGATGCGTTCAAGGATTGGAATATGGGCGCCGGTTCGGCCATCAACAATACCAAGTTGGATCGCCCGGCTCTGGAAAGTGAAAAGAAAGACGAAACGCTGATCGCATTCTTTGGCCGTGTCAACTATTCGTATGCAGACAAATACCATGCACAGGTCATTTTCCGCCACGAAGGTTCTTCCAAGTTCGGCGACAACCACAAGTGGGGGAATTTCCCGGCTGCTTCGTTGGGGTGGACCATCAGTGAAGAAGATTTCATGCAAGATATCGATTTGATCAATGAATTGAAACTGCGCGTTGGTTACGGTGTGACCGGTAACCAGGGTATCGATCCGTACCAATCGCTGGTAACCCTCGGCACCGGTGGTGTATATCCGCAGAACGGGGTGTATTATCAGACATACGGAGCCGGCAGAAACCCGAACCCCGACCTGAGATGGGAACAGAAGAAAGAGCTCAACGTGGGTTTTGACTTCGCTATCTTGAAAAACCGCATCACCGGTTCGTTGGATGTGTTCAACCGCAATACCGAAGACCTGTTGTACAATTATACCGCTCAGCAGCCTCCGTTTGTTCGCGACAGAATCTTCACAAACGTAGGTACGATGAGCAGCAAGGGGGTTGAGTTCCAGATCTCCGCATCAGCCGTACAGACCAAGGATTTCACCTATGGGTTTGACCTGGCCGGTAGCACGCTGAATAACAAACTGACCAAACTGTCGAGCGATGTGTTCAAAGTAAACTGGATTACCTATTACGGTTTGCCTTCACCGGGTAACCTGGGTGACGCGTTCCGCCTGACACAAGGTGGCTCGCCGGGTAACTTCTACGGCAAACGTTTTGCAGGCTTCAACGAAGATGGCAAATGGCTGTTCTACAAAGCCGACGGAACGACCGGTCGTTCAACCGAATTGAGCGATAATGACCTGGGCGTGATCGGTAACGGTACGCCGGACTTCCAATTGTCGCTAAACAACCGCTTCACGTATAAGAATTTCGACCTGACCATCCTGTTCAGAGGAAAGTTCGGTTTCGACATCCTGAACCTGAAAGAACTGTACTTCGGTAATAAGAAATGGCTCCCCAACAACCTGTTGAAGACGGCTGTTACCAAGCACAATGAGTTGAATGATGATCCCCAGTATTCAGACTACTACCTTGAAAAGGGTGACTTTGTGAAACTGGACAACCTTACATTGGGTTATACCTTCAACCTGAAATCGCAGTATATCCGTAACCTGAGACTCTATGGTTCAGCCCGCAACGTCTTCACGATTACCGGATATAGCGGTGTGGATCCTGAAGTGAACGATACTGGTTTTGAATCAGGCGTGGATAAGAGAGATTATTATCCTCTGACCACTTCAGTGACATTTGGATTAAGTGTTGGATTCTAATAAAAGCGCATGAATATGAAAAGAATAATCAAACAATCCCTGGCCTTCGTCGCAACATCGATGCTGGCTGTCGGTATGAACAGTTGTACCGATCTGGATGAAACAATCTATAGCGAACTGAACAAGTCGAACTTCTTCAATAATAAAACAGAAGTGTTGCAATCGGCCCTGCGTCCGTTCACACACATGCAGGCATGGCTGGCTCCGACCGGACAGAACGGGTACTATTACCATGGCGAACTCGCTTCCGACCAGTTGGCATGGCCGCAGAAAGGGAAACACGGGTATGACAGTGGCGACCACTTCCGCCAGCACTACCACACCTGGACCGACAACGAAGGACGTATGCGTACGTGCTGGACATTGATCTGGACGGGACTGGGTTATGTGAACGCTTCCATTATGGACCTGCAAAGCATCAATTACCAGGCGCTGGGTATTACTACCGCCGAGATGGATGCGATCCTGGGTGAACTCTATGTATTGAGAGCGTTCCACTATATGAAGATCATGGAACTCTGGGGTAACGCGCCGATCATCACGAAAGTAGGTGAACCGCAGAACCCGCCGACGCAGTCGAAAGCCGAAATCTTCGAGTTCTGTAAAACGGAACTGGAAACACATGTGCCGAAGCTGTTGCCGTATTCGAAAGAACTTGTTGGCCGTGTATCGCAAACTGCCGGTTATGCCATGTTGGCCGAACTGTATCTGAATGCCGAATACTTTATCGGCACACCGATGTACGACCAGTGTATCGCCGCTTGCGATAAGATCATCAGCGGACAGGCCGGCGGTTTGCCCAATGGCAAGCCTGAACTGGCTAACGACCTGACTTCTTCCTTCTCCAATGCGAACCAGAATGCAACGGAAGCCTTGTTCCAGTTTGCTTTCAGCCGTACGGGAGGTTTCTCCTTTAACTGGACCGGATTCTTCGCCGGATATTCCAATATGAGCAAAGCGTTGGATGTTTCGTACAACGGATGGAACGCTTTCGTAGTGATCCCGACCGCTTATGACGCTTTCTCGGAAAAAGACCTCCGCAAGAAACAATGGTTCCTGTTTGGTCCGCAGTATGAATATGGCACGACAAACCCGATCCTGGGAACGGAAGAATACAACGGCAAGCCGTTTATCTATGTGAACGCAATCCGCCGCGAAAGCGAAGGCGACTTCACTTCGGAAGGTGGTATGGACAAGGGTGAAGAAAATAGCGGCGCCCGCTTCGACAAATACAAGAGCGGACGGACTTCAGACTCAAAATATCAGGAAAACCATTACCTGATTTACCGTCTGACGGAAATCTATTACAACAAGGCGGAAGCCCTGATGCGTAAGAATGGCGGCGTAGCCACACAGGAAGCAGTTGACCTGATCAACGCCTGCTACAAACGTAACTTCGCTCCGGCCGATTGGGAATCGATGAAATATACTACCGCGACGCTGACAATGACTGAATTGTTGAAAGAACGTGGCCGTGAGTTTATCTTCGAAGGCAAACGCCGTGAAGACATCATCCGTTTCGGTTGGTACACGAATGGCACCTGGTGGGATCATAAACCGACCAACGACAAAAACAGAGAGATTTATCCGATCCCGAGTACACAGTTAGGGGCTAACCCGAACCTGGTACAAAACCCCGGATATTGATCCCTTACACTGAGATGCCGGCAGCCTTCGGGTTGCCGGCATTTTTTTTAACCCAAACTAAGCGTTTCCTTCCACACTTCCTTCCACTGGCTGGCTTCCGCCATCTGCCGAGGGCAAAAACGTTGTCAGCATATCAATCTGCATCTGGATGTTGTGCTGTCAACGTCTGGATGTTGGTTGAACAACATATAGACGTTGTTGACACGAGATGTAGATGAAGATTTATCAACATCCGGTTGTTGGAAAAACGGTTAAAAACTACCATAGGTGAACGTTTCAACAAACATAGGTGGATGTTCAAACAAACATAGGTGACAGATTGAACAACCACCTATGATTGTTTTAGCCTTCCAATTACGGAAGTCAGCCAGTGGAAGGGAGTGTGGAAGGAGGCGCCCAAAAACGAGGATCCTTCCACAGTAAGTGGCTGATAATGAAAGGGGGTGGCAGATGTGACAGCAAAAAGGCGGGAAAACGGATCTGCCACGGGTATCTTACACGCACCTAACCTATTCATGAACAATAAGATAGACCCTTCTGCGTGGCACCGTGGCAGATGTTTTGCAAAAATAAACTTCGTGAAGGGGAGACGAACGGCTCATGGAATCAGACGGTTGATCGAAATTCAAAACAGTTTCTAATATTTATTTTTTTATTTTAATAGTTCAAAGTCGGTTGATATTCGATTATCTTTGTTCCGTGGAGAATCGTAAACTGTCGAGGTGGAACCATTCATGAGACAACGAGCTGTCATCTGGGTATTTCTTGCTCTGCAGGTATGTGTGGGTGAGTTGTGTGCCCAGACGAATACCGTTTCATTGAACATGTCCAATGTGTCAATCGAACAGGTATTGAACGCGATCGAGGGGACTACGGGTTACTATTTTTTATATAACAATAAGTTGGTCAACGTGGACCGTATCGTCAGCATCCGGGTACGCGGGTCGTCGATCCAACAGACGCTTAACACCTTATTCAAGGATACGGATATCGAATACAGTATCCGTGGTAATCAAATTGTCCTTTCCGCCAAACAGGATGCATCGGCCGACCTGGTGGAGTATAAAATGATAGAGGGGCGGGTGATCGACCGATACCGTGAACCGGTGATCGGCGCGAATATCTTCATCGAAACGCTGAAAGAGGGGACCACCACGGATATGGGCGGACGTTTCAGTTTGCTCGTCAGCATAGGCGATACGCTCAGGATATCGTATATCGGCTTTGAAACCAAAAGGGTAGCCGTGATGAGCCCGTCGTTTCTTACCATCCTGCTGAACGAAAACATGAACCAGCTGGATGAGGTGGTCGTGATCGGTTATGGCACGCAACGGACGGAAGAAGTATCCTCATCGGTCACCCGGGTGCGGATACCCAACTTTAATAAAACCCCTGCCATCTATCCCGCGCAACTGATACAGGGACGGGTAGCTGGGCTCACCGTCATGCAACCCAACAGCGATCCCAACATCGCGCCGTCCCTGCAGATACGGGGTATATCCTCCATCAAAGGGAACAACGAACCCCTGATCGTTATCGACGGCATACCGGGAGACATGCGCAGCCTGAACGCGGTGGCTCCGGAAGAAATTGAATCCATCGACGTATTGAAAGACGGATCGGCTGCTGCCATTTACGGCACACGGGGTAATAACGGCGTAGTGATTGTAACGACAAAGAATCCGCGGAGCGGTGATTTTAAAGTAGAATACGCCGGTTATCTCTATACAGAACAAGTTATCGATTATCCCGATGTGCTCAGCGCCGACGAATACCTGGCATATGGACGGGCCACGGGCAACCCGCGCATCAAAGACGAAGGAGGGCGCGACAACGCCTACCAACTGATGATGCGGGAGCACAATATGTCGCATGCCCAGAACCTGTCGATCACAGGAGGATCCAACCGGATGAACTACCGCGCATCCCTGAATTTCAGGGATAACCAGGGCATCAGCCTCCGGTCGGACAGGCAATCGCTGAACGGCTCCTTTATCGTGAACCACCTGACGTTGCAAAACAGGCTGCAACTTACCTACAACCTGTCGAGCACCCATACCACCGCCCACTTCCCGGATGAGAATACGGACTATGCCCCCTTCTATGTGGCCTTACGGCGGAACCCGACCCTTCCGGTCTATAATAGCGAAGGGAAATTCCATGAAAGCTATTCCGGATATGAAGACTATAACCCGGTTGCCTATATCCTTCAACAGTCACGGAACGCGGAATACAATACCCTGATGGGCAGCTTTAACGCGACGCTGGATATCCTCTCCGGATGGCGGACGAAACTGTTCCTCGCCTTCGAACGGAATGAAGACTATCTGAACCATTACCGCAGCAGGCTGGCCTACCGGTCGGTCAAAAACGGCGACGAAGGAGAGGCCTACAAGAAATACCTCCGTAACATCAACCGGATCGTGGAATGGACTACCTGGTATGATCATTCGTTCGATAGGCATAGCCTGACAGCCCTGGCAGGCTACAGTTTCCAGAATTTCGACAACGAATGGTTTGAGGCGCGGAACAACGGATTTATCACCGATGCGTTCCAGACGCACAACATAGGCGCCGGATCCTACCTGAAAGATGGGAAAGCCTGGATGGCCAGTGAAAAGAAAAGCAGCAAGCTGATCGCCTTCTTCGCGCGATTCAATTATAATTACGCGGGAAAGTATCTGCTGAGCGCTTCCATCCGGCGCGAAGGATCATCCAAATTCGGCCATTTCAATAAGTGGGCTACCTTCCCATCCGTCAGCGCGGGCTGGATGATCAACAAGGAAGGATTCCTCGCCGATGCCGGATACATCGATATGCTGAAACTACGCGCCGGATACGGGATCACCGGCAGTTTGCCGAACGATCCGTACATGTCGATCATCAAATTCGGCACAGGAGCCGGTAGTTGGGATGCCCTCAACGGAAGGTGGATCACAGCTACATACGGCCCGATGAACAACCCGAACCCCAACCTGAAATGGGAGAAGAACAGTTCGCTGAATCTCGGCGTGGATTTCTCGTTCGCAGGAAACCGCCTTGCGGGCGCCATCGACGCGTACATACGTACTACCCGGAACCTGATTGGCGAATATACCGCCCAACAGCCGTCTCTCATCTATAACTCTATCCTTACCAATGTGGGAACGATGCAAAATGCAGGGGTGGAACTCTCGCTCAAAGGCGAGCTGGTGAAGGCGCAGGATTTCCAATATACCGCCCATCTGACGTTCGCCTATGAACAGAATGAGCTGACATCCCTCTCCAATGATCTATATAAATCGAGCTACGAAGACCGGTACGCACTGCCTTCTCCCGGTAACCTGGGGTATGCACAGCGCTTGCAGGAGGGGCAACCGGTAGGTTCTTTCTTCGGGTATATCTGCGACGGGATCACGGATGACGGGAAATGGAACATCCGCGACCTGGATGGGAAAGATGGGCTGTCTGAAAGTGATAAGACCTTTATCGGTAACGGACTGCCGTCTGTAAAAGCGTCGTTGCTGAATTCGTTCATTTACAAGAACATCGATTTCAGCGTATTCCTGACGGGGATGTTCGACTATGATATCCTGAACGAAAGCCGCATTTTTATGGGAACTACATCGGGTATCGACAAGACGGGTACCAATATGTATGCCGACGCGTTGAAATACCGGTTGGTGGACGATCCGATATTCTCTGATTTCTACCTTGAGAAAGGCGACTACCTCCGGATCGAAAACGTGACGGCAGGTTATTCGTTTCCCAAATTTCTGCCGGCATTCATTGAACAATGCCGGGTATATGTGAATGTGAAGAACCTGGCCACGATTACCGGTTATAGCGGTTCGTCGCCGGTAATCAATATAAACGGGCTGGAAGCCGGGATCGATAAACGGGGTATTTATCCCAACACGATGACGTTCACGGTGGGCGCCACGCTGACATTCTAACTTCAAACAAATGTAACATGCGTACTGCTACCATACTTGTTCCTGTTTTAGCCGGTTTGCTGGGAGGTTGCATATCCTGCACCGACCTGGATGAGAAGATTTACAGCCAGGTCGTCTCCGAGTCGTATTACAAAACAGCGGATGAAGTGGTTGTGGCCCTGATGCGCCCCTGGGGACATTTCTGCGGTACCCTGCCTGTCGGACAGGCTCCGTGGTTATTGCAGGAACTGACAGCTGATGGCGCCGCCTGGTGCCAGAAAGGGGTACATGGGTACGACAACGGCGACTGGATCCGGCTGCATCGCCATGAGTGGGATGCGGTGGAAAGCCAGGTCAACCAGGCATGGTACCTGATGTATATGGGCATCGGACTGGCCAATAACCTGCTGGTGGATTTCAAGAAGGTGGATTTCGAAGCATTGGGAGTGGCTATTCCCAAAGAACAGGCGGTGGCGGAGTTGCGTGTCTATCGCGCGTTTTGTTACTGGTATCTGTTGGATCTCTTCGGCACGGTGCCGATTGTGCAGACGGTCGGGGTTGTCAGCCCGTCATCCCAGCCCGGTACGGACGTGTTCCGCTTTATCGAGGAGGAACTGCTGGCATGTATCCCTTCCTTATCCGCCAACAAGGTATCCACTTACGGGCGTGTATCCAAATGGGGAGCCTGTGCGCTGCTTGCCCGGCTCTACCTGAATGCCGAAGTATATACGGGCATACCGCGTTATACTGATTGCGTCACGGTATGCAGGGAAATTGAAAGGGCAGGCTACCGGCTGGACACCCGCTGGAATGATCCGTTCAGGGTGGACAACGACCAAATCTCGGGGGAAAACATCTGGGTGGTCGTGTTCGACCAGATATACGCCCATGGTTTCCAATGGTATGTCCGCTGGCTCCACTACGCGCATCAGACCGGATGGAACCTGAAATCGGGTCCCTGGAACGGATTAGTCACCCAACCGGATTTCTACAACTCATTCCGGGATACCGACAAACGGAAAACGGAAGGTTTCCTGATCGGCCTACAGTATCCGAGGATCAGAAAGCCCGATGGCACCTATCTGTATGATGAAAGCCAGCTGCCACTGACGGGCGCTGAAGAATACCGGGGTGAACCGTTATGCCTGGTGAACAGTATCAAGTCGATGACCGAAGGAAAAGAGAACAGCGGAGCGCGAAGTATCAAGTATGAGATCGCGGAACAGTCCGAATCCAACCAGAGCAACGACTGGGTGCTGTTCCGCTACGCCGATATCCTCTATATGAAAGCAGAGGCGTTGATGCGGGATAATGGGGGAGTGGCGACAACAGAAGCCTGTGCGTTGATCAATAGCGTCGTACAACGGGCATTCCTGCCGGAAGATTTCATTGCCTATACCCCGGAAACGCTGACCCTGGACGAGCTGCTGCATGAGCGGGGCCGTGAATTTGCTTTTGAGGGGACGCGGCGGTCAGACCTGATCCGCTTCGGTGTATTCGTCACGACATCCTGGTGGGATAAGAAGGCGTCTGCCGATCCGTCGCGCAACCTCTTTCCCATCCCCCGGAAACAATTGGATTCCAATCCGAACCTGAAACCGAACGAAGCCAACAGGGCGCTGAACTCAAAATAAGGGACGGCGGTGCGTCACCATTGAAGGTAATCGGCAAAGGTAGCCTGCTGGAAGTGGGGAATTACCGCATATACTTTGTCTTGCAACGATTCGGCGGGATTGGTCGTGCTCAGGCCGATCACCCGCATCCCGGCTGCCGTAGCTGCCTGTATGCCGTAATAGGAATCTTCGAACACGAGGCAGTCGGCAGGTGAGACCTGCAGGTCGGATGCCGCCAGCAGGTAGCACATCGGATCAGGTTTGCCCCGGGTGATCCGGTCGGCGGTCACAATCGTGTCAAACATATCCTGCAGGTCGTACATGGCAAGCGCCCTGGATACCTTTTGCATATCCGAACTGGTGACAAGCCCGATCTGCACCCCTTCGGCTTTCAGTATCCGCAGAAATTCAAGGGAACCCGGCATCAACGGAAGGGGCATGTGGGCTTCATAGGTAGTGGCTTCCGTGATCACCCGTTGGCGCAATGCCTCATCAGCTTCCGCGAAATAGGTTTGCAGGATATAGGGTAGGGTAGTGCCTTTGATTACTTCGGCAAAGTTGTCGATCTCGATCCCATAACGTACGGCGGCATCATTCCAGAAAATATCGTATATCGGTTCGGTATCCACGATTACCCCGTCGAAGTCAAATAGCGCTGTTTTCATTTGTTGTTCCTTTATCATTCCTGTCACTTACTTAATCTGCCCGCAAAGATAACCCGAAAAAACGAATGGAAGGTGTAAGCGTATGAAGATATTTTCCTACCTTTGTGCGCGGACACAACAAACGATTAACTTCATTCATTAATAGTATATGCAAATGAAAGCACTTGTAATTGGCGTGGCAGTATCCACCGCCTTATTATGCGCCTGCGGCGGAAAAACGAAAGAAAACGCCCAATCGGCAGAAACAACAGCCGAAACGGTTCAGGCAACCGGAGTCAACCAACTGAGCGAGCAGGAAAAGGCCGACGGATGGGTCTTGTTGTTTGATGGTAAAACGACGAACGGATGGCGCGGCGCCCATCTGGAAACCTTCCCTGATCACGGTTGGAAGGTGGAAGACGGCCAGTTGATCGTCTTGAAATCGGGTGGCGGTGAGTCCACCAACGGTGGCGACATCGTCTCCGACGGCGAATACAGCGCCTTCGAGTTAAGTGTTGACTTCAAGATCACCGAGGGAGCGAACAGCGGTATCAAGTACTTTGTCACCGAGCAGGAAAAGCAGAAGGGATCGGCTTACGGGCTGGAGTTCCAGATCCTGGACGATGCCAGACATGAGGACGCCAAGCTTTATACCACGTTCCCCGGAAGCCGTACGTTGGCCGGGCTGTACGACCTGATCAAACCGGAAAACGTATCGTTCAACGGTGTGGGAAAGTGGAACACCGCCCTGATCAAAGTATTCCCCAACAATCATGTGGAACACTGGCTGAATGGCGTGAAGACCGTTGAATACGAACGGGGTAGCCAGGCATTCCGCGACCTCGTGAAAGGAAGCAAATACGCCGCTCCCGCTTACAACGAGAACGGCCTGTTCGGTGAAGCAGCCAAAGGCCACATCCTGTTGCAGGACCACGGCAATGAAGTAGCTTTCCGCAACATCAAGATCAAGGAGTTGAAATAAGACCTATTTGCGGTCGAAATGGCACAGCACGATAGGCTGGCGTATTTCGTTGATCGCATGTTCCGTGGAGGTAAGTTTGTTGAACACATACTTACCTCCATATTTTGTTTGCAGCTTGTCGAAATCCTTTTCTCCCGCGAACAGGTATCCGGTTTCGGGCTGGTCCGTTTCAAAATTGTGGAAGCGGTTGCCCAGGTAGAAATTCAGGCCGTACATGTTGGCATATTCCTTTGGATAGTTCGTCACGTACATATTGTCTTTGTTCAGCGGGTATTCATCCAAGACGCGCCCGGCAAAAACCTGGCAGGAAGTGCCGTTGCGGATACCCCGCATGATAACGCCGTCGATCAGCATATTGACACAAAGCATCAGGCCGATGGTGGCATATAATATCTTGATATTGATCTTCCGTGACAACTGGTAAAAGAGGATAGATAGCACGGCCAGTAAGAGGCAGACTACTGCTCCTTTCAGGATACTGGCGGAGGTGAGTGTCGTGGTAACCAGATTGACCGTATATAAGGTGGATGCACGCGAGGTATATTCGCTGACAATAGAAACGGGGTCGATCACGCGGCTGATCGTCAGTACTATCACCACCAACACGATGGAGACCAGGGCGGCAAGGAAGGTGGCGAATATGCGGGTGACTTTCGTCCGGTACTCAGTCAGGTACAACAGGTAGCGGGCAAGGAATAAGGCGATGAATGGATAGGCCGGCATCAGATAGACACTCCGCTTGCTCGACGGTATGGTGTAGAAGATAAGGATACAGACGATCGATACCAGACTGAACAGCTCCACCTTATCCATCGACAGGAGCGCCTGCCACCATCCCTTAACGATCGCTTTCCAGGACTGTTGCGGCTTGCGGATCTTCATGCCGAACAACGAGAATAGGAACAGCACGCTCCAGGGAATAAAACCGGCGAAGATCGTCATGAAGTTATACCAGGCGCCGTTTTCATGCCCCAGATTGTATGTCAGCTCCGGCACATTGAAATGGAAGAAACGGCCGAAGCTCTCGGCGATCACCACATTCAGAAATGCTTCTCCGCCCTGTTTCCAGGCAGCCAGGTACCACAACAACGGTAAAAACACAGAAGCGATCCCCATATATACCAACGCCTTGACAATCACCAGCAGGCTGTATTTACGCAACAGCAACAGATAGACCCCGAATACAAAGAGGGGAAGGATAATACCCACCAGTCCTTTCGTCAGCACGGCGCATCCCAACAGGAGGGGGATAAACACCGGCAAGCCCTTCAGTTCCAGCTTCTCTTCCCACCGGTACAATTGGAAGAGACCCGCCACCAGAAAGGTGGTAAGTACCATATCCACACGGGTAGTCATGGCCGCCCGGTGAATCTCCACACAGGTGATCAGCAGGAGCATGGCGATGAATACCTCATGGAACTTCGACAGCCGTTTCCCGAAAAAGATCAGCGAGATGGTGATCAGGACAATAAAGGCGATGGCAGATGGCAACCGGGCTGAAAACTCCGAGACAAATCCCTGGGGGAGGGAAGCCGCCGCCATCATCCAGTGCGCCATGGGCGGTTTATACGCAAATTCGTCGGCGTACGCCCGGGGAAGGATGTAATTCCCACTCTCGATCATGGATACGGACACAGCCGCCTCGCGTGGTTCGCCTTTGGTGGAAAAATCACCCAGTCCGATCCAGGGAAGTACCGAAAGAAGGGAGAGAAGGACAATCATTGTGATGGGCCGTTGCAGGTAGAGATCCTGAAGAAAAGATGTACGCATAGCACTTACTTTATGACGAATCAGTTATTATACTACAAAAGAACAATTTTCCAGGGAATTTTCCCTCTTTTCAATGATTTTTTTGTTTTTTATCGGGCTTTTTCCCGGTCTGACGATTAGATCTTTTCTATCTTTGCGGATAGGAAAAATTAAATTCATCATCCAATGAAACAACTGATTATGGCTGCTGCATTAGCTGTCGCGTTAACATCATGTACGGAGGTCGCCCCGAAGTCCGATAACCCGTTCATGAACGAGTATGACACCCCGTATGGCGTTCCGCCGTTTGAGCTGATCAAGCTGGAACATTACAAACCGGCTTTCCTCCAGGGTATGGAAGAACAGGCGAAAGAGATCCAGGCGATCTGTGAGAATACAGACGAGCCCACGTTTGAAAACACCATCGTTGCCATGGACCAGGGCGGACGGCTGCTGACAAAAGTACGCACCGTGTTCGGCGGCCAGAGCGGCGCCAACGTGAACGAAGAGATGGAAGCGCTCAGCCGGGAGATGTCGCCCCTGTTTTCGAAACACAGTGATGATATCAACCTGAATCCGGTACTGTTCGCCAAAGTTAAAGCCGTATATGACCGGAAAGACGCGCTCGGTCTGAACAAAGAACAAGCCAAACTGCTGGAAGAAACGTATAAAGGATTTGTACGCAGCGGCGCCAACCTGCTGGCAGACAAGCAGGAGAAGCTGCGCGCGCTGAACAGCGAGATCGCCATGCTCCAACTGAAATTCAGCCAGAATATGCTGAAAGAAACGAACAGCTTCCAACTGGTGGTGGACAATAAGAACGAACTGTCCGGCCTGCCGGAAAACCTGATCGCCTATGCCGCCGAAACGGCTAAAGCCGCCGGTCAGGAAGGGAAATGGATATTCACACTGCACAACCCCAGCGTCATGCCGTTCCTGCAATATGCAGACAACCGCGCGCTCCGGGAAAAGATATTCAACGGATACATCAACCGCGGAAACAACGACAACGATGCCGACAACAAGGAAATAGTCAAACAACTGGTGTCCAAACGCCTGGAGAAAGCCCAACTGATGGGTTACGATAGCTATGCCTCTTTTGTACTGGAAGACCGGATGGCGAAAACACCGGCTGCCGTCTATGCCCTGCTGGACGAAGTATGGACACCGGCGCTGGCCAAAGCGAAGGAAGAACTCGCGGATATCCAGGCGGAGATAAAGAAAGAAGGTGGTAATTTTGAAGCTCAGGGCTGGGACTGGCGTTACTACTTCGAGAAAGCGAAGAAAGCCAAATTCGACCTGGATGAGAACGAAGTACGCCCGTACTTGAAACTGGAGAATGTACGCGACGGCGCCTTTTACGTAGCCAACCAACTGTATGGCATTACATTCACCCCGATAGCCAACATCCCGCTGCCGCATCCGGATGCCGAAGCCTGGGAATGTAAAGATAAGGACGGCACCCAACTGGGCGTGCTCTATATGGACTATTTCCCCCGTGCAAGCAAGCGGGGAGGAGCCTGGTGCGGAGGCTATCGGTCGCAGACCTATGATGCCGCCGGCAAACGGGTACCGCCGGTGGTAACCATCGTATGTAACTTCTCCCAACCGGCTGCCGGACAACCGGCCCTGCTGAGCGCCGACGAAGCCGAGACGCTCTTCCATGAATTCGGCCACGGCCTGCACAGCCTCTTCCGGGATGTACATTATTATGGTATAGGCGGCGTGCCCCGCGATTTCGTGGAACTGCCTTCGCAGATCATGGAACACTGGGTTTTCGAGCCGGAGATCCTGAAAGTATATGCCAAACATTACCAGACAGGAGAAGTGATCCCCGCCGCATTGATTGAGAAACTGGATAAGAGCGGTAAGTACGGACAGGGCTTCGTAACCATGGAATACCTCGCCGCTTCGATGCTCGACATGGATTACCATGTATTGACATCTGTGCCGGACAACCTGCAGGTGATGAACTTCGAGAACGAAACGCTGGCTAAAAGAGGGCTGCTGAAACAAATTCCTTCCCGCTACCGTACCACGTACTTCAACCATACCATGGGAGGGGGATATACCGCCGGATATTACAGCTACATCTGGTCGGAAGTACTGGATGCCGACGCTTACCAGGCTTTTGTGGAAACCGGTAATATCCTGAACAAAGACGTCGCCACCCGTTTCCGGAACTATGTGCTTACGCCCGGAGGCATCGACGATGCGATGGTGATGTATGTGAATTTCCGCGGCAAAGAACCAAACACCGAACCGCTGTTGATGAACAGGGGATTAAAATAACAGGAATCAGTAATCAAATAAAAAACATGAAAACAAGTTTAAGTTCACAGATCACCTTAACACGGATACCGTCCCGGTATTACCGTCCGGAAAATGCGTTTGAACATTCCGTCCTCACGCGGCTGGAGAAAATACCTACGGATATTTTCGAATCGCTCGAGGAAGGATCGCTGGCGATCGCCCGTGAGATCGCCGCGGAGATGAAGAAAAAACAGGCGGCGGGCAAAATGTTTGTCATCGCACTGACAGGCGGACGCTCTCCATTGACCATTTACAAGGAATTGATCCGGAAACACCAGGAAGAAGGCCTGAGCTTCCACAATGTGATTGTATTTGTGGAATATGAATTCTACCCGCTGGCTACCGCCGCTTCGGGTAACCTGGCGCACCTGAAGGAGGCCTTGCTGGATCATATCAATATCGTCCCGGAAAATGTTTATGCGCCCGACGGTCTGATGTCCAAGGAATCTATCCTGGAATTCTGCCGCGAATATGAGCATAAGATCGCCGAAGTGGGAGGGATCGACTATATGCTGATGGGGATCGGACCAAACAGTAACATCATGTTCAATCCGTCGGGTACGTCGCTGAGTTCACGCACCCGCCTGGTATTGTTGGAAGGGGCTGCCCGCAAGGAAGCATCGCGCACGTTCCCGTCGATCGACAGTGTGCCAGCCGGTGTGGTCACCATGGGGCTGTCCACCATGCTGAATGCCCGCAATATCATCCTGACGGCCTGGGGGGAAGACAAAGCGTCGATCATCGAGAAAACGGTAGAGGGGAAAGCGAACGACACGGTTCCTTCTTCGTTCCTGCAGAACCACCAGAACGCACGGGTGGCGATCGACCTGTCGGCCGCCACCAAACTGACGCGTATCAACCATCCGTGGCTGGTGACCAGTTGCGAATGGGATAACCAACTGATCCGCCGCGCCATCGTCTGGCTGTGCCAGCAAACGGGCAAGCCGATCCTGAAGCTGACCAACAAAGATTACAGCGATCACGGATTGGGCGAACTGCTGGCATTGTACGGATCGGCCTATAATGTGAATATCCGGATATTCAACGATATCCAGCATACCATCACCGGATGGCCGGGGGGTAAACCGAACGCCGACGATTCCAACCGTCCGGAACGCGCCACGCCCTATCCCAAGAAAGTGATCATCTTCAGTCCGCATCCGGACGACGACGTGATCTCCATGGGAGGTACCTTCCGCAGGTTGTGCGACCAGCACCACGAGGTATATGTGGCGTACCAGACATCCGGGAATATCGCCGTGGGCGACGAAGAGGTGATCCGCTATTGCGAATACCTGCGTGATGTGTGTAACGCCTACGCATCCGACTCGACGGTGAAGGATAAGGCGGAAGAGATCATCCGCTACCTCACCACCGAAAAGGTGGACGACGGAGAGCCGGAACGGAAGGACGTGCTGTATATGAAGGGCACGATCCGTCGTGAGGAAGCCCGGCACGGCGCACGCTTCGCCGGGGTGAAGAACGACGACCATATCCGTTTCCTCGACCTGCCGTTCTACGAAACGGGACTGGTGAAGAAAAACGAGTTGTCGGAAGCCGATATCCAAATCATCCTCGACCTGCTGCATGAGGTGAAACCCGACCAGATATTCGTGGCCGGCGACCTTGCCGACCCGCATGGGACGCACAAAGTATGCCTGGATGCCGCCCTGGCCGCCATCGACATGGTGATGGACGAAGAGTGGATGCAGCACTGCCGTATCTGGATGTACCGCGGAGCATGGGCGGAGTGGGAAATGGACCATATCGAAATGGCTGTGCCCATCAGTCCCGAAGAGCTGCGCCTCAAACGGAACGCGATCCTCAAGCATCAGTCGCAGATGGAAAGCGCTCCTTTCCTGGGTGACGACGAACGTCTGTTCTGGCAACGGGCAGAAGACCGCAACCGCGCCACGGCTGAGCTGTACAAACAGTTAGGTCTTGCCTCGTACGAAGCGATCGAAGCCTTCGTGCAGTACAGGCCGATCGGATAGCGTTTTGGTTGTATGAGTACCACGGTTCCACACCCGGGCAGTAGCAAACCGCAACGCATCGAAGCGCTCGATATCTTCAGGGCGCTTACCATGTTCTTCATGCTTTTTGTGAACGACATGTCGTATAAAGGCATCCCTCACTGGTTGACACATGCCGATGCCAGGGAAGATATGTTGGGCTTTTCCGACACGATCTTCCCGGGCTTCCTTTTTGCCATGGGGATGGCTATACCGTATGCGATCGATAACCGCTTCCGCAAGGGAGACACGCTGCCCGGCGTGGGATTACATATCTGCTGGCGAACCATCGCCTTACTGGTGATGGGGGTATTTACCGTCAACCGCGACGCGCTGGATGCCGTGGCAACCGGTATGTCGCGTCCGGTATTTACCTTGCTGATGGTGCTGGCGTTTTTCCTGATCTGGAGTGTGTATCCCCGGATACCGGGATGGAAAGAGGGGAAGAAATACCTGATCCTCGGCTTGAAAGGTGTGGGGATCGGTATCCTGGTCTGGTTGTTCCTGATCTATGAAGGCCGAAACGGACGGGCTTTCGGCCCTTCCTGGTGGGGGATCCTCGGACTGATCGGCTGGACATACCTGGTATGCGCGGCCATCTATCTCATCGTTCGTAAGAATATCCTGTACAATACGTTGGCGCTTGTCTTTCTGATCCTCTGTTCGTTGAAGCCATTTGGCGAGACCTTCGGTATCCCGTTGTTGCGGGAGATTCCCAGCGACGTCACCCTGCACGTATTCGGGATGTCGGGCGTATGGGCATCGCTGTTGATGCAGAAATACGCAGATAAAGAACGTCCGAAACTGTTTTTCCTGCTGATGAGTGGGATAGGGGTGGTGATGCTCATCGCCGCCATTGGCGCCCATCAATGCTGGATCATCTCTAAGATACAGGCGACGCCGACCTGGTTTTTCTACTGTGCGGCGATCTTCTTCCCGCTGTTTGCCCTGGTGTATGGGTTGACGGATGTGAAAGGGAAGAGCGGTTGGTTCGACATCATCAAACCGGCGGGTACGGTGACGCTTACATGCTACATCCTGCCGTATGCATGGTATAGCATCCAGTCGTTGCTGGGGTTGCATTATCCCGAGGTGTTCAACGAGGGGTATCCGGGACTGGCGCGTTCGCTGGTGTTCTCGTTTGCCATCATCGGTGTTGCCTGGCTGCTGATGAAATGCCGTATCCGCCTGAAAATCTAATAGAAAATAATAAACTCGTGCTTACATTTATCAAGAAATGGACACTTCCGTTGGCGATGTTGCTGGGGGTCGCCACTTATCCGTGGATGAGCCACCTGGTGGTGGTTACCCCATACCTGATATTCGCCATGCTTTTCCTTACGTTTTGCAAGTTGCATCCACGGGAGATACGGATGCGCAAAGCGTATATCTGGTTGTTGCTGATACAGTTGGTGGGAAGTATGGCGGTGTACGGAGCGCTACGGTATTATCATCCGGTGGTAGCCCAGGGTGCGTTTGTGTGTGTACTGGTGCCGTCGGCCACGTCCTCGGCGGTGATTGTGGGCATGTTGGGAGGGAATGTTTCTTTCCTTACGAGCTACCTGCTGTTGTGTAACATCGTCATGGCTGTCGCCGCTCCGGCCTTGCTGCCTTTGGTGGGGGCGAATGCGGAGATGGATTTCCTCACCTCCTTCCTGTTTATCTGCCGGCAGGTGGGACCGGTATTGTTGCTCCCGCTTATACTGGCGTGGGTGATCCGGTTTGCGGCGCCCATGGTTCACCAAAAGCTACTATCACTGCACCAACTATCGTTCTACCTCTGGGCGATTGCGTTGACGATCGTGACGGCCAGCACCGTCAAGTTCCTGGTCATGCAGGAAGACCCCGATTATACGATGGAGATCAGCATGGCGGCCGTTTCCCTGGTGATCTGCGTACTGCAATTCCTGCTGGGACGGAAGATCGGCCGCTACTATGGCGACCCGGTCTCTGCCGGACAGGGATTGGGACAGAAGAACACCATCCTGGCGATCTGGATGGCGCAGGCTTACCTCAATCCGCTCTCATCCGTTGCCCCGGCAGCGTATGTCCTCTGGCAGAACACGATTAATTCGTACCAACTCTGGCTGCGCGACAGGAGGGAAGCCCGCCCAAATCAGCCCCCCAATTAATCATTCATCATTAATCATTATTTATATGAAACTCACCGATATCTGGTTCACCGCATTATCTGAAAACGATCAAAACCAACTCGTTACCGTGTATGGACGCGATCAGATCAACGACTTTGTGCAATCCGGCAAATTCAAGGAACGGGTGGAGATCACCTGGAAATATGAAGGGGATGCCAACGGAATGCCCCTTGATCCCGTAGCCGAAAAAATGGAAGCCGTGGAAGAAGCCTTGCGCAAAATCATGGAAAAAGATAAACTGGCAATCCTGACAGGCGTGTATTCGGGCGGCGGCGAACGGGTATGGGTGTTCTATACACGGACAGCACGCGTATTCGGCGAATACCTGAACCAGGCGCTCGAACCCTTTGAATTGCTGCCCATTTCCATTTATACCGAACTGGACCCGGAATGGGAAGAATACCTGGACATGCTGGAGATGAAAAACTGGGCCGTGGATTGACTTCAGGCTTGATCCGCAGGCAGTAATAACGTCATCCGCAGGCAGTAATAACATCCGGTGGATAATCTATTGCAGCCATACTTATGGTTTATTTGTTCCACCCAGGTGGGACATGTGTTCCAGCCGGGTGAGACATATGCTCCAGCCGGGTGGAATACATGTCCCACCTGGGTGGAACAACTAAATCATGAGTATGCTGACAATAAAGGATACAGATCCGGACGATAACGGATTGGATTCCAGGCAATACTTCTACTATAGACGTTTTCGGCTTCAACGGTATGGGTTATCTCCATCATATAGCCTTCGTAGCATGATGCTATTGGCGGAAGGTTTTTGTTATCCTAATAATTTCATAATTACGATTATGTTGTGCACAACATAACCTCCCCAATGCCAATGGTCTGACCCCATTCTCAGCCCCATTGTTATCAATCCGATACCTTCCATCTATTACATATCTGACCAGCCTTGGATAAATATTATAGGTATAGGCTATGGCCTGTCCAATGGGTGATTTGGGCAATACCTGTGAATAATTGACATCCAGCCATTTCTCAAACGCCTTTAATATGGGATAGGCTGTATTTTCCCTTAAGTGCTCAATCTGCTCTTTCGTGAGTTCTTCGTCTATCGCTTGTCGCTCCAGGCGATAAAACAGCTGGATTTGTTCCAGGGCAAATTGCGCCCGGAGCGGATCGTTCTTCAACGCCTGCTCGAACTTCCTGCGTGCGTGCGCCCAGCACCCCAGCAGAAGGACATTGTTTTTATTTTCGTAAATATTGTAAGCCCCATACCCGTCACTCTGTATGGCTCCCTTAAAATCTTTCAATATATCGACCGCTACCCGTTGCGCCCGGGATCCTGCATCATAATGGAAGTATAACTGTCTCATTTCTGGTGCGCGTATAATCCAGTGGTAACCCTTACGGGTGGCTCCGGGATGATCCTTATCCATTACCGGAATCGTAGATTCGTCGATCTGGATATAATCCGAAGCCATCACTTCTTTTCTCAGGACTTCATACAAGGGAGTTAATAAATCAATGGATGCGGCAAACCATCCATTGATGGTCGAAGGAGCCAACGAAATGCCCTGGCGTTTGAAAATTTCAATCTGGCGGTAAAAAGGAAGGTGATCCTGGTATTTGCTTACCAACAGATGAGCCAATACCGAAGAGCCGGCATTGCTTTTGGGCAGGGGAAGTGAGGGGAGTTCTCCAATGATTATTCCGGCCTGTTCAGGCAGGGCGTATTTCTTGCGGACGATCCGGCGGACATGAAACGAACCGGGAGTGTATTCCAGCACTTCGGTCACTTCTTCCCCGATACATTTACTGCTTTCCGGTATGGGATTCGGTTCGATGATTTCTTCCTTACGCTCCAAATGGGCTGGTAATGGCTGACGAACCGGTTGCCTGGGATGTTCTTCCTTTTTCCTGCGCTGGTAGGTAATGGTCTCTTTGGCAGCCTCCAATTGCGCCTGTGCTTCTTCGGGAAGGGTGTCCATCCCTTCAAAATCCAGCTTCAACTGGTTCGGATCTTCTTTTATATACCGTTCCGAAGAACGTCCAAAAAGCGCCCGGCGGATATAGAGGAGTTCGTTCTTGAGTTTTTCTAATTGGGAATCTTTCTTTTCAATGGAGGATAGCAAACGGGTGATTTCTTTTTCCAAAGATTCGATCTTTTTATCTTTTTCTGATACCTGTTTTTGTCTGCTTTCCATAGCCCAAAGGTACGAAAATCGAACGGATTAAACAAGCAAAAAAACAAGTATTCATGCGGTTTTTGTATGGTTTTCGAATCTTTTTTGATACCGCACTTTTTCTAACGAAATGCCTTCGACCATCAATACCAGATCCGCCCAACGAAGCACATAGCTCCGGCTGTTTTTATCAAAAACAGGAAGCGAAAAGCAGCCCCGTTCCAACCGCTTGTGGTAAAGAACAAAACCACCCCGCTCCCAATGGAGCAGTTTAATCGTTGTGCGTGAGCGATTCAGAAAAATGAAGACTTCACCGCTTAATGGGTCGCGCCCCATCTGGGAGCGGACTACCCCACATAGGGCATCGAAGCCTTTACGCATATCGGTGCTACAAACCGAAAGGTAATACCGGTGGGATTCATTCAGGCTGAACATTACAGGGAAAGTTTGATTAATTCAATCAGTTGTTCCATCCCAAAACTATGCCCTGTCCCCCCGATAACTTTCACGCCATTGGGGTAATGGATTTCCAAACCGGAAAGGGAGAAGGAAGGACTACCGGTAAGACTGACCGGGTGGAATTGCTTTTCTGATTCCAAAGAAGCAGACCCTTGAGCATGGGCAGCCAGATAACGTTTACGCCAAACATAAAACTGCCATTCGGAGATATTGTGACGCTGATAATATTCAGAGGGGCGAAGGCCGCTACGAAAATAGGACTCGATGTGAGCGAAACCTTCGGATTCGCTTAATGGACGGGAAGCTGATTTACGTTGTTTCATTTCTTTTTTTT
>JAVBUE010000071.1:0-11567 GCA_031555735.1 Tannerellaceae bacterium
TGGTTCCGCTGTTAGTGTATCGGCTCAGGACATCCCGGGAAACACAACGAAAAACGGTGTGATCAATGTGCCCACTCCACAGGAAATAGCTCAGAAAGAGACCCAGCAGATGACTAAGAATCTGAATCTGACGGCTGATCAACAGAAAAAGATAGAAGCGATCAACCTCAAATATGCAGATCAACGCATGGTAACTCGCCTTGATCTGACGGCAGAAGGAGTAAAGAATCTGACTGATGACCAAAAAGCACAACTGAAAGCCGATGTTCAGAAGAGCATCGCCGCCCAGGAAGCCGAATTCAAAACCGTCCTTACGGACAAACAGTATCAAACCTACTTAAAGAACAAAGATGCCGCCAAAGCGAAAATGGGGGCTCGGTTTGGTCAACAATGATCCCGACACGCCATTGAATAGTATGTCCCACAACCGCGAATATAACGCCTCGCGATTGTGGGATACTTATTATTAAAAAAAAAGCCCTGCCCGGATCACTCCGGCCAGGGCGTCTAAATCAAATTATAAACACACCACAACCATTTTGGTATTTTTTTATTCCGCCACCCGAGGAGCTTCTGCCCTCCCTTTCGGACGGACAACGGTACCCGGGGCAATCTTTCCGGCGCCAAAATATCGCATATTATCCCCCACGATCACGCTGATGGTAGCATTTCCTTCGTCGTTCTGCGTATAGGAATACGACACCTTCTCAAAGCGGCAATACAGGTTTGTTGTCTTGCCGTTGGACATCGATTCCGATTCGTCCAGCGCATTGGCTTTGTCTTTGTTGAAGGCAGCCACCAATTCATTCACCAGTGAGGGATTGTTTACGATGGTGAGGTTGGTGATCTCACGCGTCACCTCTTTCGTATCCTTATCCCGGCTGCGTACCTTTTGCACCTGCACATCCTTCTGCGTTTCACATTTCTTCACTACGGCAGCAATCGCATCCTGCGCCATCAAGTCCATTGCCATACTTCCTGTCAGCAGCAACACAGCCGCCACAACTAAATTTCTCATTTTCATACTTAATTACTTATTTAAAATTAAACATTCATCATTGCTCATCACACTTCACGTCCAGCATATCCTCCACCTCCGCCCTTACCATCGGATCGGCAAACTGACTGATGATCTGGCAATATTGCTGTTGCACTTGTTGTTGCGCGGTCACAAACCCGTCGTCGGGTTCATACAGTTGGCGGAACAATTGTTCGGCCTTCGCTTCCTGCATCAGCGCCATTTGCATGGTGGCTTCCAATTCGGAGCCGATCACATCCATATCGGTGATCTTCACACCATCGCGGATGACATATCCTTCCAGCAACACCGCATCTGCCCGATCCATCGTATAAAGTGAATAAAAAGCGGCGGCCACTAAAACGGATGCAGCCACGGCAGTCCATCGCATCCACCGTTTCCGGGGTTTCCGGGGTTTCCGATCTTCATCTTTCGATTCCATTGCTACCGCCGGCAAGGGATATAGGGGTGCCTTATCGCTGATTTCACCGGCGATTCCGGTATCAAACCAGGCAAACACGTCCCGGTATTCCCGCAGGTGTTCGGGCAGGTCGTCGCCGGCTAACCGGAAGAAAGCATAGAGTTCGCGTTCTTCTTCATCGGTGGTCGTGCCGTCGAAAAACCGTTCGATCAGGGTTTCAATAGGTACGTATTCTTGTTTCATCTTTGTGTAATTGACTGTAAATATCTTTTACTCTTCGTCGTGCTCGTGAGAGGTTCATGCGTACGGCATCGAGTGTAGCGCCAATCAGTTGGGCGATCTCCTCCACTTCGAGGCAATCCACATGTTTCATCCGGAGTACGGTTTGCTGCAGGTCGGGAAGTTGGTCGATGATCCGCATCACATGCGCCACGGTATCTTTCTCTTCCAGCAGGGCGTGCGGGGAGGGTGATTCGTGGACGATCACCATCTCACCCCATTCGTCCTGTTTCCGTTCCCTCACTTTCAGGCGGTTCAGGCAGAGATGCTTTGTCATGGTCGTCGCCAGTGCGGCCACATTCTCATATCGCCTCAGCTCTTCCCGCATGTACCACAGCTTCAGAAAGACTTCCTGCACGACATCTTCGGCATCGGCCTTGTCGTCCAACAGCCGTCCGGCATAGCCTAACAACTGCCCCCGTAGCGGGTGAATCTCCTGTTTAAACTGCTCCTGTTCCATACTTCTATACTAACGACAATGATGAACAAAAAATATAACATCGGAGGGAAGAAAAAAATAGCGGCTTTAGGTATTGATCCCGAAATGTTGATCAATAAGCAAAGCCGCTACAATATCCAGGTAGCGCGGGCAAACAAGGACAACCAGCATCGCTGGAATGAGGTGCGCCGGATTAGTGTATCCTTTCCGGGTCAGAAACCCAACAAAGTGGCAGGTGGGATGTGAAGCACTTCGCAAATCAGTCGGGCAATTTTCAGGCTTGGTTCGGAACGGCCTGCCAGGTAATCACTCACACGCGACTGGCTTACACCTATTTCCCTGGCAAATTCTTTTTTGGAAATTCCTTTTTCCTCAATGGACACTTCCAGTAGTTCGGCAACACTCAGCTTGCCGATGGGATAATTATCGTCGATGAATCTATTTTATCATATTCGGCATGTGTGCCGACAAAGCGTATAAAAGCATACAAAACCCTCACTCCCTCTTGATGCTATTCACCGGGTTCTCCGTTGCCGCCCGGTAGCTTTGCCAATAGACGGTGAGGAAGGAGATGAGGAAGCAGAAGGCGCCGGCCGCCAGGAAGATCAGCGGGCTGAGCGGTATGCGGTAAGAATACCCCGACAGCCAGTCGTTCATGATGAACCACACGATCGGCGTGGCGATCACAAAGCCTACCAGCACATAGCGGAGGAAGGCGCTTACCAACTTAGTCAGCACTTCACGGTTGGTAGAACCGAACACCTTGCGCACACCGATCTCGCGGTAGCGTTGCTGGATGAAGTATGTGGACATGGCCAGCAGTCCCAGCAAGGAGATGAGGATGGCGATGATACCGAACACGATCACGATCTTCACCAACCGCTTCTGCGAAGCAAACGTATCTTCCACCTGCTGGTCGATGAACTTGCCGTTGAACTCAAGTTGGGTTAAGCGTTCATACACCCCTTTCACCTCATTCATGGCGGTAAAGGGATCGCCCTGTATTTCCACCAGGAGGTTCCAGGGATAGAAGTTCTCTACTTTCTGTACCATAAGCGTAGTGACTTCTTTCTTTTGGGCAATATTGCGTAATTGGAAATCGCGGACAATACCGGCGATCTGCGTCGTCTGTTCACCAATCTTCACCGACGTGGCATCCTCCGGAAGGTTGAATTCTTTCATCGCATATTCGGTGAGGTAGTACATCCGATCCCCCGACACATGATTATCCCGTACCACTTCAAGCCCGAGCATATCAAACAGGGCAGGCTCACACCCGATGATCTGCATACTGATATTCCGGTTCTCATATTCAAAACTCCAATTGTTTCCACGACTGAAAGGCGTCCCCTGCGAATAAGCGATACCCTTCACACTGGCCAGTTGCTTCAGTTCGTTGCCCAGGGTCAGTTGTTGTTGCTTGTCTCCCAGCCGGGAAACCGGGATATCGATGATATTGGTGGTGTTATAACCCAGCGGCGCCTTGATCAGGTGCCAGGTTTGCAGCACCATCGTCAGCGAAGCGGCAACGAGTGCAATCGTAATCACCTGTTGGAAGGTGATGAATACTTTGCTGAACACCATCTTGGTTTTCTGCCGGAAACTGCCGCGCACCACATCGATCGGCTTGGCATTAGAGATGATAATAGCCGGCAATAAACCCGACAGGAAGCCAAGCAACACCGTTACAATCAACACACACAACACTGTGAGCGGTGTGATGGCATCCGTCAGGAATATCTTCGTTTCAAGTAATGTATTGGCATACGGAACGCAGACATACGCCAATAAGATGCCGACCCCTAAGGAAAGGAAGCTCAACAACGTGGATTCCATGATCAGCCGGGTGAACAACATCTCCCGCGACGAACCCAACAGGCGGCGAGTAGCCATCTCTTTGGCGCGGAATCCGGTTTGCGCCACCGTGAGGTTTACATAGTTTATGATAGCAAAAAGCAGGATCAATATGCCTATCGAAAGCAGGATCAACACAAACTTACGGTCGCCATGCTGCAGGAATTTAAAGGCGTCCACATCCGAAAAATAGATATCCGTCAACGGTGTCAGCCGCACCTCTTTCCAGATACCACGTTTATAGATCCAGAAGATATCCTGAAAGTAAGTCAGCATATCCTTCTCACGATCCTTCAAATGCGCTCCCTCCTTCTCCATCAGGAAGACGATGCCGTCGGCGGCATTGTCGAACGTTTCCGATACCAGGGACGTATTGTAATGCTTGATATGATCCATCCGTATCAGCACATCGCAATAGGGAAGCACCGAATAGCGGATATCTTTCATCACGGCATCCACCGTTACAAACAACGAATCCTGTAGCTGGATGGTTTTACCCAGCGGGTTTTCATTGCCGAACACTTTACGGGCGAAGGTTTCCGATATCACGGCATTGTTCTTCGCTTCAAGCGTCCGTTGCCTGTCGCCTTGTATAAGATCGAACGAAAAGAAATCAAAAAAGGTACTGTCGGAAAACATCAGGTCGATGTTCCAGCGGTTGTCGTTGATGGTTGCCGGCGTATTTCCAAAGAAGTTCATGGGGCACACCTTTTCCACTTCGGGATACCGTTCTTCCACCCGGTAAGCCAGCTTATAGGCCGACCCGAATCCTGTCTCGCTACCCAACGCATAGATCCGGCCGGCTTTTTCCTGGTGCTTATCCACGGACAGTTCCTGCCCTGTATAAACAGCGATCAGGATCACAAACATCAACGACACGGAAAGGCCGAATACATCAATCGCGGTGTATGCCTTGTTATGGCTCAGGAATTTGAAAAAAGACTTGTAATTCAACAGGTTGTTCATTACTCTTGCCTTAAATGATTTTATTTACCAATACAATTACAAAGGCCGTGCCAAAACAGCAAAACAATTGAATACAAGCAAATTAACAAAGAAACCTATACGCTTCGTTTGTCAAAAAAATGGACAGTAGTGTCCAAATAATGGACAAAGGATTACCAGCGCCACAGGCCGGAAGTATCTAACTGGTAGCAGTTGGCGGTATTGGTTTTGGCTTTGGAGTTCCAATCGGTCGGGCTGCCCGTTTTCACCCATGGCAGGAATTGCGGGAATGCTTCTCCCATCGGTATCTTTTCCAACGGGTATAAGCTCTGGCCTTCCGGGAAACGGATACCATAGGGTAGTGCGCCTTCCATGTTCTTATCATATTCGCCTACATAGAATTTCTCACTACCGGCCCGGATATAGAAACGCATTACTTTCGTGTTGCCCACATTCGTGGTTAAGATCTTGTCGTATAGGAAATAGCCGGTTGTCATTAAAAGATCCTGGGCGGTTTCCCTTTTTTCCTGTCGTTTATGGACGATGGTATAAGGGAACGGGGTGGCATTTACATAGACATTCTCCATATTTTCCGATGAAACGATTCCGGACACAAACGGGCGGCCTGCCGCCGTATTTATAAAACCGGTCTGGCCGTTGAAATAATCCCGGCGCACATCGTCCGACAAATCGTAATCGATCTCATTCCCGTCGGTAAAGCCAAAACCGATTCGTTGTCCGCTACCCAATGCCAGGCCACGCACTTTAAACTGATAGGTTTGCTTACCGTTTAGCGAGCCGCTTAACAGCATTTTGACGTGCAGTATCAAATCGTTGTAATCGTAATCCGCCGTTTTGGAATCTTCAAACATCATCACATGGTTGGAGCCTTCGATGAAACTGCCCGCTACAAATTCGGGCATATCGGCATATTCGGTGTAGGAAACGCGTACACGGCTGTTGTCGTCGGCACGGGTGAGCGGCGAGCTACCCAGCGGCACATCGATAGTCAATGGGATGTCCGTGACCGCCAGGGTATCATCACCCAGCGTGACTACGGCGATGGAGCCGTTCTGCAACGGCACCGAATAGGGTTCCTGCATCATAAACTTATTATCGTTCACAATGTTTTCTCCTTTGTACAAATCTTTTTCACAAGCCATTAACATACATACGCCCAGACAGGCAATCCATCCTTTTTTCATATTTCTATCGTGTTATGTTCCATTCATTAGATCTATCATGCAGTTAAGGAATCCCCCTTCATCAGCTTACAACAAACAACACCCCATTTTGTTCACGCTTTTTATGAAAAATTTCGGATCAATGTAAAAACCCAGTGAAGTCCTCTATTCAAGACTGACCGGAACTGCATATCCGGCGACGCAGCAACTCTCCGGGTCCTGTGTCATGGCGACCCTTAGACAAGACGTGGCAGATGTGACAGCAAAAAGGCAAAAAAACGTATCTGCCACGGGTATCTGCCACACACCTAACTTATTTATGGACAATAAGATATACTCTTCCGCGTGGCACCGTGGCAGATGTTTTGCAAAAATAAACTTCGTGTAGAAGGGATAAGATAAGGACGGCTCATGGATTCAGACGGTTGATCCAAATTCAAAACAGCTTCTAAAAAAATGTCCGGACCCTGTCGCTACAGGATCCGGACCGGGAGGAGAGATAAAAAAAATAAAACCATCCAAACCTCTAACCTCAGACTAATAGTGTTTTTTTATTTAGAATTAGAAAGCAATTCCGATTCGAAAACCATAATTATTCAACCCGTTGACATCATACCACATCAGTGAATTGTCATTGGTAGAATAGCTATAGTATGCTGAGAGATGGAAACCGATCCTGTTAGTACCGAAAGGTCGGATCTCCACACCCACTTCCGGAGACATATAGAATCCCCACGCGTTATTGTAAACGCATACCTCGTTCATATACGAATCACTCTCTGCGTACTCAGCGCCTGCCTTTACACCTACGTATGGTGTGAGCATCCCCTGAGAAAACCGGTAACGGGCCGATACACCGAAAGGCAATTGGAACAGGGAATGTTGCTGGTCCGTAGAGATCGCCTGGCCATCTACATTGAAAACACTCCGCGGGATGTATTCGTTATTAGTGTGAAACCCCATAAAAGCCCCCACACCGATGGAGGGAGTCAGGTAATACCCACTTTCAAAAGCTGCGCCCCATCCACTGATCCCATCGGCAAAATCATTGCTGATCGTCCCGTTGAGCTGCCAGTCGATATTGAAATAGATTTTCGGAGATATGCCGTCGGCAAATGACTGTGCAGAAGCATTTGTCAGAGTGATACTGAACAAAAGAAAAAGCAGTGTTCGATATATTCTTGTTTTCATATATAGCTGTTTTTGTGTTTATTAGACATCTACTTTTTTGTTGAAATATAGGGTGACTGCCCAAATGACTGGTCAATGCCCCTCAACAGGCGATCGGCATCATATTGGGTGTAACCGGACACATCACCGTTAATATAAGAGTTCCAAACGACCGGCAACGCTTTGTCAGTTCCCTTCTCACTGGTAAGGTTTACCATCTCAGTCAGGAGAGAATTCTCCGAATAACTGAAGACGATCGGAAAACCATATCCCCACGAACCCCAGTAGCCCCAGTAGTACGGATCCCAATATCCCGGATATCCCCACCACCAGTATGGATTCGTATATTCGGCAAAGTAATAGGTACTGCTGATGTAACTTACCTGGATTCCCAAATCCGCATTATTCTTGTCAGAAACTTGCCTGTATCCCCGTCCGTTCATTAAGGATACATATTCAGCAATCAAAACATCCGCTTTCTCCTGATCCATATATACCTTTTCTTTCGTGTCTCCAATAACCAGGATTTTGTCCGAAATGAAATAGGAGTTAAACCCGGACATATTTACGGAATCATCATGTTGTGTATAGACAAGATATTCATTGTCAAACTCATCCCAATCGGGTTCTTTCTGACAGGATGTCAACAGCACTACGAATAATGCAATAAATAAAGTTCGTTTTTGCATAAGGTTGCATGTTTAAAATTTCTGTTTGCAAATATAACGCACAGCAGAAAACCTCGCCGTGTAATTTTCGCCGAGGCAACAGATCAGCATCCCGGACAGTCGATATCGCATCCCGAAATGTTTGTCGCCGGAAAAGCAAGGGGCTGGTTATAAAACCCGGAGAATCGTCGCGTAAGCCTTTGTGTGGCATGTGTGTGATATGAAGTCCGGTTGATGTCGCAAAAAATCAAGAAAAGGATTCCTGCTTCACATCCTTTAGTGAATGTTTTTCCCGGAGTTTAGGGAGAACGGACAATAATCCATGCGAAAATGGATAATTGGCGACAAAAAAACAGGGAGTCTGCATATTTATTCAGATATACCCGTTATATTTGCAGTCTTATTGCATAAAAATACAGAATGAAGAGTAAGAAGATGCGGTTAGACACCATTGGCAGGATACTCCGGACGGAAGCGATCAGCAGTCAGGACGAATTGCTCAAGCGGCTGAACGAGGAAGGATTTTCGGCCACACAGGCCACCCTTTCGCGGGATATCCGCCAACTGAAGGTGGTGAAGGCGCACGAAAAAGAAGGGAACTATGCCTACCGGTTGCCGGATCATCCCGCGTTCAACCTTTCGAAAGCCGATCAGGCCGCACCTGCCAATATCGAATTTTCGGGAAACTTGGCAGTGATCAAGACACGCCCCGGCTATGCCATGGGGATTGCCTCCGACATCGACAATTCCGCACCCCACGAGATACTGGGTACGATTGCCGGTGACGACACGATACTGATCATCCCCCGGGAAGGATTCAGCCGTGAACGGGTGATCAAAGCCTTATCTCCCTTTTTATAAACAAAGAGAGAAACAACGATAATTTAAGGTACTTATAAAAAGCTCCGGAGAGCGGGGAAGAGGAAATAACAGGAAATGGAAGAAAAGATTGAAATTGATGTGATGGTGGCGGATGCGTCTCACGAGGTATATGTGGAAACCATCCTGAACACCATCGAAGCGGCAGCTAAAGTGCGGGGTACAGGGATTGCCACACGTACACACGACTATGTGGCGCAGAAGATGAAAGAAGGGAAAGCGATCATTGCACTGGCGGGAGAAGAGTTTGCCGGCTTCAGTTATATCGAATCGTGGGGTAACAAACAATACGTGGCCACCTCCGGGCTGATCGTTCCCGAAAAATTCCGCAGCCAGGGAATTGCCAAACGGATCAAAGAAGCCTCGTTCGCCCTGGCGCGGCTGCGTTGGCCGAAGGCGAAGATTTTCAGTCTCACATCGGGCGCCGCCGTGATGAAGATGAATACCGAACTGGGATATGTGCCGGTTACCTTCGCGGAGCTGACCGACGACGAAGCCTTCTGGCGCGGATGCGACGGATGTGTGAATAAAGACGTCCTGGAACGTACCGGACGGAAGTACTGCATCTGTACCGCCATGCTGTTCGACCCGAACGACCCGAACCGGGCCAAACGCGAACAAGCTAAAAAGAAGAAATAAGCATACAGACGAACAATCTAAAAGACATTATACAATGAACAAGAAAAAAGTAGTATTGGCATTCAGCGGAGGTTTGGACACTTCGTTCTGCGCCATGTACCTGTCCAAAGAAAAGGGATACGATGTATATACGGCATTGGCCAATACCGGTGGTTTCGACGAAGACGAATGTAAAGCCATTGAAGAACGCGCCTACAAGCTGGGAGCAATAAAGCATGTGACTATCAACGTCGAAAAGGAATACTATGAAAAGAGCATCAAATACATGGTATTCGGCAATGTATTGCGCAACGGCACCTATCCCATCTCCGTCAGCTCGGAACGTATCTTCCAGGCGATGGCGACGATCAACTATGCGAAGGAGATCGGCGCACAAGCCATCGCCCACGGCAGCACGGGTGCCGGTAACGACCAGGTGCGCTTCGACCTTACCTTTGAAGTGCTGGCACCGGGCATCGAGATCATCACCCCAACCCGCGACATGAACCTGAGCCGTGAGTACGAGATCAATTACCTGAAGGAACACGGCTATGTGGCCGACTTCGTGAAGATGGAATACTCCATCAACAAGGGATTATGGGGTACGAGCGTAGGCGGTAAGGAAACGCTGCACTCCAACCAGACACTGCCCGACACCGCCTATCCTTCCCAGCTTGAAGCCGAAGAAGAGGTGGAAGAAGATATGTTTATCGACTTCGTCCAGGGAGAGATCGCCGGAGTGAACGGAGAGATGTTCGACAACACGATCGATGCCATCCGCAAGGTGGAAGAACTGGGTAGCCGTTGGGCAATCGGACGTGACATGCATATCGGCGATACCATCATCGGCATCAAGGGACGCGTAGGCTTTGAAGCGGCCGGACCGATCTTGATCATCAATGCCCACAAGATGCTCGAAAAGCATACGCTCACCAAGTGGCAACAATACTGGAAAGACCAGATCGGGACGTGGTATGGGATGTTCCTCCACGAAGCGCAATACTTGGAACCGGTGATGCGCGACATGGAAGCCTTCCTCGCGAACACCCAACGGAACGTGACCGGCCGGGTGATCATCACCCTCCGTCCCTATACCTATACATTAGTTGGCGTGGAAAGCGAGCACGACCTGATGAAGAGCAACTTCGGCGTATATGGCGAAGCGAACAAAGCGTGGACAGCCGACGATGTGAAAGGCTTTACACGGATACTGGGTAACCAGATGAAGATCTATTATAATGTAAACCAAGAAGAATCGAAATGATACGCATAGGGATCATAGGCGGTGCAGGTTATACGGCGGGCGAATTGATCCGCCTGCTGATCAACCACCCGGACGCAGACATCGTCTTTATCAACAGTTCGAGCAATGCGGGGAATAAGGTGACCGACGTGCACAGCGGACTGTTTGGCGAGACCGACCTGGTTTTTACCGACGAATTGCCGCTCGCAGATATCGACCTCCTCTTCTTCTGTACCGCACACGGCGATACGAAGAAGTTTATGGAAAGCCACGAACTGCCGGAACAGGTGAAGGTGATCGACCTCAGTATGGACTACCGCCTGGCGAGTGAAGGGAATGAATTTATTTATGGGTTGCCCGAACTGAACCGACGACGAATCTGCAAGTCGCGATTCGTGGCCAACCCGGGTTGTTTCGCGACTTGCATCCAGTTGGGGTTGCTGCCGTTGGCCAAGCATCTGATGCTGAATACGGAGATCCACGTCAATGCGATCACAGGTTCGACAGGGGCGGGTGTGAAACCGGCTGCCACGTCGCACTTCAGTTGGCGGAACGACAATATCTCCATCTATAAACCCTTCACGCATCAGCACCTCGGCGAAATCAACCAGAGCCTGTCCCAGTTACAGAACAGCTACGCGGGACAGCTCCATTTCATTCCCGTACGCGGGAACTTCTCCCGGGGTATCTTCGCCACCATGTACCTGGATTGTAAGGTAGGGTTGGATGAGATCCGGAGGATTTATGAAGAATATTACGACGACCACTCCTTCACCTTCATCACGGATCAGAATCCGGATCTGAAGCAGGTGGTCAACACCAATAAGTGCCTCATCCATTTGGATAAGG
>JAVBUE010000020.1:0-78812 GCA_031555735.1 Tannerellaceae bacterium
ATTGTCAAGCCGGATGCTTGGAAGCGGGAGTATATCTCCTCAAAGCGTTTGCGATCTAATTGCATAATACATGATGTTGATTGATGCAAAGGTACATACTAACTACTGAGGCGAGAAGACGGGATTTACCGAAGGGTTACAACATTTTGATGTTAGCTTTCGTAAAACGAACAAAGTAACGGTGTATGACACAAATGCAATCAAAGAAAAAATTCGGGATCAAATTGAACGCTATTTAGCGATAGAAGATGTTCTTGGTTTGGAGAATGAGTTTTCATTTGGTTATGAAAACGCAGTGTTAACTACTTCTTCAGACGTTAAAGCCCAGGCTGTTCGATTGCGCAAAGAGTGGGGATTAGGCGAGGATGCTATTAACGATGTACAGGCAACTCTGGAAAATCATGCTGTGAAAGTGATCGATATAGACGCTCCGGAAGGATTTGATGGCTTGAGTGGAGTGGTGAATGGAAAGTATCCTGTCATCGTACTGAATAGGAATATCAGTCAGTCAGAGCGCCGTCGTATGACTGCTCTGCACGAGTTGGCACATATTCTTTTTAACCAATGCTTTGATCCCTTACTGACTACCAGGCAAAAAGAATCGCTATGTACTGTTTTTGCGAATGAGATGTTACTCCCCAGTTCTGTATTTCTTAAGGTGATTGGTGCGAATAGAAAAGACATCTCACTAAATGAGCTGATTGACTTACAGATAATATACGGTATTTCTATTGATGCCATGATGATGAAGGCGAAGGAATTGAATGTTATTACAGAACAACGCTGCCGTACATATTTCATCAAAAAAAACCAGAATGAAGTATTTCGAAATATGGTTGTAGATTCCCGGTTTGATGAACCAGGATCAAACCGTTTTTTAAGTTTAGTGTATAAAGCAGTTGCCAGTGAGTTTATAACGGTCTCAAAGGCTGCATCCTTATTGAGTAGCACTATGGAAAATGTTCGTAACCAATTGAACCTCGTATGAAGGAAGTTGTAGTTGTAAGTGATACATGAGGCGTCACAGTATAAGAAGATTCCTGCCACAACAAAACACACCTCTCAAATGAAAAAATCGGTCTCCCGGCAGGGGAGACATATTCCGCAATATCCGTTCACAATACATGCTCCCTCCCTTCCCTACGCAAGTGGCAAAATTTCCTTTATTTCATGTCTATGGCTCTATCCCCTCCAATAGTTACGATGAATAACCATGCATGTTATCACGGATAACCACGACAAATACCTATCTTTGTTTGATTTCAAGTACGGGGTGTCTAATATAACCCTGTGCGAATGTTAAAGGAATATCCATAAAAACAACCCGTAATCATTTATAGGAATGGATCGACAAGCGATACAACGAATGCTGCAGTTTGCGGAACAAGAGGTGGTATATGCCTTTATATCGGCTTATGCCGAATCAGATGATGCGTTTTGCAGACAGCTAAGAGCGGCCATCCTGCCCGAAAGTACAAATGTCGTAAACAAAGAGGCATATCTGGTCGCGTTGCTCTCATGTTGATGCATATGAGGACGTTTCATGGAGGTGATGCCCTGGTCGATCAATTGCTCCAACAATACAGGAATACGCATAAACGAAGAAGAAATATGATGGCGGCATTGGCATGTGTCTGATAATTCCTACAACGGCGCCCCTACGATTGATATGATCGCATGCATATGGTTCGGCATTATGACGTAGGTGTGTAATTGAATCTCCGGGAAACGACTGGGAAGTACCTCCCATTGGTCATTGATCATTTTACCTATTGCGTTGTGTCTCATTTCTTTGTTGACTATTTCACCAAACAGATGTTTCCGTTTATGGGTGCAAATAGTAATATAGTAAACCCCTTCACTCCCCGATATTCTTCCCGCGGAGGTAGTCCATTTTGTGGTAGGCTTTGTTTTTGGTGATCGACATTTGGTGGATGTCGGTGAGGGCGACGGAGAGGTTGTAGGTAGCGACGAGGGCTTTTTTGTCGGCGTCGGCCATGTAGAGGATGTAGGATTTGCCGCCGGTGTAGGTTACTTTGAGGCGGTCGCGGGCATGGTCGTAGATGAAGCGGATGGCGTCTGTGCCGTTGTCGCTTTTGTAGGTGACGATTTCGGTGGTCATACCAAGGTTCTCAAAGCGGTAGTTCAGGCCGCCGTCGTACGGGATGGCGGGGGTGGAGACGGAGAGGTCGTTACCCGCGCTGATGGTGATGCCCGTATGTTTAAGGGAGCCTTTGCCGAAATAGACGCTGGCGAGGTACATCTCGCCTTCTTCGTTCACGCCACAGCGGATGTATGAACGTTCGATGTTCCGTTCGAGCACCTGGGGTTTCCACACATAGGTACCGATCTCATTATACGCCGTATCTTTTTCGTAGGCGAATCCCTTGGCCAGTTCTTCGGCTTCCCGTTGGCGGATGGGCAGGACGCTGTCGATATATACCACGTTGCGCTCGGCTTCTTTCCATTCGATCTCCCGCATCAGGGTAAGTCCGTCTTTCAGCACGGCCAGTTCTTTCGGGTAATGCGCCCGGAGGCTGTCGATCTCTGTTTTGGCGGCGGCCAGTTCGTTGTTGTTGAACAGCTCGGTGGCTTTTGCCAGGCGTGCCTGCGCTTCTTTTGTGTCTTTATTGCATCCCGCCAGCAACAGCAGGGCAGGTAGCATGTATAGGATAACCGCTTTCATCTCATCTAAATATTACGTTTCCTGCAAAGATAGGCGTTTTACGATTAATTATGAAGAGAATAACTGCAACATTGGAATGGACAGAAGATGGTTTTGGCATTTGGATAGATGGATTGCCCTCTGTTTTTTTCTTCGCTTTGACAGTATCGGGAGCCAGCGACGAGACCATAAAAGCTATTTGTCGCCATAATGGCCATACGCACTGATTATTATGACTGTGACTACTTCGTCGTGTATTTCATAAATAAGACGATGGCGATTGTTGATTCGTCTTGACCATTTTCCGGATAGATTGCCTTTTAAGCGTTCAGGTTTACCTGTCCCTGTTTGAGGATGGTTTTCTAATTCAGACAGAAATGTACTTATTTTATGTAAAGAGTGGATATCTCCTGTATCTCTGAATCGTTGAATATCTTCTTGGGCGTTTTCTGCTAACAGGATCCTGTATTTCATAAGTCGCCAAAGAGTTTTTTCCGCAGTTCGGGGGTTAGTTCTACGGTTTTGCCTTCTTGGGCTTGCCGGGCAGACTCCATGATTCGTTCGATGTTATGCGGGTCATCAAAATAGGGGTCGTTGCTTGGGCTTGGATTTTGATCTCTTTTCATTGTGTAGGCTTTATCCAGCAAAATGCTTTCCATATACTTCTTAACACTGATGCCTTTGGATGTAGCTAAAGCAGCCAGCTTATGTAGGGCATCAATGGGCAGTTCCACCATTTTTTTCTTTGTTTCAACGTGTATGGTCGCCATGGCTGTATTTTTTACAAAGATAAGATAATCTACCCATTTTCCGTATCTTTGCTGCGATGTATTATTTATCGCAAAAGGAAATAGATAGCTATCTGGCCGGGCATCCGTTCCCGTTGATCGGGGAGGCGGCTGATGAGTTGGGAGTGGAGGCGTATGTAATCGGGGGATATGTGCGGGATCTGTTCCTGCGGAGGGCATCGAAGGATATTGATGTGGTGGCCGTGGGTAGTGGCATTGCTTTGGCACAGGCTGTGGCCGGTAAGTTGAAACGCGGGAAGGTTTCCGTGTTTAAGAACTTCGGTACGGCGCAGTTGAAGACCGGCGATGTGGAGGTGGAATTTGTCGGCGCCCGCCGTGAATCGTACAACCGGGGTAGCCGGAAGCCCATTGTGGAGAACGGGACGCTGGAAGACGACCAGTGCCGCCGCGACTTTACCATCAACGCACTGGCGCTCTGCCTCAATAAAGCACGGTACGGCGAGCTGGTTGACCCCTTTGGCGGCCTTGCCGATATGGAGGATCTGATTATTCGTACGCCCCTTGATCCCGATATCACCTTTAGCGACGACCCCTTACGCATGATGCGGGCCATCCGTTTTGCCACCCAGCTTGGTTTTGATATCGAGCCGGAAACCTTCGAAGCCATCGAACGCAACAAAGAGCGCCTCGTGGAGTTGAATGAAAACGGCACGCGTGTAGTGTCCGAAGAACGGATCATCGACGAACTGAACAAGATCATCCTGGCTCCCTGCCCTTCCGTCGGTTTCCGGTTGCTCGACCAGGCCGGCCTCTTACCCCTGGTATTCCCTGAACTGGCCGCCCTGAAAGGGGTGGAGACGAAAGAAGGGATCGGCCATAAAGAAAACTTCGCCCATACGTTGCTGGTGCTCGACAAACTGAGCCAGAAGAGCGACAACCTCTGGCTGCGGTGGAGCGCTCTGCTGCACGACATCGCCAAACCGGCCACCAAACGGTGGGATAACCGGCTGGGATGGACGTTCCACAACCATAACTTCATCGGCGAGCGGATGATCCCGGGTATTTTCCGCCGGATGAAGCTGCCGATGAACGAGAAGATGAAATATGTGCAGAAGATGGTCACCCTGCACATGCGCCCCATTGCGTTATCTGACGAAGAGGTGACCGATTCGGCCATCCGTCGCCTCCTGTTTGATGCCGGGGATGACATAGACGACCTCATGATCCTGTGCGAAGCCGATATCACAAGCAAAAACCCCGATAAGGTACGCCGCTTCCTCCATAACTTCCGCCTGGTGCGCGAAAAGATGGCGGAGATCGAAGAGAAAGACCGTATCCGTAACTTCCAACCTCCCATTACCGGCGAAGAGATCATGCGCACATTCAACCTCCCGCCTTCCCAACCGGTGGGAACCCTGAAGGAAGCCATCAAGAACGCCATCCTCGACGGACTCATCCCCAACGACTACGACTCCGCCCGCCGCTACATGTTCGAACGTGCCCGGCAGATGGGTATTACGGAGTGATATTGGAAGGCAGTCGCGTGGCCATATGGAGGTGTAGTTACATCGCAGGGTTATCGCTTCTTCGTGCTGATGATAACCAGGCTTTTAACTTCTTTGCCCTCTGTATCAGGACTCTTCTTGACTTCCAAGCTTTCAATTTGGGAGGGCGATAGTTTATTTACCTCTGCCTCGGATGACTCTTTACCGTCGATGATATATACGGTCGGAATCTTAATTGTCGGCGGATTCTTAAATGCAGTATAATCAAAACCTTTTTTTAGGGTGATATACATGATGCCGTTTTTCCCCTTTTCACCGTATTTTTCGACTGCTTTATCCGGATCTAACAGCGAAGTGGATTCGAAATAAACAGTATCCAGCTGCGAAAGGTTAACACCTGGATACTCTTTCCCGTCAATGAAAAGTAGCACTTTATTGGCAGAATGAGCGACTGCGGAATCTGGTACTACATTATCAGATACAGGGATTACTACATAATGTGGTTTGGCTGAAGCCCACATCAGGATACCAAACAACGGAAGAACCAAAAGGATAAATTCTTTTTTCCAAGCGGAACTTTTCTCTTTGTGCATCATTTTGAATCGTATTGAATGTTTGTAATTGAGTAAATTCGTAAAGGTAAATAAAGGACGTTGCAACGTTTGATTAACCAATACTTCCCGATAGGTGTTGATCGGAATGCCGGCTTTCAATACCGATTCGTCTGCAAGGAATTCATGGTTCTCTTTGATGGCAGATACATATTTCCAAGCAAACGGGTTGAACCATTGAAACAGAACGAGGAGTTCACAGAACATTAGGTCCAACCAGTGTTTTTGTCTTATATGGGATTCCTCATGTGTGAGAATCGTATATTTTTCCATACCGGATACGTTCTCGCTGTTGAAAAAAATGAACCCATATACGGAAAAGGGAGCACTGATTGCAGGGTTGTCGATCAGCGTATAACCAGATTTCTTTTCTGAGCATCCTCTGTGGATAAGTTTGATCACTTTTCGGTGAGCAATTATCAGGGTGATGAGCTGAATCATTATTCCGGAGATATAAATAAAGGTGCATATACCAAAGATGTCTATACCGGAATATCTGGTGAAAGCTGTTGGAGGGCTGTTCCCCAACAGGGACGATAAAGAATATGTTTCAGTTGGGGAAAGGGTTACTTCATACGTAAAGTGGAAGAAAGGCAGGACGAACGATGCCATAATCCCGAATAGCAAAAAACCTCTTATTACATTGAAAAATGTTTCTTTGCGCAGGCACAGGTGATGGATCAACCAAAAACCAAAGAGGCAAATCCCAGATTCAACTATATATGTGATCAATGTTTTCATGTTGCATCCTTGTCATTGAGCGTTTGAACGTTTTTAACATAATAGATTCTCACATTGTATGCCATGGCACAGTTTCATCTTAGAAGCTGTTTCGAATTTATTTTCTAATTTTCTCAAGCATGATCTGACAGAAGTGACTTGTCCTGAAAAAGACTGACATACACACCCCGTGGCAGATGTGGCAGCAAAAGTGATCGAAAATGGATCTGCCACGGGTATCTGCCACGCATTTAACATTTTCACTTACAATAAGATAAAGCCTGCTTTGTGGCAGCGTGGCAGATATTTCATAAAAAAACATATGGGAGGGGATTGCTTATTCCTGGCCACCGATGATCATGCCGCTGCCGAGGCAAAGGTGGTGATCAGGGTCATAGACAACGCCGTACTGGCCGGGGGCGATGCCCTGTATCTTCTGCTCGGACTCGATACGGTAGAGGTCGCCGATGCGGCGAAGAAGACCGGGTGTGAAGTCGGGTGTGTGCCTGATCTTGAATGTAACAGGCTTGGCATCGGAGAACTCACCCCAGGGATCTTCGGTAATGAAGTCGAAACCTTGGAGATTAACCACTTTGCCATATTGCGTCTCGGGATCATAGCCGTTCGACACATAAACAATGTTGCGGCTGATGTCCTTTTGGATTACAAACCAGGGTCCTCCGCTCAGACCGAGCCCTTTGCGCTGGCCGATGGTATGGAACCAATAGCCGTTGTGCCTGCCAAGAACTTTCCCTGTTTCGAGCTCGACGATCTTGCCGACACGGCGGCCGAGGTAGCGTTCGATGAAGTCATTGTAATTGATCTTGCCGAGGAAGCAGATACCCTGACTGTCTTTCCGCTGGGCGCTGGGGAGTTTTTGGGCTTCGGCGATGGCGCGTACTTCGCTCTTCATCAGGTGGCCGATGGGAAACATCAGCTTCTGTATCTGCAGGCGCGTGATCTGGGCGAGGAAGTCGGTCTGGTCTTTGAGGGCGTCTTTGGCGGTGGAGAGCCATACTTTACCGCCGGTCTCCGTTGTGGTGGCGTAATGGCCGGTGGCGATCTTGTCGAAGTCGCGTCCCCAACGATCTTCAAAACAACCAAACTTGATGAAGCGGTTGCACATCATGTCGGGGTTGGGCGTGAGGCCGCGCTTCACGGAATCGATGGTATAGCTTACTACCTTGTCCCAATACTCCTCGTGCAGCGATACCACTTCCATGCGGCAACCATAACGGCGGGCGATAAATGAGGTGATTTCGATGTCTTCTTCCGCAGGACAGTCGATATAACCATCTTTCTCTTCCATGCCGATACGGATATAAAAGATGGTAGGATCGTAGCCGGCCTCTTTCAGTTGATGCACGACTACGGAACTGTCAACGCCCCCGGACACTAATGCTGCTATTTCCATACGCTCAAAAAGTCTTCGTCGTGCAAAGGTACAAATATTGCAAGGGTTTAGGGATGGGAGAAGGGATTTATTCGTTATTTTTGCATGCGGAAATGGTTGTTTCACTTCCGCTTAATCATTCGCTTTTATGAAACGTATAACCGTAGCTTGTATGACAGCATCGACTTTGTTTGCGTGTTCCGGGCCGAAAGAGCCTGCGGAACAACCGCCTTTTGAATATACCGTGGAGCGTTTTGCCGATTTGCAGATCCTGCGCTATGAAGTGCCGGGGTTTGAGTCGCTGACGCTCAACCGGAAACAACTGCTTTATCACCTGTCGGAAGCGGCGCTGATGGGACGGGATATCCTGTTCGACCAGAATTGCCGGTACAACCTGGCTATCCGGCGGACACTGGAAGTGATTTATCAGGACTATAAGGGCGACCGGAAGGATGAGGACTTCTGTGCATTGGAGGTATATCTCAAGCGGGTGTGGTTCTCGAACGGGATCCATCATCATTACGGAGAGGATAAGTTCGTTCCGGGTCTCAGCCGGAGTTTCTTTGAAGCGTGTGTGCGCCAGGTCGGCGCAGATAAGCTGCCTGTTCGGGAAGGACAGACGGTGGACGACCTGCTGGCCGAACTGACGCCCGTCATCTTTGATCCTACTATCCTGGCGAAACGAACCATTCAGGGAGGCGTAGATGATATCGTAGCGGCTTCGGCAAACAACTATTACGGCGAGGGTGTGACGGAGAAAGAGGTGGAAGACTTTTATGCATCGATCAAGGTAAAAAACGATAGTACACCGGTCTCTTACGGACTCAACAGCCGGCTGGTGAAAGAAAACGGAAAGCTGGTAGAGAAAGTATGGAAAGTAGGCGGACTCTATACAGAAGCGATCGAACGGATCGTGAGCGAACTGGAAAAAGCAGCCGTATTTGCGGAGAACGGGAAGCAGAAAGCGGTGATCGACCAATTGATCGACTATTACCGGACAGGGGATTTAAAGACGTTCGACGCCTATGCCATCCTTTGGGTGCAAGATACGGATTCGGATGTGGACTTCGTGAACGGCTTCACGGAAACGTATGGCGATCCGCTGGGAATGAAGGCAAGCTGGGAATCGACCGTCAACTTTATCAACAAGGAAGCAACCGAACGGACGAAGGTGATCAGCAATAACGCGCAATGGTTTGAGGATCATTCGCCGGTGGACAATCGTTTCAAAAAGAAAGAGGTGAAGGGTGTATCTGCCAAGGTGATCACGGTGGCCATGCTGGGAGGCGACTGTTATCCGGCAACCCCGATCGGGATCAATCTGCCGAACTCGAACTGGATCAGGGCGGAATATGGTTCGAAATCCGTTACGATAGAGAATATTACGGAAGCATACGATAAGGCTTCGCAGGGAAGCGGCCTGGGCAAAGAATTCATGTGGAGCGATGCGGAACAGGAATGTGTGAAGAAGTATGGTTTCCTGACAGGAAATATGCATACGGATTTGCATGAATGCCTGGGTCACGGGTCGGGCATCCTGCTACCGGGCGTTGATCCGGACGGGCTGAAATCGTATAGCTCGACACTGGAAGAGTCGCGGGCGGATTTGTTCGGTCTTTTTTATATTGCCGATCCGAAGATGGTAGAACTGGGCTTGCTGCCGGATATGGAAGCATACAAGGCTGAGTATTACAACTTCATGATGAACGGCTTGATGACACAGTTAGTACGTATCGAACTGGGTAAGAATATTGAGGAGGCGCATATGCAGAACCGCCAGTTAATCGCCAGATGGGTCTATGAAAAAGGAAAGGCCGATAATGTGGTGGAATTGAAGCAGCGCGACGGGAAAACATACGTGGCGATCAACGACTACACGAAATTGCGCAACCTGTTCGGCCAATTACTGGGCGAGGTCCAACGGATCAAGAGCGAAGGCGACCTGGCTGCCGGAAAGAAACTGGTGGAAGACTATGCCGTGAAGGTGGATCAGGAACTTCATGCCGAAGTGTTGGCACGTTATGCCGAACTGGATCTGTCGCCATACAGAGGCTTCGTGAATCCGGTGATGAAGGAAGTGAAGAACGCCCAGGGCGTGGTGACGGATGTGGTACTGGATTACACGGAAGGCTACACGGAACAGATGGAACGTTACAGCCGGGATTATTCGTTCCTGCCTACCTATAACTGAGTAGGCCATGGAAACCATTAAGTGCACCAAGTGTGCAACAGAAAATCGGGAAAATTCCAGGTACTGCAATGGTTGCGGATACGAGTTGTCCAAACCTGGTTCAGAAACTGCAAAAACTCAAACGCTTCCTGAACCGAATGTAAAAAACAGGAGCGCAAAAACAATCATCGGGATTGCGGTAGTCGCTCTATTCTCCCTGTTTTTCTATGTTGCCATGCAGCAATTATTACCTATGGTGTCCATAGACGCTGACATGACAAAGATCGCAAGCGAGGTGAATAAGGACTGCCCGATAATGGTTGACGCTGTAACAAGGCTGGATAACACCATGGGGCATCCGGGAAGAATTTTCCAGTATAATTACACGTTGATATATGCGGAACAATCAGAAATCGACACTGTTATCTTTAAAAGCCAACTGGAACCCGGAATCATAAACAACTTAAAAACAAATCCGGAGTTTGGGTTTCAGCGGGCAAACGGCATTACCATGAAGTTTTTATACAAAGATAAAGACGGGCTGTATATATGCTGCATCACAATAACTCCCGAACAATACCAATAGCGGCAATAAGCCTGCAGGAGTGATAGACCGTTTATCCTTTTGCCGGCGAATAGTTACGTACATGGAAAATAGAGTAAGACAAATCCGCATACGGTTGCGCCTCGCCATGAACGGGGTGGTATCGACCAGCATGCGGGAGAAAGGATTGAAGTATAAGTTGAACTTCGGGGTCTCGATCCCGAAGTTGAAAGAGATAGCGAACGATTTCACCCCGGACGGCGAGTTAGCCGCGGCATTGTGGCAACAGGATGTGCGGGAAATGAAGATACTGGCAACGCTGCTCCAACCCGTGGATTCGTTTACGCGAGAACAGGCTATCCAGTGGGTTGAAGATGCACCTAACCAGGAAATCAGGGAGCAATATGTGATGAACCTGTTGCAACACTTACCTGATGCAAGGGGGCTGGCTATGAGTTGGAGTAATTGGATGGATGAGCCGTATGGCATTGTGGGGTATCTGTTGCATGCACGTCTTTTTATGAAGGGCGAAGTGCTTGTGGAAGAAGACAGGGATCTGTTCCTCAAGGTTGCACGCGGCGCATTGGATAAAGGGACGGAGGCTGTCCAACGGGCAGCATTGCTGGCCTTGAAGCAGTTAGGAAGGCAGTCGGCCGTGCAGGCCAGGTTGGTATTAGATCATCTGGCAGACTTCCCCGCTTCGGGTTCTCCGGAAAAAGAAAGGTGGTATGAGGAATTATCGTTCGAGTTCGATTATTACAACTAAGATATCCGGTGTTTGAAATAAATACCCTATCTTTGTCCATCGCGTGAGCGACCCATTGAAGATGGATGAAAAGCTACATAATGACATGCGGGAAACTTTTACTGCGTATTTAGACAGTAAAAACCTGCGTAAAACAGAGGAAAGATGCAGGATATTTGAACATGTATGCGCTTTCCCCGGTCATTTCGACATAGACATGCTGTACGATAAACTGAAAGAAGAAAAGTTCCACGTCAGCAAAGCTACCGTTTATAATACATTGGACGTGATTGTGGATGCGGGTCTGTTGGTTCCGCACCAGATGGCATCGCGCGCTGTCCAGTACGAATTGAAACACCTGGCAGAAACGCACCAACACCTGATTTGTACCAAATGCGGTACTATCCGCGAAATCCGGACACAGACACTGAAGGCTGACCTGAAGAAACTGAAGATCTCACGGTTTTCAGCCGAATTTTATTGCCTGTATGTGTATGGCGTCTGCAGTAAATGCACATACAAGATGCGGATGCTGAAAGTAAAAAAATAAACTATTAACATACATATCATAAAGATGAAAGTAGATGTTTTATTAGGATTGCAGTGGGGAGACGAAGGCAAAGGAAAAGTGGTGGACGTACTTACGCCCAACTATGATGTGGTTGCCCGTTTCCAGGGAGGTCCGAACGCCGGGCACACATTGGAATTCAACGGAGGTAAATACATTCTTCGCTCCATCCCTTCGGGAATCTTCCAGGGAGACAAGGTGAATATTATCGGGAACGGGGTCGTGCTGGATCCGCTGTTATTCAAACAGGAAGCGGAAGGGCTGGCTGCCAGCGGGCACGATCTGACAAAAAAGTTATGGATATCAAAGAAGGCACACCTGATCCTGCCAACGCACCGTATGCTGGATGCGGCTTATGAAGCGGCCAAAGGGACTGGTAAAATCGGCACGACCGGAAAAGGCATCGGGCCGACATATACAGACAAAGTAGGTCGTAACGGCGTTAGGGTGGGGGATTTGCTGGGCGATTTCGACACCGTTTATCGCCAGGCGAAAGCGCGCCATGAAGAGATCCTGCGGTCGCTCAACTTTGAATATGATATCCGGGAACTGGAAATCGCCTGGTTCGAGGGCGTTGAATACCTCAAACAGTTCAAGCTGGTTGAAAGCGAACACGCCATCAACCACATGCTGAAAGAAGGGAAATCCATCCTGGCCGAAGGGGCGCAGGGAACCATGCTGGATATCGATTTTGGTTCGTATCCGTTTGTCACCTCTTCCAATACCATTTGTGCAGGTTGTTGCACGGGGTTGGGCGTGGCACCACGTAATATCGGTGAGGTGTTTGGTATCTTTAAAGCATATTGTACGCGTGTGGGAAGCGGACCGTTCCCCACGGAACTACAGGATGAGACGGGCGACAGGATGTGTGAGATCGGGCATGAATTCGGATCGGTAACCGGACGGAGACGCCGGTGTGGCTGGATCGACCTGGTTGCCCTCAAATATGCCATCATGCTGAACGGCGTGACGAAGCTGATCATGATGAAAAGCGATGTGCTCGATGGCTTTGACACGATCAAAGCTTGTGTAGGCTATAACGTGAAAGGGAAAGAAACGGCTGAGTTTCCGTATGAAATCAGCGATGATATCCTGCCCGTCTATGTGGAATTGCCTGGCTGGCAGACCGATATGACGAAAATGAAGAGTGAAGACGAATTCCCGGAAGAATTCAATGCCTACCTGAGCTTCCTGGAAGAAGAGCTGGAAGTACCTATCCGGATCGTATCGGTAGGACCGGACCGCGAACAAACAATTATCCGTTATACGGAAGAGTAAAATCACAGTAAATAGATACAAAATGGCAGAAGACCACACCCTACGCGGATGACCTTCTGCCATTTTTTACTTTTGGCAGGCTTTTTGACAATGTATATATGTAATCAATTAAATTAAATAGTATGGCTACTAGTTGGATTATTTTTATTGGATTTGCGTTGTTGAGCTGGTTGGTATCGGCTAACTTAAAGAGGAAGTTTGAGAAGTATTCGAAAATTCCCCTGACGAATGGAATGACGGGAAAAGATATAGCGGAAAAAATGCTGCACGACAACGGCATCTATGACGTGACGGTGACTTCTACACCCGGACATCTGACCGACCACTACAACCCCACAAATAAGACGGTAAACCTGAGTGAGCCGGTTTACCATAGTAATAGTATTTCCGCGGCTGCGGTAGCGGCCCACGAATGTGGACACGCTGTGCAACATGCGAAGGCGTATGCCCCGTTGAAAATGCGGTCGGCGTTGGTGCCCGTGGTTAGTTTCTCGTCTAATATCATGACGTGGGTATTGCTCGGTGGGATGTTGATGATCAATACCTTCCCGCAGTTGCTGCTGTTAGGGATCATCCTGTTTGCTACGACCACCTTGTTCAGCTTCGTTACGTTACCGGTAGAGATAAACGCCAGCCAACGGGCATTAGCCTGGCTGAACCGTTCGGGGATCACGAATGCTTTTACGCACGACCAGGCGGAAGACGCGCTGAAATCGGCGGCTTATACCTATGTGGTTGCGGCTTTGGGCTCACTGGCTACTTTGCTCTACTACATCATGATTTTCATGGGAAGAAGGGATTAATCTGTATAACAAGGGTATGAAAAAACCGTTAATATGCTTGTTCATGCTGGTATTTCTGCTGACAGGAGTATCAGTGGGTTATGCCCAGCCGGGGCTGGAACAGATGAGAGCCTCTGTAATCGATTCGGGGTTTGTCTATCAACAGGCATCCTTTCCATCCTGCCACGCATCTACGTTGGTTGATACGGGTGAAGGGTTATTGGCTGCCTGGTTCGGCGGGACATATGAAAAACACCCGGATGTTTGTGTATATGCCGCTTTCTACAAAAACGGACAATGGGAGAAACCTTTTCAGGTGGCCGATGGCGTGGAAGACAAACTGATCCGGAACCCCTGTTACAATCCGGTGTTGTACAAGCGTGACAACGGGGACATCATCCTGTATTATAAGATTGGCCCAAGTCCTACCAAATGGTTTGGTGTGTATAAGATATCTGCCGACAATGGACGGACATGGACGGGTGAAAAGCGAATCCCGGATAATCTGTTAGGCCCCATCAAGAACAAGCCGGTAAAAGCACCTGATGGCGGAATCCTTTACCCTACCAGCGTGGAAGATGATCTGGGCTGGCGGATTTATATGGAACATTCCGCGCAGGATCTGTCGGACTGGAAAAAGACTGCGATCGACAACAATGGATTCAACGGCATTCAGCCTGCGGTACTTTTTTATACCGATGGCCGGTTGCAACTCTTGTGCCGCAGCCGGGAGAAACGGATCGTGGAGTCCTGGTCTGAAGACGGCGGAATAAGCTGGAGCAAGGTAGAGGCTACTGCGCTTCCGAACAACAATTCCGGGTTGGATGCCGTAACGTTGTCTGACGGGAAAACGCAGTTATTGGTTTACAACCCGATTGAAAAAGGGAGGAATAAACTGGCGTTGGCGGCTTCTTTGGATGGCAAACAGTGGGAGAATCTGTTGACGCTGGAAGATAAGCCTTCCGGCGAATTCAGTTACCCGGCAATCATCGAAGGAATAGACGGTAACATTTACATTACTTATACGTACAACAGAAAACTGATCAAATACGTAATTGTGGATATCAAACGGTAGTACAGCCAAAAATACTACCTTTGCGTCCGAAGTAAAAATAAACAGATCATGCAAAAGCCTTCCATACCCAAGGGTACCCGTGACTTCTCGCCTGTAGAAATGGCGAAGCGTAACTATATCTTCAATACAATCCGTGAAGTATTTCACCTGTATGGTTTCCAGCAGATTGAAACACCGGCGATGGAAAACCTCTCCACCCTGATGGGAAAATATGGGGAAGAAGGTGACAAATTACTTTTCAAGATATTAAACTCAGGAGACTTTTTCAGTGATGTGTCCGATTCCGAATTAATGGAAAGGAATACGGCCAGACTGGCAGCCCGGATGTGTGAAAAGGGATTGCGGTATGACCTGACCGTACCCTTTGCCCGCTTTGTGGTGCAGCACCGGAATGAGATCACATTCCCGTTCAAACGGTATCAGATACAGCCCGTATGGCGTGCCGACCGCCCACAGAAAGGGCGCTACCGCGAATTCTTCCAGTGCGATGCGGATGTGGTAGGATCGGATTCGTTGATGAATGAAGTAGAGTTGGTTCAGATCATGGATGAAGTTTTCCGCCGTTTTGGTATCCGGGTGTGTATAAAAATCAACAATCGCAAGATTCTGTCGGGTATTGCCGAAGTGATCGGCGAAGCGGATAAAATTGTGGATATTACCGTAGCTATCGATAAACTGGATAAGATCGGGCTGGATGGTGTAAACAACGAACTGCGCAGCAAAGAAATATCAGAAGAAGCAATCAAGCAATTACAACCGATTATCTTGCTGGCCGGATCGAATGAAGAGAAACTGCAACAACTGAAACAGGTATTGGCCGGGTCTGAGATCGGGTTGAAAGGGATTGAAGAGGTTGCCTATGTGCTGGAACGGATCAGATTAACACCCATCCGGGCTGAACTGGAATTGGATCTGACGTTGGCACGGGGACTGAATTACTATACAGGCGCCATCTTCGAGGTGAAGGCGTTGGATGTACAGATAGGTAGTATTACCGGAGGAGGGCGCTATGATAACCTGACGGGCGTATTTGGTATGGAAGGTGTATCAGGTGTGGGCTTCTCGTTTGGTGCGGATCGCATCTTTGATGTGCTGAACCAGTTGGAACTCTATCCGGCAGACTCGCTGTTGACCACCCAGCTGCTGTTTGTCAACTTCGGGGAGAAAGAAGAAACCTGGATGTTACCTGTTCTTTCCAACGTCCGCATGGCAGGTATTCGTACCGAATTATTCCCCGAAGCTGCCAAAATGAAAAAACAAATGGGGTATGCGGATGCCAAACAGATTCCTTTTGTGGCAATTGTTGGCGAATCGGAAATGGAACAAGGGAAAATCAATCTCAAATGTATGCAAACCGGCGAACAGAGATTGGTTACAGTAGAAGAATTGATCAGCCGGCTTCAATCTGACAAATGATAAACAACTTGTCAGTGCGACCGACATCCTGTCAGTCATCATAAAATAAAAATTCATTTGGCATACTATTCGTTATGCCTCTAATGCGAACCGCCGTTTTCAGGTGAATAACACGCGACTATTAATAGTATTAACAAATAAAATATCGAAGTATGAACATCAAACCATTAGCAGACAGAGTGCTGATCAAGCCGGCTGCGGCAGAAGAGAAAACAGTAAGTGGAATCATCATTCCCGATTCAGCAAAAGAAAAACCGCTGAAAGGTGAAGTTGTTGCCGCAGGCAAGGGAACAAAAGATGAAGACATGGTGGTAAAAGCCGGTGATTGCGTATTGTATGGCAAGTATGCCGGAACGGAAATCGAATGGGAAGGTGAAAAGTACCTGATCATGCGTCAATCTGATATTTTGGCTATTATCTAAATTCAGTCACAAAATTTAACTCATAAATAAGATGGCAAAAGAAATTAAATTCAACATGGAAGCCCGCGACCTGCTGAAAAAAGGCGTGGACCAATTGGCGGATGCAGTAAAGATCACCCTCGGCCCGAAAGGACGTAACGTGATCATCGAAAAGAAATTCGGTGCTCCCCACATCACCAAAGACGGTGTAACGGTTGCGAAAGAAATCGAACTCACCAACCCGTACGAAAACATGGGCGCCCAGTTGGTAAAGGAAGTAGCCTCTAAAACGAACGACAACGCCGGTGATGGTACGACTACGGCAACCATCCTGGCTCAGTCTATCATCAGCGTAGGGCTGAAGAACGTAACCGCCGGTGCCAATCCGATGGATCTCAAACGCGGTATCGACAAAGCGGTTGCCAAAGTGGTTGAACACCTTGCCTCACAGGCTGAAGAAGTGGGTAACGACTTGAAGAAGATTGAAAACGTTGCCAAGATATCTGCCAATGGCGACGAAAGCATCGGTAAGCTGATCGCAGAAGCCATGCAGAAAGTAAAAACAGAAGGCGTGATCACCGTGGAAGAAGCCAAAGGTACGGAAACGACTGTGGACGTAGTGGAAGGGATGCAGTTTGACCGTGGGTATATCTCTGCCTACTTCGTGACCGATACGGAAAAGATGGAAGCCCAGTTGGAAAACCCGTTCATCCTGATCTACGACAAAAAGATCTCCGTTCTGAAAGAGCTGCTTCCTATCCTGGAACAAACGATCCAGACAGGCCGTCCGTTGTTGATTATCGCTGAAGATATCGATAGCGAAGCATTAGCTACACTGGTTGTAAACCGTCTGCGTGGTAACCTGAAGATCTGTGCAGTGAAAGCCCCGGGCTTCGGCGACCGTCGCAAAGCGATGCTGGAAGACATTGCGATCCTGACAGGTGGTTCGGTTATCTCTGAAGAAACCGGTATGAAACTGGAAGGTGCAACAATGGATATGCTGGGAACAGCTGAAAAGGTTGTAGTGAACAAAGACAATACTACCATCGTTGACGGAGCCGGCAACAAAGAAGGCATCCAGGCTCGTATCAGCCAGATCAAGGCACAGATGGAAACAACGACATCCGATTACGACAAAGAAAAGCTGCAGGAACGTCTGGCTAAAATGGCAGGTGGTGTTGCTGTACTGTACGTAGGCGCTCCGTCGGAAGTGGAAATGAAAGAAAAGAAAGACCGTGTGGATGATGCCCTGAGCGCAACACGTGCCGCGATCGAAGAAGGTACCGTTCCGGGTGGTGGTGTGGCGTATATCCGCGCTATCGAAGCCCTGGAGGACATGAAAGGTGAGACAGAAGATGAAACAACCGGTATCGAGATTATCAAACGTGCGATCGAAGAACCGCTTCGTCAGATTGTGGTTAACGCCGGTAAAGAAGGTGCTGTAGTAGCTCAGAAGGTAAAAGAAGGCAAAGGCGACTATGGTTATAATGCCCGTACCGATGTATATGAAAACCTGTGTGCTACCGGTGTAATCGACCCGGCTAAAGTAACACGCGTTGCATTGGAAAATGCCGCATCTATCGCCGGTATGTTCCTCACCACTGAATGTGTGATCGCAGAAAAGAAAGAAGATACTCCCCCGATGCCGATGAATCCGGCAGGAATGGGTGGTGGTATGGGTGGAATGATGTAATCAATGCCCGGCTTAAACAAAAAAGGGTGTCTCGATGGAGGCACCTTTTTTTATTGTACACAGTGAACGAACGGGTTATTTCAATCCGAACGCTTTCTTGATCTTATCCACGTAATCCAGTTTTTCCCAGGTGAATAGTTCCACGTCGCACGCGATAGGCTTATCGGTATAGCGGGAAGCGAATGTTTTCGTTACCAACTGCGGCTGACGTCCCATGTGACCATAAGATGCCGTCTCAAAGTAAATCGGATTGCGTAGTTTCAGGCGATCTTCTATGGCTTTGGGGCGCATATCAAACAGTTCCCATACCCTGGTAGCGATCTCGCTGTCGTTCATCCCCACATGAGAGCGACCAAAGGTATTGACAAAGATATTCATGGGTTTGGCTACGCCGATGGCATACGATACCTGTACAAGCATTTCATCAGCCACACCGGCCGCCACCATGTTCTTGGCGATATGGCGGGCAGCATAAGCCGCCGAACGATCCACTTTGGAAGGATCCTTTCCTGAGAAGGCGCCACCGCCGTGCGCCCCTTTTCCGCCGTAGGTATCGACGATGATCTTCCGCCCAGTCAGGCCGGTGTCTCCGTGAGGTCCACCGATTACAAACTTACCGGTCGGATTTACGTGATAGATGATATCATCGGTGAATAACGCCTGCACATGCGACGGATACTGTGCTTTTACACGCGGGATCAGGATGTTTTTCACATCCTTGGCGATCCGTTTCTGCATAGCGATATCGGCTTCTTCCTGGGTAATGCCGGAAGCGAGGATAAACTCGTCGTGCTGGGTGGAGAGAACGATGGTGTCGATGCGGAGCGGAGTGCCGTTGTCATCGTATTCGATCGTCACCTGGCTCTTGGCATCGGGGCGAAGGTAGGGCATCAGCGACAGTTCGTTCTTGCGGATAACCGCCAGTTCCTGCAGCAGGCTGTGCGACAGGTCCAATGCCAGCGGCATGTAATTCGCGGTTTCATGGGTGGCATAGCCGAACATCATACCCTGGTCGCCGGCACCCTGATCATAGGATTCCTTACGTTCGATACCGCGGTTGATATCCGCACTTTGTTCATGGATTGCTGAAAAGACGCCACACGATTTCGCTTCAAACTGATATTCGCTCTTCGTGTAGCCGATCCGTTCGATCACATGGCGTGCCACTTCCTGCACGTCCACATACGCATTTGATTTCACTTCTCCAGCCAGTACAACCTGTCCGGTTGTCACCAACGTTTCGCAAGCAACTTTCGAGCTCGGGTCATAGGCCAGAAACTCATCAAGCAAAGCATCCGATATCTGGTCGGCTACTTTATCGGGGTGCCCTTCGGACACCGATTCGGAGGTAAATAAATAACTCATTTCCTTTGTAAGAATTAAAACATGAAAGGATGGAGGGAAGGAAATGTGTGCAGAAGCAATCGGCAGGATTGTTTTTAGCATTTTTTTCTGTGGTTGCAAGCATACAAATCTATCCACATCCCGAATAATGGGGCAAAGGTAACTATTATTTCAAAAAAATGATTGGCTTTGGCGAATATTAACATCCCCCGCACTACTCCTGCTACAAACTATAAGAGAGCAAGATACAGTTCCCGCATCGTTTTGCCGAGGATGGGATGACGACGGCAGGGTGCTATTTCGGCAAGCGGCTGCACAACGAAGAGCCGCTCCTGCATGAGAGGATGAGGAAGGGTGAGAAGGGCTGTTCGCATGATAAGGTCGTCATACAGCAAGAGGTCGATATCAATGATACGGTCGTGATACTGTCCATCACTTTTTTGGAGGCGCCCCATCTCTGTCTCTATCTGGCGGGTGGTGGCAAGCAGGTCTAAAGGATCCAGTTGGGTTTCAAGAATAAGGGCAGCGTTCAGGAAGGTATTCTCAGACGTAAAGCCCCACGGTTCCGTTTCATAAAACGATGAAAGCGCCACCACCTCCCCGGCCTTTTCAGCCATAAGCGCGGCAGCCTTGATCAGGTTGCCGCGCTTATTTCCGATATTGGTACCGATACCGATACAGACCGTTGCCATGATCCGCCGTTAAATGATCAGCATGGCATCGCCATACGCGCCGAAGCGGTATTTCTCCTGTACGGCCACCTTGTAGGCCTTCATGATCGTGTCATAACCTCCAAAGGAAGCCGTCATCATCAACAGGGTGGAGAGCGGCATATGGAAGTTCGTAATCAACCGTGTAGCCACATTGAAGTCATACGGCGGGAAGATAAACTTGTTTGTCCAGCCGGAAAACTCTTTCAGGTGGCCGTCGGTGCTGACGGCTGTCTCCAGCGCCCGCATCACCGAAGTACCCACGGCGCAAATCTGGCGGCGGGCATCGATCCCCGCATTCACCGTACGCCCCACTGCTTCGCTGATAATCATTTGTTCGGAGTCCATCTTATGCTTGGTGAGGTCTTCTACATCTATCTCCCGGAAGTTACCCAGCCCGGAGTGTACGGTTAGGAAAGCGAAACGGCAATCCTTGATCTCCAGGCGCTTCATCAACTCGCGACTGAAATGCAGGCCGGCCGCAGGTGCCACTACAGCTCCTTCTTCGCTTGCGAAAATATTCTGGTAACGATCTTCATCTTCCGGTTCCACGTCCCGGCTGATATACCGGGGTAGGGGTGTTTCACCCAGGGCGTACAAGGCTTTCTTAAAATCTTCATGATGACCGTCGTACAGGAATCGGAGTGTACGCCCGCGTGAAGTTGTATTGTCGATCACTTCGGCTACCATCGAATCGTCTTCGCCGAAATACAACTTGTTGCCGATACGTATCTTACGTGCCGGATCAACCAACACATCCCACAGGCGGAGGTCGGGGTTGAGTTCACGCAGCAGGAACACTTCAATGCGCGCACCCGTCTTCTCCTTATTGCCATACAGGCGGGCCGGGAATACGCGGGTGTTATTGAAGACAAAGACATCCCTCTCGCCAAAAAAGTCGAGAATATCCTTAAAGACATGATGTTCGATATCGCCGGTTTCGCGATTCACCACCATCATGCGCGACTCGTCCCTGTTCGGCATCGGGTGGAGTGCGATTAATTCGTCGGGCAGGTCAAATTTGAATTTAGAAAGCTTCATAGATTATAATCATTTAGTATTCTTTTTCTTCTGTATGGATCTGTTCGTCCAGGAACGTGTCGATCGCTTCCGGCGACATACACATATCCAGCGTCACATCACCTATCCGCGTACGTTCAAGCGCGGTCAGATGGGCGCCCGAGTGGAGGGCTTCACCGATGTCTCGCGCCAGGGCGCGGATATACGTCCCTTTGCTGCATACCACCCGTATCCGGATATCGGGCAAACAACAATCCAGGAGCTCCATCTCATCGATCACCAGCGTTTTCGATTTCAGCTCCACCTCTTCGCCCTTCCGGGCCAGCTCATACGCGCGTTTCCCATCCACTTTACAGGCGGAAAACACCGGTGGCACCTGTTGGATCACGCCGACGAACGACTGCAGGACCGTCTCCACCTGCTCACGGGTGATATGCTCGTACGGATAGACGGCGTCGATCTCCTTCTCCAGGTCGTACGACGGCGTGGTAGCCCCCAACCGGAGTGTTGCCACATACTCCTTGGTCTGATACTGAAACTCATCGATCCGCTTAGTAGCCTTACCCGTACACACAATCATCACACCGGTAGCCAGGGGATCCAATGTCCCCGCATGCCCTACTTTCAATTTCTTCACCTGCACTTTCCGGCATAGCTTATACCGGAATTTATTCACCAGATCGAACGATGTCCACCGAAGCGGTTTATTAAAATAGAGAACTTCTCCTGCGATAAAATCCATTAAATAAGTTGTAAGTTATGCCCGGTCAGCAACATCACCAGGATCACTCCCCCAACAATGATGCGGTAATAACCAAAGGCCTTGAATCCATATTTCGTTACGTATCCGATAAAGAAACGGATCGCCAGCAATGCCACGATAAAAGCCACCACATTCCCCAACAGCAACGCCATGAGGTTTTGGCTGATCACATCAACGCCCGCCGGTTCGAGAAACAACTTCAACAATTTATACGCTGTTGCGGCGAACATGGTGGGCACCGCCAGGAAGAACGAGAACTCGGCCGCGGCTTTGCGCGACAGTTTCTGCGACATACCCCCCACAATCGTTGCCATCGACCGCGACACCCCGGGTATCATAGCGATACACTGGATCAACCCGATCCGGAATGCTTTCTTCTCGGTGATCTTCTCGGTGGCATCGGTACGGTTGAACAGCCGATCCACAAAGAGCATGAATACACCCCCAATCACCAGCATCACCGCCACCACCCACACATTTTCCAGCAGGCTGTCGATAAAATCACCGAACAGGAACCCGATCACGGCCGCCGGCATGAAGGCGACGACCAGCTTCCAGTAAAAATCAAACTTATACAGGAAACTCTTCCCGTCGGTCACCTTTCCCGGATTCAGCCGGAAGAAACGGTTCCAATACAGGCATACCACCGACAGGATGGCGCCAAACTGGATGATCACCGTAAAGGCTTTCACGAAGGCTGTACTCTCGATCCCCAGCAAACTCTGGGTGATGATCATGTGGCCGGTCGAAGAAACAGGCAGAAACTCGGTCAGCCCCTCCACGATCGCCACGATAACGACTTCCAGCGTACTCATTCGCCGTCCTTTTTGTCTTTGCTGTTCCGAAGGACGCCTACAATCATCAGGCTGAAACCGATCACGGTCACAATCGGTGCGATCACGATGCGGCGCGTACTGAATATCTCGGGATTAAAAGATACTCCGTCTTCCGACCCACCTCCACTCATCAACACAAATCCGAGAATGATCACCACCAATGCGGCAATGATCCACAGATAATTCTCCTTACCGAATGCAAAATCCTGTTTAGCCATGCTATTTTCGTTTTTTATTTACATATAATACAACTGGTCGCCTTCCGTACGCAGGTATTTGTTTACGGCCAATATGGTGGCGAAAACGGAAAGCAGCAGCCCCATCAGGACCACCGAAACACAGACGACCAGCAATGTCTGCAAATCCAGCAACCGGATGAATCCATCCAGCTCGTTTTGCAGGTAGAACAACGCACCCATCAGCAGCACGATCGCCAGCAACGCCGCCATCATACCGCTTGCCACGTTATACCGGATAAACGGCGCCCGGATAAATCCCGGGGTAGCGCCTACCAGCTTCATCGTATGGATCAGGAACCGTTTGGAATAGATCAGCAACCGGATCGTATTCCCGATCAGCACAAAGGAGATGATGGTCAGCATGGCGGCCAGCGCCAACAGGATCAGTCCTACCCGTGCGATATTCGAATGAACCATTTCCATCATATCCTTACGGTAGAGTAGTTCGGACACGGAGGTATAGGTTTTGATTTGCCGTTCAATCTGTTGCAGGCTGTCCGGGTTGGCGTATTCCGAGCGGAGCTTTACTTCGATAGACGCTTGCAGGGGGTTGAAGCCGAGGAAGGTTTCCGGATCTTCACCCAGTTCTTCTTCCAGCTCTTTGGCGGCCTGTTCCTTGGAGATATATTCGGCCGACTTGATATAGGGAAGTTTAACCAGCTTTTGTTGCATCCGTTCGATCTCGCCTTCTTTCTGGTTATCTTTCAGAAGGATGGAAAAGGTCATGTTCTCCTTCACATACACAGACAATTTGTTGCCGAGCATCCCCATCAACAAAATAAGACCTAACAGGAAAAGAACCAACGAGATACTTATAATAGACGTCAACCGTGAGTGAAAGAAAGTAACCGTACGTACCCTTGTATTATCAGCCATCAGCCAGTAGCAGTATTACAATTAAATATAGTGGGGAAGAGCCGATAAGACAACACTTCCCCTAAATTTTCTGCAAAATAACGAATAAAATACGTATTCAGGTCAGAATCTTCCTGTAATTACAATAATTTAACTTACTGTTTCTCCAAACAATGTAGCCGACGAAGCACGGGTGATCCTCACCTGTACAAACTGCCCGACATGATACTGTTGCTTGTCGAAGATCACCACCTTGTTCTGGCTCGTACGGCCGAACAACTGCTCGCGCGAACGTTTGGAGAAGCCTTCCACCAGCACCTCGAACACCTTGCCGATATCCCGGCGGTTGCTCGCTTCCGACAACTGGTTTTGCAGATCGATCATCCCTTGCAGCCGGCGGATCTTTTCATCTTCGGGGATATCATCCGTCAGGTTTCGGGCGGCATACGTGCCTGGACGTTCGGAATATTTGAAGAGGAAGGCGCTGTCGTAACCCACTTCGCGCATCAGCGAAAGGGTATCCTGGTAGTCTTGCTCCGTCTCCGAATGGAAGCCGCAGAACAGGTCGGTCGAGATCGCGCAGTCGGGTAGGATCCGGCGGATGGCCGCGATCCGGTCGAGATACCACTCCCGCGTATATTTCCGGTTCATCACCTGCAGGATGCGCGAGCTGCCGGATTGGGCCGGCAGATGGATCATCCGGCAGAGGTTGGGGTGGGCGGCGATTACCCGCAAGGTATCATCGCTCATGTCTTTGGGATGGGAGGTGGTGAAACGCACGCGCATGCCGGGGGCTTCGAGGGCGACCTTTTCCAGCAACAGGGGGAAGGTGACCGCTTCACCGTCGCGCTCAAAAAGATAGGAATTGACGTTTTGCCCCAGCAGGGTCACTTCCCGGAATCCTTTGTCGCGCATATCGCGTACCTCCTTGAGGATGCTTCCCACATCCCGGCTCCGCTCGCGCCCGCGGGTGTACGGTACAATACAATACGTACAGAAGTTATTGCACCCGCGCATAATGGAGATAAACCCCGAGATGCGGGCGCCCACCTTCAGGGGGATCACATCCTTATACGTTTCCTGCGTGGACAGTTCCACATTCATTGCTTTCTCGCCCCGCTCCACAGCGCCCACCAGGTTGGGGAGATCGAGGTAGGAGTCGGGGCCTGCCACCAGATCCACGCCATGTTCCTCGATCAATGTCTGCTTCACCCGTTCGGCCATGCAGCCCAGCACGCCGATGATCAATCCCTTCTTTTTCTTTCTTAACGAACGGAGGTACTCCAGCCGTCCGTAGATTTTTTGCTCGGCGTTATCCCGCACGGAACAGGTGTTCAAAAAAACGGCGTCGGCCTCATGGATGTCTTCCGTCACCATATAACCTCCCATCTGCATGATGGAAGCTACTACTTCGCTGTCGGCAACGTTCATCTGACACCCGTAAGTCTCTATAAACAATCGCATTTCCTCTTTCGTGGCAACGGATTTAGAGTCCGCGCCTTTTTCGTGTTCACTCATCTGTCAAATATTAATAAAGTTTAAAAAGTACACTTATAAGACAAAAATATCTGCAAAAGTTTGTCCGATTCATTTTCTTGCCTTAGCTTTGCAACTGAAAAACGTAAATTTTTTCATAGTTAAGGTTTTGGTTAAATCGAATAAGGGTGGCTGTGAAGTTACCCTTATTCACATTTTATACCATTTATTTGCTTTTCTAACACCTGTTTTGTAAAATAATGTGTATTTTTGAAGGGCGGATTCCTTAAAGTTGTTTAAGAGCCTTTGCACTGTAACTACCTGAAAACGCCCGAAAAAGCATACAAAAGTAATCAAAGTTATGGATAATCCCGGAGATTGGCTGTATATTGTGTTAATGGCCGTGGCTGTCATCAGCAGCCTGATCAGCGCCGCCAGAAAGAAAAGGCAGGAAGCGGAACAACAGGATCGCCCCCGTCCCCATCAGGATACCCACGAAGAAGAACCCCGCGGGAAAGGCTTCTGGGAGGTACTGGAAGATATGCAGAAACAGGAAGAAAGCAGGCAGGAAGATGCCCGCCGCCGCCAGCAGGAACGGACTATCCAGTCGCATGCCCAGCCTAAAAAAAACGCCCGCACCCCTTTCCTCGCCGGCGAAACCCTTGGAAACAATAAACGGGATACCCAAAGCCTGCCCTTGGAAACCGATCCCGCTCCCATTTTGCAGGAAGAACCCTTCCGTGACCCTGAAGAATTGCGAAAAGCCGTTATTTATACCGAAATACTCAACCGGAAATATTAGCCAGTCATTTTCTTTTAATACCTTTGCGCCGGATTTGGATTACGATGTATCATAAACAAAATATCTACCATTATGGCGTTAAAATTCATCACAGCTGAAGAAGCTGCCCTGCTTGTCAATCACGACGACAACGTGGGCTTCGGCGGTTTTACCCCGGCCGGTTGCCCGAAAGTAGTTCCCACCGCAATCGCTCATAGAGCGGAAGCCGAACATGCCAAAGGCAATCCTTTCCGGATCGGGATGTTCACCGGCGCATCTACCGGTAACTCATTAGACGGCGCCCTTGCCCGTGCCAATGCCATCAAGTTCCGCACCCCATACCAATCCAACAAAGACCTGCGCAACCTGCTCAACGCGCGTGATACCGATTATTACGACATGCACCTGTCCGAACTGGCGCAAAGCCTGCGTTACGGATTCCTGGGTAAGGTGGATGTGGCGATCGTGGAAGCTTCCGATGTGACGGAAGACGGAGAGATCGTCCCTACCTGCGGTGTGGGTATCGCCCCGACCGTTTGCCACATGGCGAAGGTCGTGATCGTGGAGCTCAACCGCTTCCATCCGAAAGAGATCCGCGGTATGCATGATATCTACGAACCCCTGGATCCTCCCTGCCGCCTGGAAATCCCTATCTATACACCGTCCGACCGTATCGGTACACCGTATATCAAGGTTGATCCCGCCAAGATCGTGGTGGTGGAAACCAACGAAGCCAACGAAGGAAGCCCCTTCGCCCCGATCGATGATGTCACCATGGCCATCGGACGGAATGTAGCCAACTTCCTCGTGAGTGAGATCAAAGCCGGCCGTCTGCCGAAGGAGTTTGTGCCTTTGCAGAGTGGCGTGGGCAATGTTGCCAACGCCGTCCTCGGCTGTATGGGCGAAAACAAAGAGATCCCGGCATTCAACGTCTATACGGAAGTGATCCAGGACGCGGTGATCAGCCTGATGAAACAGGGACGCGTGAAGTTCGCCAGCGGATGTTCGCTTTCTGTAAGCAATGAAGTGATCGAAGAGATCTACGGCAACCTCGCCTTCTTTAAAGATAAGATCCTGCTTCGTCCGCAGGAAATATCCAACAACCCGGAAGTAGCTCGCCGCCTGGGATTGATCACGATCAATACCGCGCTGGAAGCGGATATCTTCGGAAACATCAACTCTACCCACGTATCGGGTACTAAGATGATGAATGGTATTGGCGGGTCGGGCGACTTCACCCGTTCGGGTATGTTGTCTATCTATACCACTCCGTCCACAGCCAAAGACGGTAAGATCAGCGCCTTCGTACCGATGGTTTCACACATGGACCATAGCGAACACTCGGTGAAGATCATCATCTCCGAATATGGGGTGGCCGACCTCCGTGGCAAATCACCCATCCAACGCGCACATGCCATCATCGACAACTGCGTGCATCCGGACTACCGCCCGCTCCTGCGCGAATACCTCGAACTGGGCGTCAAAGGGCATACCCCGCAGAACCTCAAAGCCTGCTTCGCCTTCCACCTCGAACTGGCGGAAAGCGGTGATATGCATAACGTGGACTGGAAGAAGTACAAGGAATGAATGGGTAATGATCAATGATGAATGATAAACAGATAGGAGTTTGATCGTTCAACTAAAGATAAAAGGGGGCGCTTCGTAAAAGGAGCGCCCTTTTTTTGTTGCCTTGGCAGCTGCTTACACCCACTCCTGAATCAATCCTGACATAGGATCTGTTTCATCCTAATGGCACAAACAGTTTCCTGACTTTGACGGTTTGTTTTCTCAATTGTCGTAATTATCAATAATCAGCAATAAGCAAAACTCCTTGCGGTGGCGTGGGTGGCGCATTGTCAACTTCAGCAGACCTTCTATTGTCAACAACCGCATCTTCTATTGACAACCTGAGGAAGGAGTCGTGTCAGCGTTAGGATGGTTTAATGTTCCCACCGTGGTGGAAAGGTCTTCCCACAAGGGTGGGAAGATGTTCCCACCACGGTGGGAAGACCTTTCCACCACGGTGGGAAGAAGAGATGATCCTGATGCCGGTAACAGACGATCCTACTGATGCCGATTCTTCTACCTGATCTTGACAGTACTGCGGGCACAAACACTTTACACGACACCGCAACAAGAAGCCCTGTTGGTGATAGAGGAACCGGATATTTTTCGTATGTTTGCCTCGATCGTCAGATCTTACATCGGGAACACATACGTTTATATATTATATGGATAAGGAACGCGTTTACAAGATTACGTTTGCGAGTGTGTATCCCTTCTATATCGCGAAAGCAGAAAAGAAGGGACGTACAAAGGAAGAAGTGGATGCCATTATATGCTGGCTGACGGGGTACGACTTGCAGGCACTGCAACAGCAAATCGACGGGCAGTGCAGTTTTGAGGCATTTTTCACCCAGGCGCCGCAGATTCATCCCAATGCCTCTCTCATTACCGGGGTGATTTGCGGATATCGGGTGGAAGAGATCGAGGATACGCTGATGCGGCAGATCCGCTATTTGGATAAGCTGATTGATGAACTGGCCAAAGGAAAGGGCATGGAGAAGATTTTAAGAAAATAGCGAACGCTATTTTACAGACTGAACAATGTATCTAATTATCAACTATCATGAAGAAGACAGTAGCAGTTCTTTTGCTTGTATGGTGCTGCGGCGGGTATGCCTGGTCGCAGACGAAGGTGATCGCCCACCGGGGTTTCTGGGATACGGAGGGCTCGGCGCAGAATTCATTGGCGGCGTTGAAGAAGGCCGGTGAAGCCGGGGTGTATGGCTCGGAGTTTGATGTCTATATCCTGGCGGATGGTACGCTGGTGGTGAACCACGACGATTCGATAGCAGGCATCGGGCTGGAAACAGCCACCTGGGAGCAGTTGAAAGCGGTTACCCTGCCGAACAAAGAGGCGTTGCCTACCCTCGATCAATACCTCTCCCTCGGAAAGCGGCAGCCCGGTACGCGGCTGGTCTTGGAGATCAAGTCGCACAAACGGGTAGTGAACGAAGACCGGGCGGTGCAGGCCATCGTGGAAACCGTCCGTCGCCATGGGCTGGCCTACCAGGTGGATTACATCGCTTTCAGCATGAATGTGTGCAAGGAATTGAAACGGCAGGCTCCCTACTCATCCGTTTCGTACCTGAACGGCGATGTGAGTCCGGCCGACCTGAAAGCGTTGGGCTTTGAAGGATTGGATTACAACCACAAAGTATTACGGGAGAAACATCCCGAGTGGATACGGGAAGCGAAGGAACTGGGGTTGACGATCAACGTATGGACCGTCAATACGCCGGAATTGATGCGGTATTTTATCGATCAACAGGTGGATTACATTACGACAGACAAACCGCTGGAGTTGAAAGCGATGTTGGTGGGGCAGGATTAACGGATCACGAGTTTGCGGGCGATATCCCCAACACGGACGATATAGTAGCCTTTGGCGAGATTTAACACATATTCGCCGGAGGCTTCTTTCATTTCAATTACTTTAACAGGGATACCTACGAGGCTGAAGATCTCCAGCTTACTGCCGACGGGGGCGTTGGTTACTTTGATACGGTTGTCGGAGAAGGTGATCTCCAATTGATTCTCAGCATCCTGTTGTTTCACCACAGTAGTGGTAGAGCCGGTTTTCGCTTCCTGCGCAAACATCATGCTACCCGTGGAGATAAACATGGCTAAGCCTATAATCAACAGTTTATTCATCCTATCCAATCTATTCTGCACAAATGTAGGAAGTTTTCTTAAATAAGGAAATAACTTGCCTGGTATTTCCGCTCAATAATCATTTTCTGTCACAGGGATATAACCATGCCTTCTTCCGCCGGGACGGTATCGGGAAAGAGGGAAAGGGCTTCGTCCAGCAATGCGCGCGGGTTCTCGTACCGGGCGGAGTAATGACCGATAACGAGCTTCTTCACCCGGGCCATCCGGGCGATCTCGGCCGCCTGGCGGGCGGTGGAATGGAAGGTTTCCCGGCTGCGGGCAAGGTCTTCTTCGCCGAAGGTGGCTTCGTGGTACAAGACGTCGATCCCTTCGATGAAGGGGACAATCTCCGGCGCGAACAGGGTGTCCGAACAGTAAGCGTACCGTTTGGGCGGTTCGGCGGGGCGCGTCAGCCGCGCGTTGGGGATGCATTGCCCGTCGGGGGTGAGGTAGTCGGCTCCTTGCTTGATGTCTTTCAGGCAGCGGACGGGTACCTGGTAGAAATCAACCATCTCACGGATAATATGCGCCTCTCTCGGCTTTTCACTGAAAAGGTAACCGCAGCAGGGGATCCGGTGTTTCAACGGGATCGACCATACCTGTACCGAACGGTCTTCCATCACCAGGGCATGCACCGTCGGATCGATCCCGTTGATCCGTACCGGGTAGGGCAGGTTATGCAGGAATTGCTTCATCAGGGGGTTGAGGTAAGTTTCCAGTTCTTTGGGGCCGTGGATCACCAACTCGCCGGTCCGCCCCAACAGCCCGAGGGTGGAGAGTAATCCGGGAAGCCCGAAGCAATGGTCGCCGTGGAGGTGGGTGATGAAGATATGGGTCAGCCGGGTGAACCGGATACGCATCTTTCTGATTTGCAGTTGGGTGCCTTCGCCGCAATCGATCATATAGAGTTTGTCGCGGAGATCGATGATTTGGGAAGAGGGCAGGTGGCGGGTGGTGGGCAACGCCGATCCGCACCCCAGTATATTGATGTTGAAATTGGCCATGATGTATGCTGTTCTGGCTGCAAAGATACGATAAACCAAATGATAATCAGCCTTGTTATACTCACAGTAGTAATGAAAGAAATGATAACGTATGCATACATTCATTAAAATCACACTGACAGGCTTAGCGCTGCTATGGCTCTCCCTGCCCGTCTCTTTAGCCCAGAAAGAAAGGTTGAGTTTCCGCGACTCGATCGACCGCCAGTTTGATATGAGTGATTTTATCATCACCCGGAAAGGCTTTGTGCCGGTGCCGGCCATTATCACCGAACCGGCGCTTGGCGGTTTCGGCGGCGCGTTGGCACCGGTCTTTATCGAACCCAATAAACCGAAGGAAGTAAACGGGAAGCTGTATCCGATGGCGCCCAACATTACGACTGCGTTTGGCGGATATACCCTGAACGACAGTTGGGCGATAGGGGGCGCCCGTGTGGGGCTGATCCCCAAATGGGGACTCAAATATGCCTTTGGAGGAGGGTATGCCAATGTGAATATGGATTATTATTTCCAGTTCGACCGCCTGAATACATCGACTGATTTTGAATTCAATATCAAGACGATACCGGTCATGGCGTCGGTGACGAAGCAACTCCGGAATCCACGCTTCTCCGTGGGTGTAAGGTATTTGTTCACCCATAACGACCTCTCGGTGAAAAGTGATAACGGTAATGGCGAGTGGATGCAAAAACTGGATTCGGTGATCTCGGATTACATCAGCGGGAATGTGGCCAAACTGGGATTACAGGCTTCGTACGACAGCCGGGATAATACGTTCACACCGGATAAGGGATTGAAAATAAACCTGTCGGCAGACTGGAGTCATCCCTGGGTGGGGAGTGATTATAAATATGCGCAGTTTGAAGGGGCGGTGTATTACTACCTGTCAGTCCGGCATAACCTGGTTACCGGTATGCGGTTCGATATGCAACAGGTGGCGGGTGATGTGCCTTTTTACATCAAGCCTTTTATCGATATGCGGGGTGTGCCGACTGCCCGGTATGCCGGTAAAACCACGATGCTGGCGGAAGTGGAAGAACGGTGGGATGTGGTTCCCCGGTGGAGCGTGCTGCTGTTCGGGGGGACGGGTAAGGCATTCGACCAATTCAGCGACTTCAAAGATGCCGATTGGGCATGGAGTTATGGTACCGGATTCCGGTATCTGGTCGCCCGCAAACTGAAACTGCGGATGGGAGTGGATTTTGCAATGGGACCGGAAGGGTTTACCTATTATATCGTGTTTGGTAGCAGCTGGTTGAGGCAGTAAGAGTCTGTCTGACTATTTTTTATGTAGTTTTAACAATTAGTCAAAGGATGGGACAGGGAACTTGCTTTTCGTAGCTTATTTTGACGGATTGTGTGAAAAATAGCAAAAAATGGGAAGATTGTATAGGGTTAGCGAACGAAAATACCTATATTTGTCAAAGTTCTTTACACGTTTTAGAACATAGCAAAGATTAAAAAACGATAATAAAATACGATATAAACCTTAACTAACTTTTTCTTTTTGTTTAAAACGGTTAAATGTAGAAAACGGCCGGACGTGAGTCTCTGCCGTTTTCTTTTTTTGTATCCGGTGTATCCTTCCGCTGTTCAATAGGAGTGTCCGTCTTCACTCATCTCCTCATGGCCGATAGGTTCAGCATCCATCGCTTTCCACGCAAAGTAAATATAGGTTAATACGAACGGGATCAGCAGGGATACATATGTCATTACCTTCAGGGTGAACAGGCTGGACGAACTGTTTTGTATCGTGAGTGAGCTCTGCATGTCAGCCGTGGATGGATAATAGGCGGTGTTGTTCCAGCCGGTGCAAAGCAGCAGCGCCAATACCGCCAGTACCGTACCTCCTCCGGTAAGCCAGAACGCGTACTGCCCTTTTTTTCCGAACAGGATCAGGAGGATCCCCCAAAGGACGCCGATGATTCCGGTCACTAACAGTACAGCCAGTACCGGCAATGCAGTCAGGTTCGTGAGGTACGTGAACGGGTAAACGTCTATGATGCCTTCAGGATTGCTCTTGAAACCATCGGATAGAAGCAGGTGAATAAGAAAGACAAGGAAGAAAAGCAAAAACAAGGGTGCCTCCACACGCAGTTGTTTAAAACACCTGTGGTTGAACTCCTCCTTACGAATGTTAATCTGGAAATAGAGGATGGCCAGTACCCGGGACAGGAAGAACACCGCCAGTCCCAGGCATACATTCCAGGGATTCAGGGCTGCTTCCAGTCCATGCCAGGGATTCGCCCAACTGGATATGACCGGTGATCCGATTTGGGTAATCTGCTCTTTATTGACAATGAATTCCGCTCCCGTGAAGAACGTGCCCAGCGCCGTTCCCAGCAGGATCGGCCCGGCAATACCGTTGATGACCAGAAATATCTGATAGGTTTTCTTCCCTAATAAATTCCCCTTTTTTGCCTGGTATTCGTAAGATACGGCCTGGATCACGAAGCATAGCAGGATCAGCATCCATATCCAATAAGCGCCTCCGAAACTGGTGGAATAAAACAACGGGAAAGAAGCAAAGAAAGCACCCCCGAAGGTCACCAGCGTGGTAAAGGTGAACTCCCATTTCCGGCCGGTCGAATTCACAATCATTTTCTGTTCCATTTCTGTCTTGCCTAATGTGAACAGCAATGATTGTCCCCCCTGGACGAACAGCAGAAAAACCAGCAACCCGCCCAACAGGGAGATGATAAACCACCAGTAGGATTGCAACTCCTGGAGTGTGGGATTCCAAAATATATATAATAATGTGTGCATAGTGGTATGATTTAATGGGGTTTATCACTTGATTCAGGTCCTTTTCCGATCGCTTTCACCATGATGCCGATCTCGGCAATAAGCAATACAGTGAAGAGGGCCAGGAAGAGGAAGAAGGTGAGTTGCACCGACGATACATCCAGTTTGGAAATGGCGGCGCTCGAAGGCAGGATATCCTGGATCACCCACGGTTGACGCCCCACTTCAGCCACTATCCATCCTGCCTGGGTGGCAATGTAGGCCAGGGGGATCGACCAGAGGCATACATACTGCAGCCAACGGGTGCCGGCGAACTTCTTTTTATGCTCCCACAGCAGCGAAACAATGAAGAGGAGGATGAAGTAGCCGCCGAGGATCACCATGACCCGGAAGGAATAGAAGGTAAGGCTTACATTGGGGACCAACTCATTCACATCCCGGATGTAGCCGTAGCCAAAGTACGGATAGTTTGCTTCCAGTTTGGTGCGGTGAAGCTCTGCCGCGGCCATGTCTTTGTTTTTTTTCGCTGTCCGGTAATCGGCCAGGGCCTGAATGGCGGTTTGTCCTTTGGCGATCTTTTCGGCTGCCGATAAGGCGACTGTCCCCTGCCGGGTGGTGTAACCGCCTTCAATCAGGTTGGTGATGCCAGGCACATAACCGTCTATTTTCCGTTCGGCCAGCAGGGATAGCATGTTCGGAAGTTGTATGTTGAACAGGAACGGATCCACTCCGTCGTCGTAGCGTTGCTTCTCGGGGTTCAACAGGCCGAAGGCTACCAATCCCACGCCGTTTCCGCCTTCATACAGTCCTTCCATAGCTGCCAGTTTCATTGGTTGTTTCTGTGCTACTTCGTATCCCGATTTATCTCCGGTGAAAGCGATCAGTAAGGAGGCGACCAGCCCGAACAGGGCACCCACCCGGATGCTCGACAGGGCAAAGGCGGTGTCCCGCTTTTTGAGGAGGTACCAACTGCTGACGCCTACCACGAACACACCTCCCAATACCCATCCGGAGAGAACCGTATGGAAAAATTTGTTGATGGCGACAGGCGACAGGGCTACCGCCCAGAAGTCGGACATCTCATTGCGTACCGTATCGGGGTTGAACGCCATGCCTACCGGATATTGCATCCAGGCATTGGCGATCAGGATCCATAAAGCGGAGAGGGTGGCGCCGGTCACCGTCAGCCAGGTAGAAGCCAGGTGGTAGCCTTTGCTCACTTTGTTCCAGCCGAAAAACATGACAGCGATAAAGGTGGCTTCCATGAAAAAGGCCAGGATCCCTTCAATCGCCAGGGGGGCGCCGAAGATGTCTCCCACGAACCAACTGTAATTCGACCAGTTGGTGCCGAACTCAAATTCAAGGATCAGCCCGGTGGCAATGCCGATCGCGAAGTTGATCCCAAACAGTTTCATCCAATACCGGGCGGCTGTTTTCCAGTGTTCATTCCCGGTTTTGTAATAGATGGTTTCCATGACAGCCTGGATGATCCCCAGACCCAGCGTCAGTGGTACGAACAACCAGTGATACATGGCCGTGAGCGCGAATTGTGCCCTCGACCAATCAATTAAAGCAGTATCAATACTTCCCATATGATAAAATTTTTAAGGTATAGCAGATCTTTCAATTAACTCTTCGGATACATACCGGCTTTTCCCTGTCGCGTTCCCGTATTGTTTGAGAAAGGAGGGGAAGAAGAATAACTTAAGGACAAAGAACATGATAAACAGTTTGATCAGGATGATACACCAGAGCGTTTTGCCCAGCGTCATCGCCTTGAATCCCTCCAGGTAAAAGTGGAAGACACGTGCCGGAAATGGTTTCATCTGTGAATATCTTTCTATAATAACTGTTAAATCGGCCGGAAAGTTCGCCGGTCACAACAAATGTAAACCTTTTTGCTGAAAGGCAAACAATCCGGTAATCAAATTTGTCTATCGCGAAATAAATGACATAGATCAAATAGTGAGGCTATACTGTTAAAAAAGATTATTTTGCCGGAAGAAAGCGACACCGGAACTATGCCTGTCACACAGTATTGGCTATATTTGCGTCACTTTGTGTGGTGATAGGGCACAGGCTACAGGTAAAAAGATCATTTAAGTGCTAATTTATAATAAAGTATTACTATGTCAAACATTTCAAGAAGGATTTTTCTTCAAAGAGGGGCAACGGCAGCAGCCGCATTGACCATTGTTCCAAACACTATTCTTGGTAAGAGCCATGGTTACACAGCTCCTACGGATAAGTTGAATATCGCCGGTATCGGTATCGGAGGTATGGGTAATGCAAACTTGACACACATGGCAACAGAGAATTTCGTGGCTCTCTGCGACGTGGACTGGAAGTACGCCAAACCGGTATTCGACCATTATTCACAGGCTAAAAAATACTGGGACTATCGGAAGATGTTCGATGAAATGGGTAAGTCGATCGATGCTGTAATGGTGGCTACTGCCGACCATACGCACTGTATCATCGCTGCCGATGCCATCACGATGGGCAAGCATGCGTATGTGCAAAAACCGTTGACACACTCTGTCTATGAATCCCGTTTGCTGACGAAACTGGCTGCCAAGCACCAGGTTGCCACCCAGATGGGTAACCAAGGCTCATCCGCTGAAGGCGTTGACCTGATCTGCGAATGGATCTGGAACGGTGAGATCGGTGAGATCACCAAGGTGGAAGCATTCACCGACCGTCCGATTTGGCCGCAAGGGCTGATGACTCCGGAAAAAGCCGACAAGATCCCTTCCACATTGAACTGGGATTTGTTCACCGGCCCGGCTGAAATGCGTCCGTATAACGCTGTTTACCATCCTTGGAACTGGCGCGGCTGGTGGGCGTATGGTACGGGAGCGTTGGGCGATATGGCCTGCCATATCTTGCATCCGGTATTCAAAGGCTTGAAGCTGGGTTATCCTACCAAAGTACAGGGTTCTTCCACGCTGTTGCTGAAAGACTGCGCTCCGCAGGCTCAGTACGTGCGTCTGACTTTCCCTGCTCGTGACAATATGCCGAAGGTTGCCATGCCTGAAGTACAGGTGCACTGGTATGACGGTGGTTTGAAACCCGACATGCCTTGCGGATGGCCGGCAGGTAAAGATATGAACGACAGTGGTGGTGCCGTGATCTTCCACGGAACAAAAGATACGCTGATCTGCGGTTGTTATGGTGTGAATCCGTGGTTGATGTCAGGTCGCAAGCCGAACGCTCCGAAGGTATGCCGTCGCGTGGCGAAGGCTACGGAAGGTGGTCACGAACAAGACTGGATCCGTGCCTGTAAAGAAAGCACGGCTAACCGTGTGATGACGAAATCCGACTTCTCCGAAGCCGGTCCGTTCAACGAAATGGTGGTAATGGGTGTATTGGCAGTCCGCCTGCAGAACCTGAACAAGGAATTGCATTGGGACGGTCCGAACATGCAGTTTACCAACCTGACGGATAACGAGCAGATCGAGATCATTATCAAAGACGGTTTCAAAGTGCACGATGGTCACCCGACGTTTGATAAACCCAAAACTCCGCCGATCAACGCGAAACAGTTTGCCGCCGAACTGATCAAGCACAACTATCGCGATGGCTGGAAGTTGGTTGACATGCCCAGATAATCTTTACCAATTAATGTATATTTAAAATGAAAAATGTAATTGTATTAGCAAGTGCAGTTGTTATGATGGGTTCATTGGTTTCATGTGGTGGCGGTGGTTTGTCCAAACCTGCCGAACCGTGGGAAGACATCACGATCCAGACACAGGAAATTCCCGTGACTCCGGAAGATACTGTTATCCCGGCTTACACTATTCTGGAAAAGACCCAGTACGATTTGGCAAAGTTTGCAATGGACAAGGATGGTTACTACATCCTCTTTGATGGCAAAACGTTCAATGGATGGCGTGGTTACGGCCGCGACAATGTACCCGCCCGTTGGGTGGTTGACGAAGCTGAAAAGGCGATCAAATTCGTTGGCTCTGGTGCTGGTGAAGCACAGGCTGCGGATGGTGGCGACCTGATCTTCGGTCACAAGTTCAAAAACTTTGAACTCTCTATCGACTGGAAGGTGGCGAAAGGTTCCAACTCCGGTATCTTCTATCTCGCACAGGAAATCCAGGGACAGCCGATCTACATCTCCGCTCCCGAAAGCCAGGTGCTGGATAACGCGAACCACCCGGATGCCAAGATGGGTGTGGACAACAATCGTCAGTCGTCTTCTCTGTACGACATGATCCCTGCCAAACCGCAGAACGCCAAACCGTTCGGCGAATGGAACAACACCACGATCACTGTCTTCAAGGGCACGGTGTTGCACCAGCAAAATGGCGCCAACGTGGTTGAATACCACCTCTGGACTCCGCAGTGGAAAGAAATGCTCGACAAGAGCAAATTCAGCAAAGAAGCATGGCCGTTGGCTTATGATCTGCTGTTGAATTGCGGTGGAGCAAACCACGAAGGTTACATCGGTCTCCAGGATCATGGCGATGATGTTTGGTTCCGTAACATTAGAGTTAAAATTTTGGATTAATCCAGCTTACGGATATCACTTTGTATTTTAGGGAATACCCGAAGCTTGGCTTAACAGTTAAGGCTTCGGGTATTTTTTTTGGACTTAAACCTGACATTTCCCGTATCTCAATTGTTTAGACTATTAGAAATACTAAGAAAAAAAATGAAAGCAGATTACAACTATTCAAAGGCCCAGTTTACCTGGCTGATGGTACTGCGCCTTTTTATCGGCTGGCATTTCATGTATGAAGGAATGGTAAAGATCCTGAATCCGCATTGGACGTCTTTGCCCTATCTTCTGGACTCGAAAGGACCGGCCGCTTCCTTTTTCATTGAGTTGACGCAGAACGCCGACTTGATGGTAATGGTTAACTACGTGAATGAGTATGCCCTGTTGCTGATCGGTTTAGGGTTAACACTGGGATTGCTGTACCGGCTGTCGTCCGTTTGTGGCATGGTGCTCTTAGCCATGTACACCCTGTCTCACCCGTCTTTTATCGGAGCGGTCTATATGATGCCATTCGAAGGTTCTTACCTGTGGGTGGATAAGAACTTAGTCGAATTGGCTGCCTTGGGGTTAATGTGTGTCTTCCCGACATCACAGATATGTGGTCTCGACCGTGTGTTGGGTCGTATGTGCCCGTCGTTGGTTAAATATAAGCTTATTTGAGTATGTCTGAAGAAGTAAAAAATACCCCTGAACGGGAACATGAACCGGACAAAGGACGCAGGGAAGTACTGAAAACGCTTGCTACCGTACCGGTATTGGGCGCACTGGCTTATGGTGTGTACCAGAAACGCAAGGACGCACTGAAAGATCGCAACATCTCCGATGTATTCCAGTTGAGCAACCGGCAGGCGGCTTACCTTGAACCGGAACAGGGAGGCAAACAGATCCGCCTCGGTGTGATCGGTTTCGGTATCCGCGGCAAACAGTTGCTGCGCGCCGCCGGCTTTGCCGAACCCACGTGGATCGATGCCCGTATTGCCGACTCGAAACGGAATAAGAACGATACCCGCTACCAGCAATACCTCGAGCAGGACGACCTGAATATCGTAGTGAATGGCGTATGCGATATCTTCGATGTATTTGCCGACCAGGCTATCCTCGCCTGCTCCAACATCAACCGGGAAGGTACGGAGGGTACGTTCGGCAAGGCGCCGAAACGATACCGCCACTACCAGGAGTTGCTGGCTGCCGACGATATCGATGCCGTGATCATTGCCGCTCCCGACCATTGGCATGGAACTATGGCGATGGATGCCGCCAAAGCCGGTAAACATGTATATGTGGAAAAACCCATGTCGTGGACGGTTCCGGAAACCTACATGATCCGCGACGTGGTGAAAGAAGCAGGTATCGTTTTCCAGTTAGGCCACCAGGGACGGCAGACCGACTGTTACCAGAAGGCGGAAGAGATCATCGGCAACGGATTGCTGGGGAACGTCAACCTGATTGAGGTATGCACCAACCGCAACTCGCCGAACGGCGCCTGGGTATATGATATCATTGAAGGATCGAATCCGGAGACGATCGACTGGCATCAGTTCGAAGGCAACCCCGACCGCATCAAAGAGTATATGGACTATATGACCAAATACAAACTCGAACGGTATGTCGGACCGGAAGAACGAAACCGCTTCAGCCTCGAACGTTTCTTCCGCTGGCGCTGCTGGTGGGATTACAGTACGGGGTTGTCGGGCGACTTGTTGACGCACGAATACGATGCCGTCAACCAGATCATGCATGTCGGTATCCCGCATTCGGCTACCTCGTCGGGCGGTATCTATTTCTTCAAGGATGGACGTACCGTGCCCGATGTGTTGCAAACCACTTTCGAGTTTCCGAAGCAGAACCTCACCATGCTCTATAGCGCCACGTTGGCGAGCAGCCGCAACCGGGGCAAGGTATTTATGGGTACGGACGCGTCGATGGAAGTGTCCAACATCTTGGAAATCACTGTCGATCAAGATTCGGCCCGGTATAAGGAAAAGATCGCGCAAGGCGTGATTCCTACCGACAGTCCGTTCTATACCTATGTGCCGGGACAGAACAGTTCAGACACGGTAACATCGGCGACTGAATTATACTTTGCCAAACGTGGTCTGCTTTATACCTATGTGAATGGGAAGCGCTACGATACCACCCACCTGCATATCCGTGAGTGGCTGGAATGTATCCGCCAGCAGAAAACGCCGAGTTGCAACATCGACCAGGCGTTTGAAGAAGCGATTACCGCCCACATGGGAACACGTGCCTACCTCGAAGGCCGTACCATGTATTGGGATCCGGACAAGCAGGAGATCGTACGGGGTGAGCTTGCCTGATCCAGGCTAACGCATGCTATCATCCATACAAGAGGGCGCCCGTTCTGAACAGGCGTCCTCTTTGGGTATAGAAAAGTACGGAGAAAAAAGAGCCCTTTCTTTGTAACCGCCTGCGCGCGTACATTGTCTTATAAGCAGAAAGGAAGTACTAACACACTAAATGTAAGCGATATGGAAGATTGGATTGTGATTCCCATACTGGGGATCGTTTTTGGATGCGGAATCCCCGTCATTGTAGGTTCTATTCTGGGATTCCAGTATATAAAAGGGCGGAATGCCGAACGTTTGGCGATGATTACGCAGGGTATCATCCCGCAGGAGTATCCGAAACCGCTCCGGAAAGTGAACCGTTATGCCGCCTTGCGGAACGGCTTGGTACTGGTCGGTATCGGATCCGGTATTTTTCTGGGTGTTTTCTCCGCGCAGGGAATGGTTCCCCGTATATGGGAGGAAATGTTTATCGCTTCCCTGGCGGTCATCCTGGGCGGCGTTGGTTTCGTAACCTATTTTTTCCTGGCCCGGAACATGGAACGGAAAGACGACGCCTATACCCAACGCCAGGAGAGAGTGTAGTTCCACGGAATGGACGAAAGGCAATGGATCAGGCAGATCCTGGCGGGCGACATGCAAAGTTTCTCCTGCTTGGTGGCGAAGTATGAGAAGAGGGCTTATACCCTTGCTTTTCGTATTCTGGAAAACCGTGAGGAGGCGGAAGAGGTGATGCAGGACGCCTTTGTCAGGATGTACCGCGCCCTTCCGCTCTTTCAGTTCGAGAGCAAGTTCTCCACCTGGTTCTACCGTATCGTATATCGTACAGCGCTTACGGCACATCGTCGGCAACGTCTGTTCATCGGATACGATGAGGCGGGCGACGATACCCTGACTGATCATGAGATCGGATCGGCTACCGCCCTGCTGGAACAGAAAGACCGGAAGGAGATCATCCGGGAGGTGCTGGGTCGGTTATCAGCCGACGAGTCGTTGCTGCTCACCCTCTATTACCTGGAAGAGTGTACGGTGGATGATATCCATCAGATCACCGGACTGACTCCTTCCAATATCAAAGTGAAATTATTTCGTAGCCGCAAACGTTTCTACGAAACACTGCAACGGACTATGCAAACTACAAAGATGGATATCCTATGAAAACAGATGCTAAACAACTCGACACACTCACGCGGGCATTGATGAAGGGAACGACAGAAAAACCGTCGGTCGCCGTAATGAACAGGATCATGAAACAGGTGGAGAAGGAGCGCCGGGCTACAAAGAACATATCGGTATCTTCCCGCCCGGCTATGGGTTGGCTTATCGCGGGGTCGGCTGCTTACCTGTTGCTGCTGGTCGGAATGGGCTGCCTCCTCCTGGGTGCACAGGATGATGCCGCAGGTGTAGCCTCCTCACTGCAAGGTCTGTTCCCGCTGATTGTCGTGGTATCGGCCGGCGCTTCCGTCTTCTTCTGCTGCACGCAGCTCGACAGATGGCAGCGGTGGCAGCGGATGGCTATTAATAATGGAAGTAACGGATACTGAAAGAAGCCTTTATCATGAGTTTCAGTAGCTGTATCCCACCTTTTACCCGCATCGTCATCGATCCAGTTGTCGGCGGTTTTCATGATTGGGTCGAAATAATTCCCCTGATCATGGGATACACAGAAATCGTCGAACCCGGCAGGTTTCTTTTTCAGATGCCATTTGCCGAACAAAGCTGTCTGATAACCACCGGTTTGGGATTGTTTTGCAATATGATCTGCTTCGGGATACCAGGCGTCACTGTATAAAAAGGATATTTGGCCGTCCTCCTGACTTCGTCACCCCTTTTGTTTACAAATCATATATTGTTATAATACAGTTATGTCCTTATCTCCTACACGAAGTTTATTTTTGCAAAACATCTGCCACGGTTCCACGAAACAGGGTCTATCTTATTGTTCATGAACAGGTTAGGCGTGTGGCAGATGCCCGTGGCAGATCCGTTTTCCCGCCTTTTTGCTGTCACATCTGCCACGCGTGCTGATCAAAGGCTGTAAATCGGAGAGGCTACGACGACAGGCTGACCGGAACTTCCATCCACGCGATGATTCTCCGGGTTTCCACCTATTGGAACAAAAAGGTTCACCTAATGGAACAAAAAGATCCACCTAATGGAACAAAAAGATCTACTTAATGGAACTGTTCGTTTCATCCTTAGAAACTGTTTGTTCCATCAGGATGAAACTTTTGCATTGGTGAGTCCGGGTTCGCGCCTTTCTTTTCCTTGTTTACGGATAAGGTTATCGCCTAACTCACCTCGCATTTTATCTGCAATCCGCATCAATTTTGCTGCCTCCTCCGGATACTGCGTTATAACATCGTTGCGTTCACCGGGATCACGGCGCAGGTCGTACAGTTCGGCTTTTAACAGTTCTACGTTCGCCAGCCGCCCCGGTTGTCCGTCGTTTCCTGGTAGATAGGCGGCATATGTAACATACTTATGTGGAAATACAAGTTTGAACATCCCGTCGGTAACGGCTTCCAAATCATTTTTCTGATAATAATAAACAAACGATTCACGAGGGTTGGCTGCCTGTTCTCCTTTCAGTAGTGGAAGGATACTTACGCCGTCGATTTTACGGACAGGTAGCGGAGCTCCACTGATTTCTGCCAGTGTGGGGAAAATATCTATATTGGAAGCCAGCTTATTACAGGTGCTTCCCGGAATGGTTTTTCCTTTCCAGTACATAATGCAGGGGATACGGTTGCCTCCGTCGAAAGTGGTAGCCTTGGCTTCACGTAGGCCGGCGGCTGACCCTGCATGGTTCCCGTAATTGGCCCAGGGGCCATTGTCGGATGTCAATACGACCAGTGTATTCTCTTCCAAACCCAGTTCACGGAGTGTCTTCAGCACTTCTCCCACGCTCCAGTCGATCTCCATCATTACATCACCGAACAAACCCTGTTGACTTTTCCCTTTGAATTTGCCAGAGACTGCCAATGGTACGTGTGGCATGGAATGTGCCAGGTACACAAAGAATGGTTTTTTCTGATTATTCTTTATGAAGTTTACGGCACGGTTTGTGTAATCGGTGGTAAATTTAGTTTGGTCAGTATTATACCCCACGATCGTATTGCCGTCAATGGTTGGCAAGTCGGGGAAATTAAATCCCTCCCCTTGCTGCGGGTGGAATGGCCACATGTCGTTCGAGTAGGGGAGGCCATAGTATTCATCAAATCCATTTTGCAATGGAAGAAATTGTCTGGCGTCTCCCAGGTGCCACTTCCCGTACACCGCGGTAGTGTAGCCTTTTTGTTTCAGTAGCTCACCCATCGTCATTTCTTCCGGATGGATACCATAGGTGGAATTGGGGCCGGGAGCTCCGGAAAACCCTATCCTGTTTGGATAGCACCCGGTAAGTAGTCCGGCACGCGAAGCCCCGCTGATAGGTTGAGCTGCCAGGAAGTGGGTAAAACGTACACCTTCGGCAGCCATCTTGTCAATGTTGGGCGTTGTGTATCCATAAGCGCCGTTACAGGAAAAATCACCATAGCCAACATCATCGAGGTTGATGATCACAAAATTGGTGTATTGTTGGGCGATGCCGGAGGCGGAAAGTCCACCTAAAGCTGATAACAGAAGTAATTTAGTATGCATAGTGTTATATTTGATGGTATAAGTTTAAGGTGTCACTCAATTGACACCTTAAAGTTATACATGTTTTGTAAATGGAACATCAATCCCAGTTAGGATTTTGCCGGAGATTGGGATTTTGTATTATCTGGTTATAGGGAATCGGCCATAAATAGTCACGACTGGGGTTGAATGAACGTATCACGATCTCCACATTATTGCTGTTATGCATCGCACCGTTGTTTTCCTTCTCAATCGTTTTCCACCGGAGGGCATCCGAGTAATAAAGTCCTTCAAGAGCGAGCTCAACCCTGCGTTCACGCCGGATCACATCCCGCATCTGTTCTTTGCTGAGTCCGCTCAGCACCTCAGGCATATTCACGCCCGGCCGTTTACGTACCTGGTTGATTGCGTTGTAAACTGATTCATCCGGACCACTGGCCTCATTCCGGGCTTCTGCATAAGTAAGTAATACTTCAGCAAAACGGATCAGAATCGTGTTGAAAGCAGAGCGCTCTACAAGAGGGATAGTGGCCTCGTCTTCATAACTGGTATATTTCTTCATCCCGAAACCGGTGGTCATCACATCTTCTTTGGTAACCAATTTGCCATTATACGGATAACCGATGCAGGTGATGGAATAGAGCAGACGCGGGTCTCTGTTTTCATACGGCTTTGACGGATCGAATAGAGGTGATTCCAGAATCGTTTTTCCATCTGTCATCAGATAAACATCTACCAGCTCTTTCAAGGGGGCAGGTCGGTTCAAACGATAAATACTTTGGTAATACTTCAGCGGCTTCCGTCAGGTCTTTCAGTATCTGGTTTACCACCGCTTCTTTGGTGTCTCGTGGGAGAGACGCCTGCTTGTCTGCATTAGGCGTCTCGAGGATCAAAGGCACACCTCCGAAGCGATCAGACAGATAGAAATAGTAGAAAGCACGCAGGAATTTGGCCTCACCTGTCATCCGGCTTTTGAGTGCATCATCCATAGTCACATTGCCGATATTGTCAAGAAAGGTGTTTGTACGGCCAATACCGGTGTAACAATCTTTCCACAATGAAGCAATCAAGGGGGTGGTGGACATGTGTGTGCCTTTACCGATAGCCTGAGTACCGTTGGCCTCATTATAGGGCATGGCGTTGGAGGTGATCATGTCGAATTCAAAAAAAACGGTTGATTACCGGATACAGCAAGCTCTCAAGTTATTACGGCAAGACTTGAAAGATTATTTGCCGTTGTTCCTTTTTTGGTTGAACTAAAAAAAAATCCGACAGGATCTATGCCCTGTCGGAACTATACCTATATTAATATCTCCCCTTTCTTAGCGTGTACGAATCTTCAGGTTACTGTAGCTGTTGCCGTCGAAGGTGATCTTTTTGTTGCTGCCGTTGTTGACGGTGGAATAGATGGTGTTTCCTTCTTTGCGGGTCTGGGCGTTGTGTTCGATGCTCACGCTGCCGTATTTCATGTTTTCGGCTACCACGTTGAAAGCGGTATTGCCCGGGATGGTGAGGTTCAGGTTGCCGTAGCTTGCTTCGGCGCTCACCCGTGTGAAGTTGGATGAGAGATCCTTGACGTTCAGCGTGCCGTAGTCCAGGTTACCGATCAGCAATTCTTCTTCCACGGCTTCGATGTCGCCATTGCTGTATCCCATTTCCAGGTTGGCTTTGCCGAGTTTGCCCGCTTTCAGGTTGCCGTAGTCTGTCTCGAGGTTCAGCGTACGAACATCCTTTACCTCCAGGTTGGAATACTGGCTGTCGATATTGGCCATAGTGGCGTTGCCGATGATCACTTTACCGGCGTAGGCGATGTCCATATTGACCGTGGCCAGGTCTTTCAACTCCACGTTGCTGTATTTGGCATCCACATTCAATTCGGCGGTGAAGCTGCCTGCCTTGACGTTGCCGTAATGGATCTCGATATCGCATTTCCCGGTATTCTTGTCGGGCATGGCGATGTTGCCGTATTTCTGCGATAATTCGGTGGTCAGGACAGCCGGCATGGTGATGAAGTAGTTGATCTGCAGGCTTTCGTTCCTATTCCCCTGGATGTTACCGCTTTTCAGCGAAGTGGAGGCCAATACCGCATTCCCTGATTTGTTCATGTGGATGGTTACGCGGTCGATCAGTTCCTGGGCGCGGCTGTCATTGTTGGCTTTGGCTTCGATCACCACGCGGATGGCTACTTCGTTCCGGTCCCAGTGTACAACGGTGATGTTACCGTAGATGTTTTCCACCTGCAACTGGTCGCCGGAGCCTACGGGATACGACTGGTTGACTTCTTTCTTTTTTTCGATCGCCGGTGTATCTCCCCAACTGTAAGCGTTTCCCAGAAGTAGCAGCAGGGATACGAGGAAGAATGAGCGAATGGTTGTTGATGTGTTCATGTTGTGTGTGTTATAAATAAAATGATTACTGATAAATGCTTAATAATGGGTGGGCTGGCCGGTGAGTTGCGTCAGGTATCCGAGCATCTGACGCATGCTTTCGAGGCTGTTCCCGTAATACTGGTTGATGGCGAAGAGACCGTCGGACGTGCAGGGCAGTGTTGGGAGCACTTCTTTTTCGAATGTCCGGCTTTCCAGCTGTATTTTCTTTGTTTCCTTCAGCAGGTCTGCCGCTCCCGGTACCTGGTTTTCGGCATAGATATCTTCCATCTGGGTGATGATATCGTTCATTTGCATGTGGTAGAAGAGTTTGACTTCGTCCACCTCCTGCCGCATTTCACATACGAAGGGAGATGTGTCTCCGTTACCGTTCATATCGAACACTCCTGTATGGATCAGCAGGAAGAGGGCACAGGCGGCGGCAGCAAAAGTGACCAGGCCATAGACCTTCAGGTGGCGGTTCCGTCCGGGTAGCTTTGCCTCGAATCGGTCGAAATGTCCTTCGGGCATTTGTTCGTCGTCGAATGCGGCTCTGTGCGTGTCTATAAAATGTTTCAATTTGTCTTCCATATCAATGGGTTGTAAGTATGTCTAACAATTTCTTTTTTGCGCGCAGGTACTGGCTGCGTACGCTGGGTGGCTGGATGTTGAGGATGGAGGCGATCTCTTCCATGTCATACCCTTCGAAGAGGTAGAGGGAGAGGATTACCCGATAACCGGCGGGTAACTGGCTGGCTGCTTTCCTGACCTGTGCCACTGAATAGCGGATCTCTTCTTCATCCGGACCGTCGGGTTCCGCTTCCGCCAGATGGGGAGGGAGTTCGTCCATATCGGGCGACTGGCGGCGTACGTAGTCGATCGCCGTATGTACGGCAATCCGGCGCATCCATGCCTCAAAACATTGTCCATCATTGAACTGGTCGATCCGGGTGAATACCTTCAGAAAGCTGTCTTGCATGGCTTCTTCGGCTTCCTGCGCATTCCCTGTGATACGTAAACAGGTTACGTACAGGAACTGGGCATATTGCTTGTACAGATTCAACTGTGCTGTACGGCTTCCCCGGCGACAATCTGCAATCAGATGATCAGTTCGTTTCTCCATGCTGTTTATATATACGGACATCCGCCTCTTTACGTTGCATCCTATTTCAAAATTACTTAAAAAAACACATCCTGCGGCTACAAACAAGGAATACCCGTTATGACATCGTGTATAACGAAAAAAAGAGGCATCATCCCGACGCCTCTCTCCCTGAACTAAATGATAAAAAATAAAAGTTATGTGGGAAGGATTAATTATTCCAGATTTGTTGCAAAGCCTGTCCCCAACTGTGAGATCTCTTTCTCTCCCGGGTTTTGCTGTTTGGAAGGATCGTATTCAAACGTATATGTTTTCGATCCTTCGCTTGTGCGTACGGATACCGTAAGTTTTACTTTCTCCCCGGCATTTGGAGCGAGGCTGTTCAGGTCGAAGCAGACCGGCCCTGTGGCGATGGTCAGTTGGGGATCATCGTAGGCGTTGTGGCGGAATTCCAGGTGATAGGAGCCATCTTCCGCTGTGTCCCTGTCGATTTTCACCAGGTTGATAAAGTGTTTTGTATGACCGCCATAGTATGCGGTGAAGAATACGTTCAGAAAACTGCTTCCCACCCATATCTCCTTGATCTCAACCGGATCGGTGCCATAGATCGAATCGTTTTCGTTGAATTTGTCTTCCGCAATGGGTTTGGTCAGTACCAAATCCAGGTCGTTCACCTTTATATAATGGCTGAAGTTGCTTAACGAATCACTCAGGATTGTATAGTTAAGCAGTACGCGCTGCCTTGCCTCCATGTTCTGCCCCACGTAATATCCGGCGGCCGGCCATAATGTAGTGCCGTCGTCCAACCTGAAATATTGCGAAGTGTTGCTTCCATCCGTTTCCACTGTTGCCAGATTAACCTGGAATTCTCCCAGCGAATATCCCTCGTCATCCATGCAAGATTGAAAAAGCAGGGTGGCAAACACCACCCCTGTCATCATCCAAACAAATTTCAACGTTTTCATCATATGTATATCATCTTTTATTGTAAGTTATTCACACAAAGAAGATGGGGTACAGGAGATAAACGCTGCACGGATGAATAATAAAAAATGTTAATGATTTAGGGTGTGAGTGATTGATAGATTAAAGATGCAGTACGCTCCGAAGCGCCCGGTTCGCCTAAGATCCGGCGCATATCGGTATAGCCGCGCAACAGGACGGCGCGCTCATCCGTATCGTCCACCAGCCGGCTCAATTCCCGATGGATCGTTGCCACGGAAAAAAGGTTGCCGTAAAGCTCGCGGACAATCTCGCGTCCGCCGATCAGGTTGACCAGCGAAATAAAAGGCGTGTGGAAGAAATGCTTGAAGATGAAATTAACCAGCGCGCCTCCCGGCACATAATAACAGACCACCTGCGGTATATCGAACAAGGCAGTTTCGAGGGTGGCGGTGCCCGAGGTGACCAACGCCGCGCGGCTATGTTGCAACAGGGGATAGGTACGGTTATAGACAATGTGTACCGGATGATTCCCGGTAAACTGCCGGTAATACGCCTGATCGATGCCCGGCGCCCCGGCGATCACCGCCTGGCAATGCGGAAAACGGCTGGCCACTTCAAGCATGGCGGGAAGGTTGTCTTTGATCTCATGGCGGCGGCTACCTGCAAGCAATGCCAGGATCGGTTTATCGGACAGATGTTCCTGATCGCGGAAGGCGGCCGCATCAATCGCCTCATGGGTGAGGTAGCGGGAGACAGAGTCAACCGACGGATTACCCACATAATCGATCGCGTAATCCAGTTTCCGGTAAAACTCCTTCTCAAACGGAAGGATACAGAACATACGGTCCACATACCGCCTGAAATCCCTGATCCGGTATTGCTTCCATGCCCAGATCTTGGGTGAGATGTAATAGTAAACCGGCCGTTTCAGCACTGTTTTTACAAAGCGTGCGATCTTCAGGTTGAATCCCGGATAATCCACCAGGATAACCACATCCGGTTGCCAGGCGCGGATATCTTCCCGGCAGGTGTCCATATTCCGGAGGATCGTACGCAGGTGAAGCAAAACGGGGATAATTCCCATATAGGCCATCTCCCGGTAATGTTTCACCAGGGTTCCACCAACAGCCTGCATCAGGTCGCCCCCGAAAAAGCGGAATGTGGCTTTCGGGTCTTCTGCCTGCAATGCCCGCATCAGGTTGGAGGCATGTAGGTCGCCGGAGGCTTCGCCTGCGATCAGGTAGTAGCGCATGGGGAATGATAGATGGTTAATGGAGTTCCCAGTGGTTGATTTGGGACATGAAGGTGTAGTCGGTCACATCGATCTTACAGGGAACGAGGGAGGCATAGCCGCTGTCCAACGCCAGTGTATCATTGTCGGACTGGATGGGTTTGGCGTTCTCGAAGTCGCCGGTAAGCCAGAAGGCCGGATCGCCGCACGGGCTTTCGATCCGCATGTATTCACGTACCCAGCGTCCGGCAGCCTGGCGGCAGATCTTCAATCCTTTCACCTGTGGGAGATTGGGTACATTCAGGTTCATATAGGTACCTGCAGGCAGTCCTTCTTTCAGTATCCGCCGGGCGACCGTCCGTCCGAGGCGGCAGCTTTCCGTGAAATCGGCATCCGGTGCATGATTCAGCAGGGAGACGCCTAAGGAGGGAATGCCGAAGATACATCCTTCGGCCGCCGCTCCCATCGTGCCCGAATAGTTCACGGCGATCGCCATGTTGCCGCCGTGGTTGATACCGGATACCACCAGGTCGGGTTTACGGTCCAACACTTCGTTGATCGCCAGCTTCACACAGTCCACCGGGGTACCGGTACAGCTGTAGATACGCAGTCCGTCGTCCTTTTTCAGCAAGGTATATTGGATGGGGAGTATGGAGGTGATCGCACTGCTCATGCCCGAACGCGGTCCGTCGGGAGCAAACACCACGATCTCCCCAAGGTCACGCAGACACCCCACTAATTCGTTAATCCCTTTGGCCTGAACGCCATCATCATTGGTCACCAATATCAACGGTATTTCCTTCAACATATAACTGTCTCCATTTTTGTTTGATGGACAAAGGTAGTGCTTTTTCCCCCGGGATAAGCACTTTTTGGGACATCTTCGTTTTAATTATTCCCTGCATATTTCACTGCCCGCGAGCAGGAAGGCGCCGACGGCATACATTTCCGTCATGTCTCTGGTTACTTTTTTGGGATCCTGACCGACGGGTTGAACCCAACCCAGCTTGCCTTCCGTGTCAACGGCGGAAACCAACGCTTTCCATCCTTTCTCCACGATGGGGAGGTAGGTGGCTTTGTCCAGTAACCCGGCGTGGACGCCATAGGCAAGGGCATAAACCATGAATCCGGACGAGCTGGTTTCGGGCGAAGGATAACTATCCGGGTCGAGCAGGCTGGCATGCCAGAACCCGTCCTTTCCCTGAAGGTCTGCCAACCGTTGGCATAGTTCCTTAAACAGGTTGGCATAATATGGGCGGTAGGGGCTGTCGGCAGGCAATGCCTTAAGTATTTCCGTCAATCCGCCGGCCACCCATCCGTTGCCTCTTCCCCAGAACACTTTCTTCCCGTTGGCTTCCCGTTTGTCGAAATAGGACGCATCCCGGAAAAACAACTTTTCTCCTTTGTCATACAGGAAGTCGCAGGTGGCTTTGAACTCACGGTTCATGAACCGGATGTATTTCTCATCGCCGGTGATGGTATAGAGCTGTGCATACACCGCCGGAGCCATGAACAGGGCGTCGCACCAGTTCCAGCGGTCTTTGGTGTCGATCCGGTCTGTCTGCAGGTTGGCTATCACCCAGTCGGTACGTGCAAGGGTTGGGAGCAGCATGGGTTGCTTGCCGTACTTTTTGTACATTTTCAGGTAGAGCTGTGCGATGCAGATATCGTCCGCATGATACATCCGTTGGGCTACCTGCCAGTAATTCCGGTTACCGAGCCTGTTCAGCCAGTCGAACGCTTTCGCATCGTTAACGAGGGAGGCCCAGTCGAATAACCCCAGGTAGAAGGCGCCGTTTACCCACGACAGCTCCTGATGGCGTACTTTCCCCGTGGCCCGTTCGTCGTCCAGGGTATTCATCTGCCAGGTGGCCACGGCCTGCATCACTTCTTCCACCGCTTTCTTGTCCATGCTGCCGGAGAAGCCTTTGGCCAGGTCGTTGATCCGGATGGCGGTATGGAAATGCATGTAATCGATATATGAATGGTTGTACATCCACAGCACACGCGCATGGGGGTCGTTAGCCACCACAAACGGACGGACATTATCGCGCGCCGATCCGGAGGTGATGTCGGTTGTTTTCCAGGTATTCCCGCCATCAGCCGTTTCCCATTGCTGGATCTCAAACACATCGTTGACCGGTCTCGACAGATAGACGATATCCGGGTTGTTGTGATCCAGATAGACACCTCCGGAATAATGAGGTTCGCCTTCCGCCTGTTCGCGTGGTATCTCCTTCCAGGGGAACCACCGTCCGGCGTCGGTTATTTTTTTATTGATCCACTGCTTTCCGTCCCAGCGCGCGTACCAATATTCATGCCTCAGTTCACTGAAAAAGCGCGCGTACACCAGTACCGGACGCTCTTCTTTGTCGTAAGCCACATCCCAAATCCAGGCGCGTTGGTTGGTTTTACCCGCGTCATATACCCTATCTGCCTGGTCGGGAGTGAAGGGGAGATCCCGGATGTCTGTGATTTTCCGGCCGCCTGCTGTTTCAAACTGCCCGTTCCGGTAGCATACATAATGAATCGAGTTCTGGGCCTCATTACGGGGATGGCCGTCGGTAAACGCAATGTGGATGCGGTCTTTCCCGTTGCCCGCTACTTTGACGTAGGGACGTACCGCGTAATCTGTCCGGACGCTTTTCACCAGGGTCGTTTCCTGCGTCCAATCCTTCAGGTTATCCGAGCTGACCATTTTGAACCGGAAATCGGCGCCCCGGTAAAACACGTAGGTGCGGTATTGCTCGTCCGAGAGGATGACCGGGTTCGAATAACAGGTATTGAACAGCTTGTTGCCTTCCGGTCCGACCTGCTGCAGGTCACCCCAGGATGAGATATCCTCTTTGTTGTTCGATATCCGGTAATAGAGCGGCGACTTTACCATGCCGCCATGTCCGGAAAAGAAGGTGGCGAGACGTCCGTCGCGTAAGCGGACGATCGAGGGGTTGGCATGGTCGTCTTTATCCAGTTTCTCATACTGGAGGAAACGTTTGATCTCCTGCGTGGCCGGTTGGTAGGAGAAGCTCCAGATAGAGCCGGTACTGTCCACATATCCTCCGAAGTACTGTCCGTTGGCATAGATGGCCCGTGGATCCGAGAACCAGCACCAGGAACCGTTCGGGGTTATTTTCACGTACTCTTCGGCCGTGTGCGTCTGTGCCGTCAGCGTTGTTGCCGTTAGGCAAACAAGCGCAAAAAGAAAAATGTGTATTCGTTTCATGGTATGATGTTGATGAGTAAGTAGATGATCTATGTATCGGTATGGCTTGTCTGCGGCGTACCCGTCAGACGGCAGGCAGGCTCATGCCCGTTATTTTCCGGTAGAGGTCGAGGGCATACACGTCGGTCATCCCGGAGATGTAGTCCATGATGCACTGTATCTGGCCGTAGGTGGAAGAGGCGTTGATATCATATTGTTCGGGGATGCGTTCGAGCAGGAGCTTGCTGTAAAAGCTCTTTTTGTCTTCCTCATCCCTTTTTTCCATGATGGCGTAAAGCAAGGTATCCATCAGGTAGTTGAAGATATAGTGTCCGGCCAGTTCCACATCCACCACTTCCTTGGCGCAGTATATCTTGGCGAATGCCACTTTGGAACATTCGGCATAGGCGCGTTTGGCAGGCTCGCCGATCTGTTCGATCAGGGGAGTGGCGTAGGATCCGTCCAGCAGTCCCCCTTCATTATCCAGGAAAGCCGCCGAACATTGATCCACCAATATGCCGATGATCCCTGAACGGAGATAGGCAAGCTGTTCGTTGGTGTCGTCCACCATCTGCATCACGCCATGCACATGGTCGCGTTTCTGTTCGGGAAAGAAGGCGAGCAGCAATTCGATGGCTTCGGCTTTGGTGAGGATATGGAGTTTGCAGGCGTCTTCGATGTCCATTACCTGGTAGCAGATATCGTCTGCCGCTTCCACGAGATAGACCAGCGGGTAACGGACAAACTTCTCTGGCGCTTGTGGTTGCCGGCCGATCCCCAGTTCGTTGGCGATATGGTAGAAACCTTTTTCTTCGGATTGGAAGAAGCCGAACTTTCCTTTTTTACCGGCATATTCCGAGGCGTAGGGGTATTTCACGATCGAAGCCAGCGTGCTGTACGTCAGTGCAAAGCCTCCTTTCCGGCGACCATTGAACTGGTGGGTGAGCAGCCGGAACGCATTGGCGTTCCCTTCAAAATGCAGGAAATCTTCCCATCGTCCGCCTTCGGCGCGTACCTTCTCCTCATGCGCCCTGCCCTTCCCGTTCTTGAAATAGGCGGATATCGCCCGTTCGCCCGAATGGCCGAACGGAGGATTCCCCATATCGTGCGCCAGGCAGGCAGCCGATACGATGGAACCGATATCCTGGAAATGCGCTTCTTCCCGGGGATGCCGTTTCAGTAGTTCCCTTCCCACATTCATGCCGAGCGAACGCCCCACACACGATACCTCCAGGCTATGCGTCAGGCGGTTGTGCACAAACACACTGCCCGGAAGCGGGAATACCTGTGTCTTGTTCTGCATACGCCGGAAGGGGGAAGAAAAAACCAGCCGGTCGTAGTCGCGTTGGAAGTCGGAACGGTCGTGTTTCCGCTCCGTATATTCTTCCATCCCAAACCGCTTATCGGAAAGTAGTTGTGTCCAGTTCATGGCTTAATAGTTTATTTATAGGATCAACTCCCCCTTGCCCTGGCGGGTTACCTCGAAGTCGTCGGAGGTACAGTTGACGATGGTGGAGGGTTCGGTACCGCCGTATCCGCCGTCGATGACGAGATCGACGGTATGCTCGTATTTCTCGTGGATCAGTTCCGGATCGGTGGAGTATTCGATGATATCGTCTTCGTCGTGGATAGACATGGTGAGGATCGGGTTGCCCAGTTCGCGTACCAGTTCGCGTACGATATTGTTGTTGGGCACCCGGATACCTACTTCCTTCCGGTTCTTATAAATCTTGGGAAGCTCATTGCTGGTAGGGAGGATGAAGGTGAAGGGACCGGGCAGGTTCTTCTTCATCAGTTTGAAGAGGGTATTGCTCACCTTTGCATACTCGCTGATGTTAGACAGGTCATAGCAGATGATCGACAGGTTGCTTTTCTGCGGATTCACCCCTTTCATCTGGCAGATCTTTTCCACGGCGCGCACGTTCAGGGCGTCGCATCCCAGTGCATATACTGTATCCGTCGGGTAGATCACCAGCCCGCCGTCCTGTAAGACACTCACCACTTTATGTATCTCCCGTGGATTAGGATTTTCAGGGTAAATCCGTAACAGCATGATGAATAGTGATTAATGATTAGTAATTAATGAAGAATAGAATTGTACAACGCATGATTGTATAGTGTTTGTAGTTAATCATTAATCATTAATCATTAATCATTAATCATTAATCATTACCCATATATAATGTTTCCTTCTTCGTCGGTGAACTCTTCCAGGCCTTTGCTGTATTGGTTCATTGCGCGCAGGCTCATGCCCATGCTGGAGAAGCCGCCGTCGTGGTAGAGGTTCTGCATGGTCACCTTGCGGGTGAGGTCGGAGAAGAGGGTGATGCAATAGTCCGCGCACTCCTCAGCCGTAGCATTGCCCAAGGGCGACATTTTGTCGGAGAAGTCCATCAGGTCGTTCATTCCCTTCACGCCGCTGCCCGCCGTGGTGTAGGTGGGTGATTGCGAGATGGTATTGATACGCACGTTCTTTTCCCGTCCATATATATAGCCGAAGCTGCGGGCGATCGATTCGAGCAGGCTCTTGGCGTCGGCCATATCGTTGTATCCGAAGAAAGTCCGCTGGGCGGCTACGTAGCTGAGGGCAACCACCGAGCCGTAATCGGCAATGGCGTTCAACTTCTTCGCTACCTGTAGCATTTTGTGGAAAGAAACGGCGGAGATATCCAGCGTCTTTTCCAGCATATCGTAATCCAGATCGTCGTATGTCCGTTTCTTCCGTACATTCGGGCTCATCCCGATGGAGTGCAACACAAAATCAATCTTTCCGCCTAATACGTCCACGGAGCGTTCGAATACCGTCTGCAGTTCTTCCACATTGGTGGCGTCAGCCGGGATCACTTCGGCATGGAGCTTTTGCCCCAGGGTTTCCACTTCGCCCATACGGATTGCCATGGGCGTATTGGTCAATGTGATGATTGCTCCTTCTTCCACAGCCCTCTCGGCTACTTTCCAGGCAATCGACATGTCGTTCAGTGCCCCGAAGATGATGCCGCGCTTGCCTTGTAATAATTGATGACTCATACCTATTTTATTAAGTTTCGGCACAAAAGTACGTATTCTGTGCCATATACATCCTATAAAACAGGCAAAAAGAACAGAATGTTCCGGCATGATTCCCGCCTGTCATTCAATAATTTCCCCCGGCAGTAGCAGGTAGGACTATCATCAACTACAGGAAGAAGTCTCGTCAACATACGGATCGTCTGTTCACGGCATGCGGAAGAACTAATCTTCCCACCAGGGTGGAAACATCTTTCCACAAGGGTGGGAACATCTTTCCACCAGGATGGGAACATCTTTCCACCCTGGTGGGAAGATTAATTCTTCCGCACCGTGACGTTACTCCCTCTTATTGAGGACAATAGAAGATACGGATGTTGACAATAAAAAAGTGGAAGGAGCCGCCTCAAAAAGGGTTCCTTCCACAGGATGGGACTGACAGTAGGGGAGAGTTGCTTTTCACTCCCTGTAATACACTCTCTTCACCCGTGGCGAGACGGAGGTCAGGATTTCGTAGGGGATGGTGTGAAGTTTGTCGGATAGTTCGCTGACGGGCAGGTCTTCGCCGAAGATGATAACGGAATCGCCTTCCTGCGCATCGGTATCCGTAACGTCGATCATGCAGGCGTCCATGCAGATGTTGCCGATGATGGGGCAGCGTTTTCCACGGATGGATACCTCGCCTCCGTTGCCGCTCATGTGGCGGTTGAGTCCGTCGGCATACCCGATGGGGATAACGGCGATGCGTGAATCGCGAGAGACATAGGCGTTCCGGCTGTAACCGATGGAATCGCCCGCCGGCACATTTTGTATCTGGAGGATGGTGGTACGGAGGGTGCTGACGCTATGCAGCTTCTTCCTTCCCGATGCGCTCACGCCATAGAGGCCGATGCCGAGGCGTACCATATGGAGTTGATGATCCGGGAAACGTTCGATACCGGCGGAGTTGAGGATATGGCGGAGGAAGGCGTAGCCCAATTCGGCTTCCAGCCGGTTGGCAGCCTTGTCGTAACGGGCAAACTGCTGCCGGGTGAAGTCGTCGTACGCCTCCGCATCGCTTCCCGACAGGTGGGAGAAGGCAGAGCGCACCATCAGGTTGCCCTGTCCGCGGAGTATCTCTGCCAGCCTCTCCGCATCTTCCGGTTGGAAGCCGAGGCGGTGCATGCCGGTGTCGAACTTGATATGGATCGGATAGTTGGTGATCCCCCGCCGTCCCGCCTCATGGATGAGGGCGTCGAGGAGGCGGAAGCTATACACTTCGGGCTCCAGTTGATTCTCGAAGAGGACGTTGAAGCTGCTGAATTCCGGGTTCATCACGATCACGGGGATCGAGATGCCTTCGCGCCTGAGGTCGGCTCCTTCGTCGGCGACAGCCACGGCCAGGTAGTCGCAGCGTTGTTCCTGTAGCGTCTTTGCCACTTCATACGAACCTGCGCCATAGCCGAAGGCTTTCACCATGCAGATGATCTTCGTGGAGGGCAGCAGCAGCGAACGGTAGTAGTTGAAGTTATGTACGATCGCGTCGAGGTTCACTTCCAGGATCGTTTCATGCACCTTCTTCTCCAGCCGTTCGGATATCCGTTCGAAATGGAAATGGCGCGAACCTTTGAGCAGGATCAACTCGTTGGAGAAGTTACGCGAGAAAGGCGACTGCAGGAATTCGTCGGTCGTGAGGTAGAACTCGCTCTCCATCTCGAACAGATGGCCCTGGGCGGCGAGGTCGCGGCCGATACCGATGATGCGATCCACTCCTTTGCGGCGCACCAGGTCGGCCACTTTCTTATAGAGTGATTTCGGCAGGGCGCCCGATTGCAGGATGTCCGAGAGGATGAGCGTCGTCTTCATCTTCCGGTCCACCCGGCGGCTTTGCTGGAAGCTGAGGGCGATATCGAGCGAATTGATATCCGAGTTGTAGGTATCGTTGATCAGTTGGCAGCCGTTGATCCCCTGTTTGATGTCGAGGCGCATCTCCACCGGTTCGAGGCGGGCGAAGGGCGAGAGGTCGATCATGCTCGTAGGCTTGAGGTAGCACATGGCCGCCAGGCAGTGGATGGCGTTCTCGATCGAGGCGTCGTCGGTGAAGGGGATCGTCAGTTCGCGGTCGAATCCCATCAGCGTGCAACGGATCTCCGTATGGTCGTCTTTCTTTTCCACGGAAGAGATGAAGAAAGGGGCTTCCGAGTTGGTGCGGCTCCAGGCGATGGCCTTGTGGGAGAGGAAGGTGGATTCGATGCAGTTGGCCACGAAGGGATCATCGCCATTGTAAATCAGCACTTCGCAGTCGGCAAACAGCATCAGTTTCTCGCGGCACTTCTGCGCCAGTGACAGGAAGTTCTCCTGGTGCGCTTCGCCGATATTCGTCAGTATGCCCACGGTGGGCGATATCACCTGTTGCAGTTTCGGCATCTCGTCGGGTTGGGAGATACCGGCTTCGAAGATACCCAACGTATGCTTCTCGTTCATCTGCCATACCGACAGCGGCACGCCGATCTGCGAGTTGTAGCTGCGTGGCGAGCGCACGATGTTGAAGTCGGCATGCAGCAGTTGGTAGAGAAATTCCTTGACGATGGTTTTCCCGTTACTGCCGGTGATGCCGATCACCGGGATGTCGAACCGCTTCCGGTGGCTGGCTGCCAGTTTCTGGAGGGCGGCGACGGTATCTTTGACCAATAGGAAGCTGGCGTCGGACATGTGCACATGGTCGTCGGGCAGGTCGGTCACCACGAAGTGGCGTACGCGCAGCTTGTAGAGTTCGGGGATGTATTTATGTCCGTCGTTGGTCTTCGTACGGATGGCAAAGAAGATGCTCTGTTCAGGGAAGGAGAGGCGGCGGCTGTCGGTCAGCAGGATACTTACTTCTCCGTCGTGCAAACGGACTACTTTGGCTCCGGTGAGCCGGGCAATGTCTTTGATTGCGTATTTCATTGTCTTTATAGTTTAGCGACCAGGAAGGTGTATTCGTTACTCAGGTCAAAGGAAGGGATTTTCTCATGAAGAAGCTCTATCTTTAACAAAGTTTGTCTTACGAACTGCTTGTATGCTTCGCTGTCGGGACGAAAAGGACGATGGTCCAGCGCCCGCCGGATCTCCTGCCATTCGCGATAGATCTCTCGCGAATCAATGGAGAGGTTGTGCTCACAGAAACGTTGCCAGATATAATCGACTGCCAGGGTGGAGGGGTGCAGCATATCATCGCAATAGAAGCGATAATCGCGCAGTTCGTCCATCATTATTTCATAGGCAGGGAAGTATTCCACCTGGTTGGGGAACAACTTCCTCAGACGTTCGATGGTCAGCAGCAGCATGGCTTTGCTTAATTGATTGGCGTTCGCTCCGTCTTTCCAGTGGCGGATCGGACTGACGGTGAATAAAACCTTGAGTGCAGGGAATTCGACCCATAGTTCCTTTAATACCCCTTTCCATTCACCAAAAATTGTACTGTCATTGAGCCGTTCACGCCGAAACATCTGTTCGGGTAGTTTGTGGCAGTTAGCTACGATATGTCCTTTGCTCCTCAGTATATAAGAATAAGCGGTACCGAAAGTGATGATTAACCGGGTGGAACGTCGTAACTGTTCTGCTGAATATACCAAGCGGTCGTTCATCTGCTGAAGTGCTTCGCCGGGTGTTACCGACGAAAACCGGCTGTGATGCATCCAGCTGTGATACACTCCTTCGTGCTCAAAAAGGTCGTCTTTTGTAAACAAGACGGGGTTTAGCAGCCTCCGGATTGCTTTGGCCATGGATGCGGGATTGAATAAGATGCCAAACGGGTTAATATCCACCTCGAACTTGTTCTCCTGCATCCGTTTACCGATATTTTCAGCAAAACAGGATCCTATTAACATGGTCCGATCTGTATATGTAAAAGCAAATGGCGGTGTCGGGATATGAACAGGTGTACGGAATTCCATCATTGACATTATTATGATTCATTTATAGGAAACAAATATAGAAGAAAAAGGGAAAAATGCAAAGTAAATGTAAATATCAAACAGGATACCAACGGGAGAGAACGAAAATAACCTGGGAAGATCGGAGGCATTTACTACCTTTTTACTACTTTTGCGCATGAGGAAGTTCATTGCTTTTGACCGCTTAAAGATGGTTAATTCAGTTGAAGTAAGCAGAATTTACACTTCCTTTTTTGGTAGCATGAATATTCAGGCTAATATCAGTGCAGACTATCGATAGAAATATAATTACGCGTATAAACGAAGGTGACAATAAAGCCTTCGAACAATTATATACGGCCTATTATCTCTATTTACGTGCCGTAGCGACAAAATATGTCTTCCAAAGGGATCTCGCCAAAGATCTCGTGAATGATGTATTCATGAATGTATGGAATCACCGTGGCTCCCTCACCTACCCGGTTGGAACTTACTTGACCCGCTCCGTACAGAACCGTTGCCTGAACCACCTGCGACGACAACGGACACAGGAGATACCCCTTTCATATGTACAGGAACAACTAATCACCATCCGTGAACAACTGATCAGTGATGACGCTCATCCCCTGGCTTACCTGGAAAACAAAGAATTTGAAGAAAAAATATGTCAGTCCATAGCGCAATTACCACCAAAATGCCGTCAAATCTTCGAACAATATATTTATAAGAATATGAGCTACGAGGAGATAGCCCAAGCCAATCAGATCACCACAAGTACTGTCCGCACCCAAATTCAGGTCGGATTGTCTAAACTCAAGGATATGCTGGGACACTATTACGCCTTATTTGTCATGTTATTCAACCTGTACTAAAATTAATTTTAAATAAAATTACTTTCTTTTAGACACGTTCTGCCCTGTTTGTGTATTGTATTAGCAATAAAGCTATACGCAAATGCAAACAAATAAAGAAGAAAGCAAATACGACCTGCTGTTCAGCTACTTTGAAGGATCACTTTCCGAGGCTGAGGAAGCACAACTGCTTCAATGGCTTCAGGCAAGCGAATCACATAAGCAGGTCTTTGCCGAAATGACAGACTGGTGGGCTATAGCTCATGTCCCTCAATTTGCCGCGGAGCGCAAGCGTAACTTTGAGGAACACTTTGCCCAGGTGATCGCTCAGCAATCAGTGATGCCGCGTCGTACGATCCGTATCCCTTTTTGGCGGAATATTGCCGTCTCTCTGCTTACGGTTATATCTTTCAGCGCCCTTTCTTTCTGGGGTGGTCTGCATTATGCGCAACAAGCGCCAACTGAAACAATGCCAACCGGAGAAGACACCCAGGTGGAAACATTACTCGGCTCAGTCACCAAAGTAGTGCTGCCGGACGGTTCCCAAGCCTGGCTGAACTCCGGATCGACGCTCACATACAGCGCCGACTACAATAAACAATCCCGAAATATCAGTCTCTCCGGTGAAGCCTATTTCGAGGTAATGGCCGACTCTGTCAAACCATTTATCGTACAGTCGAACAGCCTGGACGTCAGAGTGACTGGAACCCGCTTCAATGTCAAGTCATACGCCGATGATGAAACGACAGATGTATCACTGGTTTCCGGATCAGTGGATGTCATGATCAGCCGGGGGACGACTGAAGAGGTTTTTCCGCTTATCCCCAATCAGGTCTTAAGCCTGGAAAAAGAGAAAAACGATATTACCATCATGGCTATAAATGCCATGGATGCCATCGCCTGGTCTAATGGAGGTTTAAGGTTCTCTAAACAGCCATTTACACGCCTGGCCAAAGACCTGGAGCGCAAGTTCAACGTCCGTATTGACATCAGAAGTGCTCATTTGCAGAATGAATTCTTCAGCGGAAGCTTCCTGCAGCACCATTCCCTGGAATATATTCTGCATGAAATAGACATGGATAAAAAGTACACTTGGAAATGGATAGGAAATAATGAATTGACTATAAGAGATAAATAGCGATAGATGAGTATTAATTAAAACAGTTTGCCTATGACTTAACATGAACCTTGCAGCCTTCCCTTACGGGAAACGAGTATTACAAGAGATAAAAGTTACTTTTTAAATCTAACAGCAAAGAAAATGAATAATTTTAAACGACTTGGACAATTATTACTTGTCGGATGTGTATTAGCTGGTACGCCAGACACAGCCAATGCGAACTCTGTCGCAGAATTAGGAACGCACATCCTGACTGTACAAATGCAAAGTACAACCTTAAAAGAGCTCTTCACTCTGATCGAGGAGCAGTTTGACTACACCTTCCTGATACGGAACAACGACATCAATTTAAACGAACGCGTTGCGATTGACACCAAAGACAAATCCGTGGAAGAAATCCTCACAAGTGCGTTGAAGAAACAACAAGCGTCATTTGAAGTAAGCGGAAAGCGGATTGTTGTTTACAAAACCAACAAGGCTACCTACCCTGCTCAGCCGGTGGTCGCCCAGCAAACCATCAAGGTGACTGGCACGATCGTCGATCAGGTAACTGGCGAAACGATTATCGGCGCCAACGTGATCGTGAAAGGTACTTCTATCGGAACGAGTACAGACTATGACGGGAACTTTACGTTAGACGTACCCGCAGGTGCTACTCTGGTCATTACCTATATCGGATACCTCCCAATAGAAGTGGCTGCGACAACTACAAAAATGAATATTCGTATCAAGGAAGACACGAAAGCATTGGACGAAGTAGTCGTTGTAGGTTACAGTACCCAGAAACGCGAAAGCCTCACCGGTGCTCTCCAGACACTGGCCAACGAGAAACTGACGGATGTGACAACAGCCAATGTAGAAAACATGTTGTCAGGTAAAGCTCCCGGTGTATATGTCGCACCCGGACAAGGTAAACCCGGTGACAAAGGAACGATCGTTATCCGTGGTAAAGCGTCTATCAATGGGATAAACGACCCGCTGTGGGTCATTGATGGTGTAATCGTCGGTAACCGTTCGGACGACTCGCTGAACCCCTCCGACATCGAATCAATGACTATCCTGAAAGATGCTGCTTCTACAGCTATCTACGGTTCGGAAGGAGCTAACGGCGTTATTGTGGTTACCACCAAACGCGCAAAAGGCGAGGGCGTAAAAGTGAGTGCTTCACTCAAAGCCGGTATGAACCATCTGTCGAACGGCAACCTGGAAGTGATGAACGGAGCCGAACTGTATGACTACTATAAATCGTTCAACAACCAGGAAATGATATCCTTTCCTCGTTGGAATGAGAATCTGCGCAACAGTAACTATGACTGGTGGGATCTGGCTACGCAAACCGGCCTAACACAAGACTACAACCTGTCGATCTCAGGCGGGACAGAAAAAATGAAATCTTATTTCTCCCTCGGTCTGTATGACGAAGAAGGTGCTATAAAAGGATATGAATATACCCGCTACAGCATCCGCTTCAACACAGAATTCAAGCCGTTCAACTGGCTGACGATCAAACCGTCGTTCAGCGGTTCGAAGGAAGACCGGGATGACAGACAATATTCGACCACTGCTATGTATTCCAACCTTCCCTGGGACTCCCCCTATCTGGAAGACGGCACGCCAACGCCTCACCGTTCCAGCACATGGGTAAACAGCAACTCCACCAACTATCTGTATGACCTACAGTGGAACTGGGGAGATTCGTATAAATACTCCATAATGGGCAACCTGGACTTCGACATCCGGATCACAGATTGGTTGACTTTCTCATCTACCAACAACTATACCTGGAATGATTATAACGAAAAATCGTACACCGACCCTCGCTCTGATGCAGGATCCGGTGTAAATGGCCGTATTTGGGAACAAGATTCCAAAGTAGAACGCCGGTTCACCAACCAGATGCTGCGTTTCAACAAGGCATTTGGTAAACACTCAGTAAATGCCGTGCTGGCTTACGAGTTTAAAGACTACAAATACAAATGGTTCTCAGCAACCGGTGTCGGTTTTGTTTCTGGATTTGAAATCCTCAATACGACCGCCAAACCGGAAGCGGCCAAAGGCTCTATCAGCGAATCGGCCATGCAATCTGTGCTTTTCAACGGCCACTATGCTTACGACAACAGATACTTGGGGCAGGTGTCGTTCCGTCGCGACGGTGCATCCAACTTTGGTGACAATGCCCAATATGGAAACTTCTGGTCTGTCAGTGGTGGTTGGAACCTGCACAATGAAGCCTTCTTTGAAACAGACTGGATCAATCAGTTGAAACTCCGTGCTTCGTATGGTACGGTCGGTAACCGTCCTGCCCAATTGTATCCGCAATACGACCTGTATTCCGCCACGCAGAAGTATAATGAAATATCGGGACTCTTGATCTCACAGATCGGGAATAAGAATTTCACCTGGGAAGAAACGGCTACATTCGGACTTGGATTAGACGTTAGTGTCTTCGATCGCTTCCGCGCAACCTTCGATTTATACAACAAAGCTACTAAAGACGTTATTTTCGGTGTTCCTATCTCCGGCTTAACCGGTGTTACTACCCTCTATCAGAATGTAGGTGAAGTACAAAACCGTGGTTTTGAAATGACACTGGGTGCAGATATCGTCAAAACAAAAGACTGGTACTGGAGTGTTGACTTCAATTTAGGCACGAATAAAAGTGAAGTAAAAAAACTATATGGTGGTCTGGAACAATACATTACGGGTTTCGCCGGTATAGCTGGTAGCGCCAATTCAATCCTGAAACCGGGCTACAGCACAGATACGTGGTACACACAAGAATGGGCCGGTGTAAATCCGGAAAACGGGGCTCCGCAATGGTATAAGACGGATAAAGATACCGGCGAACGTGTATTGACGGAAAAATACGCAGAAGCGGATCAAGTGATCTGCGGCAAGTATTCGCCGGACTTTTTCGGTGGATTCTCGACCACACTGACGTGGAAACAATTCGACCTGAATGCTGTTTTTGGTTATTCAGTGGGTGGAAAGATCTATAACTACTCGCGTAGTGAATACGATTCCGACGGTGCCTATACAGACAGAAACCAGATGAAGCTACAGGGTGGCTGGTCACGTTGGAAAAATCCCGGCGATATCGCCACACACCCGGTTGCCAGCTATAACAACACATCCAACGCAAACAAGGTGTCTTCCCGTTTCCTTGAAGATGGTGATTACCTGAAACTAAGAAACCTGACTGTTGGATACAATATGGCATTCCCGAAATGGCATATTTCCAACCTTCGTCTGTATTTTTCTGCTGAAAACGTATTCACGATCACCGATTATTCCGGTGTTGATCCTGAAATCGCTGTAAATAATGATACACGCGCTGTGACCGGTGCTACTATGCCAAGTGCATATCCCGTCACTCAGAAATTCATGTTTGGTCTTAATATTACATTATAAGAATAAGAAGTATGAAAAAAATATTAGCTATATGTATCGCAGCCGCATGCACTTTTGCAGCCTGTGATATTGAACGTTTCCCCTACACTGCGGTAGCGTCCGAGGAGGTAATGGATGATCCGAATGCATCATTGGACGCTTTGATGAACGGATCCTATGCACAATTGAAAGATTGGTCAGACCCGATGCACCGTTGCGGTGAATACGCCGGCGACAATATGATGATCCGTGGAACATCGACTGATGCGTTTTACGAATTCATTTCCTACAGCCGCACACCCAACAACTACCGCTTGCAGAACTTCTGGGACTACAGTTACAAAGCGATAGCCCAGACATCCAACATCCTTAAAATGCTGGAAGAAGGCCAAAGCGCTGAAATAGACAACAGCCTGGGTGAATGTTACTACATCCGCGGTATGTTGTATTTCTATCTCTGCCGCGCCTATGGTCGTCCGTATTATCAAAGTCCGGAAAAGAACCTCGGTGTGCCCATTGTGAACGGTACGCCCGACGATGTGATCAATATGACATTGCCCGACCGTTCTACCGTAAAGGATACCTATGAACAAGCTATCAGCGACCTGAAGAAGGCAGCCGGACTGATGACCATCGATAAGGGGCCGGCTTATGCTTCCAAAGAAGCAGCCTGGGCAATGCTGTCGCGCATCTATCTCTATATGAGTGGCACTTGGGATAGCCCCAATCAGGAATATGCACGTCAGTGTATTGAATATTCAGATAAAGTGATCAGTTCAGGTAAGTATAGCTTGTTGGGACGTACTGACTTCATGAAATACAACACATTCAAACCGGAGAACAACGACGAATCTATTTTCGTGGTAAAACGCGTTGCTTCCGAATACTCCGGTTACGACCACTACTACGGTATCGGTGGCATGTATTCTAATATCGGTGGTATGGGCTGGGGTGAAATGTATGCCAGCGCCAAATACATCGACCTGCTCAACGAAACCGGACGTAACGACTGGAATAAAGGCAAGATTGTGGATGCACGCGCTGCTTTCATCGAACCGCAATATGTGGACGGAGGCAAGCAGGTATTCCGTTTCATCAAGAATGTGTACAATGCATCTGGTGTGCAGACTAATTTCAACTATGTACAGGCTCCGGTGACCATCAATGGTAATACCGCAACTTGCACAGAAACGATTAGTGACAAAACAACAACATATACACTGGCACCCGTAGATATCGAACAGGGTATCTGGTCTATCAAGTACAGCGACAATAAGACCTACACAGGCGTTATCGATATGGAAATGAAACTGAACCGCGTCTATCCGATGTTCTACATCGTGAAGTGCTCACGCGAAGGAGAAGATTCACAATTGCACTCACCGGTTATTTCCCGCTTGGCTGAAATCTACCTGAACAAAGCGGAAGCTGCCGGGAAAACAGGCGACTATGCCACTGCACTGGCCAACCTGAATATCATTCGCGAACGTTCACTGCCAGGCGAAGGTTACGCGCAACTGACAGCCGCTAACGCAGAAACCCTGATCGACAAGGAACGTACACTGGAACTGGCCTACCAGGCAGAACGCAGCTACGACGTATATCGTAACGGCCGCGAACTGACCCGTATGTATCCGGGGCCGCACAATGCTATGGAAAAGGTACAGCCCACCGACTATCGCGTGGTGTACTTCATCCCGCAGAATGCCATCAACTCGTATGCCGGTACGCTGACACAGAACCCGACATCCAATTGATTGAACACGAATAGATAGAAATGGAAGATTAATCTGCCGGGAAACAAACCAACCCGGCAGATTTTGCATTCCTTGGTGATAGGCTTTTTTCTATCAGTTGGTTAATTGGGTATTGTTTCGTGGCTTTATGCTTATCAGGACATGAGTTATGAGCAACTATCCAACCAACCTCACTGTTCTGATAGAACACGGACAATAAAAAGGGGAATCTGTCACCCTTTTTCTTTTTATCCCTATATTTGTGGAACTAAATGTAATAAGATGCATCATAAAACTAAATATCAGGAAACCGACCGCATGAGCGACCTCCTCAGCGAGCACTATGCGATGCTGTTGGTGACAAGCCGGTTCGGGATTCCACTCGGCCTGGGTGAGAAGAGTATCGGTGAGGTATGCAGGCTGAACGGAGTGGATACGGATACGTTCCTGACTGTCGTAAACTTCCTTGCCGAAGAAACGCCGAAACCCGTATCGGGCGAAGTGCTTACCAAAGGGTTGTCGCTCGAAGCCCTGATCCTGTATCTGCACCAGGCGCACGATTATTTCCTGCACTTCCGTTTCCCGCATATCCGGCGGAAACTGGTGGAGGCGATTACCGACTGCCCGAAAGACGTGGCGTTCGTGATCTGCAAGTTCTTCGACGAATACACCAGTGAGGTGCATACCCACATGGCGTATGAAGAAAAGACGGTATTCCCCTATGTACGTTCACTGCTGGATGGTAATACGGATGCGAAATACTCGATCGCTATTTTCCGCAAGCGGCACGACCAGATCGAGTTGAAGATCACCGAGCTGAAGAATATCCTCATCAAGTATTACCCCGGCAGGGGATCGCATACGCTGAACAGCGTCCTGTTCGATATTTTCGCGGTGGAAGAAGACCTGACTTCACACAACCATGTGGAGGATTACCTGTTTGTACCGGCAATCCAGGCATTGGAAAAACAATTGGGCGTATGAGCGAACTGATGAAGATTGCCATTGCAGAACCATCGCCTGTTGTTCGCATGGGGATGGAACTGGTACTGAAGAAACTTCCCGGGTTCCATTTCCGGTGGATCGAGATACCGGCTGCCGACGTACTGCCCGAGCAGTTGCGGACGCACCGACCCGACCTGCTGCTGATCAATCCCTGCATGGTGGGTCATTACGCCGTCGGGCTGCTGAAAGAGGAAACCGGTTGCCGGGAAATGAAATGTGTGGCATTGCTCTACCACCTGGTTGATCCTGTCCTGTTGCGCCCGTACGACGAGCAGGTATCCATCTGCGACGCTCCCGACGATGTCCGGCTGAAGCTGGAGCAACTGTTTAATGACCCGGTGGCCGGTACGGATGAAGACGAACAGCAGACGCTTAGCTCCCGGGAGAAAGAAATCGTCGTCTGCGTAGTGAAGGGGATGACCAACCGTGAAATAGCAGACCACCTGTTTCTCTCCACCCATACGGTGATTACCCACCGGCGGAATATCGCCCGTAAATTACAGATCCACAGTCCCAGTGGCCTCACGATCTACGCCATCGTGAACAAACTGGTGGAACTGGGGGATATTCAGGCTTGATCTGTTTTTTTCGACGTTTAGATGAACTTTTTCGCCGGTTGTTTGTTTAGTTTGTCAGCCAGCGAACAGTATTAAACAAACACATAAAATAAACCTTATGAATTGCCAACAACTAATTACCCGCCTGTGGGGTGTAGCGGTGTGTATCACCCTTTTTTCGGCTTGTGAAAAAGACCTGTATAAACCGGAAATTCCGGAAAAGGCGGAGGTCGAAATCGATTGGTCCACCCAAAAAACCACCCGGCTGCGTGTGGATGTAAATGATGTGTACAACGGCGCTTATTATTATACGGTAGGCGCTTACCTGGCGAATCCCGCCCTTGACGCCGGTGCGAAACTGATTGCCGGCTCCGGGCAGAAAACCAACAGTAACGTAGGATATAACCGCGAACTTGTACTTCCGGACCAGACGGAAACGATCTTTATCGCGGTGACCGATCCCTTCAAACGCCGCCGTGTCTATGCGACAGAAGTGACGGGCGAATCGATTTCGTTCCGTGCCGGAGGGGTGGCTACCAAAGGGAAGGGCGTGGTCACGCGTGCCGCCTCGATCCCCGCAGTGGATTATTCGTATGCGGGCAAAGCGTATGTGGAACTGTCGGGCTCGGGCTATACCCCGCTCCGGAAAGGAACAACGTACGTGATCCCGAAAGGAAAAACCTTTTCCGGACTTATGGACTTCCCGGGTGAAGGGATGTTCAACCTCTATGTGGAGGGCACCCTGATCTGGAACGGCAGCGCACAAACACTGCAAAATGAATCGCATGTGTATGTGCTGAAGGGGGGCGTGGTGAAGAATATAACAGATGTACGCGCGTTGACGATGATCGGTAATTCGCTGATCGCAGTACAGGAAGGAGGATCGTTCGGTCTCGGTGATGCCGGTACCGGCTTTTCTTTCGGACAGGTGACGAACAGCTCCCGTATCATCAATGAAGGAACCATGTCGGTTCAGACTATTCAGATGAACAGTTCTTCCTCCCTCTATAATTCGGGCAGGCTGACTTGTACATACCTGCGTACGGAGAACAAGCCGAACGCCATTGTGAATACGCATTACCTGGAAGCGGGATCCGTCAGTCTGAACAATGCTTCCATTTCAAACGACTGTATGATGAAAATTGGCACATTTACCGTTGTCTCCAACGGAGAGGTTGTGCTTGCTTCCGGCGCATATATGGAAGTGGAAACACTGAAAGCGGCCGGACTGAAACTGCTGATGGCACCGCAATCCATGTGGGAAGGCGGGACGGCAGTGTTTAACGGACAGCAGAGCCTGATCCGAGGTACGGGGGATGCGTATGCCTTGTTCAAGGTGGATGATGTCTCGATCACCGGTTGGAATATTGTTGTGTACGATGGCCTGGTGGAGGTGGAGGCTGAAAACCACAGCCAGCCGGTCGGCTTGTACGACAAGGTATATACCTTATCCAACGGCGCTGCCTTTGCCGACGGAAAAGCCAGCGTAACTATTCCCGGATCGGACTGCAACGGGAACAGTGGACATGAGAATCCAGGTGAAGGAACGGGCGATACCGACGATACGTTTACGGAAGGAGCCACCGTCGCCCATACCTACCTGTTTGAAGACAGCTGGCCGCAGCGGGGCGATTATGATATGAATGATGTGGTGATGTCTGTGGAGATACAGCATGTCACACAGGGCAATAAGACGAAAGGCGCGCGGATCATAACCAACCTGGTAGCCGTGGGGGCAACGAAGAAACTGGGTGCTGGTTTCCAGCTGGACGGATTCCCTGCCGCTTCGGTGAGTGGTTCGGAAGGGGGACAGGAGTACGCTGTTTTGCCTCTGTTCGCGGATGCCCATGCCGAGCTGGGGGCTCCGGCGAAAAAGGCGGCGAATACCGTCACACGGGATTATCCGGCACGGCAGATCGTTAAAGAAATTACATTCACTTCCCCGCAGGAAAGAACGGTGAATGCGGATAACTTCAACCTCTTTATCCTGCCCGACGGCGCTTTCGACGGTAAAGAACGCAAAGAAGTACATCTCCCCGGTTTTGCCGGAACGAATCTGGCGGAAACGGATGCGAAGAGTACACGGAAGTACGTGGATGTTGCCTCGGGTTGGATGTGGGGACTGGCTATCCCACAACTCGAAGGGATCTCCTATCCGAAAGAATCGACTCCGGTCAACGCCGCGTATGAAGGCTTTACTAACTGGGTGAACGGCGGGGGTACGCCGGACTGGTATCTGGCGCCGATCAACGGCAAGGTGATCCGGTATCAGTAAATACGCTTCCATAAACGAGCTTCAAGGGACAGTCTTAAAAACTGTCCCTTTTTTTTGTTCACCAGATACCTATATGTTGTTAGTCCAGGTGTTGATTATACCTAATGTATGCGATTGCCGGGCGTTTCTTCCTACCGTACTTTTGCCCTTAAAATTTATTAACAACATGAAAAGGTTCATTAAACTCTACATTTTTTTACTATTCCCTGTGCTGTCTGCCTTTGCACAGGAAAACACGGTGGTAAGAAGGATAGACCCCGGTGACGGGTATGAGAAGTTTCGCTTCGGCGGATATGGCGAGATAGCGGCAAGCTACCTGGATTATGGTTTCAACCGCTTTACGCCGACCGGAAGTGTGAAGATGGACAGAGGGGAGATCTCTATTCCCCGCTTCATTCTGGCTTTCGACTATAAATTTAATCCTACCTGGATCTTAAGCGCCGAGATTGAGTTCGAATATGGCGGTACGGGTGCTGCCCGTGAGATCGAATGGCATGAAGAAGGAGGCGAGTACGAGACAGAGATTGAAAAGGGAGGTGAAGTAGCTTTGGAGCAGTTCCATATCTCGAAACTGATCCACCGCGCTTTCAATATACGGGTCGGGCATATGATTATTCCCGTTGGCCTGACCAATGCGCACCACGAACCGATCAACTTCTTCGGCGTATATCGCCCGGAGGGAGAGACGACGATCCTGCCTTCCACCTGGCATGAGAATGGAATTGCCTTTTTCGGTTCCATCGGCGCTTTCGACTACCAGGCAATGATGGTCGCCGGGCTGGATCCGATGGGGTTCAGTAACACCGAGTGGATTGCCAGTGGACGCCAGGGTGTATATGAAATCAATTCCTTTACCAGCCCCGCTTTTGCCGGACGTTTGGACTATAACGGGGTGAAAGGGCTGCGTATAGGCGTGTCGGGCTACTACAATCAAAGCTCGAAAAATGCCTCCAAACCTCAGAAAACATCCCACATGCGCAACACCGTGAATATCGTCTCGGCGGATGCACAGTATAAGACCCGGAATCTGACAGCCCGCGCCAATGTGGTCTATGGAACGTTGGGGGACAGCGAAGCCTTGTCGCAAACAAACCGTAGCAGTACGAAAGCTTCCGGTTATCCGCGTACGGATGTGGCAAGTGAGGCCCTTTCCTATGGAGGGGAGGTTGGTTACAATGTCGGATCATTCTTTGGAGAGAAAGCTCCGCGTATTTATCCGTTTGCCCGGTACGAATATTACAATCCGATGGAGAAAACGCAAGGGAACGTCCTGGCGGATAAACGCCTGGAGGTATCCATGTGGACGGCGGGCGCCAACTACTACGCGTTACCCAACCTGGTGGTCAAGGCGGATTACACGCACCGCCGTATCGGTGGGGGGAATTATAACAACGAGAACATGGTTTCGGTCGGTATCGCCTATATCGGCTGGTTCCTGAGTAAATAATAACAAACCAATTAAATAATACAAGTAATGAAAATGAAAAATGTATCCCTGATGGGACTGTTGATGCTGGCAAGCGTATGTTTCTCCTGTAGTTCGGATGATACGCCGGATGATAAGGATCCCAAGGACGTGGTGACGGAATCGGCAATGAATGCGGTGATCGCCACGTATGTGGACAAGGTGGTGATCCCTACCTATGCCGAAATGGAAAAGAAAGTGTCGGCCATGAATACGGCTGTTGTGGATTTCCTGGATGATGCCTCCAACCAGACTAAACTGAACAATGCCTGTGATGCCTGGCGTGCCGCCCGTAAGCCATGGGAACAAAGCGAGGCTTTCCTGTATGGACCGGCCGATTATGAAAACCTCGATCCGAGTTTGGATAGCTGGCCTTTAGATAAGGATGGTATAGACCAAATGCTGGCTTCCAGTAATTTTGACGAGATCGAAGGCGATACCGAAGATGCACAAGGATTGCGTGGCTTCCATACCATTGAATATCTGTTGTTTGAAGAAGGCCAACCCCGTAAGGTAGCCAATGTCACCTCGAATGAAAGAGAGTATATGAAGCGTGTTTCCGCCCGCTTGCTTACGGATACGAAGCAGTTGCACAAAGCATGGGTAAGCGGACTGGGAACGGAAGAAGTACCCATCCCTTTCGGCGAAGAAATGAAGAAGCATACTTCGCAGCGTACCTCAAGCGCCCGCAATGTGCTGGGCGAGTTTGTGATCCTGGGGGGTATCCAGAATATTGCCGGAGAAGTGGGCGATGTGAAAATAGGCAACCCGTATAACTACTGGAAGGAAGGAAAGACGGAAACAGCTGTACTGGAAGTGGAGTCGTGGTATAGTTGGAATTCGTTGACCGATTATGAAGACAATATCGTCAGCATTGAGAACTCCTATATGGGAGGTACGCGCGATAACCGGGATGATGATACCAGCCTTTCCGCCCTGGTGCGCTCGGTGGACAAGGACTTGGATACCAAAGTGCAGGCTAAGATTTCCGCCGCTATCAAGGCAATCAAGAATATCCCGGCTCCTTTCCGCAATAACCTGGGGAAGGCTACTGAGATCGAAGCGGCCATGACTGCCTGTGCTGAGGTAACGGATGTGTTTGATGAAGTAAGAACGAAGCTCGACCTTTATTAAGCGGATTCCCTTATGTTTGAGTGTGGTAACCGGATGCATTGTCCGGGGATTAGAATATATGGATACAAAGCCCTTGCCGGGCTTTGTATCCTTGCGTTTATGCTCGGCAATCTGAGTTGTGAGGACGGACTGGATGATACCGGGATTTACAAGCCAAACGGGAGGCTGGCCAAACAGGAAGAATTGTCAGCAGGCCTTTCTACCGTTTTTACTTCGTCGCCAAAAGCATACGACCAACCGGCGGACTGGGTGAAAGGCGACTATGCCGTACGGTTCAACCGAGGGGACAACTTGTACGATCGTTCGCGGGGTACGGGTGAAGAGTCGGGTAACGGACTGGGACCGGTGTATGCCGGTTATTCCTGCGCCAGTTGCCATAAGAATGCCGGACGCACGAAACCATCCATGTACACCGATGGCGGATCAGGACGATACGGCTTTTCTTCCATGCTGACCTATATCACCCGCAAAGGGGGGGGGTATTATCCTCAATACGGCCGGGTATTGCATGACCAGGCGATTTATGGGGTGAAACCGGAAGGGAAGGTGAAGATCACCTATACCGAAGAGACTTTTGCTTTTCCCGATGGGGAGACATATAGCCTGCAATCACCCCATTATGCCATCTCGGAATGGTATGCCGACAGTATCCCGCCGGAAGAGCTGCGTATCACTGTCCGCCAGCCGCTCCGGCATGTGGGGTTGGGCCAGATGATGGCCTTGGACCTGAACGAACTGCAACAGTTGGCAGCCCGGAGTAATTATCCCGAATATGGCATCAGCGGGCGGTTGAATTACATCATGGAACGGGGTATGTTGCAAATCGGTGTTTCGGGTAATAAAGCGCAGCATGCCGACCTGACGGTGGAACTGGGCTTTTCGTCGGATATGGGCGTGACCAACGACCGGTATCCGGAAGAAGTCTGCAAAGGGCAAAGCCAGATGATGGGATTTGCCCAATACGGTATGGAAATATCCACCGAAGATATGGAAGATGTGGACCTGTATCTGCAGGCACTGGGTGTCCCGGCCCGCCGGAATGTGAGTGATCCGGAGGTGAAACGCGGGGAAGAGAAGTTTTATGAAGCCAAATGTAATCTCTGCCATGTGACGACGCTGCATACGCGTCCGCGTGGAACGGTGTTGTTGAACGGTACGCAGATGCCCTGGCTGGGAAGCCAGGTGATCCATCCGTACTCAGACTACCTGCTGCATGATATGGGGCAGGGACTGAACGACAATTATCCGTCCGGTCTGGCGCAAGGATGCGAATGGCGGACGACGCCACTTTGGGGAATCGGCCTGCAATCGACAGTGAACGGACATACCTATTTCTTGCACGACGGACGTGCCCGCAACCTGACGGAGGCCATCATGTGGCACGACGGCGAAGGAGCTGCTTCCCGCATCTTGTTCTCCCGTATGTCCAAAGAAGACCGTGAAGCGGTCATCACCTTTTTAAACTCTTTATAATAATCCGACAGTAAACAGTATATGAAACAAGTGGTAAGAAATTCAATATTGACAGTGCTCCTATACCTATGCCCGTCTTTGGCCTGTGCGCAGGTGGTAAATGATGCGTATGTGGAGAACGACGTGGTGTCGTTGGCCGGTAAGAAAGGCTTCACTTTTTCTACGAAAGCAGGCGATTTCCTGTTTAAGCCCTATGCATTGGTACAGGCTTTGGGCAAGTTTAACCAATATGAGGATGCCGGTTTGGATACTCCTTATGCGGATAAGATCGCAAACACGGGTTTTGAGATACCGAATGCGATCCTCGGATTTACAGGGAAAGCCTATGGGATCGTGACGTTCAACCTGTCGCTGAATGCCGCCCAAACCGGAGGGGCGTTGCTTCAACAGGCATGGTTCGACGTGGCGCTGAAAGAATCCTTCCGTATCCGGGTGGGGAAGTTCAAAACACCCTTTACGCATGCTTACCTGACGACCCTGGGTGAAACCCTGTTTCCCGTCCTGCCGATGTCGCTTACAAAGGACATGGTGTTGCCGTATTCACTGAATGCGGTCAATCCTGCGTTTGCCACCGGATTTGACCTGGGAGTACAGGTACATGGATTGCTCAACGGGAAATGGAATTACCAGGTGGGGGTATTTAACGGAACGGGGATCGGGGTGAACACGGCGACAAAGACGATGAGCGACGATAATACCTGGCTTCCGTCACTCCTGTATGCCGGACGTATGGCATTCATGCCCAAGGGGGTGATGCCGGCTACACAGGGTAATCCGAACGACCTGCAGGATGATAAGATGAGCATAGCCCTTGCGGCTTCTTATAACGTGGAAGCGGAGAGCGAAAGCAGTAACGACTTCCGTGCCGGTGTGGAATTCGCCTGGATCAAGAACCGTTTCTATTTCGCCGCCGAGGGGTATTGGCTGAATATGAAGTTCACCAAACGGCAGATGATCTCGCAGGCATACAATTTCTGGGGCGCCTATGCGCAGGCGGGCTATTTTATAACGGACAAGCTGCAGGGGGCGTTGCGTTACGACCTGATGGACCGGAACGGGATCGATATGGGCGGTATGCTGAATATGCCGGCGGTGGGCGCCAATTACTTCTTCTTCGGTTCCAACCTGAAATTACAGGCGATGTATCAGTATATGGGGCGGACAGGACATGACAAGCAGGCTGATCGTGAAGACGACGGGCTGGGTGTGCCGATTCATATGGCTACTGTAATGCTTCAATACACATTCTGATGGGAAAGAAACGGAATATAGCAGGGGTCGTCCTGCTCCTTGCCTGCTTCCTTGCCGGATGCGATGAGGGTAAGATCTATCCGGAAGCGCGGGAGGATACCACTGGCGGATCGGGTACGCTGCGGGTGGTGTTTAAGGGACAGGAAGCCTGGCCGCAGGAATATATGCTGGCTTTTGCCGCCTTTGGCGATGATGCGGATATGCCAGTCGTGTCGAAGATTATCTCCAAACCGGACAAGGAAGATGAGGTGGTCGAGGTGGTGTTGAACGGACTGGGCGAAGAGGTGAAGAGGCTGTCTGTCGTGGTGGTTAATAAAGGGCGCCAACCTCTTTATGAGTGTTATGGCTATCCGGTTGAAGATCCGTCGGAATCGATGGTGTTGCCTGTGGATGAGATCGATCTGGCTGCGTACGACCGGGTGCAGGCGCAGGTGTTCGACGCTTTCTGTATCCGTTGCCACGGAGCTGGGACGAACGCGGCTGCCGGGTTGTACCTGACGGCCACGCATGCGCCTCAATCGTTGGTCGGAGTGCCGTCCACCCGGTCGGCCGACGGCCTGATGCTGGTGGATCCGGGATCTCCTGATAAGAGTTTCATTATGCATGTATTGACGGAAGATGTGGTGCGTTATAACCATACGGATGTTTTGCCGGAGAAGGAGTTGGTTACCTTGGTGAAAACCTGGATAGAAAATTGTGAAAAGTAGAGATTTGTATGCAAAAGAGAGATAAGAACGGCGATGTGGAATGGCAGGCCAGTTTGTTCCAAACAGAGAAGGGAGCTGCTGAGTGCCATGCCTTGTTTGAGGTGGTTGACCCCGCGCTTCCGTTCGCCCGGCAGCATGCCTTGTTGATGGATGCTTACGACAAATGGTTGGAAGAAGAGATGCGGAATAGGGCGTACCCTGTTTTCCGCCGTTACTTCCTGAGTGATGTTGCCAATCAGGGCGGCGAAGTGTATGAGCGGGAAAGAGGATACCGGGGATGTGCCGTTTCGGTAGTGCAACAACCTCCGCTGAATGGTACCAAGATCGCTTTATGGGTGTATTTGCAACAGGCGGATGCGTTGAACAGTTGCGCGCCGGGTATGGTTGCCTGTTCGCATAACGGCTACCGCCATTTCTGGTCGGGGGGATGGTGTAATCTGGCGGCCACCTCCGAATATCAGACAAGACTGTTGCTGAACGATTATATCCTGCGGTTGTCCGAACAGCATTGCTCGTTGGAAGCGAACTGCGTCCGTACCTGGTTCTTTGTCCAGAACGTGGATGTAAACTATGCCGGGGTGGTGAAAGCCCGCAAGGAGGTGTTCGTGACGCAGGGATTGACCGAACATACGCATTATATTACAAGTACCGGGATCGAAGGTCGGCACCCTAACCCGGAAGTGTCCGTGCAGATGGATGCCTATTCCGTTTACGGGCTTCAACCGGAGCAGATCCGGTTCCTGTATGCTCCCACGCACCTGAATCCTACCTATGAATATGGGGTTACGTTTGAACGGGGCGTGACCGTTACGTATGGCGACCGCCGGCAGTTATACCTCTCGGGTACGGCCAGCATCAATAACCGCGGGCAGATTGTCCATCCGGGCGATATCCTGAAGCAAACGGAACGGATGATGGAAAATGTCCATGTCCTGCTGGCGGAGGGAGGCGCTGCAACTACTGATATCGTACAGTCGTTGATCTATCTCCGGGATACGGCGGATTATCAACGGGTAAAAGCGTATTTCGATAGGCATTATCCAGACCTTCCACGGTTGATTGTGCTGGCGCCTGTATGTCGTCCGGGCTGGCTGATCGAGATGGAATGTATCGCAACCGTTGCAACCGTCCATCCCGGATTCCGGGCGTTCTGATCTAACCCGATATACCGGAACGCTTAGTTTTTCTAATGGAACTGAATAGGGCTCCGTGTGTCTGTCAAGACATATGGAGCCTTAGTTGTACGTTCAACTTAATAATGGGGATTCATCCCGTTTATTTCTCTATTATACAGGGGATTTCCCTTTTTCCCTTCCACCTTCCACTAATGGGGGTTATCATACAGGTTAACAGGTGGTTAGATAGTGGAAGGGGGCGCATTTTTTCCTTCCACTGCTTCCACACTGCTTCCACTGTGTGGCAGGTCATTTTTCGCCACTCTTTTTCTCTTTTTCCCCTACCCGGAAGTCTATCTTGGCCCCCCCACCTTAGCGGGCTACCCGCTTATGTTACGTAAAAAAGATGTCACAATTTCAATCTGCATCTGGATGTTGGGCTAAAAACGTCCGGATGTTGTTCTTTCAACGTGTAGATGTTGTTGGAACGGCATCTACACGTTGAAAGCACAACATCCAGACGATAAACTGATTTCAGGAAAAACAAATTCGCAAAGCTCAAAACATCTACCTATGATTGTTCAAACATCCACCTATGATTGTTGAAACATCTACCTATGATTGTCACATCATCTACCTATGATTGTTTTCACCTTCTTTATCGAGTGGAAGGATATTTTCAGTATCTTCGCAGCATAAGTGGTTAACCAAACAAATAAACAAACAAGTGCGTGCTATGTTAAGAC
>JAVBUE010000089.1:0-12232 GCA_031555735.1 Tannerellaceae bacterium
GCCTTTTTGCTGCCACATCTGCCACGCGATGACTAAAAAGTTTCATCCTGATGGCACAAAAAGTTCCATTAAGTGAAACAAACAGTTCCAATAAGTGAACCTTTTTGTTCCAATAGGTGGATCTTTTTGTTCCAATAGGTAGAAACCCGGAGAATCAGGTTTCGAAATATTATCCAATTAACAAACTGATATTCGGTTTATTAGAGTGTAATGTATTTTTGCAATTCAAAACAGCGTCTAAATCTCCCCCCAATCCCTTATCTTTGGCAAAAAAAAGGAGATGAACTATTACGAACTGACGTTTACTTACGCATGTGGGAGTATTGACACGGCCGTTATCAATGATGTCCTGGCCGCCGAACTCGGGGAGATCGGCTTTGAGAGTTTTACGGAAACAGCGGAGGGCATGCTGGGGTATGTGCCGGATAAGGCATACGACGAACAGGCATTGGCCGGCAAGCTGAGTGCTTTCCCCCTTGAGGGCGTCGCCATCCGCTACACCGCCGTCCTTGTGGAAGACCGCGACTGGAACGAAGAATGGGAGAAGAACTACTTCAAACCCATCCGCATCGGGCGGGAATGTATTATCCGCGCCTCCTTCCACGAACCGGAAGAGGGCTACGATTATACCATCCTGATCGATCCGAAGATGGCTTTCGGCACGGGAAACCATGAAACCACCTTCCTGATGATCAGCGAAATACTCCGTACCGAGATGACTGGTAAAGAGGTGCTCGATATGGGCTGCGGTACCGCCGTACTGGCCATCCTCGCCCGTATGAAAGGAGCGGTGCGCACAGTGGCGATTGATATCGATGAATGGGCGTATGCCAACGCGCTCGAAAACATCCGCCTCAACCATACCTGTGATATCACCGTCGGACTGGGTGGAGCCGAACAGCTCCATCCCCAAGCGCCCTTTGATATTGTGCTGGCGAACATCAACCGAAATATTCTTTTGCAGGATATTCAATCATACGCGGGGAAGATGAAGCCGGGCGCCCGATTATTCCTCAGCGGCTTTTACAAAGAAGACATTCCCGCCATCCGAACCGAATGCGAACGCAACGGACTGACATTCAATACTTACAACGAGCGGAATAACTGGGCGATTGTAATTGTTCAGAAATAAAAACATATTTTAACGCGCCAACATAAACCATCTGTTGGAAAAACACGTTATCTTTATAATCGTATAACCAAAAAAAAGTAGAGTTATGAAAGGCGTTGATTCAAAATTACTATTAGGCCTTGTAATAGGCGCAGCCGTGGGAGCCGCAGTGGCTTACCTGGCAACCTCCGGAAAAGGAGAACAATTGCTTGAGGAGTTGAAAGAAGCAGCCGGCAAAGTAAAAGAGGGTTTCGACTGCGCGCTTGAAAAAGCCAAAGAAACCGGAAGCGAAGTGCTGAAAGCCGTACAAAAACCGGCGGCCGAATAACACCGTATGGAGAAAGAAGCGACCGATATCTTCCGCAAGCTGAAACAAGACGTGACGGCATATGTGGAGGTCAAATTCGAACTCCTGAAGCTTAACACATACGAAAGGACAGGCAAAGTGATCGCCGTCCTTTCGTATGGTGTTGTGTTGCTGTTCCTGGCATTCTTCGCCACCCTTTTCCTCTTTCTGGCCCTGGGGCTGTTCCTGGGTGAACTACTCGGATCACCGGGCGCCGGTTTCGCTATCGTAGTGCTTGTTTATCTGGCGGCAATCGGCATCATCTACCTCTATAAAAACACAATCAGCAATAAGATACAAAACGTGGTCATCGATGCGCTGATGGCAGACGACGACAATACCAACGGCAATGAACCAACAACAGACACCCCTACCGCGACCGCTCACCCCGCTGGAGAAACTACAGGCCGGGAAGAAACGGCTTAAACAACGGAGCATCGAGCATGAAGAAGCGCTGGCCGCCGATTTTCTGTACATACAGGAAAACGCGGCAAACCTGTTGCTGGTTGGGATCTCCTCCCTCCTATTCCCCGGTTCCAAAGCAAAGAAGACGGAAACGGCGCCGGAAACAGCCGGTGAAGCAGGCGTCCGTCCTTCACAACCGATGGGCCTGACAGACTATCTCTCCATCGCCGGTAACCTGGCTCCCGTAGCCTGGGGCATCGTCCAACCCCTGCTAATATCCCTGGCTGTCAAGCAGGTAAAACGCTGGGTAGGCAGGCTCTTCTTCAAGCGTAAGAAATAGTGTTTTAACAATTATTTTATGTTGAATAGCATATTTTTCACCTGTATATGTTAACAACATAAGAAAATCATCCCTACATTTGCAAGCGTAAAAACAGAAGCAAGATGAAACGAAGTATAGCTTTCCTGATCGTATTCGCATGCATGCTTATGACAATGGCCTCCTGTGCCACACCTTGCGGGTGTTAATTCAAACTCTGAAAACAATTTTTAATAAACCAATAAAAGTTTAATTCAAATGATTAAAGTAGGTATTAACGGTTTCGGCCGTATCGGACGTCTGGTGTTCCGTGCAGCACAAGAAAGAAACGATGTTCAAATCGTAGCAGTAAATGACCCGTTCCTGGATCTGGATTACCTGATCTATATGTTGAAATTCGACACTGTACACGGAAGATTCCAGGGTACAGCCGAAAACAAAGGCGGCAAACTGTTTGTAAACGGTAAAGAAGTTGCTTTCTTCGCTGAAAAAGATCCCGCAGCTATCGGTTGGGGCGCTTCAGGTGCAGACTACGTTGTAGAATCTACTGGTGTTTTCACAACTACTGAAAAAGCTTCTGCCCACCTTAAAGGAGGTGCCAAGAAAGTGGTTATCTCCGCTCCGTCTAACGACGCTCCGATGTTCGTTTGCGGTGTGAACCTCGATGCTTACAAGGCTGATATGGACATCGTTTCCAACGCTTCATGCACCACCAACTGTCTGGCTCCGCTGGCAAAGGTGATCAACGACAAATTCGGTATCGTGGAAGGTTTGATGACAACCGTTCACGCTGCCACCAATACACAGAAAACTGTTGACGCTCCGTCTGCCAAAGACTGGAGAGGCGGCCGTTCTATCCTGAACAACATCATCCCGTCTTCTACAGGCGCTGCCAAGGCTGTAGGTAAAGTAATTCCTTCGCTGAACGGCAAACTGACAGGTATGGCTTTCCGTGTTCCGACTGCCGATGTATCGGTGGTTGACCTGACCGTACGTCTGGAAAAAGCCGCTTCTTACGACGAGATCAAGGCTGCCGTTAAAGCTGCTTCTGAAAACGAAATGAAGGGTGTGCTGGGTTATACCGAAGAATCTGTTGTTTCGACAGACTTCGTTCACGAATCACGTACATCTGTTTTCGACGCAGGCGCAGGTATCGCTTTGAACGGTAACTTCGTGAAGTTGGTTGCATGGTACGACAACGAATGGGGTTATTCAAACAAAGTACTGGATCTGATCGCTCACATGGATACAGTGAAGTAAATCACTTTTTCCGATATATAAATGAAGCTGCTTTTGAACAAAAAGCAGCTTCGTTTGTTTTAGCCCTATATCAACACAACTCAATTCAAACAGGACCAGATGAATTCTTTTGCAATCAACAAAACAGTTTGCATGTTGTCGCTTCTACTGACAACCGTGCTTTTGCCAACCGCTTGTGAAACCCCTCACTCCGCCATTATTCCCGGGAATGAGGAAGAGAAGAAAGAACAATTGGATTTTCAACTGTCGGAAGCCACATCCATTCAGATCAATTCACTTCCACAAGACACTCGATGCCAGCTTTTTACAACTTATCCTTTTGATGAAGAAGGAGAACTTACCGCCGAAGCCGTCATGATCGCTTACGCACCGGTAAATAAACGAATCTACATCCCTAAAAGTGTGACCACACTGTATGTCTATGCAAACGGCAAATTATACACCTATGCCAATGGCAACCTCACATTGGTAGTACAAGAAACGAAGGCGCAAAGTTCCGCTTACGCACCTACCCGTGCCGGCGAGGAACAGCCCGGAAATATATCCTACAAAGAATTATCGGAGGCATTTATCACTGCCGCTTACGCCTATTATCCGGAAGGGAGAGTGAACTTATCAGAATCCGAACGTTTAAAAAGTACAGACCTCGTCGCTCCGGAGGGAGATAAAATCGAAAACGGGGTAAATGTGGGGCAATGGGGAAAGACAAAAATATGGATTACGTATGTAGGCAACGGAGGAACAAATTTCGCCGGTTCATTATGGTATTATACATACAAGACAGACGGGACAAATTATACACCGGCAACGACTTTGCCAAAACACACATTACTATTTGACAACAGCCAGAATATCCAGGGACGACGCGTTTATTTAGGAGAGTTTGAACCCGGAACACGTATCGGCTTTATTTATAAGGGAAATACCGGCGTAAGATATAGTACTCCGCATTATAATAACATATCTACAAAGACAAATGTAGCGAATGGCGTTATCCGCAGGTGGCAATTTACGGAAAATGGCACGACAACCGAATACGCCACATTGGGCATGGAAAACCGCTTGCCGCATGAAGCATCGTGGGATGGCGACTATAACGACATGATATGCCTGATCGAGGCAGATCCGCTCTTCATCGAAAATGAACTACCCAAACCCGAACGCGACCCGGAAGTAGTCACATGGGGTGGCTACTGGCTCTTCGAAGATAATTATCCGTATGAAGGCGACTATGACTTCAACGACCTGGTGGTAAAGTATGCCATCAAAGAATATAAGAACGAAGCTGTGATCGACCTGGAATTTGCCGCACGTGGAGCAAGTTACAAAAACAGTTTCGGCGTAAACGGTTCCATCTATTTCGAAAACCTGAGTGGATTTGAAAACGTATATGCCGCTTCATCCAAAGTAACCAGGGATATACAACAAATCCGGCTGCCGCTGGCAAGTAATTATATCCCGATGTTGCATAACGGAAGAACTTCTTTCAATCAGAATACATACAACGAGCACAACTCCGCATTCCCTAATATACTGGTAATCCCGGTTGTCAACAAATCCAACTTCCAATGGGATCTGGAAGGGATACGGATTGATGAAGCATACCCACGTTACAAGGAATGGGTAAACAGCAAATGCAAGTCGCACGTGGACTGGTATCTTGACACCCCGGCAGAAGGTAAAGTATGGAATAAATAAAGAAACAACGGGAGCCTGTCCCGCATAAAAGATCTGAAACGGAAGGAAAGTGAGCACAATACAATCACTTTCCTTCCGTTTTTTAGTACATTTGCCCCGTATGGAAGCCTACCAACTGATCAGCATCATCGGACCGACGGCATCGGGAAAGACACCCTTCGCCGCACAGCTCGCCGCGCGACTCGACACGGAGATCATCAGCGCCGATTCCCGGCAGCTCTACCGACGGATGGATATCGGCACGGGGAAAGACCTCGCCGATTATACCGTGGACGGCCGCCTCATTCCTTACCACCTTATCGACATCTGCGAGCCGGGAGAGAAATACAACGTGTTCGAATACCAACACGCCTTCTTCCGCGCATACAACGATATCCGCAGCCGGGGCAAACTACCCATCCTCTGCGGAGGAACGGGGATGTATGTGGAAGCGGTGCTTAGAGGGTATAAGTTGCTGGATGTGCCGCAGAACCCCGCCTTGCGGGAATCGCTCAAAAACAAAACACTGCCGGAACTGGAACGGATGCTCGCTGCCTACAAGACCTTGCACAACAAGACGGATGTGGATACCGCCCAACGAGCCATCCGTGCCATCGAGATTGAAGAATACTATCGCACACAGGCGCCGGACGTGAACGAATACGCCCCCCTCCACAGCCTGCTCATCGGTATAGACATCGACAGGGAACTGCGACGCGAGAAGATATCCCGCCGCCTGCGCACCCGCCTCGACGAAGGGATGGTGGACGAAGTACGCGCCATCCTCGCCTCCGGCGTACCGGCAGACGACCTGATCTACTACGGTCTGGAATACAAATACCTCACGCATTACCTCATCGGCAGGCTTGGATACCAGGAGATGGTAGCCCAACTGGAAATCGCCATCCACCAGTTTGCCAAACGGCAGATGACCTGGTTCCGGGGCATGGAACGACGGGGCTTCACCATCCATTGGCTGGATGCGAGGATGCCCGTGGAAGAGAAAATAGAGAGGGTGATGGGGGTAATGATTAATGATTAATAAATGGGAATAATGGGTAATTATATATATGGAAATGACAACAACAGAGTATATTGGGAATAGTGACAATTTCTTCCTGCTGGCAGGACCTTGCGTGATTGAGGGGGAGGAGATGGCGTTGAGGATTGCGGAAAGGATCAGGGAGATCACCTACAGATTGAATATCCCGTATGTGTTTAAAGGGTCGTACCGGAAAGCGAACCGCTCGCGGGTGGATTCGTTCACGGGTATCGGCGACGAAAAGGCCTTGCAGGTTCTCCGCAAGGTGGGTGAAACATTCGGGATACCGACGGTGACCGATATCCACGAAACACACGAAGCCACCCTGGCTGCCGAATATGTGGACATTCTCCAGATACCGGCTTTCCTCTGCAGGCAGACCGACCTGTTGCTGGCTGCCGCCCGGACGGGGAAGGTAGTCAATATCAAGAAAGGACAGTTCCTCTCCCCCCAGGCCATGGAGTTCACGGCGCAGAAGGTGGTGGATGCCGGTAATCCGAACGTGATGCTGACCGAACGGGGCACCACCTTCGGCTATACCGACCTGGTAGTGGACTATCGCGGCATTCCCCAGATGCAGGCATTCGGTTATCCGGTGGTGATGGATGTCACCCACTCGCTCCAGCAACCCAACCAGACATCGGGTGTTACCGGTGGACTGCCCGCCCTGATCGGTACCATCGCCAAAGCGGCCATCGCCGTAGGCGCCGACGGGCTCTTCATCGAAACGCATCCCGAACCGTCCATCGCCAGGTCCGACGGTGCCAACATGCTGCGCCTGGATCTGCTGGAAAACCTGCTGACACGGCTCGTCCGCGTACGGGAAGCGATCAAGGAGTAAGCGCAACCATCCGAATCAGTGTATAACTATCATAAATCTATCAACATGGAACATCGAAAACTCAGAATGGGTATGATCGGAGGCGGAAGCGACGCCTTTATCGGAGCCATCCATCGCCGGGCGGCTTTTATGGACAATTTAGTGGAACTGGTATGTGGCTGCTTCAGTGTGGATCCCGCGATCTCCCGCAGTTCGGGTCACGCCTATTTCCTGCCCGACAACAGGATTTACGACACTTATCAGGAAATGTTCGAACGGGAGATGCAACTTCCCGAAACGGAACGGATGGATTTCGTGGCGATCGTCACCCCCAACAAATGGCATTTCGAACCGGCCATGATGGCTCTGGAACGGGGATTCCATGTGGTGCTGGACAAGCCGATGACGTTCTCGCTCGACGAAGCGCGCCAACTGAAACAGAAGGTGGAGGAGACCGGTCTCGTCTTTGCCCTCACCCACGTCTATACCGGCTATCCCGCGGTGAAAGAAGCCAGGGCGCGGATCGCGAAAGGCGACCTCGGTAAAATCCGCCGCCTCTATGTGGAATACCCCCAGGGATGGCTGTCCGAACGGATCGAGCTGCAGGGCGGAAACAACGCCGGATGGCGTACGGATCCCGGCCGATCGGGAAAAGCAGGCTGCATCGGTGATATCGGCACCCATGCCTGGCACCTGAGCGAATACATCACCGGACTGAAGGTGACCGAGCTATGCGCCGAACTAAATACCTTCGTACCCAACCGCCCCATCGACGACGACGGCGCCGCTTTCCTGCGCTACGAGCAGGGTGTGAAAGGCGTGCTGACGGCTTCGCAGGTGAACAGCGGCGAGGCGAACAACATCCGTATCCGCGTCTATGGTGAAAAAGGAGGACTGGAATGGCGACAGGAAGACCCGAACCAACTGATCCTCAAATGGGGAGACCGCCCGGCAGAGATCTACCAGGTAGGCAGCAATACCTTCATCGGCGCGGAAGCCAAATGGAACACCCGCACACCGGCCGGACACCCGGAAGGATTCATCGAAGCCTTCGCCAATATCTACCGTAACTTCGCCCTCACGGTGATGGCCAAAGCCAAAGGTGAGACGCCCTGTGCCGACTGCCTCGACTTTCCCGGCGTGGATGACGGACTGCGCGGCATGCAATTCATCGAGACGATGGTGGAAGCCGGATACAACGATACGCAGAAATGGGTAAAATGGATCGAATAATCACTTATATAGAAAAGATGAAAACACAACTGATCACCTGCTGTTGCCTCCTCCTCGGAGCAACGGCTTGGGGGCAATCCGACGAATGGCGAAACCCGGAAGTAAACGCGGTGAACCGTTCGCCCATGCACACCCATTATTTCGCGTATGAAAATGAGGCGGCGGCAGAGAAAGGATGCCGGGAATCATCGGTCAACTTCCTCTCCCTCAACGGCACCTGGAAGTTCAACTGGGTGAAAGATGCGGATGCACGTCCGACCGACTTCTTCCGCACCGGCTTCAACGATAAAGGTTGGGCGGATATGCCCGTACCGGGTATCTGGGAACTGAACGGCTTCGGCGACCCGGTATATGTCAATATCGGCTATCCGTGGCGCAACCAGTCGGCAATCACCCCGCCCATCGTCCCCCTGCTCAACAACCATGTAGGGTCGTACCGCAAAGAGATCGTTATCCCCGACGGATGGAAAGGGAAGCATATCTTCGCCCACTTCGGATCGGTAACCTCCAATATCTACCTCTGGGTGAACGGGCAATATGTGGGATATAGCGAAGACAGTAAGCTGGAAGCCGAATTTGAGCTGACGAAATTCCTCCGTCCGGGAAAGAACCTGATCGCCTTCCAGGTGTTCCGCTGGTGCGACGGGTCGTATCTCGAAGACCAGGATTTCCTGCGCCTCGCGGGTGTGGGACGCGACTGCTATCTCTATGCCCGGAATGCGAACCGGATCAATGATATACGCCTCACCCCCGGCCTCGACGCCCAATACAAGGATGGCAACCTCCGGGTGGACCTCAACCTCGCGGGCAACGGTACGGTGGAACTGAAACTGGCGGACGACAATGGCAATGAGGTGGCAACGGCCTCCGTAAAAGGATCGGGCAGGCAATCCACCGAACTGAAGGTGTCGAACCCCGCCAAATGGACGGCCGAAACACCTACCCTGTATAAACTGACCGCCACGCTGAAAGCAGGGAATACCGTGCTGGAAAGCATCGCCCTCAAGGCTGGGTTCCGGAAGGTGGAACTGAAAGGGGCACAGATCCTGGTCAACGGACAGCCGGTGCTCTTCAAAGGGGTGAACCGCCACGAGATGGATCCCGACAAAGGCTATGTGATCTCCCGCGAACGGATGATCCAGGATATCCAGCTCATGAAACGGTTTAATATCAACGCCGTGCGTACCTGCCACTACCCGGACAACAACCTGTGGTACGATCTCTGCGACGAATACGGACTCTATGTCGTGGCCGAAGCGAATGTGGAATCGCACGGGATGGGATACGGCAATAAATCGCTGGCGAAAAACCCGGACTATGCCAAAGCCCACCTCGAACGGAACCAGCGGAACGTGCAGCGGGGATACAACCATCCCTCCATCATCTTCTGGTCGCTGGGGAATGAAGCAGGGTTCGGTCCGAACTTCGAAGCCTGCTACACCTGGATCAAGCAGGAAGATCCGTCGCGGGCCACGCAGTATGAACAGGCGCATGGCAACAACTTTACCGATATCTACTGCCCGATGTATCTCGACTACAAACGGAGTGAGGCCTATTGCCAGAATAACCCCGCCAAACCGCTTATCCAATGCGAATACGCCCATGCCATGGGGAACTCGATGGGAGGTTTCAAAGAATATTGGGACCTGATCCGGAAATACCCCGCATACCAGGGTGGGTTTATCTGGGACTTCGTGGATCAGTCACTTCACTTAGTATCGAAGGAAGGAATCCCGTACTACGGGTATGGGGGCGATTTCAACCGCTACGACGCGTCGGACAATAACTTCATGGACAACGGGCTCGTCAGCCCCGACCGCAAACCGAACCCGCACATGTATGAAGTAGGCTACTTCTACCAGTCGGTTTGGGCCGAACCGGTGGATCTGGCCAAAGGGGAAGTGAGCGTGTATAACGAGAACTTCTTCAAAGACCTGGACAACTGCTATGCCGAATGGGAACTGCTGGCCAACGGCGAACCGGTGCAACGGGGCACGGTGGCACAGTTAGACGTACAGCCGCAGCAAACGAAAACCATCCGCCTCGATTATTCCACGGCTGGTCTCTGCCCGGATGCCGAACTGCTGCTAAACATCTCCTTCCGGCTGAAGAAGGCGGAAACACTGCTCCCCGCCGGCTTTACCGTTGCCAAAAGACAACTGGCCGTCCGCCCCTATGCAGCCCCCGCCCTGGTGGTGGCCAATACGGAACGGATCAACCAGGAAACAACCCAACCGGCGATCTTCGACAACGACCAGGCGTTCCTGATCGTCAACGGCGACAATTTCACCGCCGAATTTGATAAGACCGACGGCTTCCTCTGCCGCTTCGATGTGGATGGCATGGCCATGCTGACAGCCGGAGGCAAGCTGACGCCTAATTTCTGGCGGGCGCCGACGGACAATGATTTCGGCGCCAACCTCCAGCGGCGGTATGCCGCCTGGAAGAATCCGGTGGGCAAGCTCACCGCGTTGAAGCATCAGATGGAAAACGGTTTCGCCGTGGTGGAAGCGTCGTACCCGATGGATTCGGTATCCGCCACACTGAAGATCACCTATACCTTCACCAATACGGGTACGATCCGCGTAACGCAGGAGATGACGGCAAACGCCTCCGCCAAGGTGTCGGATATGTTCCGCTTCGGGATGCAGTGGCAGGCAGCCAAAACGTTGGATAAGATCCGCTATTATGGACGGGGACCGATCGAGAACTACGCCGACCGTAACCACGTGACCGACCTCGGCCGGTATAGCCAGACCGTGGACGAGCAGTTCAATTCCTACATCCGTCCGCAGGAGACAGGCACGAAAACGGATATACGCTGGTGGCAGTTGATCAACACCTCGGGCAATGGGCTGCTGTTCACCGCCGAAGCACCCTTCTCGGCTTCCGCCCTCCACTACTCCATCGAGTCGCTGGACGACGGGGCGAAGAAAGACCAACGGCATTCCGAACTGGTACCGAAGGTGAACTACACCAACTTCTGCATCGATAAAGCCCAGATGGGCCTCGGATGTGTGAACAGTTGGGGCGCTCTCCCGCTCGAAGCCTACCGCCTGCCGTATGCCGACTACCGCTTCACCTTCCTCATCATCCCCATCAAAGCCTCCCTGAGATAACCCCGCCTGCCAACCGTATTACGGTACCGCACGCAAACATGGATGGTTTTGATGGTATAGACGGTATTACCGCACGTAGACGACGCAGATAACGCAGATTAACGCAGAAAATTATTTTTAAAATAAACTTCTAACTAAAAAGCGGAATTAAGCAGAGTGTAGCGAATTAGCTGATAAAGCGTTCGTTACGCTCTGTTTTGCTTTGTATGTCTTGCGACCGTAGCCGCATGAGCGGCTAACGAGCGGAAAATAAGGATATGTTTCCCGCTATTAATGAACGCCGATAGGCGCGTATCGCGAATTGCGATATGCGAGTATAGGCAATAAAATCCAGAATCAAATAGTCCTCAATATATTTCAGCGAAATGTGTACAAATGGTTTTCGACAATATAAATGATGGCACAGTGCCACGAAGGCTGAAATGACATATTACACGGTATTTTGGAAAACTGCTTCCACCTTCCACTAAGGGGTGTTATCGTACAGAGAAACAGCAAGATAGACAGTGGAAGGAGGCGTGTTTTTCCTTCCACGATCCTTCCACGATCCTTCCACTGTGTGGTAGTTGCTCAGGCAATCTCGTATGCTGTCCCATTTCGAAATGGTACACCCTGCATTTCTATCTGCGTGTAGATGTTGATCAATCTGCACGTAGATGTTGTGCTGACAAAGGGGGAAAACAACCATAGGTAGATGATCAGACAATCATAGGTAGATGTTTGAACAACCATAGGTAAATGATTACACAATCATAGGTAGAAGTGTCCTTTCCTGAAATCAGTTTACAGTTTGGGTGTTAATTACTAAAAGACCTTTACACAAAAATAACTTAGTCCTACATTTGGTTTACAAGGTTGAATGTAAAGATAGAGCAGGCGTTTGGATTAGCTCTTCCTGCC
>JAVBUE010000047.1:0-8475 GCA_031555735.1 Tannerellaceae bacterium
TTCGTTTTGTTTGGGTATCTCTCACCCTGGGTTGTCTATGGCACCACCCCCTGGTGTTCTCAGTTTCACCCCCCTTTGGGGCCCCCCCTCCCCACCACGGTGGGAAGAAGAGAGGATACTGATGCCGGTAACAGACGATCCTACGAATGACGATTCTTCTACCTGATGTTGACAGGACTGCGGACAGAAACACGTTACACCACACCGCAACAAGAAGCAACCAGGCTCCTGATTAAACCAGGAACCTCACAGGGTGGCGCATTGTCAAAGTCAGGAAAAAGGGGTTTTTATCTCCGGATGTATTTTTTTTGTGTGACAGAAAGAAGGCTATGTAACAACAATGTAATACCTTCGTAAAAAATGCGAAAAAACAACGTGATTACTTTGCATCATTAAATAAAACCATCGTGAGAAAAAACATTATTGCAGTAATTGCCGCAGGGGTACTATGTTCGCTACAAGCCAAGGCGCAGGAAGTGGAGCAGGCATCGCCCGGGCAGGTAGAACAGCGGGTGGAAACGCTCGAAAGCGATCTTTCATTTTTAAAAAAGTTAAAGGTGTCGGGGTATATCCAGGCAGACTATCAACATGGCGAAGCCTACTCCGACTTGAAAGTGGGTGGTGTTAATGAACACCTCGGCAAGTCGTTCGACCGGATCGGTATCCGTCGGGGACGTATCAAGTTTACGTATGAAGAAGGGATCGCTTCGGGTGTGTTCCAACTGGATCTGACGGAGAAGGGAATCGGCTTCAAGGATGCGTATCTGAATGTGAAAGATCCCTGGTTCCGGACCAGCGCTTTGCGGGGCGGGGTGTTCGACCGTCCGTTCGGCTACGAAATCAGCTATTCATCGTCGAAGAGGGAGTCGCCGGAGCGATCAACCGTCTTCCAGACCCTCTTCCCCGAAGAGCGCGACCTGGGAGCGATGTTGATCCTGCAGGCGGCCAAGGATTCACCCTGGAACTTCCTCAAGCTCGAAGCGGGATTGTTTGCCGGTAACGGTATCAAACAGGAAACCGATAGTAAGAGAGACTTTATCGGCCATCTCTCGGCCGTCAAACTGTTCGACAACGACCTGTCGCTGAGTGGGGGTGTTTCGTATTACCACGGGTTTGTCTTTCAGGGAACGGAAAAGGTGTATTCCATGCACGGCAACGGATTTGTGGCCGACTCGCTCGCAAGTAACAAAGGTGGTTTTGCCAAACGGGAATATTTCGGTATCGATGGGGAGCTTGCCTTCATGAGCGATTTCGGGCAGACACGCCTCTCGGCCGAATACGTTTTCGGACAACAGCCGGGAGGAGAGTTGAGCAGTAAAAGCCCGAACACCTCCGTGGCGTTGATCCGGGACACCTACATCCGCGACTTCAACGGGTGGTATGTGATGCTGGTGCAGGATATCGGCCGGTACCCTTTCTCCGCCGTGTTGAAATACGACCTGTATGATCCGAATACGGAGGTATCAGGCGATGAGATCGGGCTGAACGACACCGGTATCGCCGATGTCACCCATCACACCTATGCCTTCGGCGGGTTGTGGCGGATCAACAACAACCTCCGGCTCCTGGCATACTATGAAGTGAACCGGAACGAACAGACAGCCAACCAGGAAGAGGCTGCCGACGATATCCCGAACGACGTTTTCACCCTTCGCCTGCAATATAAGTTTTAGTTTTCACAGCGGTTTTTATAAGGTATTCGTTTATTAAATGCAAAGTATATGAAAAAGATTGTATGGACAATGGCCGTACTGATGGCCTCATTGTCAATGGTTCAGGGACAACGTATCAAGGGTTCCGACACGGTATTACCCCTGTCGCAACAGGAAGCCGAACGTTATATGAAAGCCCATCCGTCGGCCACCGTCACAGTAACCGGAGGCGGTAGCGGGGTGGGTCTATCCGCCTTGCTGGAAGGGACTACTGATATCGCACAGGCATCCCGCAAGATCAAGTTCGACGAAAAACAGAAGTTACAGGAAGGCGGTAAAACCGTGAAGGAAGTGGTGGTTGCCTATGATGCGCTGGCCATCGTGGTGCATCCTTCGAATAAGGTAACCAACCTCACCCGCGAACAGCTCGAAGGTATCTTCACCGGCAAGATAAAGAACTGGAAGGAAGTGGGCGGCGACGATCTCCGGATCGTACCCTATTCCCGCGAAACCTCTTCGGGCACGTATGAGTTCTTTAAAGAAAGCGTACTAAAGAATAAGAACTATATGAACGGTATCATGAGTATGCCCGCCACCGGCTCCATCATCCAGTCGGTGAGCCAGACCAAAGGCGCCATCGGGTATGTAGGCCTGGCGTACCTGCACAAAGAGGTGAAGGCGATCCACGTATCCTATAATAAGGGAGCCTCCTTTACCGAACCGTCGGTAGCCAACGCGAAGAACAAGACGTACCCGGTCGTCCGCCCGTTGTACTACTACTACGAGGCGAAGTCGGAAAAGGCAGTGAAACCGTTTATCGACTATGTCCTTTCGCCCGCCGGACAACAGATCGTGGCGGAGGTAGGCTTTATCACCCTCAATTAACATGAAGACAGGAAGGCGCATAGCGGAACGTACCGTCGAGGGTCTGCTGACGGTGAGCGGGATGGTGACGACGATCGTCATCCTGCTCATCACCGTTTTTCTGTTCAGGGAAGGGTTGGGATTATTCGGAAGCGCCGCGGTGGAGAGAGGCTATGCCCTTTGCGTCAATGCCGGCAACGGGATCCGGACGCTCCATCCCTACGAGATCAAGCAGATCTTCGATGCGGAGATCGAAAACTGGAAGGAAGTGGGTGGCGCGGATGAACCGATCGAGCTGTTCCGCTTTGAAGAGATATTCAACCGCTATCCGGACGAAGAACTGGGTGCAGACTATGCCTTGTTGCCGGAGAAGCTGGGCGAGGTGGTTGCCAGCACACCGGGCATTATCGCCTTCCTGCCGCAACAATACCTGCCGAAGGATCATCCCGGCTGTAAGATACTCCGCGACGACAGGATTCAACCCTCAGACTTCTTCGGCGGGAAGGAGTGGATGCCTACCGCCACGCCGGCTCCCCAGTTCGGCGTACTTCCGTTGATCCTCGGTACGTTGTGGGTGAGCCTCTTCGCCATCCTGATCGCGATGCCGCTGGGATTGGGGGTAGCGATCTACCTCTCCGAACTGGCGGGCGACCGGATGCGGAAAGTGTTGAAACCAGCGATCGAGCTGCTGGCCGGTATCCCCTCGGTGGTGTATGGCTTCTTCGGGTTGGTAGTACTGGTGCCGCTGATCCAGCGCACTTTCGACCTGCCGGTGGGCGAGACGGCGTTTGCCGGCAGCCTGATCCTGGCGATCATGGCCTTGCCTACCATTATTACCGTGGCCGAAGACTCGATGCGTAACACACCCCGCTCCATGCGTGAGGCAAGCCTCGCGCTCGGGGCGAACCACTGGCAGACCATTTACAAGGTGATCATTCCCTATGCCTCGTCGGGTATATCCGCCGCCGTTGTGCTGGGTATCGGGCGGGCGGTAGGCGAGACGATGGCCGTGTTGATGGTGACCGGCAATGCGGCGGTGATCCCCCATACGCTGTTTGAACCCGTCCGTACCATCCCGGCAACCATCGCTGCCGAACTGGGCGAAGCTCCGGCGGGAGGCGCGCACTACCAATCGCTGTTCCTGCTCGGCTGTATCCTGTTTGTCTTCACCCTGCTGGTGAGCATTACGGCGGAAGCCATCTCCAAACGCCAGCATAGCAAAGGATTGTAACAAACGAATGGAATAAGATATGAATCGAAAGACAAACCAACGTATAGCCTTCTTCCTGTTCCGCGCATTGGGTATGGCTGTGGTGGGTATCCTTTGCTGGATACTCGGGTTCATCCTCTATCACGGAGCGGGAGTGATCAGTTGGGAATTTCTCACCACGCCTCCCACCGAAGGGATGACGGCGGGAGGCATCTTTCCCGCGATCGTGGGCACGCTCTGCCTGGTAGGAGGGAGTATGGTCGTCGCTTTCCCGCTCGGCGTCATGTCGGCGATCTATACGACCGAATATGCCGGTAACGGGCGGATCGTCCGTTTGATCCGCGTAATGACGAATAACCTGGGAAGTATTCCTTCGATCATCTTCGGATTATTCGGGATGGCGCTGTTTGTCAATACGCTGGGTTTTGGCGATTCGATCCTTGCCGGTTCGCTGACGTTAGGCTTGCTGGTGCTGCCGCTGGTGATCCGTACAACGGAGGAAGCCCTGAAATCCATTCCCGATTCCTTCCGCACGGGCAGCCTGGCGCTGGGAGCCACCAAACTGCAAACCATCCGGCGGGTGATCCTGCCGATGGCATTTCCCAATATTATCACAGGACTTATCCTGTCTATCGGGAGGGTATCAGGCGAAACGGCGCCGATCCTGTTTACCGCTGCCGCCTATTTCCTGCCGAAACTGCCCTCGGGAGTTTACGACCAGGTGATGGCATTGCCTTACCACCTCTACGTGATCGCCACCAGCGGTACAGACCTGGAAGCTACCCGTCCGCTTGCCTATGGCACGGCGCTGGTGCTGATCCTCATCGTGCTGTGTATGAACCTGCTGGCATCGTTCCTGCGGCGGTATTTCGGCCATAAAGTAAAGACATTCTAATATACGACCATGATTGAAGCAAAGAACGTCCATTTCTATTACGGTGATTTCCATGCGTTAAAACAGATCAATATGCGGATGGAGGCAAATACCGTTACCGCCTTCATCGGCCCTTCGGGATGTGGAAAATCCACCTTCCTGCGCCTGTTCAACCGGATGAACGACCTGATCGACGGTACACGCCTGACGGGTGAGTGCCTCGTGGACGGCCAGGATATCTATGGTAAATCCATCCATGTGGACGATTTACGCAAAAAGGTGGGTATGGTATTCCAGAAACCGAACCCGTTTCCGAAATCGATCTTCGAGAACGTAGCCTATGGCCTCCGGGTGAATAGCGTAAGCGATAAGAAATACATCGCCCGGCGGGTGGAAGAGTCGCTGGTCGCCGCCGCCCTGTGGGAAGAGGTGAAAGATAAGTTGAAGAAGTCGGCCTTCGAACTTTCCGGCGGGCAACAACAACGCCTCTGTATCGCCCGCGCCCTCGCCATCTCACCGTCGATCCTGCTAATGGACGAACCGGCTTCGGCGCTTGACCCAATCTCGACCTCGAAGATCGAAGAACTGATCTACCAACTGAAGAAAGACTATACGATCGTGATCGTCACCCATAATATGCAGCAGGCTGCCAGGGTGAGCGACAAGACCGGTTTCTTCATGCTGGGTGAACTGGTGGAATTCAGCGACACCAAAAAGATGTTCCTGAATCCGGATAAAGAACAAACACAGAACTATATTACCGGACGCTTCGGATAAAACAAATCCTATGAAACATACAGAACGAGAACTTGTACTCCTCCGCGAAGAGGTGACCCAGATGTGGAGACTGGTGCTGTCGCAATTGGAAAAAGCGAAGCAGGCGTTTCTGAACAACGATGTCGAGCTGGCGCGTGAAGTGGCGAGCCGCGAAAAGCGGGTGGATACTTTTGAACTGAAAATAGACAGCGATTGTGAGAATTATATAGCTTTGTACAGCCCGGTGGCGGTTGACCTGCGCCTGGTGCTGTCGGTGATCAAAATAGCCGGTACGTTGGAGCGGATCGGCGACTTTGCCGAGAGCATCGCCCGCCAGGTGATCGAAGACAGCGCGGTACAGCTCACCGAAAAACTGCGCGAAGAATTGCAACTGGAGCAGATGTTCGACAGTGTGATCTCCATGCTCAGCGACAGCTACGTGGCGTTGGAATCGGAGAATACCCGGCTTTCGGGAAAGATACTGCACAAAGACGAAGAGGTGGATGCGCTCTATCACAATGCCGTCCATGTGCTGGCGTCGTTCCTCCGGTCGAACCCGGCGCTGATCGAAGCAGGACTGAAAACGATGCTCGTCATCCGTAAGATCGAACGCATCGGCGACCATTGCAGCAACATCGTCGAAGAGATCGTCTTCTATATCGACGCCAAGGTGTTGAAGCATGCGGAGAATGACAAGGCTGCCGGCAATTGACCGGCGATTGTAAAACGATAAAGAAAAAACAGTCTATATGAAGATGAGTTACCGCCAAAGGCTGACATTGTACTTCTGTCTCCTTTTTGCCCTTTTCACCGCTGGGATTATTATCCTGGAGCAGTCGCGCGAACGCCGGTACAAGACCGAGGCGCTGGAAGGAAAGCTCGACGCTTATGCCGATATCGCGATGGAATATATCCGTTCCCATCCGGCCGGACAACCGGTATCGTTTGATGAGTTGATGGCGGTGTTGCCCGACCATATCCGGTTCACCTGGATCGATGGCGGGGGGAATGTGATGTACGACAATGTGATCGGCGACCCTGCGTCGTTGGAGAATCACGCCGGGCGGCCGGAGATCCGGGCGGCGGCGGTATCGGGGAAAGGCTCCGATATCCGGGTGTCGGTATCCAACGACCATGAATACCTTTATTACGCCAAACAGTCGGGAAACTCCTTCATCCGCATGGCGTTGCCCTATAATATCCAGGTACGCGACTTCCTGAAGCCCGACAATGCGTCGCTGTACTATATCCTGCTGATGTTTGTGGTGGTACTGGTCGTGATCAACCTCGTAGCGGGGCGGTTCGGCAAGTCGATCCGCCGGTTGCGCGACTTCTCGGTGGCCGCCGGCAGCGACCAGGCCGCTCTTTCTCCGCTCTCGTTCCCCAACGACGAGCTGGGTGAGATCGGGGCGAATATCGTCCGTGACTACGAACAGTTGCGTGAGAGCAAAGACAAGATCGCCCTCGAACGGGAGAAGCTGTTGCAGCATGTGCATAGCTCGTCGGAAGGGATCTGCTTCTTCACCGCAGGCCGGGAGGTGGCGTATTACAACGGGTTGTTTATCCAGTTCCTCAACGTGCTGGTGGATCAGGTCACGGTCGAACCGGGGGTATTGCTTACCGACGACCTGTTTGCCGATATCCACCGTTTCCTCAGTGAAAAGGGCAAACGGCCGTATTTCGAAACGATGATCCAGCGCCAGGGGAAGCATTTCGCCGTGCGGGTGAACCGCTTCGACGACCATAGCTTCGAGGTGATCCTGAACGACCAGACCCGCCAGGAAAAGACCCGCCAGTTGAAACAGGAAATGACCGGCAACATCTCCCACGAACTGCGTACGCCGGTGGCCAGTATCCGGGGTTACTTAGAAACTATCCTCGACAAACCGATGGATGCGGAAAAAGAAAGGCATTTCCTCCAGAAAGCCTACAACCAGGTGATCACCCTGTCGGAACTGATACAAGACATGAGCCTGCTGACAAAGATCGACGAGACGCCGGAGGCGTTCCGGTCGGAGCCTGTCGCCCTCAATTCGATCGTGCAGAAGATACATACCAATATGGGACAGGCCATGCAGGCGAAAGGCATCACGATCCGGAACGATGTCCCTGCCGACACGGCCATCCTGGGGAATGAGAACCTGCTGTATGCCGTGTTCCGCAACCTCACTGAGAATGTCGTCCGCTATGCAGGCGAGAATATACAGATCACTATCCGGCAATACAACCGCGAAGGACGTTTCGCTTACTTCTCCTTTGCCGACAATGGGGTGGGCATCAAGGAAGAAAAACACCTCCGCCGTCTCTTCGAGCGTTTCTACCGTATCAACGAAGGGCGTTCGCGGGAAACCGGTGGCACCGGCCTCGGCCTTTCCATCGTTAAAAACGTGATCACTTTCCACGGCGGATCCATCACGGTGAAGAACCGCGCCGAAGGGGGCCTGGAGTTCCTGTTCAGCCTGCCGGTTCTTCATTCCGGCCTCCTCGGAACGTAAGCGTATCGGCAGTCACGCCTCTGATCAGGATACCCGGACTCTTCCTTTTTGGATTGCCAGCACGTTTACACCGTTAATGGAAGATAAAAACCCAAAAGCCCTCAAGGGCAGAATGTTCATTTGTATTATCTTTGCCATGATTTCAACCAAAAAATACGATACGACATGACGTACATGAAAAACCGCATTGCTGTAATAGCTGCCCTGGCAGCTTGTTTGATCGCTGTATATGCCTGCGGCCGGGCAACGAGATCAGATCCCGTCCTGCTCCGGACGGAGCAGTTGATGGAGCAACATCCGGATAGCGCGTTGTTGCTGCTGGAGAGTATGCAACCTTCTTCCCTGTCCAGGCATGATTATGCCGCATGGTGCCTGCTGATCACATAGGCGAGAGATAGAAAGCACATGGACCACACATCGGACTCTTTGATCCAAACCGCCTGTGAGTACTACGAAGAAACACATGATTCAAACCGGTTGATGCTGTCTTATTTTTACTGGGGGCAAGTAATGTCGGATTTGAATGATGCCTTACAAGCCCAGAGTTATTACCTGAAAGCATTGGATATTTCGCAAACATCAAACAATATTCTCACTAAAGCACGTATATGCAGTAATTTAGGA
>JAVBUE010000083.1:0-8697 GCA_031555735.1 Tannerellaceae bacterium
ACTAACAGACTTCTTATTTTGTATTGGCTTCTCCCGCCTTTGGGGGATTATACCGTTTCGTGGGCGTTGACGGATTCGAACCGCCGACCCTCTGCTTGTAAGGCAGATGCTCTGAACCAGCTGAGCTAAACGCCCGGTATATGTAAAGATGTATTATTTGTTGAAAGGTGGGCGTTGACGGATTCGAACCGCCGACCCTCTGCTTGTAAGGCAGATGCTCTGAACCAGCTGAGCTAAACGCCCTTTCTTACTTTTTACTTGTCCTATCGCTTTAAGACGGTGCAAAGATATGGCTTTTTTCAATGCAACCAAACATTTCGAAAAAAAATAAAGGGGAGGAGTGATTTTTTTATGGCAAACAGCAGATTGTGCCCGCTAATACCTCCTTAATACATTAAATATGTAAAAAAAATCCGCTCTGCAAACCGTTTTATCCGGAATATAGTACTACCTTTGCATCTCTATGTATATGGTTTGAACGAAAATATGGTACTTTCAACACTGACTGCGATATCACCCGTGGATGGGCGATACAGGGATAAGGCGGAGGATTTGGCAATTTACTTTTCTGAATATGCACTGATCAAGTACAGGGTGCGGGTGGAAATCGAGTATTTCATCATGCTTACCGGTTGTTTGCCACAACTGAAGGTCTTGGATACGACAGTCGTCCAAGAGGGATTGCGTGCCATTTATCTTCAGTTTACCGAATCAGACGCTTTACGCGTAAAAGAAATCGAACGCGTGACAAACCATGACGTGAAAGCCGTTGAATACTTTATCAAGGAAAAGGCTGCCGGTTTGCTGGATGAGGCTTATCATGAATTTATCCATTTCGGACTTACCTCGCAGGATATTAACAATACGTCGGTACCCCTTTCGTTGAAAGAGGCGCTGAATGACGTCTATTATCCGCAACTGCAAGCCGTGATCGATACATTGAAACGGTACGCAGAAGAATGGAAAGACGTTCCGATGCTGGCCAAAACACACGGACAACCCGCTTCACCTACCCGCTTGGGCAAGGAAGTTATGGTGTTTGTGTACCGCTTGGAACAGCAGTTGGCATTAGTGAAAGCAATCCCCATAACCGCTAAATTCGGAGGCGCGACCGGCAATTATAACGCGCATCATGTGGCTTATCCGGCGTACGACTGGAAAGCGTTTGGCGACCGTTTCGTCGGCGAAGTGCTGGGTCTTCAGCGTGAAGCATGGACCACACAGATTTCCAACTACGACCATGTGGCCGCCCTTTTCGACGGATTGAAACGCATCAATACGATCCTGATCGACTTCTCCCGCGACTTCTGGCAGTATATCTCTATGGAATATTTCAAGCAGAAGATCAAAGCCGGGGAAGTAGGTTCATCGGCTATGCCGCATAAGGTGAACCCGATTGATTTTGAAAATGCGGAAGGTAACCTGGGAATGGCCAACGCCATATTGGAACACCTGTCGGCAAAGCTTCCGGTATCCCGCCTGCAGCGCGACCTGACCGACTCTACTGTTCTCCGAAACATCGGTGTGCCTTTGGCGCACATGGAGATCGCATTAAAGAGTTTAACAAAAGGACTGGGTAAATTGTTATTAAACCAGCAGGCCTTGCATCGTGACCTGGAAGATTGTTGGGCAGTGGTGGCGGAAGGTATCCAAACGATACTGCGCCGCGAAAGCTATCCCAAACCTTACGAAGCACTGAAGGCGCTTACGCGTACGAACGAAGCGATCACCGAACAGTCTATCCACCGGTTTATCGAAGGGCTGGACGTGAATGAAAGCGTCAAAAAAGAATTGATGGCAATAACGCCGCATAATTATACCGGAGTGTAACATGATAAGTTGAAACGAATTAAATAATTTTTTAATTAGAAATAAATAGTGATAAACGAAATTGGCAACCGGGAGGCTGCCTATTAACAACGTTAACAATTAATTTACAGCAATGAGTACAGAAGAAAGAGATGAATCCCAGCCGCGTCCTAAAAAAGTGATACCAAGTATCCGCAGGGAAAGCACAGACCAGGAAGGTGAAAGAAGACCTTATAATCAAGGCTACAACAAACCTGAAGGTGACAACTATGAACGTAGATCGTCGTATAACCGTCCCCAGGGTGGTGGAGGTTATAACAGACCTTATGGAGACAACCGTCCTTCGTATGGTGATCGTCCGCAGTATGGTAATTCCGGATACGGTGATCGTCAGCCCCGTCAACAACACGGGTACGATAACCGGGAAGGTGGTGGTGGCTACAACCGGCCATACAACCAGCAGGGTGGAAACCGTGGTGGCGGATATGGAAACAACAACTACAACAACCGCGAAGGTGGCTACAACAAGCCTTCTTATGGAAACAATCGCCCGTCGTACGGACAGGGTGGGGGACATGGATACAACCGTCCCGCTCCCAACTACGACCGTCCGGTGAAAGCTTATTCGGCGACTCCGTATGGCGAAGGCACTCCGGGAGATGGCATGGAAAAGAAAAGAAGACCGCGTGTGGGGGATCGTCCGGGTAATACGTACGACAACCGCAATGAAGATCATCCCTATGGCAATCAGGGCTACCGTCCGCAAGGAGGTGGGTACAACCAGGGTGGTGGTTATCAGCAACGGGGTGGTTACCAGCAACGGGGCGGATACCAACAGGGTGGCGGTTATCAGCAGGGTGGCGGAAACCGCCGGCCGATGCAACCGCGCCAACATTCGGGCGACTACAATCCCAACGCCAAGTACAGCCATCAGAAACAGCTGAAATACAAAGAGGTATTGGCTGATCCGAATGAACCGATCCGTTTGAATAAATTCCTTTCGAATGCCGGCGTATGCTCTCGCCGTGAAGCGGATGAATTTATCCAGGCAGGCGTAGTGACGGTGAACGACCAGGTGGTTACCGAACTCGGTACCAAAATTACCCGTCAGGATAAGGTGATGTTCCACGACAAACCGGTGCAGATCGAAAGCAAAGTGTATATCGTATTGAATAAGCCGAAAAACTGTGTGACGACTTCCGATGATCCGCAAGCCCGCCTGACGGTGATGGATCTGGTGAAGAGCGCATGCTCGGAACGTATCTATCCGGTAGGACGTCTCGACCGTAACACCACGGGCGTATTGTTGCTTACCAACGATGGCGACCTGGCTTCGAAGCTGACACATCCGGCATTCAAGAAAAAGAAGATCTACCATGTATGGCTGGATAAGAATGTGACGATAGAAGATATGGAGAAGATAGCCAACGGATTGGAACTGGAAGACGGTGAGATCCATGCCGATGCCATCAGCTATGCCAGTGAAATGGATAAGAGCCAGGTGGGTATCGAAATCCACTCCGGACGTAACCGCATCGTGCGCCGTATTTTCGAAACACTGGGGTATCACGTGGTGAAACTGGATCGAGTGTATTTTGCCGGTCTGACGAAAAAGAACCTGGGCCGTGGCAAATGGCGGTATCTGAACGAGAGAGAAGTAAACGCCCTGCGAATGGGCGCATTCGAATAAGTAACAGATTAGCCGGTGACTCAAAAGCCGGCTAACTTGTTTTCATTTTCAAAGTTAAACAAAGAGATGAACACAATTAGCAGAACAAAAATTGTAGATGTGCTGCAAAGCGAAGCTTTTGGCACAAGCGTGAACGTGAAAGGATGGGTACGTACCCGCAGAGGTAGTAAACAGGTGAATTTCATCGCCCTGAACGACGGCTCTACAATTAATAACGTGCAGATTGTTGTGGATGTGGAACAGTTGGGCGAGGAATACCTGAAGCCGATCACTACCGGCGCTTGTATCAGCGTGAATGGGATCCTGGTGGAATCGCAGGGACAGGGACAACGCGCAGAGATCCAGGCCGAAGAAATTGAGATTTATGGTACGGCCGATCCGACTACCTATCCGTTACAGAAGAAAGGGCACTCGCTGGAGTTCCTGCGTGAGATCGCACACCTGCGGCCGCGTACAAATACTTTCGGAGCGATATTCCGTATCCGCCACCACATGGCGATGGCTATCCATACCTTTTTCCACGAAAGGGGATTCTTTTATTTCCATACGCCGATCATTACCGCATCCGATTGTGAAGGCGCCGGCCAGATGTTTCAGGTTACGACGATGAACCTGTACGACCTGAAGAAAGATGAACAGGGATCCATCGTTTATGAAGATGATTTCTTTGGCAAACAGGCCAGCCTGACGGTTTCCGGACAGTTGGAAGGTGAGTTGGCTGCCATGGCGTTGGGAGCTATCTATACCTTTGGTCCCACGTTCCGGGCGGAAAATTCCAACACCCCGCGGCACCTGGCTGAGTTCTGGATGATCGAACCGGAAGTAGCTTTCAACGAGATTGCCGAAAACATGCAGTTGGCCGAAGATTTCATCAAGTTCTGCATTCAATGGGCACTGGATCATTGCATGGACGATATCCGGTTCCTCAATGATATGTTCGACAAGGAACTGATCGAACGCCTGCAGGGTGTGCTGAAGGATACATTTGTGCGTCTGCCTTATACGGAAGGGGTGAAAATCCTGGAAGCGGCTGTTGCCGGCGGGCATACATTTGAATTCCCGATCTTTTGGGGCGCCGACCTGGCTTCCGAGCATGAACGTTATCTGGTGGAGACACACTTCAAGCGGCCGGTGATACTGACCGACTATCCGAAAGAGATCAAATCGTTCTACATGAAACAGAATGAGGATGGTAAAACGGTACGGGCGATGGATGTGTTGTTCCCGAAGATCGGTGAGATCATCGGCGGTTCACAGCGTGAAGAAGATTACGACAAACTGCTGACCCGTGCGAACGAAATGGGTGTCCCCTCCAAGGATATCTGGTGGTATCTGGATACCCGCCGTTTCGGTACCGCACCGCATGCCGGCTTCGGGCTGGGCTTCGAACGCTTGTTGCTGTTCGTTACCGGTATGGCCAATATCCGCGACGTGATCCCATTCCCGCGTACGCCGAAGAATGCCGAGTTCTAAAATCATGCGCATCGAATAAAAAAGAAAGGCTGCCGGAAACGACAGCCTTTTTATATGTATGCTTTTTATTCTTCCGCTATAAAGTCGATATCGATGGGCAGTTGTTTCCTGAATGCTTCCTTGAAAGAGATCAGTGACTCGGTGCGGGCTAATCCCAATGGTTGAAGTTTGTTGTGGATGATGTGCAACAGGTGTTGGTTGTTTTTGGCGTAAATCTTGATAAAAAGGTCATATTGTCCGGTGGTATAATGACATTCCACCACCTCCGGTATTTGCCGCAATGCTTCGGTAACGGAGGAAAATTGTCCCGGAGATTGAAGGAAAAGTCCCATATAGGCGCAGGTTTCATAGCCCACCTTGGTGTTGTCAACGATGAACTCCGAGCCTTTTATCACGCCCATGTTCGTCAGTTTCTGGATCCGTTGGTGGATGGCTGCACCGGACACGTTACACTCCCTGGCTACCTCCAGAAAGGGCATACGTGCATTTCCGATGATTAGTTGGAGTATTTTTTCATCCAGTTCGTCCAATTGATGTTGTGCCATATGTTTAGTATATTTGTATGAACAGGCGGGTGTCGCTTTCATTTTGATACAAAAATACGAAAATAACGATAAACTGCCCCTTTTTGTTTCCTGTTTAGTATGATTTATAACGATAATATGCAAGAAATATGTTTTCTATCCATTCCTGCGCCCGACCATCCGTTGGTGGATCGGATCGCGGAAACCTATGAACAATCTTTTCCTGTGGCGGAGCGCCGCCCGTTTCCGCGTGTGTTACAGTTACTGGAAGCGCATCCGGCCTTTACCGTTTATGCGTTGCTGAAAGAGGAACGGTATATCGGTTTCCTTACGTCATGGCATTTTGCTTCTTTCCGTTATATAGAACATTTTGCAATAGAGGCCACGGGGCGTAATACGGGATCCGGTGGGGAGGCGCTTCGCCGGTTTGTCGGTAAGCATACCGCTCCGGTGCTATTGGAAGTGGAGTTGCCGGAAGATGAGTGGAGCCGTCGACGGATTGCTTTTTATGAGCGGCAGGGTTTCGCCTTATACAACCATCCCTATTTCCAGCCTCCTTATCATCCGGAGAACCCGGAGGTGTTGGAAATGCGCCTGATGAGTTGGGGGAATGCCGATCTGGCTCGTACGTTTGATGCATGGACACGGATCATCCATCATGAGGTGTATGGGGTATAAGGTAAGTTCCCGGATGGTGAATATCAGCGAACATGCGAAGTAGAGAGCAAGACCTCTCTCTTTTCAACAACAAAAAAGGCAGCATCCGAGGATACTGCCTTTTCTTATGTACTGCATTATTCGTCTTACAACGCGTTGATGCGTGGTGTGGCCGAATAACTGATTTTCAGTGCGTACGCTTCACGAAGAGCTTGCTTTACGTCGGTGATAATACCCATCTGCGTTTCTTTGTCCGCTTTGATGGAAATCGTCATGAACGGTGCGTCTTCTTCTTTCATACTGGATTTCTCCTGAGCGATGTAATCCTGGATCTCATCTACATCGGCGAAGTTATCGTTCAACTGAATACGTGTAGCAGAACCTACTTTGGATTTGTATTCGGCTGTCGGCTCACCGATATAAATAAAGGTCACCAACGATTTCTTTTCCAGTTTCTGAAGTTCAGATGCTTGCGGAGAGCGAAAAATTACTTTTAAGGATACCTCGCGCATAGTTGTTACCATCATGATGAAGAACAAGAATGCGAATACCAGGTCAGGCAATGATGAAGTATTCAATTCGGGCATTTCACGCCCACCTGCTTTACTAAATTTTCCCATTACTTAACCCCTCCATAATTTTTAGGTTCTGCTTCCGAGATCACCTGTTTGTAGATCATGGTAACAGCAGCCTGCTGTTCTTCGTCTAAATCCATGAATGTTTTACCGAATTTCTTTAACGATACATCATTTCTCAGCTCCATATAGGCGGAAGCCAATTCATTTTGTACGTTGATATAAGCCTGATATTCGGTACCACGGTCGTTTTGCAACGAGATCACATGGTTTTTAGTTACCATCATTTCTCCAAAGAAGGGGACATCAACAGCGATTTTTTCCGGCTTGTGCTCATCGTTGTATGGATTATCAATGAACTCTTTCACCCGATCTTTCAGTTGTTTGATATCGATGTATTCACCGTTGCAAAGAATCTGGTTACTGCTGTTAATCAGCACGGTCAACAGATTTCTTTTCTTAATATCCATATCGTCTTTTTTCTGATCTTTCGGAACAGGCATCGGTAAACGTCTCGGTAAACCGCGGTCTGTATCCATGGAAGAAGTCATCAAAAAGAACAACAACAACATGAAAGCAATGTCGGCAGAAGAAGTAGCATTAATACCTGGGGATTTTCTCTTTTTCTTACCCATAATATTGCTTTGGATTACTTGTTAAAAATGTTCTTTAAACTTCCTGCGAAAATGGCCAGAATAACAAGGAATGTCAATACATAGGTGGAATACAACCACATATCCGTGATTTTCAACCAGAAAGGAGTATTGAATGCCTGTGCTTCAGAGTTCAATACCGGTACCGGAACTTCACTGCCCATCGCATAGGTGATAAACATTAATCCGGCAAACATTACGAGAACGATCAGGCCCATAACGCCCCCTTTCGGGTTGATCTTGAAGTTGGTAATGAATTGCCAAACAGCAAATATAATAGTAGCAAAGAACGCACCGGCAAACAAGACATACTGCCATTGCAGGAGCAGATCCACATAGATCGGATTCCATAATTCGCCTTTGTACGGTTCGTTATCTCCTCCGAAGAAGAACATACCTAATACCACCAAGGTGATAACCGTACAAGCGATCAGGACCCAGCTGGATAATTTTCTAATTTTAGTAACAGCCATGGTCGGGATTATTTATTGAATTTTACATAGTATTTGATAACTGTATCCACCAGTGTGATAGAAGCATCTTCCATTTTGTTCAGGATGCCTTCCAGTTTGCTGAGCAGATAGTTATAAAATACCTGAAGAATCAATGCTACGATAAGACCGAAGATCGTCGTGATCAAAGCCACTTTCATACCACCGGCAACAACCGTCGGGCTGATATCACCCACCTGTTCGATTTTGTCGAATGCCATAACCATCCCTACTACTGTTCCCAAGAATCCGAGAGACGGAGCCATAGCGATAAACAACGTTACCCACGAAAGGTTCTTTTCCAGTAAACCACCCTGAACACCACCGTAAGAAACGATAGATTTTTCTACGATGTCAATACCCTGGTCGATTCTCATTAAACCCTGATAAGCGATGGAAGCAATCGGGCCTCTTGTGTCACGGGCAATCGCCTTAGCACCTTCTACGTCACCTTTGTCCAACGCGTCTTCAATACCCTGCAACAGTTTGGTCGGATTGTTGTCAGCCAGGTTCAGGTAAATGATTCTTTCCAGACAGAAAGCCAAACCAAGTACCAAAGTGATAGCTACCAAGCTCATAAAGTTGGCACTACCTTCAATAAACTTAATCTTGAGAGCCTGGTGGAAACCTGTCTCGACGGCTGCTTCCTGCGCGAATGCTACTGTAGAGGTTCCAAGGGCGCACAAACCCAAGAATGCTTTTGCAAATAACTGTTTCATTGTGTGTTTAATTTTTAAGATTAATAATTCTCTTATTTTTATTTTGTTTTTACTTGTTCGTTCATGGTACAATCAACACACGGCGCGGAGAGAGCGGGATTCGAAC
>JAVBUE010000009.1:0-97027 GCA_031555735.1 Tannerellaceae bacterium
AGACATTGTCAACTGTTACAATCAAGCTCCCTAACGGGGAGAGAGCAACCCAAACCCTATACCTGACCCCCGAACAAAGGAAGCTTGAACCTCTCTTTGTCGCGTTGAACGTTTAGGGTGACGCATTGTCAAAGTCAGGAATCAATGGTCGTTATTATGCATACCCTGTTCTGGTTATGCTTTCCTGTTATCCTGACATTTAGCCGGTGGGCTGCACAGTTTAACACGCTCCCAGGTTTTGACAGGCCATCAGTCAAAAGTCCTTGGAGTATTTTTCTCGATCAACTGGGATCGTTGTTCGTACAGGTTGACATGGGCAAGGATATGTGGAGTCTGTTCAATGTGTGGGAAATGGTCGTCGGCTTGCTGATTTATGTATTCCTGGCCATTAGCGTGTTTTATCTGTTCTATGGTGTTTTTATTCCAAAAGCGGTCCGTAAGGGGAAATTAATGGGCAAAGTGTGGCCGGTGTTGTTCCTGCTTGGTTTCCCGTTCCTGTTTGTGACGTTGTTGTCAACTTGTTCGATTTCTGTCAATTGGCATTATATGTCTTATCTGGTGTTGGTGTATTCGTATACCTTGTTTTTCGCTGTGGGCGGTTCGTTGTTCCGTATCTTCGAGAACTGGTATAACGACCGTCTGCTAAATGAACAATTGAAGCAACAGAATCTCCACAGCGAACTGGCGTTGCTGAAAAGTCAGATCAATCCACACTTCCTGTTCAATACATTAAATAATATAGATGCGTTGATTGGTAAGGATGCGGCTAAAGCATCCGATTATCTGGTTAAGTTCTCGGATATGCTACGCTATATGATCTACGACTCTGATACCGAACGAGTAGCGTTGAAAAGCGAACTGCAATACCTGCGTAATTACGTAAACATCCAGCAGATCCAGTATGCAAATGACCGGCTGGTTACGTTTGATATACAAGGAGATCCGGAAGGGATACAGATAGCCCCCATGTTGTTCATCCCGTTTATCGAGAATGCATTTAAACACTGTACGGATAAAGACAGGTCCGAAGCGATCCGCTTCACGGTCGGTATCGATGAAACAATCGTCACTTTTACGTCCGTCAACCTCTTCGATCCGGCAAAGCATATACACAAAGACAAGGTAGGAGGCGTAGGGCTGCGTACCCTTTGCCGTCGATTGGAACTGCTATATCCCAAACATCATACGTTGGCTATCGATGATAAGAACGGTATATATAAGGTAACCCTAATCCTCTATACCCATGAAAATTAAGTGTATCATCATCGACGATAGTCCGCTGGCTGTGGATAAGTTGGCCGACTTTGTACAGGCCAGTCCAGACTTGCACCTGTTGCAGTCGTTCACCAACGCAAGGGAGGCACTTGCCTTTCTGAAGAGCCAGCCGGTCGATCTCATCTTCCTCGATATCCAAATGGAAGAAATGACAGGTCTCGACCTGTTGGATCACCTCACGGTCAAACCTCACGTAGTGATTGTTTCTGCCTATAGCGAGTATGCTGTGAAAGGTTTCGACTACGCCGTGACCGATTACCTGCTGAAGCCCTATTCATTCAGCCGCTTTCGTCTGGCAGTAGAGAAGGTGACCAGTGAAATGGAGTATCGTACGCCAGCCAACTTCATGTTTGTGAAAACAGAGTATCGGATGGAGCGTGTTGACTTTGCTGATATCCTCTACATCGAAGGTCAGGGTGGTTATCTGCGGATCGTTACCTCGCAATCGAAGATCATGACGCTGCAAAACTTCCAGACGATGGAGTCTCTCCTGCCTGCCGACAATTTCATGCGCGTGCATCGTTCCTATATTGTGGCTCTGAATAAGATCGAACATATTGAACGGAATGCGATCCGTATCGGTAAGGAGCATATCCCTGTGGGTGACAGTTATCGCGAGAAACTCTACCGTGTACTGAAAATTTAAGCCTGATCCGGTATCTTTTTGCTTCTTTTCCTTGTTACATGTACAGTGATCTATTGTAAAAGCATTAATAGAGTTGTGTATGAAAAGAATTGCCTTGATAGGCGCGTCCGGGTTCATCGGTTCCGCCATCCTGAAAGAAGCAATCGGACGTGGTATCCACGTAACGGCCATTGTAAGAAACCCGGGGAAGATCGCTTTCCGCCATCCGAAACTGTCTATCGAAGAGGTGGATGTGATAGATACCGAGACATTATCGCGCAAACTGACGGGTATCAACGCCGTGGTCAGCGCTTACAATCCCGGTTGGAAGAACCCGAATATAGCCGAAGATACGCTCAAAGGGTATCCATCGATCCTGTGTGCGGTCAGAAAATCGGGAGTGAACCGTTTCCTGGTAGTCGGCGGGGCTGGCAGCCTGCAGGTATCACCGGGCGTACAACTGATGGATTCGGGAGCGATACCCGCCTCTTTCCTGCCAGTGGTGAAAAGCCTCGCGTCTTTCTATACCGATTATCTGTTGCGGGAAAAAGAAGTGGACTGGGTCTATTTCTGTCCGGCGGCCGATATCGCGCCGGGTGAACGGACGGCGGCGTTCCGCCTCGGGTTGGACGACCTGATCGTCGGCGCCGACGGGAAGAGCCGTATATCGGTAGAGGATTATGCCGTGGCGATGATCGACGAGTTCGAACATCCCGCCCATCACCGCCAGCGGATGACGATCGGCTATTAAGTGCGGATCATCCGCAGTCGTTCCCATAACCACTGCGGAAGCAGTTTCCAGCCGGATACCAACACGGCGTATCGCCAGTCGATGACGATGCGCCGTTTCTTTTTCCCGATCGCGCGGACGATCTGCCGGGCTACCTTGTCGGGTTGCATCAGCAGCGGATAACGGTCGTTCTTCAGCAGCGCCGTCTGCACAAAACCGGGACGGATATCCGTGAAGCCGATCGGCAGGCGTTCCATCCGCGACAGTTGGGCAAGGGCGTCGAGATAGGTGTTCTGATACCGTTTGGTGGCCGAGTAGGCAGGGGCGATGCCCAATCCTTTCGTTCCGGCGATGGAGGTGACGGCGGCGATATGCCCGTATCCCTGCTGGCGGAAATACTGCCAGGCGGTGATCACCATCCGGCTGAAGCCCGTCACATTCGTATGGATCGTAGCCAGTTCCGTATCGATCTCCAACAGGCGGTTCTGGCTGCCGATACCTGAACAGAACAGGAATACATCCATGCCGCCGGTGAGGTCGATCAACCGGTATAACTGGTCGGTGGCTTCGGGGAGGGTGACGTCTATCTGTTGTACAGATACGCGGTCGGGGGCTTCCTGTTGGAGTGATTCCAGGCGTTCGACCCTCCGCCCGGCTATACCTACGCGCCATCCCTGCCGGATATACAGCCGTGCTGTCTCATATCCGATACCCGATGTGGCGCCAATAAGGATGATTCTTTTCATGGGATTGCTTTTGTCAGTGAACAAATATACGCTTTTCCCGTTTTCTTCCTTGTGTTGCTTGTTACTTTCCCTATATTTGCAAAATAAGAAATGAACGAATAACGTATAAATCCCATCACTATGTCAGTCCGAACCTATATCAACACCCACAAGGAACGATTCCTGGATGAACTGTTTTCCCTCCTGCGTATCCCATCCGTCAGCGCCAAGCAAGAGCACAAGGCGGATATGCTGGCTTGCGCCGAACGATGGAAAGAACTGCTGCTAAGCTCGGGAGCCACGAAAGCCGCGATCATGCCCACCCTGGGTAATCCCGTGGTCTATGCCGAACGGATGTATGGCGCCGACGCACCGACGGTACTGGTCTATGCCCATTACGATGTAATGCCTGCCGAGCCGCTCGAACGTTGGAAGAGCGAACCCTTTGAACCGGAGATCCGCGATGGCCGTATCTGGGCGCGTGGCGCCGACGATGACAAGGGGCAGGGCATGATACAGGTCAAAGGATTCGAAACCGCGCTCCGGAATGAGCTGCTGCATTGCAACGTCAAGTTTATCTTCGAGGGGGAAGAAGAGATCGGCTCACCCAGCCTCGACGCTTTTTGCCGGGAGCACCGGGCATTACTCCAGGCGGATATCATCCTCGTATCCGATACCAGCATGGTGAACGCGGAAACCCCTTCGCTTACTACCGGTCTGCGGGGATTGGCCTATTGGGAGGTGGAGGTGACGGGGCCGAACCGCGACCTTCATTCGGGGCATTTCGGCGGGGCGGTAGCCAATCCCATCAACATCCTCTGTAAACTGATGGCCGATATAACGGATGCCGACGGACGCATCGCTATCCCCGGTTTCTACGACGATGTGGAAATGTTGTCTGAAGCCGAGCGCGCCATGCTCCGCCAGGTACCTTTCGATGAAGCCGCATATAAACAGGCGATCGGTGTGAAAGCGCTGAAGGGAGAAGCCGGTTTCTCCACCCTCGAACGGAACAGTTGCCGTCCCTGCTTTGATATCTGCGGTATCTGGGGAGGTTATACGGGTGAGGGAAGCAAGACGGTATTGCCGTCGAAAGCGTTCGCCAAAGTATCCTGCCGGTTGGTTCCGCACCAGGATCATGCCACGATTTCACGCCTGTTTGAAGCCTATATGGAACGGATGGCTCCCGATTATGTGACGGTGAGCGTCCGTCCTTCGCATGGCGGGCAGGGGTATGTCTGTCCGATCGACCTGCCGGCGTATAAGGCGGCGGAAGAAGCGGTGGGAATCGCTTTCGGTATCAAGCCGTTGGCTGTCCGCCGGGGCGGGAGTATCCCCATCATCTCCACCTTCGAACAGGTGTTGGGTATCAAGACGATCCTGATGGGATTCGGCCTGGAGCAAAACGCGATCCATTCGCCCAATGAAAGTTGCCGGTTGGATTTCTTCTATAAAGGAATCGAGTCTGTGGCTGAATTCTATCGCCTGTATCGTTAATCCGTAGCTGGATAATCAACATTTTCACATAGAAAAATACGTAATTTCTCGTTCGGTAATGAGGAATTACGTATTTTTGTTTCATTAAACAAAGAACACTCATTTAATTGTTACTATGAACGCATCAGTTCCGGACACCCGTATGTCAGGCTGCGATCAGACGCAAGCCAACCAAACGCTGCGAAGTGAAGCGATGTTTCGGATTATTTTCGACAACCTGGGCTGGGGCGTGGAGGTTTTCGACGAGAACGGACGACTGATCGATATCAACAGCGCGGCGCTTGAGATATTCGGCGCCCGGAAAGAAGAGATGCTGGGTATGTCGATCTTTGACAGTCCCCACCTGAACGACGAACACAAGGACAAGCTGCGGAAAGGAGAGGAGGTGAACGTCACCACGACGTACGACTTCGACCGCTTAGCCCGCACCGGCTATTATCCGTCGGCATACCGGAACAGGATCAAATACCTCAAGAGTAAAACAGCACCGTTGAAAGACAGCCGGAATGCGATCATCGGCTACGTGCTCTTAACCTTCGACGATACGGAAGGATACCTGAAGAATGAGGCGATCCAACTGAACCTGGCCAAGATCAGGGCCGCGGTGGATACCAACCAGTCGTTCCTGTGGGAGTACAACCTGCAAACCAAAAAGCTGGTAAACGATTTCAACCTCTCCGCCTGTGCGGCGACCAAAGACCTTATCTCCTGTTTCTGGCAGGATGTGACGGAAAATCCCGAAGAACTGCTGACCTCCCTGCCGGTCGATGACCCGGATTATGCTGCCATCCGGCAGTTTGTGCGGCTGAAGCAGGGAGAGATCGACCATTTCACCACCGTATTCCACCGGATGCTCGACGGCATGCCGCGCTGGTTCACCTCCAATATCCGTACCTGTAAATGGGATGAGGCGGGCAAACCCCTGAAGATCGTATGTTACACGTCGGATATCACCCAGCAGAAAGCAAAAGAAATGGAACTCTTCCTCGCGCGTGAAGGCGAAAAGGTCCGTTCGGCCTTCATGGCGAATATCAGCCATGAGATCCGGACACCGCTGAATGCCATCGTCGGCTTTTCCAATATCCTGGTGGACATCTGCCATTCGCCGGAGACGGAAAATTTCCGGGAGGTGATCAGCCGGAATAATACCCTCCTGCTGCAATTAGTAGATGACATCCTCGATTTCTCACAGATGGATGCGGGAAGGATGGAATACCGGGTGGAGGCGATGGATATCCGGGAGGTATGCTCATCCGTGATACACGATTTCCAACCCCTGTTGCATGAAGGCGTTGCACTCGGACTGGCTCCCGGATCTCCGGTATGTATCATCCATTCCGACCGGAAGCGGATCCTCAAGGTCATATTACAGTTGGTTGGCAATGCCGTGAAATATACCCTGCAGGGACATATCACCCTCTCCTACATATGTACGCCGGAAGGGTCGTTCGCGCTGAAAGTATCCGACACCGGCATCGGTATCCCGGAGAAAGAACGAAACGCCATCTTCCAATCCTTTTACCAGGTGGATCATTTCCACCAGGGCGTAGGTATGGGGTTGTCGATCGCCAAGATGCTGGTCGAGGGGATGGGCGGGGTGATCGGCATGGACTCCGTCGAAGGCGAAGGCTCTGTTTTCTGGTTTACCATCCCCGTATCACCCGTCGTTGCCCCCGTCCATTTGTCGCAAACTCAAAGAAAATAGTCCCAAATGCAGGTATTCGCATAAAAAATGAAATAAAAGTATCATCCGGCTCAATCATAAACAAAAAAATCCATTATTTTTGTTAGCCCGTTTAAACGTAATAGATTCCGCGAGGAAACCATTTGTCAAATAGTCTATCAGTATGATTGATAATTTAACCCGGGATATGGTCTTTTTACGCCGTACCTTATCCACGCTTTTCGACTTATTGCACTCCGGCTCCGATACGGCCGTTCACGAAATGCTTACCCTTTTACTCGACTTTTTCCAGGTCGATCGTGTTTCTTTTGGCGGTTTTCAGGATAACCGCCAGGGCATGTTTACGATCGGCCAGGCATATGCCGGATCTTACGGTTCCGTACCGGGGAGCGATCTGGATTATATTCCCATTTCGGGACTGGAATGGGATATGGAGCCGATCTTCCGGATGGAGCCGATCACTGTGGATGATTTGGAAACCTATACAGGTACGGAAGTCGATCGTTCGTTCTTTCTACAGGCGGGCGTACGTTCCATTTGTATCTTTCCTTCCGTGAAAGAGGAGGAGGCTAACGGCTATGTGGTGATGGAAACCTTTGGCCGTACGCGTCGGTGGACGGAATGGGATATCGAATGTGCCCGTTTGTTTGCCCACCTGATCTCCGTGACCGTTGAAAAAGCCTTGATAGACCGCAAGCTGATCACCTCCGCCCGTCAGATCCTGGAACATGAAACCATCTTCCGGATCATATTCAACAACCTGGTATGGTGCGTGGAAGTATATGATGAACATGGATTGCTGATCGATATCAATGAGGCGGGACTGCAACTGTTCGGCACCACCCGGAATGATATCCTCGGGCTGCAACTGTTCGAAAGCATGAACTTATCGCAGGATAAGAAAGACAAGCTGCTGGCCGGAGAAATCGTATATGACGATATCCGGTACGATTTCGGGAAAAACAGCCGGTGCGGCTATTATGAATCCTGCTATAAGAACGAAGTCAAGTATCTGATGGTGCGCTTCGTCCCGATGAAGAATGCACGGAACCATACGATCGGGTATCTGCTCCTGGCATACGATAATACCGACAATTACCTGAAAAATAAAGAAGTCCAACGCCTCCTCTTCAAGATGAAGACGGCGGTGGATACCGGGAAATCGTTCCTGATGGATTATGATCTGCCGGCTAACCGGTTGCATGTGGATTTCAGCATGGCTTTTACTCCCACCGCTGATGTCATTGTCCGTTTCTGGAAAGAGATATCCCAGTCGCCTCATCTGCTGAAACAATCCATTCACCCGGAAGATATTCGTACCTATAACCATCACATTTATCAATTGAAGACCGGAAAACGGACGCATTGCACATTTGTATTCCGACATATAATTGAAGAAAAAACGCACTGGTTTCGTGCCAGTTTGCGGACTTATAAATGGGATAAACAGCAGAAGGCGGAAAAGATCGTGGCCTATCTCACGGATATCACCCAGGAGAAGGAGAAAGAGATCAAACTGTTCAAAACCCGGGAAGCCGAGAAACTCAAATCCGCTTTTATGGCGAATATCAGCCATGAGATCCGCACACCCCTGAATGCCATTGTGGGATTCTCCAATATCCTGGCCGATGCCAACAGCACGGAGGAAACGGAATCTTTCCGCAATACCATCAACCACAACAACGTCTTGCTGCTGCAATTGGTGGATGATCTCCTTGATTTTTCACAGATCGAAGTGGGAACGCTGCAATACAGGCTGGCAAGGATGCCGGTCAGAGCGGTATGCGAAGAAGTGGTGGAGTCGTATGAGTTAATGCTTGCTCCGGAGGTGTCGCTGGTATTTCAGGCGGATGCACCGGATATCCATATCTATGCCGACCGGAAACGGGTGCGCCAGGTCGTGTCGCAACTGGTGGGAAATGCCATCAAATATACGCAACAGGGACGTATTACCCTTTCGTATGAGGTGGACGACGACGAGATGCTGCTACTCAAGGTATCCGATACGGGTATCGGGATTCCACGGGAAGAAACGGAATTCATCTTCAACTATTTTTACCAGGTGGATCACTTCAACCAGGGTACCGGTCTGGGGCTGGCAGTCGCCAAATCCATGATCGAAGGGATGGGGGGACGCATCGGCGTGGATTCGACAGAAGGATCAGGTTCCGTTTTCTGGTTTACATTGCCTTTAGGCGCCGGGGTACCGGCATAAATTATTGATATTAGACACTTACCCTTATGAAACAATCCGATAGTCAGGCCGATACCATGCTCGGCTCCACCCTCCTGATACAGAATATCGTGTCGCTGCGGGAAACAGTTGTCCGCATCCTGTCCCTCATACATTCCAAAAACGCTGATTCCCTGGACGAAGCGCTCGCATTGGTGCGCAACTTCTTCTCCGTGGACAGGGTATCGCTGGTAGGTTTCGACCGGCAGGCGAATGAACTGTATTATGTAAATCAGTCCAATGCGGACAGGGTGGATCCCCTTCCGTTTATGTACGACAAACGCAGGCCGGTGGACGACCATGCCTGGATAATGGAGTTGCTTCAGCAGGGAAAAGCGGTGATGGTAAACGACCTCGCGGATATTCCCCCGGCGGAAGTCAGCGAAAGACAGTTTATGGAATACCTGAAAACATTGGCTTACCTCATCGTTCCGGTAGAGGCGAACAGGCAGATGGAAGGGTTCCTGGTAATGGAAAACCTGCTTACTCCCCGGATATGGACATCGCTGGATGCGGAAAACCTCCGCATCCTGGCACCGATGTTTGCTATCGGAATCGACCGGGAGAAGGCGCGAAGGGCGGCAGTCCACTCGTCGCACCAGTTGCTGAAAGGGGAATCCCTGTTCCGTTATGTGTTTGATAACCTGGCATGGGCGGTGGAACTGTACGACGAGAACGGATGCCTGTTCGATATGAATCCCGCAGACCTGGAACTGTTCGGATATACGCGTGAACAGGCCATAGGTCTCAGTTTGTACGATAATCCCAATATAACCCACGAACAAATGGAACAGTTACGCCGGGGAGAAGACCTGGGATTCGCCATGATGTACAATTTCAAGCTGGCAAAGGAAAAAGGATACTTCTCGTCTGTCCATGAAGATGCATTCAAACTGATCCGGGGATTCAGCCATCCGGTCAAAGACGCGTACAATAAGCTGCTGTTTTATTTCACCATCCTGTTCGACGATACGGAGAATTACCTCCGGGATGAAGAACTGAAACGAAACCTGGCGAAACTAAAGGCCGCTATTGACACAGGGGATTCGTTTATCTGGGAATTTGATGAACAGGAAGAAACAAGTGACGAACTATTGGACTATACGGCTTCGACCACGTCGAAAGAGGGGGATGAAGCCTATGCGCCACGCACATTGAATGAGTTGTTTGATTCCATTCATCCGGACGACAGGGATGCCATCCGGAAAAACGTATATACCCCGCTGATGAATGGGGATCGGGATCATTGTTCGGCCACCTACCGACGGCTGTTGGACGGACATACCTGCTGGTACATGTCCAATGTACGGGTGAGCGTACGGGATAAAAAGGGTAAACCGGTTAAGGTATTGTGTTATTCCACCGATATTACCCGGGAGAAAGAACAGGAGATGGAATTGTTGAGGGCACAGGAAGCCGACCGGCTGAAGACCGCCTTTATGGGGAATATCAGCCACGAAGTACGTACGCCCCTCAATTCCATTGTCGGATTCTCCAATTTCCTGGTGGATCTGAACAGTACACCGGAAACAGAAACGTTCCGCAAGATCATCAATAAGAATAATTCCCTGCTCCTGCAACTGGTGGATGATATCCTCGATTTTTCCAAAATCGAACTCGGTACGCTGGATTATTGCATTACATCCGTTTCAGTCCATGAAATAGCGAAAGAGGTGGTCAGCCTTTACGAACCGCTGCTGCCGGCTGCTGTGTCTTTTGTGTTTGACAACAGCCTGCCTGCGTATCAGGTGTATGCAGACCGGAAGCGGGTGCGCCAGGTGTTGGCGCAGTTTGTAAGTAACGCGTCGAAACATACCCGTCAGGGTACGATCACCTTGTCGTATGCCCTGACGGCCAACAACCAGTGCCTCATGAAACTGGAAGATACCGGCGTGGGTCTCACGGAAGCGAACAGGCAGAAGGTGTTCGACTCCTTTTACAAAGAGAATGCGTTTAACCAGGGTATCGGTTTGGGATTGCCGATCGCCAAAGCCATGGTTGAAGCCATGGGAGGGGAAATCGGCGTGGATTCCGTGCCGGGTAAAGGCTCCGTTTTCTGGTTTACCCTGCCTTTAAGCGAGGAATCCTGCAAGCATCCGTTGTAGCACCAAGCATGGGATGGGGGCATATCTATGCGTTCCCATTCATTTATCGTACGTATATACAAGATGTAATACATACATACGGATGTATTATTGTCAGCATGCTAAACATTTAGTTGTTCCACCCGGGTGGGATACGTGTTCCAGCCAGGTGGGATATGTGTCCCAGCCGGGTGGAACACGTGTCCCACCCGGGTGGAACAACGAATGGTTCAGTATCTTGGCAATAGAAGAAGGTAAGCGGTTCACTAAAGCTACGGGAGTCTGTTGCTATTTAGTAAGATGAAGAGGCGGATGTGTCAAAACCCGGATAGGCTTTGATATACCCCCTTTATTTAAAATCAACAAACACAAAAATGCTATTATCCTCATCCTCACCCAGGGAGGCGACGAGTTCTTTTAACGGGCCACTCAGTTTATTTTCCGTATAAGCATCGATGAGTTCGGAGTAATCCAGTTCAAAATGGTACCTATTCTCATAATAGCTGTGAAGACGAGGGTTGATATGGAGTTCTTTCTCCGGAAAATCAGGCAGGATCAGTTTCTGACGGAAGAGTTCATTGGTTTGCTTATCCCGCATATAGTAGGTGGGGGAAGGCGATTCTCCGGTTACTGCATACGAATAAACGGCCATGAACTGATATCTTCCGGCATCCATGCAGATATCCATCAGGAGATGTCGGCAATCGTTGTCAAATCGATTCCCTTTTCAGGATACGCTTTCGTGACATCCATACAGGCGATGGATTTACCTGATTGTTTGTCAAAACTACAACCTGTAGCGAGAATGCACAAAACAGCACATGTAATGAATGTCTTTTTCATAATGTATCCGATAAATTACAGAACCAGTGTGTTCCGAATGTAAAGTAATATAAAAGAAATGACATTGGATGCCTGACAGGCAAAAAATGTGCAACTCGTGAATGCACGGGCTTTTCAGAAATTGTACGCCAGTCCTATTCCGAGAATCTCTTTAAACTGGACTTTGGCGCCACGGATGGCGCCGGTGTCGTCGGTAGTTTTGACGTCGTTGTCGTATTTCAGCGTGGTGTTGAGGGAAGCCGACAGGAATTTGTTGATCTTCATGCTGATCAAAACATCCCAGTTGACGTCTATATTCCCGAACTGGTCATCATACGACGTGAAGAAATCGGCGATCGATACCAGTTTGACATTTTCCATCAGTTGTTGTTCGATACGGCCTTTCAGGTATGCACCCATCTCGGCCCTGAACCTGTCGCCGGGATCCACGCCGAACGCTCCGATAGACGAGAGGTAGTCGTCTTCCACAAACGTCAGCTTGGCCGCTATCGGCGAGAGATAGATCGAATAGTTGGCTTTCGGGCGATACTCCAGCCCTACGGATACCGTCGAGTAAGCGGGCGCGAAGAAGGTGGAGATATACTGCGTCTTGTCGGGATAGTTATATCCCCTGGCGAATTGCGTTTTCAGATCCGCCATGCCGGTATAAAACCAAACGTTATTGGTGGAATACCCCAACTGGGTAGCCAAACCGATGAAGTCGTTCGTCTTTCGCGTCCCATCCGATCGGTTGTTCGACAGCCCGTATTCCAGTACCAGCGTGTTCTGCCAGAGCCAGTTCCCGCTTTTCCGCAGGAGCTTCCCGTTCAGGTAGGCGTTTCCCGCCAGGGAGTTCTCGCCCCCTGCCGACCAATTACTCAGTGCCGTCTGCGAGAGGTTGATCCCGGCAACACCGGTGGTCACCCATTTCCCGTCCACATATCCTTTCTCGTCTGTTTGTTCCTGTGCTGTCCCTGCGATGGTTGCAAACAGGAAAAGCATACCATATAGATTCCTTCGCTTCATGTTGTTGTTTGATCTGATTGGATAAAACAAGTATATAAGCTAAAACAGTATTCTTTTTCCGTTTGTTCTGACGGGCGGTCTTTTCTTCCTTTACAGCGAAGGAGGCAGCGTGGACAGGAACTGATGGATGGAGGCAGCGGCTTGGCGGCCGGAGTCGATGGCGCGGACAACGAGGCTGGCGCCGGTCAGCGCGTCACCGGCGACGAATACCTTGGGGACGGACGACCGGAAGGGGGTTGGGGTATGTACATTCCCCCGTTCGTCGCAGGCGATATTGAGTTGTTCGAGTAAGCCTTTATGTACGGGATGCAGGTATCCCATCGAGAGCAATACCAGGTCGGCGGGGATTACTTCCGTATGTCCGGTTTCAGTGGGGATGAGGCGGCCGTCGGCGTTTCTGCTCCATGCCACCTCTGCCACTTCCACACCGGTGACGCGTCCGTTCTCATCGCCGATGAAGCGTTTGGTGGAGAGGCTCCAGCGACGGGTACATCCTTCCAGGTGCGAACTGGTTGTCTTCAGAATGTTCGGCCAGGCAGGCCAGGGGGTGTCGGCGTTATGATCCGAAGGTGGTTGCGGCAGTATCTCAAGCTGTGTGACGCTGGTTGCTTTCTGGCGGATAGAGGTGCCTACGCAATCGGAACCGGTATCGCCGCCACCGATCACCACCACCTGCCTGTGGTAGGCGGAGAGCCGTCCGTTTGCCGGAGCCGGCGCGCCCGCAACGATCCGGTTCTGTTGCTGCAGGAAGTCGAGGGCGAAATGGATCCCTTTCAGTTTGCGTCCTTCCACCGCCAGGTCGCGGGGCTGTTCGGCGCCGATGGCGATACATAGGGCATCATAATCCCATAGTAACTGCTCGGGCAGGATGTCTTTCCCGATCTCTTTGCGGCAGATAAAAACAACACCTTCCTCCCGGAGAAGTTGCAGGCGGCGGTCGATCACTGCTTTGTTCAGTTTGAAATCGGGGATACCGAAACGGAGCAGCCCGCCGGGTAGTTCCTGCTTTTCGAACACCACCACGGCGTGTCCTTTCCGGTTCAGCATATCGGCGGCAGCCAGTCCGGAGGGTCCTGAGCCGATCACCGCCACTTTCCTGCCTGTCCGCGTCCGGGGCGGTTGGGGACGGATGTATCCTTCCTGGAAGGCATGTTCTACCACGGCGACTTCGTTTTCCCGGATCGTCACCGGCTGGTTGCTCAGCATCAACACGCAACTCTTTTCACAGAGGGCGGGGCATACGCGTCCGGTAAATTCCGGGAAGTTATTTGTGCGCGACAGGATGGTGCAGGCTTCCTGCCAGTTGCCTTTGTGCAGGGCATCCTGCCATTCGGGCATCACGTTGCCGAGGGGGCACGACCAGTGGCAGAACGGTACGCCGCAATCCATGCAGCGCGATGCCTGCAACATCCGGTCTTCGCTGTTGAGTGTCTGTTCTACTTCGCCGAAGTCGGTGATCCGCTCCATGACGGGACGGTAACCGGCTTCTTTCCGGTTGATCGAAAGAAATGCTTTTGAATTTCCCATAGGGTATCAGTAATCGGATTCTACTTGTGCTAATTTTTGTTTGATGGCTTCCATCTTCTCTTCCTGCAAGACCTTCTTGTATTCGAAAGGGGTGACTTTGATGAATTGCGGCAGGTAATGCTCCCAACCGGCGAGGATACGGACGGCTAACGGGCTGTGGGTGTATCGGGCATGGGCTTCAATGAGGCTGCGAAGTTCGTCGCAATCGGTTTTCGTGTCCACGAGGGAGAGTTCCACCATTTCCATGTTGCAGTAATAATCGAAACTGCCTTCCTCGTCGAGTACATACGCCACTCCTCCGCTCATCCCGGCGGCGAAGTTCTTACCGACAGCGCCAAGCACGACGGTGCGTCCGCCGGTCATGTATTCACAACAATGGTCGCCCACGCCTTCTACCACAGCGATAGCTCCGCTGTTACGCACGCAAAAGCGTTCGCCTACGCGTCCATTGATATATACTTCGCCGGATGTCGCCCCGTAGAGCAGGGTGTTGCCTGCGATACAGTTGGCATCCGGAGAAAAAGTCGAGGTTGCGGGCGGGATCACGACGATCTTTCCGCCCGACAACCCTTTCCCCAGGTAGTCGTTTGCTTCCCCTTCGAGCCGAAAGGAGATGCCGGCTGCCAGGAAAGCGCCGAAACTTTGTCCGGCCGACCCTTTGAATTGTATGCGGATGCTGTCGGCAGGCAGGCCTGTGTTGCCGTAGCGACGGGCTACTTCACCGGAGAGCATGGCTCCCGCGGCGCGGTCGGTATTGGTTATTGCTTTGGTGAACTCTACCGGTAGTTGTTTCTCGAGTGCGGGCTGCGCCTGGCGGATCAGTTCGCGGTCGAGTACCTGGTCGATCTTGTGTTCCTGTGGGCGGGCGGAACGGATATCCTTGCCAGTGCCATCGAAATGGAGCAGGCGCGACAGATCCACCTTGTGGGCTTTGCTGTCTGGCGGGTATGAACGGCATTCGAGCAGGTCGCTCCGTCCCACGATCTCGTCGAGGCTGCGGAAACCCATTGCCGCCAGGTGCTCACGCACTTCTTCGGCAAGGAAGGTAAGGAAGTGGATCACATACGTATGCTTTCCGGTGAAGCGCGAACGGAGTGTTTCGTCCTGGGTGGCGATACCGACGGGGCAGGTATTCAGGTGGCATTTGCGCATCATCACACAGCCCAGTGCGATCAGTGCGCTGGTGGCAAAACCAAATTCTTCGGCGCCGAGGAGGGTGGCGACGATGATGTCGCGTCCGGTCTTCAGTTGCCCGTCGGTTTGCAAACGGACATAGCCGCGCAGGTTGTTCATCACCAGGGTCTGTTGTGTTTCCGCCAGTCCGATCTCCCAGGGAATACCGGCGTGTTTGACCGAACTGAGGGGGCTTGCACCCGTACCGCCTTCCGATCCGCTGATCACGATCGCGTCGGCTTTGGCTTTGGCTACTCCGGCGGCGATTGTTCCCACACCGCTTTCGGCTACCAGCTTGACGCTGATCCGTGCTGTGGGATTGATATTCTTCAGGTCGAAGATCAGTTGCGCCAGGTCTTCAATCGAATAAATATCGTGATGGGGAGGGGGGGAAATCAACGTGATACCCGGGATGGAATGGCGGGTACGGGCGATTACCTTATCTACTTTGAATCCGGGAAGCTGGCCGCCTTCACCGGGTTTGGCTCCCTGCGCTACTTTGATCTGGAGTTCGTCGGCATTGACCAGGTACTCGGCGGTAACGCCAAACCGTCCTGAAGCGATCTGCTTGATGGCGCTCCGCCGGTTCAGTCCGTCTTCGCCGGGGAGGAAACGGGCAGGGTCTTCGCCTCCTTCTCCCGTATTGCTTTTGCCATGCAGGGTATTGAGGGCAATGGCGATGGCTTCGTGCGCTTCCTTGCTGATCGAACCGAACGACATGGCGCCGGATACAAAGCGGCGGGTGATCTGTTCAACCGGTTCCACTTCGGCGATATCGATCGGGTTGCGCTTGTATGCCAGCAGGTCGCGGAGGAAAAGGGGGTGTTCTTTTTCGTCCACCATCCGGGTATATTCCTTGAACAGGGCATAGTCGCCGAGGCGGGTAGCCCGTTGCAGCCGGGTGATGGTTTCCGGATTCCAGGCATGGTGTTCGCCCTCCTTGCGATAGACATACTGGCCGGCTGTTTCGGGAAAGAACGCCGCCCTGTCGTCTGTGTCATAGGCGCGGGTATGTGCCGCCAATGCTTCGCGGGCGATATCGTCGAGGGTGATACCTCCGATACGGGATGTCATGCCGTGGAAATAGGTATCCAGTACTTCCCGGCTGATGCCGATGGATTCGAATATCTGTGCCCCGCGGTAACTGCGCAGCGTGGAGATGCCCATTTTGGAGAGGACTTTCAACAGGCCTTTATTGACCGCCTTGATGTAGTTCTTCTCCGCCGTGGGATAATCCAACCGGATATCACGCGATTGCACCTTGTCGTGGAGGATGGCAAAGGCCATATACGGATTCACTGCAGTAGCTCCGAAGCCGCACAACAGGGCGAAGTGCATTACTTCGCGCGCTTCTGCCGTTTCGACGATGATGGCGATCTGCATGCGTTTGCGTTTCCCGATCAGGTGGTGATGTACCGCCGATACCGCCAGCAGGGAGGGGATAGGTGCCTGACCGGCATCCATGGCGCGGTCGCTTAATATGATGTAGTTGTATCCTTCATCCACCGCCTGTTCCGCCTGGAGGCAGATGAGGCTTAACGCTGCGGCGAGCGACTGTCCGTCGGCCTCGCGTACATTATATAATATAGGCAGGGTGATATGGCGGAAACCTTTGTACGCGAGGTGGCGCAGGATGTCGAGGTCGGTATTGCGGATCACCGGGCTGGGTAGCTTCACCATCTTGCATAGATCGGGTGAAGGGGTGAGCAGGTTGGCGTCCTGCCGTCCGATATACAGCGAGAGCGACATCACTAATTCTTCCCGGATGGGATCGATAGGCGGGTTGGTAACCTGTGCGAATAATTGCCGGAAATAGCAATACAGGCGCTGGGGTTGTTGCGAAAGGATGGCTAATGGTATATCATTCCCCATAGAGCCTACAGGTTCTTTCCCTTCGATCGCCATCGGGAGAATTAGTTTTTCAATATCTTCTTTGGTATAACCGAATGCCAGGAGGCGATGGGGGTAGTCGGGGAGGGTGTGCGTAACGGTACGTCCGGTGGTAATGGTGGAGAGGTTGATCCGGTTTTTCGACAACCATTCTTCGTAGGGATATGCTGAGGCGAGTGCTTCTTTGAGCTCGCGGTCGTAGCATATCCTGCCTTCCTGCGTGTCGATCATCAGGATCTTACCGGGTTGAAGGCGGCCTTTTTCCCTGATCTCCGAAGGATCGAAAGGCAGTACGCCCACTTCGGAAGCGATAAGTATGCGGTCGTTGCGGGTGATCAGGTACCGGGCAGGGCGCAGCCCGTTGCGGTCGAGCATGCCACCGGCGTAGCGTCCGTCGGTAAAGAGGAGCGTGGCGGGTCCGTCCCACGGTTCCATCAGGATACTGTGATACTCATAAAAGGCTTTCAGTGGGGGGGAGAGGGGATTCTTTTCGTTCCAGCTTTCGGGAACGAGCATCGCCAGGGCGTGCGGTAGTGATTTGCCCGACATGACAAGGAATTCCAGCACATTGTCGAGCGAAGCGCTGTCGCTCATACCCGGTTGCAGGGTGGGGAAGAGGTCTTCCTTATTCCCCAATCCCTCCGGCTCGAGGATGCTTTCGCGCGCTTCCATCCAATAACGGTTGCCGCGGATGGTGTTGATCTCGCCGTTATGTCCCAACAGCCGGAAAGGTTGCGCCAGTTTCCAGGAAGGGAAGGTATTGGTGCTGAACCGCGAATGAACCAATGCCAGCCCGCTGGTGAAGTAGGGGTTGGTAAGGTCGGTGAAGTAGTGGCGCAACTGGGTGGAGGTAAGCATTCCCTTATAAACGATCCGCCGGGTGGAGAGGCTGACGATGTAACTATCCAACGCCGCCTGCTGGATAGCTTTCTCGGCTTTCCGGCGGGCGATGTAGAGGGTACGTTCCAAGGTGTCCGGATCTTCTTCACCGACAACGAACAACTGGCGGATGGCGGGTTCGTTCTGCTTGGATATCTCGCCCAGGATGTCACTGTTCACAGGTACATCGCGTACGGCCAGTACCTGCAATCCTTCCGTTTCCACTGCCTGCCGGATGATGTCCATACAGCGGTCAGCCGCTTCTTTTGCCTGGGGGAGGAAGACAAGTCCCGTGCCGTATGTCCCTTTTTCCGGCACGGGAATGCCTTGGAGCAGGATAAATTCGTGGGGAATTTGCAGGGTGATGCCGGCGCCGTCGCCGGTTTTGTTGTCGGCGCTCTCTGCTCCCCGGTGGAGCATGTGTTCGAGTACCTGCAATCCTTCTTCCACGATATCGTGGGATTTACGTCCGTGCAGGTCAACCAGGAGGCCGACACCGCAGGCATCGTGTTCATTGTCTGGATCGTATAGATGATGGTGTTGTTCGTTCATGTTGTTCGTGTTATCTGATAAAGAGCAGTTCGCGGTATTTAGGCAATGTCCACATCTCGTTATCGACAGTCAGCTCGAGCTTATCGATATGGTAACGGATCTCTTCAAAATACGGTGCGATGTATTCGCAGTAGGCCATTGCTTTCTCGCGCTCGTGGTCGATCTTGTTGGCTACCTTGCGGGCTTCCACCATTTCGTCGGTCTTTGTCTTGATGATATTGAGGCGGTCGGCAATATCCTCGATGATGGCGAGGTCTTGCGCGGCGATCTTCATCGCTTTTTCTTTCGGATAGAGGGCGAACATGCGGGCGACATTGTCGAGCAGCAATCCCTGGTAACGGGTGGCGACCGGGATGATATGGTTCATGGCCAGGTCGCCTAGCACGCGGGCTTCGATCTGTATTTTCTTGGTGTATTGCTCCCATTTCACTTCGTTACGGGCATGGAGTTCGCGTTCGCTCAATACCTGGGTGTCTGCAAACAGGGAGACGGACTGCGGTGTGAGGTAAGCGTCGAAGATGACGGGCACACGGGTTTCACAATCTAGTCCGCGGCCGGAGGCTTCGACTTTCCACTCGTCGCTGTAACCATTGCCGTCGAAACGGATGGCTTTGGAGTCGCGGATATTCCGGCGCACGACGGTGAAGAGGGCTTCTTTCGCCTGCATGCCTTGGGTAATCAGGGTATCGACTTCTGTCTTGAATATGTTCAACTGTCCGGCTACGGCGGTATTGAGCGCCAGCATGGCGGCGGCACAGTTGGCCGACGAACCTACGGCGCGGAACTCGAAGCGGTTACCGGTAAAAGCAAAGGGCGACGTACGGTTGCGGTCGGTATTGTCAACCATGATCTCCGGGATATGGTTGAGCGAGAGGCGGGTACCCGTCTTCTCACGGACTTCGATATCTTTCAGATCTTCACTGCCGGCCAACTCATCCAACAGGGCGGATATCTGGCTACCCATAAAGACGGAGATAATCGCCGGCGGCGCTTCGTTGGCGCCGAGCCGGTGTGCGTTGGTGGCCGACGAGATGCTGGCCTTCAGCAGGGCATTGTGTCTATATACCGCCATCAGCACATTGGATACGAAGGTGATGAACTGGAGGTTCTCTTTGGCATTCTTACCCGGTCCCAACAGATTGACGCCGGTATCCGTACCGAGCGACCAGTTGTTGTGTTTACCCGATCCGTTGATCCCCTTGAATGGTTTTTCATGCAGTAAGACGCGGAAATGATGCCGGTGTGCCACCGTTTTCATCACCGACATCAGGAGGAGGTTATGATCGACGGCCAGGTTGCACTCTTCAAAGATGGGCGCCAGTTCGAACTGGTTGGGAGCCACTTCGTTGTGACGTGTCTTGACGGGGATGCTCAGTTTAAAGCACTCATATTCCAACTCTCGCATGAAAGCCAGTACGCGGGTGGGGATGGATCCGAAGTAATGGTCTTCCAACTGCTGGTTCTTGGCGCTGTCGTGTCCCATCAGTGTGCGCTCGGTCAGCATAAGGTCGGGACGGGCGGCATAGAGCGCTTCGTCCACCAGGAAGTATTCCTGTTCCCAGCCGAGATAAGAGAATACCTTTTTGACATTCTTATCAAAATAATGGCATACATCCGTAGCTGCCCGATCGACGGCTGCGATGGATTTTAACAACGGTGTCTTGTAATCCAGCGCTTCTCCCGTATAGGAGATGAAGATGGTGGGGATACACAACGTGTCCTGGATGATGAAGGCAGGAGAGGAGGGATCCCAGGCGGTATAACCTCTGGCTTCAAACGTGTTCCGGATACCGCCGCTCGGAAAGCTGGAAGCGTCGGGCTCCTGCTGGGCGAGCAGTTTGCCTGAGAACTCTTCGATCATACCGCCGCTTCCATCAAACGAGACAAAGGCATCGTGTTTCTCAGCTGTCCCGTCGGTCAATGGATGAAACCAGTGGGTATAGTGCGTAGCGCCCATTTCCATCGCCCACATACGCATACCGGCGGCTACGTGGTTGGCCACTTCCCTGTCCAGCGGTTCGCCTTTGTCGATGGCGTTCAGTACCAATTTCAGGGTTTCTTTCGACAGGTATTTGCGCATATTCTTCCGGTCGAAGACGTATTTGCCGAAGTATTCGGATGTTTTTTCTGCCGGGACGGGCACTTCTACTGCTTTCCGTTTGGAAGCTTCTTCTACTGCTTTGAATCTTAGATTTGCCATGTGATCTGTTGTTGTGTTATTTTGTAACCTGATACGCGGGGTGTCGTTGCAAAAAGAAATCTTTTCGGACACAAAAGTATCTTTATTGTCAATAAAGAAGATGTATGTGGGTCTATTTGGTAATGTTAATCCGTATTCACTTTCAATTTGCTATTTTGAAGGGTGTATCTTCTTACAGTTTTTCATGCCGGATGGGGTAAAAGAAAACGATTTGTCAGCAAACAGTTTCCTTTCTCCCGCTGTATTATTTCCCAAAAATCCTTTATGCTTTTACAGAAATACGATACATTTGCCGGATAGGTAACTTAAATCAAACGTAGTATGCACATGAAAAGAAAATGTATCCTTCCGGCTATTTGTTTATGTATAGCCACATGCGGTTTTGCCCAGCAGAAAGATTGGGCGCAGTTCGGACGGTATGCGGCGGCCAATAAAACGGTAGCCATTCCTTCCAAAGTGGTGTTTATGGGTAATTCCATTACCGATGGCTGGTGGCCTGCCGATTCAGCGTTCTTCAAGCAGAACGGATATATCGACCGGGGTATCAGCGGACAAACCACGGCGGAAATGCTGGTGCGCTTCCGTGCCGATGTGATCAACCTCAAACCGCAGGCTGTCGTCATCCTGGCAGGTACGAACGACATCGCCCAGAACATCGGTTATATATCCCAGGAGAATATCTTCGGCAATATTGTTTCGATGGCGGAACTGGCGAAGGTCAACAACATCCAATGCATCCTGTGTTCTATCCTTCCCGTCTATGAATATCCCTGGAGGCCGGGTATGGAACCTGCCGGAAAAATCAAACAACTCAACGGCTGGTTGAAAGCATATGCGGAGAAGAATGGCCTCGTATATGTGGATTATTATTCGGCATTGGTGGATGAGCGCGGCGGACTGCCTGAGAAATATGCCCGCGATGGCGTACATCCGAACATCACCGCCTATAAGATCATGGAACAGATTGTGAAGGAAGGCATAGACAAGGTGGTCAAATAAACCGATGGTATCCTGCTTTTAAGAGGGTTTCCCGTTCCTGATCTGCAACAGCAGGAAGAGCAAGCCCGGAATAAAGAATATCCCTGCAGACACCAACAAGGCTGTCTGCAGGGAATAATAATCATTTAACCAGCCAATGAACGGTGCGACGGCGGCAAACAACAGGCGGATCACGAAATTACGGATCGACAACACCGTCGCCCGCATCTCCGAGAATGTCATCTGATTGATATACCCCTTCAGAATAGGAGTTGCCAATCCCCTTACCATATAGAATACCAGCAGAACAGCAATCCCCATATACGTCAGGTTAAACGCCAAAGCCGCATATCCCCCGATAATAAATAATAAGATCAATGTGTACATCTTATTCATCCCGATCCGCTTTTCAAACCGATCCGACCATAGGGCGGCCAGCCCGACCGTCAGGTTCAATACCGTCCAGATCACCCCATAATAAGAGGTAGGCGTGTCCAGGTGCATGAGTACCGGTTGAACGAACCAGGCCATCGTGAGCGTGGATGCTCCGATTATCCCCGAAAAGAGAATGTTATAGCAAAGTGATCGGTTGGTCACCAGCGAATAGCGGATGATACGCATGATTTCCCGCGCCGGATTCTGTATGCGCAGGTGTTGGGTGTATTCACGCAGAGACAGGGCGGCAGGTATCCCGGTGAACGCGATGACTGCCTGTCCGTAAAAGGGAAAGCGAAGGGAATAAACCGCCAGTAATCCGCCGCATATACCGGCAATGGCTTCGGAGAAATTCCCCAGCATCGTGATACGTCCTTCGTAACGGAGGTAATGCTGGCGTTTCCGGAAGTGCGCCGTCGTATCATATAATAATGCCGAGTCGGCTCCATTCACCAGGGTCTGCCCGATACCCAACAACACTTCCGCCACCAGGAAGGCGCCGAACGACGCTGTCAGGGAATAACAAAGGTAACCTCCGAAAAACAGGATGCTGCCTGTCAGGATACATTTCTTCCGTCCCCAGGCATCAGCGAGATACCCTGAAGGTATCTCTAAAAGAACGGCAGCAATCGAGTAAACGCTTTTGAGTATGAATACATCCTGCAAACCCAACCCGTATTCGCCATAAAACAGTACGATAATGGGCATCACCAGACTGAACCATTTGGAGAATTTCAGGACATACAGCGCAAGGATATTTTTCGTCATGCCGGAGATCATTCAACCTTTACAGGAGGACTAATTGTAAAACAAAAGCGAAGTTACTTAAAAAAATAGCTACATTTGCACGACCTATTAAAAAGTATGGAGCAAGACGTAAAACAGGTTTCAATGGAAGGTATTAAAAACCTGGTGATTGATTTCGGTGGTGTGATTGTGAATCTGACCCGCAACCGGTGTATTGAAGCCTTTGCCGCTTTAGGCATCGACGTACACGAAAGCCTGGTGAACAACTATTCGCATAAAGATATGTTTATGCAACTGGAGCTGGGAACTATAACGACCGATGTGTTCCATGAAGCAATCCGGAAGCTGGCTCCGCGGCCGGTGACCGACGGGCAGATCAACGAAGCCTGGATCGCCATGCTGGCGGATATTCCTCCCGCCAAACTGGAGTTGTTGGCCGCTCTCCGCAACCAATACCGTGTGTTTCTGCTGAGTAATACCAACAGCATCCACTGGGAGTATTCTGTGCATCATCTCTTTCCCTACAAACAGTACGGCCTACAGGATTTTTTTGATAAAATATACCTTTCTTATGAATTACACCTGTTGAAGCCCGAACCGGCCATTTTCACCCATGTGCTGCACGATGCGGGACTTCTTCCGAAGGAAACGCTCCTGATAGACGACGCATCCGTCAATTGCAAAGGAGCCGAAAGCCTGGGTATCCGCACCTATATGCCCGAACCGCGGGAAGATTGGTCGTTCCTGTTCAACGGGATCCTCTGATTCCCGCCCTCCTGTTTACCAATATTATATAATTTGCAATTAATTTACGAAAAAGGCATCCTGCTACTTTTTCGTATCATCACTGATTTGTTTTATTTTGGAACAGCAATGTGTTGATACGGACCTTTTATTATTCAATTATTAGTGGCAAATTTGAGAGGTAAACTAAAACGGATTGAGTGATGAGGATTGCATTGTTATTACGACAAAAGAAACAGGAAGAAACAGACCCGGTTCTGAACCAGGCGATTGTTTTCAATGTCAAGGAAGACAAAGTGAATGGAGTAGAGAATGAAACCGTTGCAGGAGATATGAGTTCTCTGTTCTATTGGGCCCTCACTGAAAAGGTGAATACAATTTATATCCCGGTAGTAGATAGTTGGACGAAAGCGCTATTCCGCGTCATGGGTATTACCCTGAAGGGATACGACGAAGCAGTTGACGACAAATTTTTTCAAACTTTTATATTGTAATAAGACTTAGCTTTTTCATTTACAAGAACGGGGTGGCTGTGAAGCCATCCCGTTTGTTTTGTTATAAGGCAAACTCCAACACCGCCGGGCAATGGTCTGAATGGTGGACATCGTTCAGGATGTAAGCCTTCTCGATCTGCGTACGCATCGGTTCGGATACCATGCAGTAGTCGATACGCCAGCCTTTATTGTTGGTGCGGGCATTGAAGCGGTAGCTCCACCAGGTATATTTCTTCGCTTCAGGGTTTAGCAAGCGATAGGTGTCGATATAGCCGGCATTCAGGAAACGTGTCATCCATTCGCGTTCTTCGGGAAGGAAGCCGCTGTTGGTGGCGTTACGGATCGGATCGTGGATGTCGATGGCTTCGTGGCAGATGTTATAATCGCCGCAAAGGATCAGTTTGCTGCGTGTTTGCTGCAGTTCGGTCACATAGGTCTGAAACGCTTCCAGCCATTCCATTTTGAAGCATTGCCGCTCGTCGCCGCTGGTGCCCGAAGGATGATACACACTGACAATGGAGGTATCGCCATAATCGGCACGGATAAACCGCCCTTCGTTATCGTACCGTTCGATACCCATCCCGTATTCCACATGATCGGGAACCTGTTTGCAGAGGAGCGCCACCCCGCTGTATCCTTTCTTTTGTGCGCAAAGCAGGTAGGAGTGGTAGCCAAGCGCTTCGAACACGGAGGCGGGATATTGCTCCAGCTGCAGCTTCGTTTCCTGCAGGCAGATCACGTCGGGGTTTTCGGCAGCCAGCCATTCCGGGAATCCTTTGCCGATCGCCGCCCGGAGTCCGTTTACATTATAAGTGATTACTTTCACGGTCTTACGTTATTAAGATTAATAATGCGCCAAATGTATATCAAATAATTCATATATTTGCTTTTTACCTTATCCGGATACATAATATGCAACTGATAGACATGTTGGAAGAGTGGAGGATGATCCTCGAAAGTACGGTTATTACCCCTTATACGATCGGTATCCGGTTGGCGATGAGTTTCCTGTTGGGGGCGATTGTCGGTGTCGAACGCCAAGTCAGGCGACGAGATGCCGGTATGCGTACCTTTGCCCTGATATGCATGGGCTCTACCGCCGCCATGCTGATATCGATCTGGATACCGCAGACCTACCCCAACTTCCTGAACGGTGACCCCGGCCGGATCGCGGCACAGGTGCTGACGGGCATCGGATTCCTGGGAGCGGGCGCCATCATCCACAGCAAGGGAAGCGTACAGGGACTGACTACGGCGGCCTGTATCTGGGTGATCGCCGTGATCGGTCTGGCTACGGGAGCAGGCATGTACCTGGCGGCAATCATTACGACAGGCGCCACGTTGCTGGTATTGTTATCGATGGAACGCCTCGAACGACGTATGTTCCTCGACGGGGTAAATAAAATCCTCACCATCACCTGTTCCACCGCCACGCCCGAACTGAAGCGTATCCGGATGATCCTGGAAGGAAAGAATGTCTATATCGTCAGCGTTTCGTATGAAAACGACTACGACAGGAACACGTCCGTGATCACCTACAAAGTGAATGTAAAATCGAAATCTTCCTACAGCATCCTGTTTTCCGAAATACGGCAATTGGGCTATGTCTCACAGATCAAGCTATTGGCTTAGGCTATCGTTTCCAGTTCCCCGTTGAGCATCCGTCCGGCAATGCGCGCGGCATCGGCTACGAACCGGCCACACGGACGGCTGGCATAATACTCCGCCGTTCGGACGGAAGGCGCGGGGAGTGTATCCGTCTGGATCTGTTGGAGCAGGGTGCGGCAGATAATCGTCCCGTTGGCTTCACGGAAGAGCGCCGCCATCTTTTGTACCATCGCGTAGTTCAGCGTACGGGCGCCCCTGTCCGACGGGTCGGGCACCGGATAACGGAATCCCGCCAGCATGGACATGGCGCTCACCGTCCCGCATACTTCCCGCATCCGTCCCATCCCGCCACCGAAAGAGACCGACATCTTCTTCGCCGTTTCTTCTTCCAGGTCGAAGAGGTCATAATAGGAGAGGAATACCGATTGAGCGCAGTTATAACCGGATTCAAACAGGTGGAGCGCCCGGCTTACCCGTTCGTTGATATCGAATTCCTTCATTACAATTCGTAATCCACACAGGCACGGTCGGCTTTGACCGGTGCGATGATGTTCCGGGATACCGCCACATGTTCGGGATGGCTCGCATACGCGCGTACATCTTCTATACTGTCGAGTTCGGTTGTCAGGATCAGGTCCCACGCCTCTTCCGGGTTACAGTTGAAGTCCACGCGGATCAACCGCAGCAGGTCTATTCTCTCTTTCAGCGCTTCCAGGCTTTCTTTGATCTCCTGCATCTTGGCAAGTTTGTCGGCGGGCGTGGCGAACGCCGTCAGTTTGAACATTACGATATGTCTGATCATCTATGAATATATTAGGGTGATAGTTACATTTTTTCATCCAGATACGAATCCTTGTAGCCCAGGAAATAGAGGATCCCGTCGAGTCCGATGGTAGAGATCGACTGCTTGGCCGTTTCCTTCACCTTCGGTTTGGCATGGAAAGCGATGCCGAGGCCGGCGATGCTGATCATCGGCAGGTCGTTGGCGCCGTCGCCCACGGCCACGGTCTGGCGGATATCCACGTTTTCCACCTGTGCGATCAGGCGCAGCAGTTCGGCTTTCCGTTTGCCGTCCACGATATCGCCCACATGGCGTCCGGTCAGTTTGCCGTCGGCAATTTCCAGCTCGTTGGCATAGACGTAGTCGATATGGTACTTCTGTTTGAGGTAATTGCCGAAGTAGGTGAAGCCCCCGGAGAGGATGGCGATCTTGAATCCCACCTTCTTCAGTATCTTTATCAAGCGGTCCACTCCTTCGGTGATGGGGAGGTTCTCGGCGATCTCCTGCATGACCGACACATCCAGTCCTTTCAGCAATGCGCACCGCTGGCGGAAGCTCTCACTGAAATCGATCTCGCCCCGCATGGCGGCTTCCGTGATGGCTTTCACCTGGTCGCCCACACCGGCGCGGATGGCCAGTTCATCGATCACCTCCGTTTCGATCAGTGTGGAATCCATATCGAAACAGATCAGGCGGCGCATCCGGCGGAACATGCTTTCTTGTTGGAAAGAGATATCGAATTCCAACTCGCCCGACAGTTGCATGAAGGCGGCTTTCATCTCTTCCGGGTTACGGGGTGTGCCGCGTACGGAGAACTCCACACTGGCTTTCGGCGTCCGTTCGTTCTCATCCAGGGGAATACGTCCCGTGAGGCGTTTGATATCGTCAATATTCATTCCCTGCTCCGCGACCACGCGGGCTACGCCGGCTATTTGTTTGGCGGTCAGCCGGCGGCCAACGAGGGTGATGATGTACCTGTTTTTCCCTTGCATCCCCACCCAGTTCGAATAGTCTTCTTCCGAAATGGGGGTAAAGCGGATATTCACATCCAGTTCATAACTTTTGAAAAGGAGTTCCTTCAGGATATCGCCCGAACTGGTGCCGATGCATTGGAATAAAATGCCCAGTGACAGGTGTTTATGGATATCGGCCTGACCGATATCGAGGATTACCGCGTTGTTACGGGCAAGGATCTCCGTTAATGCGGCAGTCACTCCCGGACGGTCGGCACCATTGATATGGATAAGGATTAATTCGTCTCGTTGTTTCATTTCTAAGAAATTTGCTTACAAAGATAAATAAGTTGTGAATGAGCGCAACAATGAACGCAGATTATTTGTACATTTGGCAAAGGCAAAACAAACTATTTAACAGCAGAACCAGGTACCTTAAATAAGTCCTGACCGGCAGGCAAGCGTAATGAGAATACAATTCGAGATCAAAGAACAATGGTCGGAAATTATTGAGGAAATTCTCCATTCCGACAAATGGCAAACGATCGAAAAAGACATGAACGGCATCCTTCGCCGTGTCGTGCTCAAAGATCCGTATTATGACTCGGAAGCGTTGGTGGATATTTGGGAACAGGAGATCCATATCACGACCGCCTGGTCGAACTATTCCTATCGTATCTATGTACGCGATGAAACGGTGTGGTGTGAATACATCGGCGCCTATCGCGGATTACTGGAACAAAACCTGTTACCTAAACTCACCCCGCGTGAAAACTTCCTCTGCTCGGAAGTCCTGAGCAGTTCCCTTCTGCGCAAGGAAAAAGAATCCTTGTTGAACTACAGCCTGGAGAACGCCCGGCACAAAGCCCTCCGCGACGAACAATCGCCTGAAACGGCTGATAAACTGGCAAAAATACATCCCAAAGTGGTGTCCGACGAGTTTATCAAGATCGGCGTACCCTTACCTCCTCCGCCCAAATAAGAACGGGGGGAGGGTTTAATTGGTTTTTTTTCGACAATAGGCGGAACTATAGACGGCATCCGGTGCATGTAGTATCGTCTTCCTACTTTTTTATTTCAATCGTACGGATGATTTAGTTGTTCCAGCCGGGTGGAATACATGTCCCACCTGGCTGGAACATATGTCCCACCTGGCTGGAACATGTGTCCCACCCGGCTGGAACAACTAAATCATCCGTATGCCGGTATTACTTCATCCTTATCCGGCCTGTAAATCAACCGGTTGCCGGCGATAATTCTTCCCTCTGTTTCATTTTCCTTCCTTTACATCCCTCCACAAGCTGCCTACTGCCTCTTCCACCGTCGGTTCTGTTTGCAAAAGTTGGATGAATCGGCTGCCGATGATCGCGCCGGGGGCGTCGGCAACTGCCGCCAGATAGGTTGCGCGGTTACTGATACCGAAGCCGATCAGGTATGGGTTTTCCAATTGCATGGACCGGATACGGCGGAAATAGGCTTGCCGTTTTTCATCGAAAGCAGACTGGGCGCCGGTGGTGGCTGCACTGGATACGACGTAGAGGAAACCGTGGGTATGGCGGTCGATCAGCCGGATGCGCTCGTCGGATGTTTCGGGAGCGACGAGCATGACGACGGAGAGGCCGTACCGGTCCGCTATCGGTTTGTAATCGGCGAGATAGTCGGCAAACGGCAGGTCGGGGATGATCACACCGTCGATGCCGCAGCCTGCGCAGTCCCTGCAGAACCGTTCGAAACCATATTGCATGATCGGATTGAGGTAGCCCATGAGGATCAGCGGAATGGTTATTTCCCGCCGCACATCAGCCAACTGTTCAAACAGCAGGCGCAGGCTCATGCCATTGCGGATCGCCTGGTTGGATGACGCCTGGATCACGGGACCGTCGGCCATCGGGTCGGAGAAGGGAATACCGATCTCCGCCATATCGATCCCTTTCGCCTGTAAGGCGCGCAGGATAGGCCGTGTGTCGTCTAAGCGTGGAAAACCGGCGGTGAAATAAACTGAGAGAATGTCGCTTTTCTTTGTTTCGAATAATGTCCGGATGCGTTTCATATCAGAATTTTTTTTTGATTGCGTGAATAAATGATTGGAGTTGTAAGATGTCTTTTTGTCCCGGTGCCGTCTCGAAACCACTGTTGAGGTCGATGCCTGCGCAACGGGGGTGTGTAAACCCCAGGAGACGTTCCAGGCTGCCGGGACGGATGCCGCCGCTGAGCAGAAAGGGAGTATGGCCGGCATAATGGGAGAGGAGCGACCAGTCGAACGAACGGCCGGAGCCGCCGTAGCCGTCTGTCCGGGTATCGAACAGAAAGTAGTCGCAACGCCCTTCATACGGAACGGTGGCAGCCAGGTCTTCGGACGTAGTTACAGGAAAGGCTTTGATCACGCCCATCCCCCTTTTCCGCAAGGCGTAGCAATCATCCGGCGATTCCTCACCATGCAGTTGCACAGATTCCAGGCGGTATGCCGTTGTCTTTTCCCGGATTTCTTCGGGGGGGGCGTTGACAAATACGCCGACTTTCCGGCAGGGAATATCCTCCACGGCCGCAGGTGGCAGATGACCTGCGTACCGGGGCGACAGGGGATGGAAGATCAGTCCCATCCAGTCCACCGGAAGGGACGCCAGTTGCGCGATATTCCCGGGATCACGCATCCCGCATACTTTGATAATCATACGATCCGGGCTTTAAAGTGTGACAAGGCATCGCCGGGGATGCCGGTTTTCATGAACGTCTCGCCAATCAGGAAACCACGGTAACCTGCGGCACGTAGCCCGGATACGGTAGCCGGGTCGGTGAGACCGCTTTCGGCGATGAACAGGGGAGGGATACCGGAAACGGCGGCTTGCATCTGTCCGATCAGGCGGAAGGAGTTCTGTACATCGGTCTGGAACGTACCGAGGTTCCGGTTGTTCACACCGAGCATGTCCACAAAAGGGTTCAGGTGGGCAAGCTCGCTTTCGTGATGAATCTCCAGGATTACCTCCAGTTGCAGTTGCCGCGCTGTTTCCGCCAGTTCGAGGCATTGACGGGGAGTAAGGCAGGCGGCGATCAGCAGGATGGCGTCGGCGCCCATGACCCGCGACTGGTACAGTTGGTAGGGATCAATGATAAAGTCTTTCCGGAGCAAAGGAAGGCTCACTGCCTGCCGTGCTTTTTGCAGGTCGCCCAACGAACCGCCGAAGAAGGGGCCGTCTGTCAGGATGGAGCAGGCCGATGCACCTGCCTGTTCGTACGCCCGGACGATATCGGCGACTGCCGCTTCCGGATACAACCATCCTTTCGAAGGGCTTTTCCGTTTGAATTCGGCTATAATACCGGTGGATGATGCAGCCAAGGCGGTACGCATGGAACGGGTGTCGTGCTCCAGCCGCTCACTGCCCATTGCCAGCAGCAGGTCGAGGCTGACGGCTCGCTTGTGGCGTTCTACTTCAAGTCGTTTGGCGGCGATGATGCTGTTCAGGATATCTTGCATAAACAATACTGATTACTGATTGATGGTGAGGAAGCGGGTGAAGGTGGTGAAGGCGCGTCCGCTGATAAGGGATTCACGGGCTTCGGCAAGGCAGTCGGTTATTGTTTTCCCCGGGCAGATCACCTGTATGGCGAAGGCGGCATTGGCCACGACGCACTGCTGTTGTGCCGGTGTGGCGGTGTTTTGCAGTACGGCGTCGAAGATACGCGCGGCGCTTTGCGGTGTACTGCCTCCGTCCAGTTCATCTTCGTTGCAACGGCTGAAACCGAGCATTTCCGGTGTGTACAGTTTTTCTTTTCCGGGCATCACTACCTTGAAATCGGCCGTGAGCGATATCTCGTCGTACCCGTCGAGGCTGTGGACCACAGCGAAGCGGGTGCCGCTTTCCTGGTAGGTATAGCTGTAAAGGCGCAGGAGCGGGAGGCTATAGACCCCCAGCAGTTGATACGTCGGGAGGGCGGGATTTACTAACGGGCCGAGCATATTGAAGAAACTGCGCACACCGAGATTTTTACGTACCGGCGCTACCACCTTCAGCGCCGGATTAAAGAGCGGAGCGTGCAGGTAGGCAATGCCGCAGGCGTCCATAGAGCGGCGCAGTTGGCCGGTATCCTGCGTGAAACGTACGCCATGCTGTTCCATCACGTTACTGGCGCCGCTGACCGATGTGGCGCCGTAGTTCCCGTGCTTCACCACCGGGTATCCGGCGCCTGCCACCACAAAGCAGGCGGCTGTACTGATGTTGAAGGTGTTCTTCCCGTCGCCGCCTGTACCTACGATATCAATCGGCTGATAGTCGGACAGGTCGGCGGGCACACGTAATTCAAGGAGTGCCTGGCGGAAGCCTGCCAGCTCTTCCGTGGAAATACTGCGCATCAGGAATACGGTGATCAGGCTGGCGATCTGTGCGTCGTTGAATCGTCCTTCGGCGATATGGCGGAGGATGTCGCGGGCTTCCTCACGCCCCAGGAATTGATGGTCGAATAGTTTGTATAAGATGTGCTTCATATACTCTGATAATAAAGAATGGATAATGAATTGTTTGACTGTTTTACCGGATACCAAGCCAGTTGGCTATTATGGCCTTGCCTTGGGGCGTAAGGATGGATTCGGGATGGAATTGGATGCCGCGTACATCATAGCTGCGGTGCCTCAATGCCATGATCTGCCGCTCTTCGGTATCTTCGGCAGTGATGGCGAGGCAGTCGGGGAAATGATCCCGCGAGACGATCCAGGAATGGTAACGTCCGGCGCGGAAGCCGGGGTAAAGGCCGTCGAACAAGGGCTCTTCCCTGTCGGTGATCCGGATGTCGGAGCATACGCCGTGGTGTACGTTACTGAGATTCTGGAGCGTGGCGCCGAAGGCTTCACCGATCGCCTGTTCACCCAGGCAGACACCGAGGATACTTTTGGTCGGCGCATACTCCCGGATAAGCGGCAGCAGGATCCCGGCTTCCTCGGGAATACCGGGGCCGGGGGAAAGGAGGATCTTATCGAAACGAGCCACCTCGGAAAGGGCGATCCGGTCGTTGCGGTGCACTTCCACCTGTGCATCCAGCTCTTTGAGGATATGCAGGAGGTTGTAGGTGAAGGAATCGTAATTGTCTAATAGAAGGATATTCATTGTACACATTGTTGTTAGTTCATTAATTGCTCAGCCAGGTCGATGGCTTTCTTCAGCGCGCCCAGCTTGTTGTTTACTTCCTGTAGTTCGCGTTCGTCGATGCTTTGGGAAACGATGCCGGCGCCAGCCTGGTAATAGAGTACGTTGCCACGGCTCACAAAAGAGCGGATGGTAATGGCTTGGTTGAGATCGCCATCCAGGCCGATAAAGCCGATACATCCGCCATAAGCGCCCCGGTTATGCTTCTCAATATCGGAGATCAGTTGCATGGCGCGTACTTTCGGCGCTCCGCTGAGGGTTCCCGCCGGAAAGGTGTCGATATAGGTCTGTACCGGGTTGCTTTCGGCATTGATCGCTCCACTGACGCGGGATACCAGATGGATCACATGGCTATAGTATTGCACTTCCTTATAAAAATCAACCTGTACATTGCGGGCATTGCGGCTGAGGTCGTTACGTGCCAGGTCCACAAGCATGACGTGTTCGGCATTCTCTTTCGGATCTGCCAGAAGGGCTTCGGTCCGTTGTTTGTCCAGCGTGGTATTGCCTGTGCGGAATGCTGTGCCGGCAATCGGGTCGATACAGGCATGACGGCCTGTCACCTTGCAGTGTGTCTCCGGCGAGGAGCCGAAGATACGGAAGCCTCCGAAGTCAAAATAGAACAGGTAAGGCGAAGGGTTGATACTCCGCAGGGCGCGATAGACCTTGAAGTCGTCGCCGGTAAAGGCTTGTTCGAACCGGCGGCTCAGGACAATCTGGAACACATCGCCCCGCAGGCAATGACGTATCCCCTGGCGTACCATCGCTTTGTATTCGTCGCCGGTGATGGGAGAGGTTTCCTCACCTACTGTCCGGAAGTTGTACGAAGCGAAGTTCTTGTTGTTGAGGAGCGTCTCGATCTCCTGCAAGTGCCCTTCTTCACCGGGGCTGAGGAGCTCCACCAGTCTGAGTTCATTGCTGAAGTGGTTGAATACGAGGATGTATTTGTAGAAGACATAATACATATCGGGAGCGTCGTTCTCTGCGTGATGCACTTCCATTACGCTGACGGGCTCGAAGTAGCGGACGGCGTCAAAGGCGGTATAACCGAACACGCCGCAGACGTTCCGGTCGACGCCGGTAACGGTAAACCGTTGCAGGAAGCGGTTCAGGGCGTCGGATACCGGAAATCGGTCTGTCAGTGGCGTTACCTCTTGTGTCCCATCCGGGAAAGCCGCCGTGCAGGCGCCGTTATTGATGCCGATATGCGCCAACGGGCAGAGGGCGATATAGGAAAGGCTGTTTTCGTTTCCGTGGTAATCCGAACTTTCCAGCAGGGCGGATTCCGGATACAGGTCGCGTACCTTCAGGTAGATGCTGACAGGCGTATGCAGGTCGCCCATCACCTGCTTGCTGTGGGTGGTATAGTTATACTGTTTCATACGAGGATTGTTGATTGGTTTGAAGTGCGTGGATGTAGGTGTCCAGGTCTTTGTCGCCACGGCCGGAAACGGTCAGCACCACCACGTCGTCCGGCTGAAAGCGGAGTTTCTTCAGCGCCCCCAGTGCGTGTGCGCTTTCAAGGGCGGGAATGATCCCTTCCAGGCGGGTGAGTTCGAACGCGGCGGCGAGCGCTTCGTCGTCGTTAATGGCCAGGACGGTGGCACGATGGGATTGCGAGAGGTAAGCATGGATCGGTCCGATGCCGGGATAGTCCAGACCAGCGGAGATGGAGTAAGGCTCCTCGATCTGGCCGTCTTCATTCTGCATCACCAGGGTACGTGCGCCGTGGATGATTCCTTTCTTCCCTAACCGGATGGTGGCGGCGCTCATGCCAGTGTCGATTCCCCGTCCTCCCGCTTCGGCGAGGACGATCTTCACCTTTTCTTCTTCCAGGTAGTGATAGATCGTGCCGGCGGCATTGCTTCCACCACCAACACAGGCGATCAGGTAGTCGGGACAGGCTCGCCCTTCCTTTTCCATCAGTTGCCCTCTGATCTCTTCGCTGATGATGGATTGCAGGCGGCCTACCAGATCGGGGTACGGATGCGGCCCCACGGTGGAACCGATGATATAGTAAGTGTCTGACGGATGACAACACCAGTCACGGATCGCATCGTTGGTGGCGTCTTTCAGCGTCATGTTACCGGAGGCGACCGGAACGACGGTGGCGCCAAGCATCCGCATCTTCTGTACATTCACATGCTGGCGTTCCACATCGGTCTTACCCATATATACCACACATTCCATATCCATCAGTGCGCAGACGGTGGCTGTGGCGACCCCGTGTTGTCCGGCTCCTGTCTCGGCGATGATCCGCTGTTTGCCCATCCGTCGGGCAAGCAGTATCTGGCCGATGGTGTTGTTGATCTTGTGTGAGCCTGTATGATTGAGATCTTCCCGTTTCAGATAGATACGGCAACCATACGTTTCACTCAACCGGCGGGCGAAATAGAGTGGGGAAGGGCGCCCGGCATAATCACGGAGCAGCGTACGGTATTCGGCCTGGAAGGATTCACTTTCCAATACCCCTTTGTACGTTTGCCGGAGAGCCTCCACGCAGGGGTGCAGGATCTCCGGGATATAGGCGCCGCCAAACTCGCCGTAATACCCTTGTTCGTTTACCTGGTACTTGTTCATTGTTTGCATTTTTTGTGTATTTATTGGTTGTTGATGATCCGACAGGGGACAAAAGAAAAGAGGCCTGCCGCAAGTGCGACAAGCCTCTTCTATATTCATGTTATGATAGATACATAGCAGCCTTCGTTCCTTACGACCTTGTGAGTTGCAGGAAGCGCCACCAATATGTATTTACCAACATTGTTCTCATTACTTTTGTGTTATTCTGACGGCAAATATAAGGATTGTCTGACAAAATGCAAATAAAAAAGCAAACTATTTTAATAATATTTTTTGTAGATCTGATCGAACAATCCTTTCTCACGTATCTGCCGGAGCCAGGAATTCAGGCTGTCGAGCAGGATGGGAGCGTCTTTCCGCACCGCCCACGACTCCAGTTGGGTGAAGCTGATATCGGTCGATATATCGATCTCCGGATATTTCTTTTGCAGGCCGGAAGCGATCAGTTGGTCGCATACCGCATAATCGATATCGCCTTTGGCTACCATGATGATCAACTGTTCGGCGGCGTAAAGCGAATCTTCTTTCACGTGGATGGTGTCTCCGATCTCCCGAGCCAGGTTTTGCAGGCGGAGCAGGGCGGGAGAGTCTTTGGGGATATAAAGCGTTTTGTCCGCCAGGTCGAGCTGGTTGCGGATGGGTTGACTGCCTTCGTTGGATTGGGCGGTACGTTGGATCAGCACCTGTTTGTTCAGTATCACCGGTTCGGTAAAGAGGTAGTTCTCTTTTCCCTGGCTGGTGACGGGGATGTTGCGGGCAACCACGTCGCAAGCCTGGCTGTTCAGTGCCTCGAAGCTTTTCGGCAGGCTCATCTCCAGTCCGATCTCTACCTCCAGTCCGGATAACCCGGCTATTGCCTGTGCCAGCTCGTATTGGAAACCGGCGATGGTATCACCGGTCACATAGTATCCCGAGGGGTTATAGTCCGTGATCAACCGCAAGACACCTTCCGTGGCTATGGCCGGATAATCCCGGACGGCAGGCTTCCGCATACTCCACAACATCGACATGGTTAGCAGCGCGACCGCCAGTAAAACACAATAAAGCACAAGCAGCTTTTTAGATCTCATAAGAGGTAGAATCGTTGATGCTGTCAGTTATTGAACGTAACGGCAATACCTGCTTTGATCACCATCGGATCCAGCGGGTAATGGGGCAGGGAGAAGTAGTTCGGAGCGACGAACAGGGAACCGATATTATAGGCCGTCACAAAGAAACGGGCCTGTTTCAGGTGCAGGTTGGCATATGCGTTGATCAGTGGGAAGTTGCCCACTTTCACCCCCTTGCTCTGATCCTGTACCTGGAATTGCAGGGTGGCGGGTTCGTAGTAAGGCGCGTAATACTCCGTGAAATAATGGACGTCGGCACCCAGTTGGAGGCTGAGTACTTTCGCCAGTTTCACGTCGAAATAGATATTGCTGTATGCCGTAATCTCAGGCAGGGGAAGCACGCTCTTCTTACCGCTCAACTGGTACGCCACTTCATTTTCCCAGCCGAACGCCCGGTAACGGAAATCCTGTTTGAACCGGACGGTGATAACTTGTATATTGTCGCCATCCTGTTCCGGCAGACCGGCCGTGTTGAAATACACATAATTCTGGATATTGCTGACTCCCGCAGTGATACGGGTGCGGGTAGATGCCAGGTCGATCGTCCCTCCGGCATAGATACGCCGTTCTTTCTCGAAATTACCGTTGTTCCATTCATAATAACGGGAACTGTTATGGCGCATATAAAAGGATGGGGTTACATTATAGATGTACCCTTCTGCCTGGATGGTCGCGTCTTTCTTAAACAGTTTGAACCGTGTCTGCAAATCACCGGAGAGGCGGAACTCGCCGATATCATCTCCCACAATCGCAAACTCGCCCTGTGCGTTATAGGTAAGGATACTGCCCTGTCGTTTGGACAGGCTGCCGCCCAGGTAGGTCGTAAATTCATCCTGCTGTTGCATGGCGAAATAATCCGGCTGGATGGGCATCGGATCGTCTGCGGTAGGGACAGGCACCTTGTCGTAAGGCCCGTAGGTTCCTAACGTCTCTTTAAAATAGACGGGCAGGGTAAACTGCCGTTTATCAAAGCGGACAAACGCCGACAGTCCGAATTTCGCCCACTTCCGGAACCCTTCACGCATGGAAAGAGCGATGGTATTGGACAGCATCCAGTATTCCGACCGGTCGTCCAACGGAATACTATCCGGACGGTAGCGGGTGGCGTAGCAGGTATCAATAACAGCTGTATTTGCCTCGTCGGCATAGGCATGCCTGCGGTTGTCTTCATAATTCAGCGTATGGATGATGCTGGATACGGGAACGAATTCCTTTTTTTCATTACCTTCCGCGTCTGTCTCTTCCAGGGTACGGTGGAATCCCAGGTTGTACCGGTGGGTGAGGAAATAGGTCTTTCCCCGTACGCGGTTGAAGAAGTCGGTGTATCGTACCGGGTACGACCGTGAATCGGCCGGACGTTTACCGGAGGTAAATTCCGGATCGTCGGGATGGGTGATATAACGGTCGTTCGTCAGTCCCCCGTTCTCATGATAGATGAAGTTATAGTTGCTGATATACGCCCTCAACTCGTAATGGTCGGAGAGGTAATTGCCGAAGAGGCGGTAGGAGTACAGCTTGTTCCCGTTTGAATTATAAAAGCCGCGCGAATAGATATAATCGGCTTCACCGCCGATGTTCACCTTCTTGCCGAAGTTGGTGGTCAGCACTCCCTTAATACGGTCTGTTTTGTTCTGACTGGCGAAGTCGGTATTATACATGATATTCGTATAGGGGATCTTGGTGTCGTAAAAGTTGGCGTTGGCGGGGGTGGTGATCCAGTAGTCGAACGCATCGACAAACATGAAGTCGCGGGCTTCCTTCCGTTCGCTGAACATACGTGTCTGTGCGGCCGAACCCTGGTTGGCAAGGTATCCCACAGCCAACGAACGGCCTTCCACCAACGTGCTGTTGGCGAAGTTCAGTCGGCTGGAATCAAGGGGAATCGGATAGGAATCGCCGATGTGGGGGGTCAGGTGGAACACCTTGACATGGCGCGCCGCCATACCTGCCGTATCCGCTTTCTGGATACTGTCTTTCTGGGCTGCCGACAGGTTGGATAAAGAAAAGCCGCCGCTTTGTCCCTGCCTTCCGCCGCTCCTGTCCTGTGCCATCGATCCAGTCGCCGTTCCGACAAGCAGCATCATGATATATAAGCAATGCTTCATGGGATGCAAAGATATAAGAAAAGGGCATTTCTGCGAAAGAAACGCCCTTTTCTTTATCGTTTTTAGTTGTTTATAGCGGCTGTATGATCTCCATTCCTTTACGGATGGCCGCTTCGTTCATGGGGATCAGTTTGTGATGCCGTTCGGGCAGGGATTTCTTCAATCCCAGCAACACATTCTCCAGTTTTACCATGGGAGATACCTGTAGTAACCCACCGAGGATAAGCATGTTGAAGGCTTTCTCGTTTTTCATCTCCGTACAGGCGTCCATGGCATCCACGCGGAACACCCGGATATCCGTCCGTTCCACCGGTTTGTGGATACCATAACCGTCGAAGATCAGGATCCCGCCTTTCTTTACCTTGCCCTGGAACTTATCCATCGACGGCTGGTTCAGCACGATGGCGATATCGTATTCATTCAGGATGGGCGAGCTGATGGGGTTATCGCTCAGGATCACGGTCACGTTGGCCGTCCCGCCCCGTTGCTCCGGTCCGTACGACGGCATCCAGCTCACTTCTTTCCCTTCCATCAATCCCGAATAGGCCAGGATCTTACCCATCGACAATACTCCCTGACCGCCGAATCCGGCTATAATGATCTCCTGTTTCATACTGTTTCTGTTTCAATGTTTTTCAAATCACCCAGCGGATAGAAGGGGAACATATGTTCAACCATCCACTGATTGGCTTTTTCCGGCGTGGTTTTCCATCCTGATGAGCAGGTGGATACAAATTCCACTACGGAGGTGCCTTTACCTGCCATCGAATTTTCGAAAGCTTTACGAAGTGTTTTCTTTGCTTTGCGTACGGCGGCTGCGGTATGTACGCTCTGGCGGGTAACTAAGCAGGTACCTTCCAACTTGGCGAGCAACTCACCGATCTTTAGCGGGTGTCCGTTCAGGGCAATGCTGCGTCCGTACGGAGTAGTGGAGGTGGGCATGCCTTCCAGCGTGGTTGGCGCCATCTGTCCGCCGGTCATACCGTAGATGGCATTGTTGACGAATACGATGACAATGTTCTCGCCCCGGTTCGCCGCATGGATCGTTTCAGCCGTTCCGATAGCCGCCAGGTCGCCGTCGCCCTGATAGGTAAAGACCATCCGGTCGGGGTTCAGCCGCTTGGCAGCCGTGGCAACGGCAGGCGCACGTCCGTGGGCTGCTTCGATCCAGTCGATATCAATATAGTTGTAGGCGAAAACCGCGCAACCCACGGGGGATATGCCGATCGTTTTCCCTTCCATACCCATTTCTTCCACCACTTCGGCGATCAGCTTGTGGATCACACCGTGGCTACATCCCGGGCAGTAGTGCATCGGGGTGTTGTTCATCAACCGTGGCTTGTCATATACCCGGTTTTCCGGTTTTACTATGTCGATCAGTTCCATATTATTTATTAGTTGATCCGTTATTAAGTGTCCCTGTCCCTGTTTAGAAGAAACGGAGGACGTATTGCACTACACGCAGCAAGACGGCAATACCACCCAGGCTGAAGAAGACCGCCCGATCGGATACTGCGAAATAGCATACAACGGCTCCAATCGCCAGCGCCATAAACAACAAGGTGAGTATTTCGTCTAATTTGCTTCCGCGTTTCATGTTCCTTGAATGATGAATGATTAACGATTAATAATTAATTGCTTCAGGGCGACGAGGATTTCATCCGGGGTGAAGACGATACCGCCCAGGCGGCCGAAATGTTCTACCCGTACCCTGCCGTTCACCGCCAGACGGACATCTTCCACCATCTGGCCGGCATTCAGTTCAACCGACAGCATGCCTTTTACCTTGTCGGCATACTGGCTCAATATCTTCGAGGGGAACGGCCACAGGGTGATCGGCCGCAACAGGCCGAGTTTGATACCCTCTTCACGGGCCAGCTCCACCACTTTCTGGCAGATACGCGCCGATGAGCCAAAGGCTACCAGCAGGTATTCGGCGTCTGCGCAGAGGAACTCTTCGTAGCGTACTTCCTTTTCTTCGATCTCCCGGTATTTGCGTTGGAAGCGGAGGTTGTTCTCTTCCATGATCGCCGGATCAAGTTCGAGGGAGGTGACGACGTTCCGTGAGCGGTCGCCTTCTTTTCCCCGGGCTGCCCAGGGGGAATCTTTCCGGATCTCTTCTTCCGTTTTCCGGGGATGATAGGGAGGGAGCACCACCTTTTCCATCATCTGCCCGATAATCCCGTCGGCGAGGATCATGGAAGGGTTGGAGTATTTGAACGCAAGATCAAAACCCAAGCCTACGAAGTCCGACATTTCCTGGACGGACGATGGTGCGAGGGTGATCAGGCGGTAGTCGCCGTGTCCGCCGCCTTTGACCGTCTGGAAGTAGTCGGCCTGGCTGGGCTGGATCGTCCCCAGGCCGGGGCCGCCACGCATGATGTTTACGATCAGGCAGGGCAGGTCGGCGCCCGCGATATACGATATGCCTTCCAGCTTCAGGCTGATACCCGGACTGGACGACGATGTCATTACTTTCTTTCCCGTTCCGGCGCCGCCATACACCATATTGATGGCAGCCACTTCGCTTTCCGCCTGCAATACCACCATACCGGTTGTTTCCCACGGCATCTCGGCCATCAGTGTTTCCAGTATTTCGGATTGCGGCGTGATCGGGTAACCGAAATAGCCATCCGCACCGTAACGGATAGCCGCGTGGGCAATGGCTTCGTTTCCTTTTAACAGTTTTACTTCTTCACTCATACTGTTTAGATTTTAACTTTGTAGATGGTCAGGCAGCCGTCGGGACATACCAGTCCGCAACTGGCGCAACCGATACAGGCATCGGGGTTCTTCATATATACGTAATGATACCCTCTGTTGTTGACTTCACGCGGATGCAACTCCAATACATCCGAAGGACAGGACACAACACACAGGTTGCACCCTTTGCAGCGTTCCGTGTTTACCACAACCGCTCCTTTTATTTTCGCCATAATTGTTTGTTTTATAAGATACTTGGTTCGAGTAACAGGCTCTTGCCACGCACAAAGATAATCATATTTGCTGCACACTGGTCTATTTTTACGATATTTAGTGTTGTTATATTGAATAAGTGGTTAAAAACTGACATTATGTCAAACCGGATAATAAAATAAACGGGAGACAACACCTGATCTGTAAAGGAGATTTGCTACCTTTGATACCTTAAACCATCAAGATCACCATATGAAACGATTCGCCTCCTTTTTCACCTTGTTGATACTCCCCGCTTTCCTCTCCGCCCAATTGGTGGTGAACGAAGAAGCCGTCACGTTGCACACCCCTACGGGCGATATCTACGGTACGCTGAAAGTACCGGCAACCGCTACACCCGTACCGGTGGTATTGCTGATCGGCGGTTCGGGACCGACCGACCGCAACGGTAACCAGCCGGGCATGCAAAGCAATGCCTTGTTGTATATCGCCGACGGCCTGTACAAGCAACAGATCGCTTCGCTCTGTTTCGACAAACGGGGTATTGCGGCCAGCAAGGCGGCGATGAAACGAGAGGAGGATATCCGTTTCGAACATTATATAGATGATGTGAAAGCGTGGGTCAACCTCCTGGCTGCTGATAAACGGTTTTCGTCCGTGATCGTGGCCGGTCACAGCGAAGGTGCGCAGATAGGGATGATCGCATCTGTCGGGAATCCGAAGGTGACCCGGTATATTTCCCTGGCCGGACCGGGACGAAAGGGTGGCGATATATTGAAGGAACAGTTAGACAAGCAACTGGCTGCACAGATGCCGGCATTGAAAGAGCAGGCGTTCGCCTGTATCGACCAACTGGAAAAGGGGGAGACCTGCACGAATGTGCCACCCCTGCTACAGTCGTTGTTCCGTCCCGCCATACAACCCTACCTGATATCCTGGCTCAAGTACGACCCGCAGCTGGTAATGGCTAAAGTAACCATTCCCGCCCTGATCCTCCAGGGAAGTACGGATATCCAGGTGACCGAGGTCGATGCCAATCTCCTGGCGAAAGCCAACCCGAAAGCAACGAAGGTAATCCTGCCCAACATCAACCATGTGTTGAAAGACTGCGCCTCCACCGATCAGCAAACCCAACTCGCCACCTACACCAATCCATCCCTGCCCATCAACCCCTCCGTCGTAAAAACCATCAGCGATTTTATCCGGAAATAATCCATGGATTGTCTTGTTAATTCACACTCGTTGATCTGTCGTTTTCGTAATTGTCTGTATTTTTGAGAGTAATACGCAAGTCGAAAACTGATTTCCGGAATGACAATCATCAATGTAGAAGTTTCAAAACATCTACCTATGATTGTTGCGTCATTCACCTATGATTGTTCAAACATCTACCTATGGTTGTTCAAACATCTACCTATGGTTGTTTTGTCCATCATGACACAGATAAAACAGATTAGGCAGACGACCATGGATGATCCATTTACATATGGAAGAAAAGTAAAAAGGCATGAGAGTATCATGATATTATGGTATCTTTGCCCCCTGAAACGGGTTACGAATGTATAGCGATGCGAATAGGAAGAAGAACCACTATCGGCGTCCGCCTGATCAGCCAATCAAATGAAGCATATAAAATACGTATGAAATCAACAGTTAACAAATTTCTGACAGGACGCTCCCTGCTTGCGGGCGTATGCCTGGCGTTTGTTTCGGCACTGTGTATGCCGGTATGGGGACAAACGGAGGTGAAAACCACTATCCGCCTGGTGGATCCGGGGTGGAAAGCCGAATATACGACAGACAATCCCGACGCCTTCGTCACCCAAACGGCACGTGAAGGGAAGAAACAGACAGCCATGTACGCCAACTACGGCGTGCGCTTCGAACAAATCGTTACCGATCAGGGCGACGGGATGAACAAAATGCTGGTAGTGCTTTATGCCGATTCCACAAGATGGATCGAAGGCGCCTTCTATTGTATCGAACTGTCGGCCGCCACTTATGGGAACGGGGCTGTAGTGATGGACAGCGCACAGGTGAACATCGGTGATGTGACCTCCGCGGATCCGAAAAAAAGCCTGATATATAAGAGCAAGCTCCTTCGGGTCGATGGCAACGGGTGTGGACTTGAACTTTCATTCCGAAGAACAATCCCGCTGTTTATCTGTAAGAATGCCACCGGAAATGCCGTGATCTACCTGTCGCTGACGGATGGGAAACGGCTGATGGCAGGCAATTCCCTCCAGCACCATTTCACGATGCGATCCACAGACAGAACAACCCCGCCTGTCGCCATTGCCGCCAGCGAACCCGAGAAAGCGCAGCAACCGCAACTCACTCCCGTCGCAGTGGATAAAACGGCGACCGTGGTGCCGGAAGTGAAAGAAGAAAAAGCAGCGCCTGAACCCGAGAAAACCCCACCGCTGCCGGAAAGAACCGTCCCCTCCGTCCGTACGGAGAGAACCGGCGGCTATGCCATCGCCACGGCATCCGACAGCAATGCCCAGACCGAAGTGATGGCATGGGGGAATATGACCGGTATCCGGGTGAACGGCGAACTGATGGCGTTTGAATCCAGCTTCCGCCTGGCGGAACCGGGATGGGAACACATCCATGCAACCGGTAAGGAACGACAAGCGTATCCGGTATATACCCGGAACGACCGGCAACAGACAGTGGCTACCCATATCAAAAAGATACGTTATGAACAAGTGGTAACGGATACAGGCACGGGACGGAACAATGTTTCGCTCACCGTCCGTCCGGATACGACCATACAGGCCGAGGGAACGTTTTTCTGCATCGAACTGCCCGCCGACCGTTATGCCGACGGCTCCGTATCGGTCAACAATACCCGCCTGCCGCTCGGCGGACTGCATGACGGTGATCCGGAAAAAGCCGACCGCTACAGAGGTACGCGTATCCAGGTAAACGGGACGGGGCGTACGTTGAAACTGGAGTTCCGCTCCACGGCGACCATCTTTCTCTGCAAGGAAACTACCGGCAACGTGGTACTGTATATCGGGCTCATGCCGGGCAAGACACTCACAAAAGGCACCACCCACCAATGCCAGTTCAGTATGGAGGCGACGGGTGAGATCGACAACGAACGGGTGGAGATCGCCATCGACCGCACCCAGCCGGGACGGTTGTTCGACGGGCTGGGCGGTAACTTCCGCCTGCAAAACCCCCGGCAGGATCCGAAGGTGATCAACTATTGCTTAGAGAATATGCGGGTAGCCTGGGGACGGGTGGAGATGCCCTGGAGAAACTGGCAGCCGTATGAGTATGCCGATCCGATTGCCGACGCTCGGTCGGGTAAGATCAACGAGCGGGTCAGCGGCGCCATGAAAATGGCCCAACGCCTGCAAGCGATGGGTATGCCGGTGATCGTCAGCGCCTGGTTCCCGCCTGAATGGGCGATCCTTGGCAATCCGGCCAATTACGCGAACCGGGGTGGTGTGATTGCCTACCAACTGGATCCGCGGAAGAAAGAAAAGATTTACAAATCCATTACCGACTACCTGGTATATCTGAAGCAGGAATACGGAGTAGAGGCCGCCATGTATTCGTTCAATGAATCGGATCTGGGTATCGATGTGTTGTTCACTCCGAAAGAACATGCCGCCTTTATCAAGGAACTGGGCGCGTATATGGCATCCCGCGGATTGTCCACCAAGCTGCTGCTGGGGGATAACTCCGACGCTACCACCTTCGATTTTATTGTGCCGGCGATGGAGGATCCGGAGACGTATCCCTTTATCGGCGCCGTATCGTTCCATTCCTGGCGGGGATGTGATGATGCCACCCTGCGCAAATGGGCGGATGCTTCGCGGCGGCTGAATGTGCCGCTGATCGTAGGAGAGGGGAGTACCGACGCCGCGGCCTGGCGCTATCCGCAGATATTCGGCGAATCGACGTTCGCGTTGTATGAGATCAACCTCTATATGCGTATTTGCGCCATCTGCCAACCGCTGTCGATCCTGCAATGGCAGTTGACTTCCGACTATTCCCTCCTCCTGGGCGATGGCCTCTTCGGTACGGACGGGCCGCTCCGCCGCACGCAGCGGTACTGGAACCTGAAGCAGTTGGCCTCCACTCCCGGACAGTCGTTCGCCCTTCCTTTTACCTGCTCCAAGCCACAGGTGAATACAGCCGCCTTCGCCAACATCGCAAGGGGTGAATATACGATCCACATGGTGAACAACGGGGCATCGCGTCCGGCCGTAGTCAAAGGGCTGCCGGAGAAAACGGCCGATGTCAAAGTGTATGTCACCACCAGCGACAAAGGGATGGAAGAGGTGCGGAACGTGGTGCTGAACCGAGGCACCATTACCTTCGAACTACCCGCCACCTCGTTCGCAACCGTAATCGCTACACCCTGATGAAGTGTATTACCGCACGAGGCAGTGTCAAAAGTGTGCTAATGGTGGACTTTTGACACTGCCTTTTTCTTTACAGCTTCTTATACTCCTCGATCAGCCGTTTGATGGTAACGGCATCCGAAACGGGTTGTTTGTATGTTTCGGGGTTGTAATAACTTTTCAGGAATCCATCGGCTCCGGACCATACGGTGGTTATGATGCCCTGGAAATGCTTGCCCATCTGGCGGGACGACTGCGCACGGAAATGGATCATGTCGTTCATCTGCTTAACAGCCAGATCGGGTTTGCGCCACGGGCTGGTCACTACATCGAATCCCTTCATGGCGAAATAGACGGCGGTGAGGTCGGCACGTTCGTAGTGCCAGTCGCAGATAAATACATCTTTCGGGATCATATCGATGGCGCGGTGGGTATTGTTCATGCTGGCTTCCCACATGCCGAGGCCGGTGGTTTTCCCATCGATCAGGCGGTCGCCCCAGATCATGAGCCGCTTGCCGGATAAGGCGAGGTGGTTCTGGATCTTCGTGACCTCGCCGGCAAAGAGTTCGGCTTTGTCGTGTCCGCTACAGCGGGGGCATTTATCGTCGCCGATATAGAATACTTCGTCCATGCCGGCGTGGAAGAGGTCGGTTTCGAATGCATCCGTCAGCTCGTCCACCAACGCGAATACCACTTTGTGTACGCCCGGGTGCAGGGGACAATAGCTCTTGCAATACAACCCATCAGGATTCGGCCATTTCGTATAGTTCTTCGTATCCACATGGGGCGTCTCGTCGAACTCCGGATATACCTTCAGCAGGGCATAGGTGGTTTCCGCCCAGGATTGATGCCCGAGGAGGTTGATTTGCGGAGCGATACGGATGTTGTGTTTACGGCATACGGCCACGATCTTCTTCACATCGGCTTTTGTCAGCGGATTAGGATCGCGCAGTTCGGGATGCGACTGGTAATCGTAGTTCCAGTCCACCCGCAGAACCAACAGGTTGAAATGGGCGGGTGCCAGTTCCTGTTCAATGAATTTGAGGAAGAGATCCAATCCCTGTACCGATGGCGCGGCGATCGCCAGCCCACGTACGGGCAGGATGGAGTCCAGTTTGTTCACTTGTGCGTGTCCCGTAAGGTGAATCGCACATACACAGATAAATAACCAAAAGAAGCGTTTCATAAGTGGATCGATTTACTACGTTTTTTCCATACATGTATTAACACTGCAATGATACGGATTATAATCGGTAATCCGGCCTGTGTAAAGCGTTATTCGAAAAAAAAGTGCCTGAATTACTTAGACGTTATGAAAACAATCCATACCTTTCTGACGCCCCCTCAAACATCCCGTATCTTCCAGAACTTGTAGGAGATGTTTTGGTCGTACACATCCATGCTGTCGATGTGTTTGATGTAACGGACCACGCGGATGGTGATGGGGAGGACAAGGATCTCGTACAGGGATTTGAGCAATGCCTGTGTGCCGATCAGCGCCAGCAGTTGCATGGGCGGGATCAGTCCGAGGAAAGCGATGGGGAAGAAGATGAGTGAGTCGGCCGACTCACCTACCAGGGTGGAGACCACCGCACGGAGGGAGAAATGCTTGCCGCCCGAAGCGATCTTCATCCGGCTCATCACCCAGGCGTTCAGGAACGAACCGGCCAGGAAAGCGACGAGGCTGGCGAATGCGATGCGGGGCGCCATGCCGAACACGAAATTAAACCCTTCCTCGCCTTCCCAGAAGGGCGCGGCAGGCAGACGCACCGCCAGTTGGGCGAAGAGGATCACGAGGAAATTCGATGCGAAGCCGCTCCAGATGATCAGGCGGGCTTTCTTGTATCCATATACTTCGGCGATACAGTCGTTGAGGATGTAGGAGATGGGGAAAACGATCAGTCCCGCTGTTGCGGTGATCGGCCCAACCTGTACCACTTTGGTCTCCAACAGGTTGGCTGCCACTAAGCAGATGTTGAAAAGGATACCCATCAACATATAGGGTATCGTTACCGTCTTTTGCATGTCTCTTGTTTTTAACGAGGTTAATCAAGCACTCGGACTGCAAAGATACATCCTCCTGCCTGATTACCCAACGGATCGGCGTGAAACTGTGTGAAAAAGCTTCCGGAAGAGGCAATAATTCAGGCGGGGAAACGTTTGTAGTACAAATTGATCCTATTGTTATGAAACGCGCATTATCACTCCTTTTACTCGTGATCGCCCTTGTCTATGCCAGGCAGGGATATGAGATCTACCGGTTGAACCAACAGGCAACAGTGGCGCTCAACGGCACGCTATCCGATATTGCCGAGGAGCTGGTGGCCATTCCGTTGAAGACACCGGGCGATACCTCCATCGAATATGCCCGCTATATCCGCCAGGAAGGCAACAACCTCTTCCTGATCAATAACGATGTGTTGTATAGGTTTACGCGTGAAGGTGATTTTGTTTGCCGCATCACCAACCCGGAAGAAATCCGCGTGGCCGGTTACGTGTTGAACCAGGCCAACCGGGAACTGATCGTTCTCGGTAATGCCGACGATATCTTTTATTATACCTACGATGGGGAATTGAAAAGCAGGAAGAAACTGCATCGTACGACGGCCTCCAGCCGGATGCAATCGCTTGCCCTGATCAACGACCAGATATGGACGGTGGAGGAAGAACTTTGCAAAGACGAAGACACGATGCAGACGGTAGTCCGCCGGAAGGTAGTGACGTATAACACCTCGTTCTATCCGCTGTACGAACAAGCGATCCGGCCGGTTGATGTGGGGCGCGACCGGTTACTGCCGGGAGCCGGTGTTCCCCAGCTCTGCTTAGACAGCGACACCGGCCAGGTCTATGCCTATACGCCAGACATGCATCCGGACGATCTGCTCCGGGATACCCTGTTCCTGATGGGAACCTGGAAACGGCAGTTTGAAGAAGGACGGGCTTCCGCAACCGTTCCGCTCTGTCCCGTCCGTACCGGCGCCCGTTTCTGGATCGCTTCGCAAGCGACCCGGAGTGAACAGGATGCCCGCTATACGTTTTGCTACGACACCCATACCCGTACATACTGCCAGGTGAAAGGTGGTTTGCAGGACGATGTGTACCATACCGGACGGGTAGCCGACCTGGAAGCGATGGACGCCGTCAACCAGACTTACGCGTTCTGCCGATCGGGTGAAGCCGTAAAAAAGGCCTTCCCGGAAAGAAAGGCCGATGATAACGCGGTTGTATTTATCCTCAAGCTGAAAGCCTGATCACGATTTCTCCTGTCTGTTGCGGAACGGACGTTTGTTGCCTCCCGGTTTTCCACCCCGGCGCGGCGATCCTCCTCCGGCGCCTTTCCCGCCACGGCCACGCGCCATGCGGCGGTTCTTCTCCGGTTCGTACAGCGGCGCTTCGCCCAGTGACGGATCAACCGGTATCTTATAGATGTCTTTCTCGAGGAAGGTTTCGATCCGTTTGAACGCCGACTGTTCTTCCACGGACACGAAGGTGATCGCCAGGCCTTCACCGCCTGTGCCGCGCGCCGTACGTCCGATGCGGTGTACATAATCTTCGGGATCGTGCGGGATGTCGTAGTTCACCACCAGCTTGATATCGTTGATATCGATGCCGCGTGCCACCACGTCGGTAGCCACGAGGATATCCACTTTGCCGTTCTTAAAATCTTTCATTACTTCTTCCCGTTGCGACTGCTCAAGGTCGGAGTGCATGGCGGCAACGTTGAACTTCATCCGCTTGAGGGTGGCGGCCAGCTCTTTCACCTTCATCTTGGAAGAAGAGAAGATGATGACCCGCTGCGGACGGCTCTGAGAGAAGAGGTGTTCGACAATCTTCAGCTTCTGCGTGTCGTAGCAGATGTATGCCGTCTGCATGATCGACTCGGGCGGGCGGGATATCTCCGTCTTGATCTCCGCAGGGTCTTTGAGGATGGTCTTGGCCAACGTGCGGATCTTGGGAGGCATGGTGGCTGAGAACATGATCACCTGGCTATAGTCGGGCAGTTGCTTATATACCTGCATGATGTCGTCGTAGAAGCCCATGTCGAGCATCCGGTCGGCTTCATCCAACACAAAGAAGGAGGTCTGCGACAGGTCCACCGTACCCAGTTTGATATGCGACAGCAGGCGTCCGGGGGTGGCGATCACGATATCGGCCCCCATCTCCAGTCCCCTTCGTTGCTGTTCCCAGGCGATCCCGTCCGTTCCTCCATATACGGCAACGGCCGAGACGGGGATAAAGTAGGAAAAGCCTTGGATCTGCTGGTCGATCTGTTGTGCCAGTTCGCGGGTAGGAGCCATGATTACCGCGTTCACGGCATGATCGGGAAATCCTCCCCGGCTGAGTTCATTAATGATGGGCAATACATAGGCGGCCGTTTTTCCTGTTCCGGTTTGGGCACATCCAATGATGTCTTTTCCTTCTAATATGACCGGGATGGTGAGCTCCTGTATAGGTGTCGTCTCTAAAAAATTCATCGCGTCGAGGCCGTCCAACACGGCGTCCTCCAGCGGTAGTTCGTCAAATCTCATATAGGGTTTCTAAAAATCCGTGTAAAGATAGTGATTAACGGTGAGTATTACGACTTTGTTCTCATAAAAAAGAAAAGTGCCCCGGTAAAAGGGCACTTTTTGATTCTATTTGCTGATCCGGCTATTTAATCGTTTGCCGTATGTGGCTGGTAGCTGCTTTCCTCTTCTTCCTCATCCTCGTCGTCGTCCTTGGGGGCGGGCTTGACGAAGAAGGCGCTCAATTCAAACAATCCGTACAACGGGATGAAGACGAGCGACAGGGTGAACGGGTCGCCGCTGGGCGTGATAAAGGCTGCCAATACCAGTAGGGCTACAACAGCATGCCTTCTATATTTATGGAAGTAAGAGCGGTTGATCAATCCGATCTGCGACAGCAACCATGATACCAGCGGCATCTCGAACACAATTCCCATGATAAAGGTAAGCATCAGAAAGTTGTCCATATACGACTCCAGTGATACCTGTTCGACAATCGCTTCGCTGATCTGGTAGGTAGCCAAAAAGCGGAGCGTAACCGGGAACACCATAAAGTAACCTACTGCACATCCGATAAAGAACATAATTGTTCCGAACAGGAATACCCAGCGGACGCTCTTTTTTTCGTTCTCATACAACGCAGGGCTGATGAATTTCCATATCTCAAACATCAGGTAAGGAAACGCAAGCACCAGCGCCAGCCAGAAAGAGGTGGTCATGTGGGTGAAGAACTGCGACGCGAGCTTGATATTAAAGATGTTGATTTTAAAAGAGGTATCGCAGAAGTCGCTCACCACACCAAAGTAGGAACCTGCTTTGCAAAACAGTTGGTAGGTAATAAAATCGCCTCGCGTAGGCGCCATGATAATCCCACCGAATATCCCGTTGTCGCCCTTCATAAAGGCGAACAACAATATGGCCAGAATAAAAAGAGCTAAAATAGAACGAAAGAGGGTCCAACGAAGTTCTTCCAGGTGATCCCAGAATGACATTTCATCTTGTTGCATCTCGTTTTATTTCTTTTCTGTGTCGTCCACTTTAATGTCGTCTTCCAGCCCTTTCACGCCATCTTTGAAATTCTTCACGCCTTTACCGATACCTTTCATCAGTTCGGGAATTTTTTTACCGCCGAAGAGTAATAACACAATGATAGCGATGATAATAATCTCACCTGTACCCAAGTTGCCAAGGAAAAGTAAATGATCCATGATACGTATAAATTTAATAGTTGATAATTGCTTTCTTTACACAGGCAAAGATACAATATGTAAGTATAAGTAGGCTGTTTATTTCAATTTTATTACCTTTGCCCCGTCTTAAAAATCTGAAATTAGAAAATTATTAGAAAAATGAAAGCGTATGTATTTCCCGGCCAGGGAGCACAGTTCGTAGGTATGGGCAAAGACCTGTACGAGAACAATCCCCTGGCAAAAGATCTTTTTGAGAAAGCAAATGAGATGTTGGGTTTCCGTATCACGGACCTGATGTTTGAAGGAACGGACGAGGATTTGAGACAAACGAAAGTAACGCAGCCTGCTATTTTCCTTCATTCCGTTATTCTGGCAAAGACATTGGGGGCGGATTTCCAGCCGTCGATGACTGCCGGACACTCGCTGGGTGAGTTTTCCGCCCTGGTTGCCGCCGGCGCCCTGTCGTTCGAAGATGGGTTGATGCTGGTATCCCAACGCGCCACCGCCATGCAGAAAGCATGCGAGCTGGCTCCTTCCACCATGGCCGCCGTACTGGGATTGCCGGATGAGACGGTTGAAAAGATATGTGCCGAAATTACCGACGAAGTAGTGGTGTGCGCCAACTACAACTGCCCGGGACAGCTGGCCATCTCCGGAACGAATGCCGGAGTGGACGCCGCCTGTGAAAAACTGCTTGCCGCGGGAGCCAAGCGCGCCCTGAAACTGAAGGTGGGAGGGGCTTTCCATTCGCCGCTGATGGAACCGGCGCGTGCCGAACTGGCCGCCGCGATCGAATCGACACTGTTCAACATACCCGTATGCCCGGTTTACCAGAACGTGAACGCCCAACCGCAAACCGAACCGGACACGATCAAAGCCAACCTGATCGCCCAGTTGACAGCTCCGGTACGTTGGACACAGTCTGTACAAAACATGATCGCCGACGGATGCAGCCATTTTGTCGAACTCGGACCGGGCGCCGTATTACAAGGCCTGATCAAGAAGATCGACAAAGAAACCCTTACGGAAGGGATGCAATAACCGGAAAGGGAGAGAGAAAAAAAGAAAGCCTGAAGTCGGATGACCTCAGGCTTTTCTATTTGTCGAGAGCGGAAGACGGGACTCAAACCCGCGACCCTCAGCTTGGAAGGCTAATGCTCTATCGACTGAGCTACTTCCGCAAACTTGTGGGCAGTGATGGATTCGAACCACCGAAGTCGAAAGACAGCTGAGTTACAGTCAGCCCCATTTGGCCACTCTGGTAACTGCCCCTTTGTTTAACGTGTGCAAAGGTACGATTAATTTTGTAACCTGCAAGCAAAATCCACCATTTTTATAGCGGTAATTGCAGCTTCATCCCCTTTATTTCCATGCTTCCCACCGGCACGGTCTTCCGACTGCTGCATGGTATCGGTGGTTAACAGACCGAATATGAACGGGATATCATACATCATGTTCAATTCGGTGATGCCTTGCGTGACACCCGAACATACATAATCGAAATGCGGTGTGTCGCCTCTCACCACGCAACCGAGGATGAGAACCGCATCCAATTCCTTGTTTTCCGCCATCTGACGGGCGCCGAAGGTAAGCTCAAAGCTGCCGGGAACGCGTCCCACCACGATATTGCCGGGCTTCACGCCATGTTTCTCCAGAGTGTTGCAGGCGCCTTCGAGCAGTTTCTCGGTGATGTTTTTATTCCATTCGGCCACGACGATACCGAAACTCATGTTCGACGCATCGGGTACACTGTTGAAATCGTATTCGGATAAGTTCTGATAAGCTGTTGCCATATTTCTTTTGCCGTTAAAAAAAGGATGCCTGGAAAAGACATCCTTATTTATAATGTGTGAAAATGATCGTTATTTGCCCAATTCGGTGGCGCGGGTGATATACTTGTCGATTTCGCCTGCTTCCACGGAATTGAAATATTTTTCCTTGATGGTAGTATAAGCCGTTACGGCGTCTTTGTATTGTTTCAGGCTTTCGTAAGCGATACCGGCTTTCTTCAGGTAAACAGGGCTGATCACTTCGTTGTTGGCCGCTTTCGCCGCTTTTTCGAAATAACTGATGCCTTCTTTGGTATTACCGGCATTCACGTAGCAGTCGCCGATCAGGCCGGTGATGGCCGGTGAGATCATCTGGTCGTCGCCATTGAACGATTTCAACAGCGCGATCGCCTTATCGTTTTCTCCCTGCTTGAAATAGCAGATACCGGCGTATGCTTTCGCCAGGTTACCTGCGTCCGTGCTTCCATATTGATTGATGATGCCTTCAAAACCTTCGTAATCGGCTCCGTTGCCGTTCAACGCCAAGGCGAACGAGTCTTTGGCGAAATATTGTTCACCCTTGAACATGGCGGCGTTGGCTTTCTTTTCGCGCGGAGCCAGGTAGCCGTGTTTTACACCTAAAAAGGCGCCCACGATGATTGCGATGGCCACGATGCCATACATCAGTTTCTTGGAGTGGTTTTCGATAAACTGTTCGGATCTGGAAACAATTTGTTCTACTTCAATCTCTTTTTGAGCACCATTTTTCTTCGTAGTAGCCATAATTGATTTTATCGTTGTTTATTAGTTATATACCATGTTTGATTGCGTTTCGCAATTCAAAGCGCAAAAGTAGTTTTTTTTATGGAATAATACACAAGCCGGATCGTATTTTTTTTACTTTTGTACGGTTAATGCGCGCAGATGATACTCAGAAAGCTTTCCATTGTCAACTATAAGAATATCCGCCAGTCGGAAGTGGCCTTCTCACACAAGATGAATTGCTTTTTCGGCAACAACGGGATGGGGAAGACCAACCTGCTGGACGCCATCCATTACCTCTCTTTCTGCCGGAGCCATCTGAATACCCCCGACAGCCAGTTGATCCATCAGGAAGGCGAGTTGTGCGTGTTGCAGGGCGACTATGAGATCGACGGCCGTGAAGAAGATATCTTCTGCGCCATCCGCCGCCGCCAGCGCAAGCAGTTCAAGCGGAACAAGAAAGAATACGACAAGCTGTCCGAACATATCGGCCTCCTGCCGCTGGTGATGGTCTCACCCGCCGATGCCGTACTGATACAGGGTGGGAGTGAGGAGCGCCGCCGCTTTATGGATGTGATCATCTCCCAACAGGATGCCGTCTATCTGCACGCGCTGATCCAGTACAACAAAGCCCTGTTTCAACGGAACGCGTTGTTGAAGGCGCAATCGACAGACGACGCGCTCTATGACGTGCTTGAAATGCAGATGAACCGTTTCGGCGGTATCATCCATGAGAAACGGACGGAGATGGTACATGCCTTTACCCCGATCTTCAATACCTATTACCAACTGATCGCGCAATCGGCCGAACAGATCGGCCTGCACTATATCTCCCGTCCGGAACAGAGCGTATGGGCGGATAGCTGGAAGGCGAACCGCGAACGCGACCGTATCCTCGGTTATACTTCGGCGGGTATCCATAAGGATGAGCTGGAGATGACGCTCGACCGCTCGCTGATCCGCCGCATCGGCTCACAGGGACAGAATAAGACTTACCTGATCGCCCTCAAGCTGGCGCAGTTCGCCTTTCTGGCGGAAAAAGGGCATACCACGCCGGTGCTGCTGCTCGACGACATCTTCGATAAACTGGATGCCACGCGGGTGGAGCAGATCATCAAACTGGTGGGCGATCCCGCTTTCGGACAAATCTTCATCACCGATACCAACCGGAACTACCTCGACGAAATCCTGTCGAAAATGGACCATGATTACGCCTTGTTCAAAGTGGAGCAGGGGGAGGTTTTTCCACTGACTGAAACTGTATGAAACGACAAAACACCCAACGGATAGGCGAGGTGATCCGGGATTTCTTCGATCAGAACCCCGAACTGCAAAAACGGATTCTCGAAACGCGTGTCAAACGTGGTTGGGGAGAAGTGCTGGGAAGCCATATCCTGCAATACACGCAACAAATATATGTACGCGAGGGAGTGATGTATGTCTCCCTCTCTTCCGCCGCCCTCCGCAGCGAACTGAACTTCTGCCGTGACCGCCTCCTCAAAAGCCTGAACGAATTCGCCGGGGAACCGGTCCTCCGGGATTTGATAATCCGGTAACTTCCCGTTGGCAGCCGTAAGGCTACAACTTCTTCACAATACGGCAGGGATTGCCAACCGCCACACACCGGGCAGGTATATCCTTTGTTACTATACTTCCTGCCCCAATGGTTGTTTCATCGCCAATGTGAACACCGGGCAAAAGGATGCTTCCGCCTCCAATCCAAACATTTTTCCCAATAGAAACGGGAGCTGTCTGGGATTTCCAAAAGGTACTGCTTGCTGGTAACCGCTCTAACGGATTGGTGGGGTGAAAAACCGTGTAAATATGTACTCCTGGCCCGATGCCGGAATAATCGCCAATAGTTATCCGATTGCAATCCAGAAATACACAATTCATGTTTATTTCCACATTGTTTCCGATGTGAATATTTTCACCATAGTCAACAAAAAAAGGTGCGGAAATCCACACATTGCTGCCATGAGAGCCAAGTAATCTACCCATGATTGCGATGAGCTGCTCCCTTTCACGACTGTCGGTCGAATTGTATTGCTGCTGCAACTGCTTCGCCAAATGCCAGCGGGTAATCAATTCCATATCACCACAATCGTATATTTCTCCCGTAAGCATTTTCTCTTTTTCTGTTTTCATTTTGCTGCAAATTATAGTATATACTCCTACGCGAATGACAAATTTATCACACAACACGAGTTGCAAATGAACAAAAATAGTGAATTTTCCACCTATTGGAACAAAAAGTGTCGCCTATTGGAACTTTTTGTTTCACTTATAGAAACTTTTTGTTTCACTTATAGAAACTTTTTGTTCCGTCTATAGAAACTTTTTGTTCCATCCGGATGAAACTGGCCCTGTGTCAGACACTTGACTTGACTTAGATACCGGGACGTCTGCGGCATCGCGTGGCAGATGTGGCAGCAAAAAGGCGAAAAAACGGATCTGCCACGGGTATCTGCCACACATCTAACCTATTCATTAACAATAAGATAAGTTCTGCTTTGTGGCGGCGTGGCAGATGTTTTGCAAAAATAAACTCTGTGTAGGGATGATTTTGTTACAAGTTTTGTTACCATATCCACATTTTGTCCCAAATGAATGGCAAAATATAACAAAACGGGGTTGTTTTGTCCAGAAATTGTTCGTCGTAAAACCCGCTTAGAAACAGCAAAGGCCGCTGTTTTAGCGGCCTTTGTGCATTCAAGTCTGCGGAAGCGGGGGGATTCGAACCCCCGGTACAGTTACCCGTACGTCAGTTTAGCAAACTGGTGGTTTCAGCCACTCACCCACACTTCCAGAGTGTATCAGGCTTTTGTCTGAATGCGCGGCAAAGATATGGGTATATTTTTGAATTAACAAAGCTTTTAAACGATATTTTAGCAAAAAAGGTGCTACTTTTGTGGCCGGTTCTGATAGTCAACCGCTTAATAAAAGATGATACCCTTGAAAAAATATCGATTAGCCGGGATGCTGGTAGTTGTCCTCCTTATTTTGGGAGGCATAGGCTTCCAGGGATACCGCATTGTATGGAAACCGAATATGTCGGTTTCGCGTACATTATTTATATATGTGGACGAACGGCGGGATTTCGATGAATTATGCAGGCAACTGACGGATTCCGCCGGGTGTGAACGGATCGGCGACTTCCGGCAACTGGCCGGTTGGCTGAAGTATCCGGAAGCCATGCATACCGGACGATACAAGGTAACTCCCGGCATGAACAACCTCACCCTGCTGAATAACCTCCGGCGCGGCCAACAGGAAGCCACCCGGATCACCTTCAACAATATCCGCTTCCTGGATGATCTGGCCGAACGGATCGGCAACCAGTTGATGTTCACGAAAGAAGACCTGCTGCTGTTGCTCACCGATACTGTCTATTGTGACTCCCTCGGTTTTACGCCGGAAACAGTGAAAGCCCTGTTTATCCCGAACACCTACGAGATGTACTGGAATGTTTCCGCCGACCGTTTCGTCCGCCGGATGAAGAAAGAATACGACAGCTTCTGGACCAAAGACCGCCTGGCTAAAGCCGACGCCATCGGCCTTACTCCCTTGCAGGTGTCAACGCTGGCGTCGATCGTGGAAGAAGAAACGGCCGCGGGCGACGAATACCCGGTGGTTGCCGGACTCTACATCAACCGCCTGAAACGGGGTATGCTGCTCCAAGCCGACCCAACGGTAAAATATGCCGTCGGCGATTTTACCCTGCAGCGTGTCTTGTTTAAGCACCTGGAGATCGATTCACCCTATAATACCTATCTCTATGCCGGACTTCCGCCCGCCCCATTGCGTATCCCTTCGATCAAAGGCCTGGATGCCGTGCTGAACTATACCCGGCATAACTATTTGTACATGACGGCGAAGGAGGATTTCTCCGGTCGGCATAACTTTGCCGTTTCCCTTTCGGAACACAATGTGAATGCCAACCGTTACCGCGCAGAACTGAACCGGCGGAATATTCGCTGATTTTTTGCCCATAGATAAGGCAAAACCCGTATCTTTGTTCATACATTGCAAGCAATTGTACCAATATCAGGAATTCATAAAGGGAAAAACATCTTTTTTTAGGGGATGAAGCTATTGCCCAGGCGGCTATCGACGCCGGTCTTTCGGGCGTATATGCGTATCCCGGCACCCCATCGACGGAGATCACCGAATATATACAGGCTTCTCCCGTAGCGAAGGAACGGAATATCCACAGCCGTTGGAGCGTGAATGAAAAAACAGCTATGGAAACAGCTTTAGGAATGAGTTATGCCGGTAAGCGGACACTCTGCTGTATGAAGCATGTGGGGTTGAATGTGGCTGCCGACTGCTTTATGAATGCCGCCATGAGCGGTATCCATGGTGGGATGATCATCCTTACCGCCGACGACCCTTCGATGCACTCGTCGCAGAATGAGCAGGATAACCGCGTGTTTGGTAACTTCGCCATGCTGCCGATGCTCGAACCGTCGAACCAGCAGGAAGCCTACGACATGGTATATGACGGCTTCGAATTGTCCGAAAAACTGGGTTATCCCATCCTGTTGCGTATCACCACCCGTATGGCGCACTCGCGTTCGGGCGTCGTGACCCGTCCGATGCGGGAACAGAACCCGATGAGCACACCCGAAGACGGCAACCAACGTTTCATCCTCCTGCCTGCACTGGCACGTAAGCGCTTCAAAACCTTGCTGGCCGCCCAACAGACATTTACCGAAATATCCGAAACATCGGGATACAACCAATACTTCGATGCGCCGGACAAGCGCCTGGGTATCATCACCACCGGCATCGCCTTCAATTATCTGTCTGAAAACTATCCTGACGGATTCGAACATCCGGTAGTAAAGATCACCCAATATCCGTTGCCGAAAAAGCAGATCGAGCAACTGGTGGCCGAGTGTAAGGAAATACTGGTTCTGGAAGAAGGTTTTCCGGTAGTGGAAGAGCAGTTGAAAGGTTTCCTGGGGAAAGGCATCACCGTACACGGTCGCTTGGACGGAACCCTCCAGCGGGATGGCGAACTGACGCCCGACAGTGTGGCAAAGGCAGTAGGCAAACCGGTGCAGAGCTATTACAGCGTACCCGAAATGGTAACACCCCGTCCGCCGGCCTTATGCCAGGGGTGCGGACACCGCGATATGTACGAAGCGCTGAATGAAGTGCTGCTCGAATACAACGGCGCCGCCAAAGTATTCAGCGACATCGGTTGTTATACCCTGGGAGCTTTGCCTCCTTTCCGCGCGATCAACAGTTGCATTGATATGGGAGCCTCCATCACCATGGCGAAGGGGGCGGCTGATGGCGGCGTATTCCCCTCGGTGGCAGTGATCGGTGACTCTACGTTCACCCACTCGGGCATGACCGGATTATTGGATTGTGTAAATGAAAACAGCCATGTGACCATCATCATCTCAGACAACGAAACCACCGGCATGACCGGCGGACAAGACTCTGCCGGAACAGGCCGCCTGCATGCGATCTGTGCCGGTATCGGCGTGGAGCCGGAGCATCTTCGTTCGATCGTTCCCCTGAAGAAAAATTTTGAGGAAATGAAGCACATGATCCGTGAAGAGATTGAGTATAAAGGAGTATCCGTAATCATCCCCTGCCGCGAATGTATCCAGACATTTGCCAGGAAGAAAAAAGCAAGCAAACAATGAAAATAGATATCATTTTATCCGGAGTAGGTGGACAGGGTATCCTGTCTATCGCCACCGTTATCGGCGAAGCCGCGCTGAAAGAAGGATTGTATATGAAGCAGGCAGAAGTGCACGGCATGAGCCAGCGGGGTGGGGATGTACAGTCCAACCTCCGCCTGTCTGACAAACCCGTTGCTTCCGACCTGATCGCGAAGGGACAGGCCGATCTCATCATCTCCCTCGAACCGATGGAGAGCCTGCGTTATCTGCCTTACCTGAAGAAAGACGGTTGGCTGGTGACTAATTCGGAGCCATTTGTAAATATCCCCAACTATCCCGACATGGAAAAGGTACAGGCCGAACTCGACAAGTTGCCGCATAAGGTCGTGTTGGATGTGGAAGCCATTGCCAAAGAAGCCGGTTCGGCACGTTCGGCCAATATGGTGATGCTGGGCGCCGCCGCTCCTTTCCTGCAGATCGAATACCATAAGCTGGAAGAAGGCATCCGCAGCATCTTCGGACGCAAAGGGGAAGAGATCGTCAACATGAACCTCAAAGCCCTGAAGGCCGGTTACGATATCGCGCAACGGATGCAGTAAGCTTTTCGCATTTACACGATCAGTCTGATATAAAAAGAAGAAGGTCTCCGTCATGGAGACCTTCTTCTTTTTATGTAAACCGGTCGGCGTTTACCCGATCAACTGTACGCTTCGCTTGATGAATTGGCTAAGGGCTTCTCCTTTCAGCATACCGTTGCCAAGCAGGGCGAGGTCGATCAGTTGGCTGATCAGGTTGTTGCCCGCGGCGTATTCGGTAAGGATGGATTTGCTTTGTTCACGCAGTTCTTCCAGCTTCTTGTCGGTATTATCCCGGTCTTCTTTTTCGGAGGCGGAGAGTTCATCTTCTTTCTTCTTGCTCTGCGCTTCGCGGAGATCCGACTGACGGGCTTCCCACCCTTTGATATCAGCCAGGATGGGTTGCAGTTTTTCGCCACACTGGGCTTCTTCGTCGGTCAAAACCTTTTTCACCAACGGATGGTCGGTGTTCAGTACCAGGTTGTAGCTGTCGGGCAATTCGCCGTAGAACGATGCCATACCTCCCTGCATGGCCGACATCTCACGCATGCGGCGCATGTATTCGCCCTGTGTAAGCATCACCGGATTGGTTTTCTCGCCCAAGGCTTCGAAGGTGACATAGAAGTCAGCTTTCTCCATCTTCGGCATCCGGCATTTGAACATTTCCCGAAGGGCGTTCTGCTGGTTGTCGTCGAGGGTAACGAGGTTCACTTTCTCTTTCGGGATCAGGTTGTCGGTCGTATCGCTGTCGATCCGGACAAAACGGGTCTTTTCGAGTTTTTGTTCCAGTTGGCCTACGATATGCACATCCAGTTGACCGTCCATCATCAGCACGCTATAACCTTTGTCTTTGGCGGCATGGATATAGCTGTACTGGTCTTCCTTGCTGTTGGTATAGAGATACACCAGTTGGCCGTCCTTGTCGGTCTGGTTGTCTTTGATCAATGTCTTGTATTCGTCGAGGGTGAAGTACTTGCCGTCCACATCCTTTAATAAGGCGAACTTGGTGGCGCGGTCGTAAAACTTCTCGTCGGTCAGCATACCGTATTGGATAAACAGTTTGAGGCTGTCCCATTTCTCTTCAAACTGCGGACGGTCGTTTTTGAAGATTTCTTCCAGCCGGTCGGCTACCTTCTTGGTGATATGGTTGGATATCTTCTTCACGTTCTGGTCGCTTTGCAAGTACGAACGGGAAACGTTCAGCGGGATATCCGGCGAATCCAGTACGCCATGCAGCAGCGTAAGGAATTCGGGCACGATACCTTCCACGGAATCGGTCACGAAAACCTGGTTGCAATACAACTGAATCTTGTTGCGGTGCATGTCGATGTTGCTCTTGATGCGCGGGAAGTAAAGGATACCGGTGAGGTTGAACGGATAATCCACATTCAGGTGGATCCAGAACAAGGGTTCTTCCGACATGGGATAGAGGTCGCGGTAGAACTTCTTGTAGTCTTCTTCGGTCATATCCGCCGGTTTGCGTACCCAGGCGGGGGTTGTATCATTCACGATGTTATCGTCGGCCGTATCCACATATTTGCCGTCTTTCCATTCCTGTTTCTTACCGAAAGCAATGGGAATCGGGAGGAAGCGGCAGTATTTGGTCAGCAGGCCGTTGATCTTTTCCTTGTTCAGGAAGTCTTTGTTGTCATCGTCGATATAGAGGATGATATCGGTCCCTCGATCTGCCTTTTCCGTTTCTTCCAGCGAATATTCGGGATTGCCTTCACAGCTCCATTTCATAGGCACGGCGCCTTCTTTATACGAGCGGGTAACGATCTCCACCCGTTTGGCCACCATAAAGGAAGAATAGAAACCGAGACCAAAGTGGCCGATGATCGAAGCAGCATCGTTCTTATATTTTTCTACAAACTCTTCGGCACCGGAGAACGCAATCTGGTTGATGTATTTGTCGATTTCTTCTGCCGTCATACCGATACCCCGGTCGCTGATGGTGATCTTTTTGTCGTCGAACGATACACGGATCGTCAGGTCGCCCATCTCGCCCTTGAACTCACCGACGGAAGAAAGTGTTTTCAGTTTTTGCGTGGCATCCACGGCATTGGATACCAACTCACGCAGGAAGATCTCATGGTCACTGTACAGGAATTTTTTGATGATGGGGAATATATTCTCACTCGTTACCCCAATGTTTCCTTGTTTGCTCATAATCCAAATCTGTTTTATCTTGTTTATATACTATTGATATGTTTGATCATCGAATCCTTTTACCAATTATCAAAACAAGTGCCAAAGGGAACGTTTGGAAGTCAAAAAAGCAGATAATGTGACATTATTGCAGATAATTCAGCTATGATTGTCATCCGCGGTATGTGCTAAACAACTTTTTCCCTACATTTATACCCGCAAACAACAACAAAAGATGGCTGAATTACATCCGTTCATTATCGATCTGGCGCTTATCCTGATAACAGCCGGGATCGCTACACTTCTTTTTAAATGGCTGAAACAGCCAGTCGTGCTTGGTTATATTGTTGCCGGTGTCATTGCCGGTCCCTTTGTGCCTTGGATACCAACGGTTACTGAAATGGCCAATGTCGAGATTTGGGCGGAGATCGGTGTGATATTCCTGCTGTTCGCATTAGGACTGGAGTTCAGTTTTAAAAAATTGATGGATGTAGGCGGCACCGCATCGCTGGCTACATTAATTAATATGGTGTCGATGATCCTGGTGGGGTATATCATCGGACGGGTGTTGCATTGGTCGCATATGGACAGCCTCTTCCTGGGTGGTATGTTATCTATGTCGTCCACCACAATCATTATCAAAGCCTTCAACGATATGGGATTACAGAAGCAGCGCTTTGCCAACATTGTTTTTGGGATGCTGATCGTGGAAGATCTGGCCGCGATCCTGATGATGGTGTTGCTCTCCACCGTGGCGGTTAGCAAAACGATCGAAGGGATGGAACTGTTAGGCAGTATGTTCCGCTTGGTATTCTTTGTCTTAGTTTGGTTTATTGTCGGTATTTATTTGGTACCAACCCTGTTGAAGAAACTGAAGAAGTATCTGAATGACGAAACGCTTGTGATCATTGCCGTCGGGCTTTGCCTGGGGATGGTATTATTTGCTTATAAGGTAGGATTCTCTGCTGCGCTGGGCGCTTTCATCATGGGATCTATCCTGGCTGAAACGGTACGCGCCAAACAGATCGCCCATCTGATCGGACCGATCAAGAATTTGTTCGGAGCGATCTTCTTCGTCTCCGTAGGTATGATGCTGAACCCGCAGATCATTGCCGACAAGTATGGACTGATCATTGTCTTTACGCTGACCGTATTGATTGGACGGGTGATCTTTGCCACGATCGGTGTACTGGCATCCGGCGAAGGCTTAAAGGTCGCTTTGCAATCAGGCTTTAGTCTGACGCAGATCGGAGAGTTCTCTTTTATCATCGCCACGCTCGGAACCAGCCTGGGAGTGCTTAGTGCTGATTTGTATCCGATCATCGTAGCCGTTTCGATCGTTACAACCTTTATCACACCCTATTGTATCCGTCTCTCCGTGCCGGTCTATGATGCGATAGAGAAACGCCTTCCGGAGAAATGGAGCATTCTGATCGATGGTTATGCCTCTTCCAACCTAAAAGTGGTAAACCGGCAAAACGACTGGAATCAGCTATTGAAAAGTATTCTTCAATTGATGGCTGTCTATACAACGATCGCATTGGCGGTGGTCTTTCTGTGCGAACAATTTGTCACCCCTTTTATCACCGGGTATGTGCATGGCGTCTGGGGAAAGATCATTGCAGCTTCGGTGGCTTTGCTGCTGATGGCCCCGTTCCTACGGGCTATTATGATGAAAAAGAACCGTTCTACAGCATTCCGGAACCTCTGGGAAGATAGTCATTTCAACCGGGGGATGTTGATTTCACTGATCGTGTTACGTATCATCGTATGTGTCGTGTTGGTGATGATGGTATTGGTGCCTTTATTCCCACGTGCTACCTTATTAATGATCTTTGTGTCCATCGCCTTCATCTCAGTTATTATCTTTCTGCGTGCATTCAAACAACAATCGAAGCGGATGGAAGCACAGTTCCTCGAAAACCTGCACGACCGTCAACGGGCTGATGAACACAAAGCAGCCATTCATCCAACCGTAGCCCATACATTACTTGGTAAAGATATCCATCTGGAAGAAATAGAGGTATCCCCATTATCGGCAAATGTCGGCAAAACCATTGGTGAACTGAAGTTGCGGGAACAAATGGGATTACATGTTGTTACCATCATCCGGGGAAACCGAAAAATCAATATACCTGATGCCAACGAACGCGTATTCCCCTACGACCGGCTGGTGGTAGCGGGAGCCGACGGAAACATCCAATGCATGACGCGGATGATCGAAGACAGCCGGCAAAAGCTGGAAACGGAAGAAGAACTGCACCACCATATCATGCTCGCGCAGTATGTGCTGGAACCCGACTGCCCGATGGCTGGCAGGAACCTGCGTGAACTGGATATCCAACGCAGAACCGAATGTATGATCATCGCCATCGAACGAAACGAGGAGACACTGAACCGTATCTCCTCGTCGCTCACCCTGCAGGAAGGTGATGTGTTATTACTTGCCGGTGAAAAAGACAAACTGGACGTCTTTGAATCAACCATGTACGGATGCCTTACACCGCTGGGGACACCGGCTTGAAGTGTTCAATACTGCTCCTTCTCGTTCGGGAAGTCCTGGGTCTTTACATCTTCTATATATGCCTGAACGGCGTGGGTGATGACTTCTTCCAGGTTGGCATACCGGCGGAGGAAGCGGGGAGAGAAGCCTTGGGTGAGTCCCAGCATGTCGTGCATCACCAATACCTGTCCGTCCACACCGCCACCGGCGCCGATGCCGATCACGGGAATCGCTATTTCAGCAGCCACCTGCGTGGCTAATGCGGCCGGTATTTTTTCCAGAACCACCCCAAAACAACCTACTTCTTCCAGCATGTGGGCGTCTGATAACAGTTTGGCTGCTTCTGCCTCTTCTTTGGCGCGAACGGTATAGGTGCCGAATTTATTGATCGATTGGGGCGTCAATCCCAGGTGTCCCATAACGGGGATCCCGGCCGTAAGGATACGTTCGATGGATTCTTTGATTTCTATGCCCCCTTCCAGCTTGATACAGTCGGCATGGGTTTCTTTCATTACACGGATCGCTGATTTCAATGCTTCTTTGGAGTTTCCCTGGTAGGTGCCGAACGGCAGATCCACAACAACCAACGCCCTTTGTACGGCTTTCATCACCGACTTGCCGTGATAGATCATGTGATCGAGGGTGATCGGAAGAGTGGTGACGTTTCCTGCCATGACATTAGACGCCGAATCACCTACCAGTATCACGTCCATACCCGCTTCATCGATAAGCTTTGCCATCGAATAATCATACGCAGTAAGCATGGAAATCTTTTCACCTCGTTGTTTCATTTCCATCAGGCGATGGGTGGTCACCTTTCTGTTTTCTAAATCCCTTTTTGCAACTGACATACACTTATTGTTTATGTTTTGAGTGGTCAAAGGTAAGGATTAATATGATTTTAGGTAAAAAGGTGTCAGAAAAATTGGTGTAATAAATAAATCGTGTAACTTTGCGTCCGTAAAATAAAGAAAAGATGTCAAAAAGTGCTTCACATCATCACCATCATTACTTCGGGCGATAGTTCGGTGGGCTGGAGATATGTGATGTATCCTGTGAATATATAAAAGGCTTGCCGTATTGCGGTGAGCCTTTTGTTTTTCAACCGGGTCAGCAGACAATTAAACTTAAAAAAAGAAGTATAGTTATGTTACGAATTGCGGTACAATCGAAAGGGCGTTTATATGATGAGACCATGTTGTTGCTCGAAGAAGCAGGAATCAAACTGAACCGGGGAAAGCGGATACTGTTGCTTTCAGCCAAAGGGTTTCCGGTGGAGCTCCTGTTCCTGCGCGACGATGATATCCCCGAATCCGTGGCTCACGGTGTGGCGGATGTCGGTATAGTAGGAGAGAACGAGTATGTGGAGAAAGGGCAGAAAGCACGGCTGGTAAAACGGCTGGGTTTCAGTAAATGCCGCCTTTCACTGGCGATCCCCAAAGCAGCCGAATACAAGGATATAAGCTGGTTCGAAGGGAAAACGATCGCCACATCCTATCCTGTGATCCTCTCAGACTACCTCGCAAGCAAGGGCGTAAAAGCGGGCATGCATGTGATCAGCGGTTCGGTGGAGATCGCCCCCGCTATCGGACTGGCGGATGCAATCTTCGACATCGTCAGCTCAGGCAGCACGCTGGTCAGCAACCTGCTGAAGGAAGTGGAACTGGTACTTCCCTGTGAAGCGCTTTTGATCGCCAACCATCAGTTGACCGCCGATAAACAGGAAATTTTAGACGAATTACTCTTTCGTTTTGATGCAATCCAGGCTGCAGAAGGGAAAAAATACGTACTTTTGAATGCCCCGAAGGAGAAACTGCCGGAAATCATTGAAATATTACCGGGGATGAAGAGCCCGACAGTGACCCCGTTGGCCGACGACAAATGGGTTTCCGTACAATCAGTTATCGCGGAGAGCCATTTCTGGGAGATCATCGGCAAATTGAAATCACTCGGAGCAGAAGGTATTTTGGTAATACCCATCGAGAAAATGATTGTTTAAATGAAAATATGTAAATACCCTCCCCGCGATGAATGGGGCGAATTGATAAAGCGGCCCGCATTGGATGTGACGGCATTGTTTGATAACGTGCGTGAGGTACTGGATGATGTCCGGGTGAACGGCGACGAAGCCGTCCGCAGATACGAGCTGAAATTCGATAAAGTATCCCTCGCATCACTCTGTGTATCGAAAGAGGAAATGGCTGAAGCAGAACTTCTTATATCTGAAGAATTAAAGCAGGCCATCCGTACGGCAAAGAACAATATAGAAACGTTCCATACGGCGCAACGGTTCCAGGGTATCCGGGTGGAAACCATGCCCGGGGTATCCTGCTGGCAGAAAGCGGTAGCCATAGACAAGGTGGGTTTGTACATCCCCGGAGGCACGGCGCCCTTATTCTCTACCGTCCTGATGCTGGCCGTGCCGGCACGTATCGCCGGATGCAAGGAAATAGTACTGTGTACTCCTCCGGATAAAGAGGGGAGGATACACCCCGCCATCCTGTATGCCGCTGCTGTTGCCGGTGTGGATAAAATAGGTAAGGCCGGAGGAATACAGGCCATTGCATCAATGACTTATGGCACCGAATCTATCCCGAAAGTGTATAAGGTATTCGGACCGGGAAACCAATATGTAACCGCCGCCAAACAATTAGTCAGCCTCCGGGATGTGGCTATCGATATGCCTGCCGGACCTTCGGAAGTGGCGATTATTGCCGATGAGAAAGCGAACCCTGCATTCATTGCGGCCGACTTCCTTTCACAAGCGGAGCATGGCGCTGATAGCCAGTCTGTTTTAATCACCGATTCCGAAGCATTGGTTGAAGCTGTAAGAACCGCCATCGGCGAGCAACAGGATCAACTTCCCCGAAAAGAGCTGGTTCAGCAATCATTGTCCAACAGCTTGATTATCTTGCTGAAAGATAAAAAGGAAGTGATTGAATTCACCAACCTCTACGCGCCTGAACATTTAATTATCCAGACTGAGGATTATGCCTCCCTCGCGGAAGCCGTGGAGAATGCCGGCAGTGTCTTTCTGGGTCCCTATACGCCAGAGAGCGCAGGTGATTATGCGTCGGGCACCAACCATACACTGCCTACCAATGGGTATGCCCGGGCGTATAGCGGGGTGAACCTGGATAGTTTCACCAAAAAGATCACCTTCCAGGAGATCACCCGCGAAGGTATCCAATCGCTACAGACAACCATTGAAACCATGGCAGCCAACGAACAGCTGGATGCCCACAAAAATGCTGTAACAATCAGATTAAAAGCAAAATGAAACCATTACAAGAACTTGTTCGCAAGAATATTTGGGACCTGCAACCCTATTCCTCCGCCCGTGATGAATTTCATGGAGATGCTTCTGTATTCCTGGACGCCAATGAGAATCCGTGGAATGCCCCATACAACCGCTATCCCGATCCCATGCAACGTGTATTGAAAGACCGGATATCCGCGCTTAAACGGATTGCACCCGATCATGTGTTTGTGGGCAACGGGAGCGATGAAGCCATCGACCTGATCCTGCGTACCTTCTGTGAACCGGGAACAGACAATATGGTGACTATCTCACCTTCCTATGGCATGTATGAAGTAGCGGCGAATACCAACAACGTGAAATGTGTTAAGGTATTGTTAGATACTGATTTCCAATTAGATCCGGAAGCGGTGCTCGATGCCGTGGATGCACAAACGAAGGTGATATTCCTGTGTTCTCCCAACAATCCGTCGGGTAATTTACTGCGGAAAGATGCGCTCTGCCGGGTGCTGGACTGCTTTTCCGGTATCGTAGTGATCGACGAGGCTTATATCGATTTTGCCGCGGAGGCTTCTTTTCTTGGTGAGTTGGATCGCTATCCGAACCTGATCGTGTTGCAAACCTTGTCGAAAGCCTGGGGTGCTGCCGGTATCCGTTTGGGAATGGCATTTGCCTCTCCGGAGATCATCGCTATCCTAAACAAGGTGAAGTATCCGTATAATGTAAACCAACTGACACAGGAACAGGCATTGCGTATCCTGCAAAACACGGATCTGATGCAACAACAACTGCAACAAATTCTGACAGAACGCGACAGGATCGGAACAATTTTGAGTGAAAGTCCGTTCTATTTTAAAGTATATCCCTCGGATGCCAATTTTCTGCTTGTAGAAGTGGGAGAGGCCGATGCGATGTATCATTACCTTACGGATTGGGGAGTGGTGGTGCGTAACCGTACCCGTATCACCTTGTGCGAAGGGTGTCTGCGTATCACCATCGGTACGCCTAAAGAAAACGATAAATTGTTACACGTATTACGTACATATGTTGCTACACATGATCATTAAAATATTGAAAGCAAAGTTAATATCGTTATGAAAAAAAGGGTTTTGTTCATTGATCGCGATGGCACTTTAGTCAAGGAGCCGCCAGTGGATTATCAGTTAGACAGTCTGGATAAGCTGGAGTTTTATCCCAAAGTGATGCGTAACCTCGCTTTTATCCGGAAACACATGGATTTCGAATTCGTGATGGTTACCAACCAGGATGGACTGGGTACGGAGTCTTTCCCGGAAGAGACTTTCTGGCCTGCCCATAACCTGATCCTAAAGACATTGGCGGGTGAAGGCATCCACTTCAATGATATCCTGATCGATCCTTCCATGCCGGAAGACAGATCGCCTAACCGCAAACCACGTACCGGCATGCTGAAGAAATACATGACGGATGAATACGACCTCGAAAACAGCTATGTCATCGGCGACCGCCTGACAGATATCGAGCTGGCCAAGAACCTGGAAGCAAAAGGCATCTGGCTGCACGGAAAAGAAGGCGCCGACGCCGAACTGCTGAAATACCCCTGTAACCTGTGGCCGGCGCTGACTACCGACAACTGGGACAAGATCACCGAATACCTCTTTGCCGGCGAACGTACCGCCATTATCGACCGGAAAACGAAAGAAACCGATATCCATATCGAACTGGCCGTGGATGGTACGGGACAGACGGACATATCCACCGGCATCGCCTTTTTCGACCACATGCTCGAACAGATCGGCAAACATTCGGGTATGGATCTTACCATCCGTACCGTGGGCGATCTGCGAGTGGACGAACACCATACGATCGAAGATACGGCCATCGCCCTGGGCGAAGCCTTGTACAAAGCCCTGGGCGATAAACGCGGAACCGAACGGTATGGCTATACCCTGCCGATGGACGACTGTGTATGTACACTGGCGCTCGATTTCGGCGGACGTCCCTGGCTGGTCTGGGAGGCAGAGTTTTTCCGTGAACGGATCGGCAACATGCCCACCGAAATGTTCAAACATTTCTTCAAGAGCCTGAGCGATGCGGCACGGATGAACCTATACATCAAAGCCGACGGTTCCAATGAACATCACAAGATCGAAAGCATATTCAAAGCCTTGGCGCGTTCGATCAAGATGGCGATCCGCCGGGATATCTACAAATACAACCTGCCGAGCACGAAAGGAGCATTATGAGATACAAAGTTATTCCATTACTCGCCAGCCTGCTGCTGTTTTTCTCCTGCGAGAAAGACCAGAAGGATGAGTTGGAAGGAAAATGGCAACTGAAAGAGGTCACGGACGCTTCCCAGGTGACCCATCGGGTGGATACGGTATGGTATAACGTGCAGAACGGCTTGTTTATGTACCAACTTTATTCGCAGGGGAAATACGAATTCCGATACGGCTATAAGGAACGTCCGGACAGCCGTACGGTCGTTTTCGAACTGACGGACATGCCCAAACCCCTGTCCGAATTCCTTCCTTTGACGGATTGGAGCGGCCCGGTCCGTTCGTTCACGATCGAAATGGCTACCGGCTCGCAACTCATCCTCAGCAGTGAAGGAAAGCAATACAAATTCCATAAATTCTGACCTGCGACAACCCCTCTTCCGGGTCTGTAAAGCTGTGAAAAACTTGTGGATAGAAAGTGGCTCACAATCTGAACATGAACCAAATATTAGTTGTACTTTTGACGACCCATAAAGACAACTGAGCATGGCAGATAAAAACAGGAACACCGGTAGGAGCAAACAAAAGGAAATCATTGTACCCGAAACAGGGCGCTTACAGCCTCAGGCCCGTGAGCTTGAAGAAGCGGTTCTGGGCGCGCTGATGCTGGAGAAAGACGCCTATTCAGTGATCAGCGAGATCCTGAAACCCGAATGTTTTTATGAAAAAGCCCATGAGCTGATCTATGCCTCCATCGTTGACCTGGCGCTTGCCCAGCGTCCGATCGATATGTTGACGGTCACCGACCAGTTGAAGAAACGCGGCGACCTCGACCTGGTAGGAGGCCCGTTCTATATCTCCCAACTCACAGGCAAGGTGGCCAGCAGCGCCCACATCGAATACCATGCGCGTATCATTGCCCAGAAATACCTGGCGCGTGAACTCATCTCTTTCACATCACTCATCCAACGGCAGGCCTTCGATGAGACCGTGGATGTGGACGATCTGATGCAGGAAGCCGAAGGCAAACTGTTTGAAATATCCCAACGTAATGTAAAGAAAGACGCCACGCAGATCGACCCTGTGATCAAGGAAGCCGTCGCCTTGCTGGAAAAAGCGTACAACCAGAAAGAGGGGCTCACCGGTGTGCGTACCGGTTTCCACGACCTCGACAAGATCACCTTCGGCTGGCAAAACTCCGACCTGATCATCATTGCCGCCCGTCCGGCAATGGGTAAAACGGCGTTCGTCCTTTCGATGGCTAAAAACATGGCGGTCAACTATAACACGCCTGTCGCCCTCTTTTCGTTGGAAATGAGTAATGTGCAATTGGTGAACCGTCTGATTGTGAACGTCAGTGAGATCCTCGGCGAAACCATCAAGAGCGGCCAGTTGGACGATGCCCAGTGGGAACAGTTGGATTTCAAATTGAAATTCCTATATGGCGCCCCGATCTTTGTGGACGACACACCCAGCCTCTCGGTTTTCGAGCTGCGTACGAAAGCCCGCCGCCTTGTCCGTGAACACGGGATCCGATGCATCATCATCGACTACCTCCAGCTGATGAATGCCAGCGGGATGAGCTTCGGCAGCCGCGAACAGGAGGTAAGTATTATCTCCCGATCGCTCAAAGGGCTGGCAAAGGAACTGAATATCCCCATCATAGCCCTCTCGCAGTTGAACCGTGGGGTGGAAAACCGACAGGGGATGGAAGGGAAACGCCCGCAGTTGGCCGACTTGCGTGAATCGGGCGCCATCGAGCAGGATGCGGACATGGTCTGTTTCATCCACCGTCCCGAATACTACAAGATCACTGAAGACGAGAAGGGCAATTCACTCCTGGGGCTTGCCGAGATCATCATCGCCAAGCACCGTAACGGCGCCACGGGAGATATACGCCTGCGTTTCAAGAACGAATATGCCAAGTTTATGAACATCGACGAAGACCAGGTCATCCGTGAATTCGCATCAAGCATCAACCGCGATGGGAAGAACGACGCTCTTCCACCCATTACACCGAAAGACGGTGACTTCCTGAAGGAAGGAGCCAATAATGAGATGCCTTTCTGATCCTTTCCATCCTATCACACCACACCCCTATGTTTACAGGCGAGTTGATTTCCCTTGGAGTAGCCGTATGTTGGACCATTACTGCTATCTGTTTTGAATATGCCGGTAAACGGATTGGCGCCCTGTCGCTCAATATCATCCGCCTGGGCATGGCGATCATCATGCTGGGCGTTACCCTCTACTGCTTCACCGGTTATTGGGTGCCGATGCATGCGGGAGGGCAGGCGTGGTTCTGGCTGGCGGTGTCCGGATTTATCGGGTATGTGTTGGGCGACTACTGCCTGTTCAATTCGTATCTGGTGATCGGTTCACGCTTCGGACAACTGTTCATGACGCTCGCTCCACCCTCGGCGGCCATCGCCGGTTTCTTCATCCTGGGAGAGAAACTGCCGGCGAATGCCTGGGTCGGTATGTTGGTGACTATGTTCGGAATAGGGCTCTCGATCTTCAGTAAAGGAACAGGTGATAAACCCACACATAAGATCGGACTGAAACTGCCGATCCGCGGTGTGTTGCTGGGTATCGGCGCCGGTGTGGGGCAAGGTGTAGGTCTGGTGTTCAGCAAGCTCGGTATGGGCTATTTCATGGAAAACGTGGATACGCAGGACGCTCTTTCCGTAGCCCTCGTTCCTTTTGCTTCCACACAGATACGTGCCTTTGTGGGACTGGCGGGATTCCTCGCCATCATGGCATATACCGGACAATGGCGGTCGCTGGTAAAAGCCTTCACCAACCTGAAAGCCATGACCGGCGCTACGTTCGGGACTTTCTTCGGACCGTTCGTCGGCGTATCCTTCTCACTCATGGCCGTGCAATATACCGAAGCCGGCATCGCCTCCACCATCATGGCGCTCACACCCATCCTGATCCTCCTTCCATCCCGTTTTGCATTCCGGCAACGCATCACCAAATTTGAAGTAATCGGCGCAATCATCAGTGTGGCAGGTGTTTCCCTGTTTTTTATCTGAAAATTCCGATAGGGGTTTCTGCAACAAAACCCCTCGTTTCTGCAACAAAACCCCTTGTTTCCGCATAAAAACCCCTCGTTTCCGCATAAAAACCCCTGGTTTCTGTAGTAAAAACGCACCTAAAAGAAAAGAGAAATAAAAAGAAAAAAAAATAGGAAATAGAAAAAAAAAAGAAAGCAAAAAGGCTATAAGCCTAAGCCCATAGGACTGATTTTATGTGAAGGTTTTTTAGTAATTAACCCGCGAACTGTAAAACTGATTTCAGGAAAGGCCAAACTGTAAACTGATTTCAGGAAAGGACATGCCGGGGATGCCATCCAAAACATCCACCTATGATTGTCGGATCATCTACCTATGTTTGTTCAAACATCCACCTATGATTGTCGAATCGTTCACCTATGCTTGTTTTCACCCTCATTCTGCCTATTTGCAGGTATCATTTTTTTGACATACTTTTGGCTCTTGATATAAATCCACTCGTATGATGCAGAACCGACGATCTTTCCTGAAAACACTGGGGGCGCTTTACGGCAGCGTCTTGCTGATGCCGGGCTGTACAGGCACACCGTCTTCTCCGTTCCGGGTATTTACTTCCGAAGAGGGAGATCTGCTGATTGCCCTCTGTGAGCAAGTGATCCCGGCCGACCGCGATCCGGGAGCGACGGACGCGGGAGTGATCCACTTCATCGACAAACTGCTGTATGAACGTTTTCCCCATCTGCTTGCCACCTATCAGCAGGGGCTGCGGGCGCTCGATGCGTCGTGCAGGGAGCTGTTCGGACAGGGCTTTGCCGCACTCTCCGCCGACAGGCAGATCGAGGTGATGCTGGCGATGGAGGCCAACAAGCTGCCGGAAGGGCATTGGGGGGAGCTTCGCGCTTCGTCGTTCTTCAGCCAGGTGGTACGGCATACGATGATGGGGTTCTATGGTTCGCCCCGGCATGGAGGCAACCGCAATTACGTGAGTTACCGGATGATGAAGTTGGATTTCCCGCTCGTAGTGGGGCAAAACCGTTATACGCATGGCTAAGGACCGCAAAGTGGATGCCATCGTTGTCGGCGCAGGCGCCGGAGGTGGGGTTGTGGCGAAAGAACTGGCGGTGAACGGCTTCAGCGTGGTGCTGTTTGAGCGTGGCGACTGGCCGGATTACGATCAGCATATCAACGACGAACTGATCTCGCAACGCGGACAGGATCTTGGTTCCGCCTTCGGCCCGGACTGGGAGAAGCATCCGCGGGTGATTGTCCGTAGCAATGGCGACAGGCAGACACTGAATCCTTCCAACTGGGAATACAACCATGTGGCGGCCTGCGTAGGGTCGGGTACGGTGAGCTATGGCGCTATGGGATGGCGCTTCATGGAAGAGGATTTCAAACTGAAAACGGTTTACGGCGCCGTGGAAGGCTCTACGATGGAAGACTGGCCTATCACGTACGACGAGCTGGAGCCGTATTACGAAAAAGCGGAATGGGAGATTGGCGTATCGGGACACGACACGATGAATCCCTTTGCATCGCCCCGCCGTAAAGGGTATCCGATGCCACCGTTCGAATACAACCGGGAGGGCAATTACCTGTCGGACGTATGCCGGCGGATGGGACTGCATCCGTTCCCGATCCCGATGCTGCGCAACTCGGTAGCGTACAACCGTCGCCCGGCGTGTATCCGTAACCGAACCTGCTGCGGCTATGCCTGTCCGGTGAATGCCAAGAACGGGACACAGAATACGGTGATCCCCGTAGCCATGCAGACCGGCCATTGTGAAGTGCGCACCCATTGCATGGTGGCGGAAGTGCTGGTGGACGACCACGGCAAGGCCACCGGCGTGCATTATTTCGACGCGAAAGGAAAAGGACATACACAGGAAGCCCGGATCGTGGTGATCAGCGGATCGGCTACCGAAACAGCCCGCCTGCTACTCAATTCCAAATCAAAGCTCTTCCCCAACGGGGCGGGCAATAACAACGACTGGGTGGGACGTAACCTGCAAGGCCATGCTTATACGGGCGCTTCGGGGTTGTTCGACTTCGACCTGCTCGACCTTTCGGGGCCGGGCGCTTGTATGGCGATCAGCGACTACAGCCATCACAACGAGGGAATCATCGGTGGCGGTATCCTGGCTACCGAGTTCTACCAGCTTCCCTACGCGTTCTCGCAAAACCGTCCCTGGGGCGAACCGCGCTGGGGTATCGGACATAAGGATTATCAACGGCAGAACTACCGCCGCCTGGGACGTATGGTAGGGCCTATCCAGGAGATACCGGCCTTTGAGGCAAGGGTGACGGTAGATCCGTCGGTCAGGGACTATTGGGGAATCCCCGTGGTGGCATTGTCGGGCAGCCGGCATCCGTTGGATGAAGGGCATTGCCGGTTCCTGGCATCCAAAGCCGAAGCTATACTGAAAGAAGCCGGCGCCTACCGCACCTGGCAACACGGTGGAGGCGGGCCGGGTATAAGCGGCGGCCAGCATCAGGCAGGAACCTGCCGGATGGGGAACGACCGGCAGACATCGGTCACCAACAAATACGGGCAGCTCCATGAGATCGACAATCTCTTCATTGCCGACGGCAGCCTGATCGTATCGAACGGCGGCTTTAATCCGGTGCTGACGATCATGGCGCTGGGCTACTGGGTGGGTGATCACATTGTCAAATCCTTCCAATAAACACGGCGTATGGAGAAGGGAAAGAAGAAAGGACTATGGTTGGCGGCGGCAGCTTGTATCGTCGTCGCAGTGGCTTCGTATGCTACGTGGAACCGCCTCGATCCGGTCAACACCTGTGCCGGATGCCATGAGATAAAAGCCAACCACGAAAGCTGGCTTGCTTCGGCGCATGCGGATATCCATTGCATCGAATGCCACGGGACGGCCGTGAGCGGAGGACTGCACAGCCTGAAAGAGAAAGCCGATATGGTGCTAACCCACTTCACCTCCGGCAAACGGAACGAAGATATCCGGCTGACGGAAGAGCAGGTGATCGAACTGTCGGCTCGCTGTGCCGCTTGTCACCAGTCTGAACACGCAGGATGGCTGGCAGGTGGCCATGGGATTACTTACAAGGATATCTTCCTCGATGGCGACCATAACCGGATGGAGCGGCCGTATCCCGACTGTTTCCGTTGCCACGGCATGTATTACGACGGCAACCTCCAACAGTTGATGGGTACTATCGATGAAAGTCCGGATACCTTCCGGATCATTGACGCGAAACAGACCAACCGTCCGGCGATGCCCTGCCTTGCCTGCCACCAGATGCATACGGATAAGGGGTATCCCGCACATCCGAAGACATCCCTCTATGTGCGTTCCGAGAAGATGCACCTGCGGACAGATTACCTGACGAAAGTGGAGATGCAGGACAAGGGGCGACCCGTACTCGCTTCCGACGATCCTAATGCATTGCTTTGCCAACAGTGCCATTCGCCCAATGCCTGGCATCAGGCGGGTAGTGAAGACGACCGTACGCCGACCGGCGTGCATGAAGGTATCAGTTGCCTCGCCTGCCACCAGCCGCATAGCAACCTGGCTACGGCATCGTGCGACGACTGCCACCCGGCGATGTCGAACTGTGGTATCGACGTGAAAACCATGAACACCACCTATGCCGACCTCAAAAGCCCCAACAACATCCATCACATCACCTGCGCCAGTTGCCACGAGGATCGCTCAGGCAAGCGCACTGCCCGGCTGATGCCGAAGAAGAGAGTTATAGGGAAAGATTGAAGTGAAAGCCGAGAACGTTGGCGATACGGATAAAACTGGAAAGCTGCATATCTGTTTCACCTTTCTCAATACGGGCGATATAACTACGTGCCGTACCGGCCTTATCGGCGAGTTCCTGCTGTGTCATTTTCAGCTCTTTTCGCCTGTCGCGTAAAATTTCACCATAATACCAGGCCATTGCTTTTTCATGGAATTCCTGCCGTTCAGGTGTTCCATGCTTCCCGTATTTTTTGTCTAACAATTCGTTAGACGTTTGCAATCGGGATAATTTATTTTCGTCTAACAGGTTCATATATTCAACTCTTTAAGTAATTGTTCTGCCTTAGCGATCTGCTTGTTATAGTCTTTAGATGACTTCTTCAGGAATCCACACAGCAAAATGATTTTTGTTGCTAAAATTATATTATCATGATCTAATGCGAATAATACAGTTCTATACTCGTTTGTTCCCACCGTGACCCGCATCTCGTACAGGTTGGTATTCACTAATTTTTTCACCAGCTTAGTGTTTAATACATAAAGGGTTTACACAAATGTATCAAATAAGATACAATCACGAATAAACGTTCGGTGTTATTAAGATATATTTAACAAACACGGTTACTCTTTCGCTTGCGGTAGCCATACTTTATAGCCGGCGCCTTGTTCCCTGTTGCCGACGGCGTAGAAGGGGATGGCGGTGAAGGTGGTTGCGGTGGATCGGCCATCAGTGGCTTTTCCCCGGATCACGTTGACTCCGTTCAGCATATCGGCCTGGTATTCACAGGAAAGGGAAGGGTCGGCAAGCAGGTTGAGTTGCTGTAACTGCGGATTGTCACAGGATTCGAGGCAGTAGATCACAGGGCCTGATGCAAGGGCTGCCTGTCCCTGTAGATTGGTAACCAGCGGATTGGCCCGGATGATGCGTGGTTGCATGGGGAGCGTTACTTCGACCCGGTCGCCTTTCGCCCATGGACGGCGAAGGAGGGCATAGCCGTTTTCCATCTGCGCATCTACCGGCTCGTTGTTTACCGTGATCCGGTATGCCGATGCCAGGTTGGAACTGTAAAGCGCATACGGGTTTTCTTTCCCCTGCGCCCAGCCGGGGATACGGACCTTCAGGCTGAACTCGCCTTCCTGCTCCGGATCAACCGTCAACGATATTTTCCCGTCCCAGGGATAATTGCTTTGCTGCTTGATACCCACCTCAGTCTTGCCGGTGAGATTGATGGCTGTTTCGCTGCCGATAAACAGATTCACATAGATCGTATCCATCCGATAGGCATAGATATAAGCGGGAAGAGCCGATACGATCTTCAGGAACATGGGCGGGCAACACGGACAGTCGTGCCATTCCCAACGGGCATGCTTTTCCGCGTTCAACGGGTTCTGATAGGTATAACGATCACCGGATAGGGAGATGCCTGTCAGGATATTGTTGTACAGCACCCGTTCGAATTCGTCCATATATTTACCTTCGCCCGTCAACTCATTCATGCGTTGGCTGAAAAAGCCTACGCCAACGGCGGCACAGGTCTCCAGGTATGCATCGGTGGGAAGGAAATAATCGGGACCAAACTTCTCATCGTGATGGATCGCTCCCACACCTCCGGTAATGAACATTCGGCGGCCTACCATATTATCCCACAACACGGAAGCCGTACGGATATAAGCCGGCGAATGGTTTTCGATGGCAGTAGCGGCAATGCCGGTGCCCAACAGAGTGGCGCGTACGGCATGCCCTTCTATCGTCTGCTGTTCGAAGACCGACAGAGAGTCTTGCGCATAATCACCCCAGGACGGACGGGCGTCGGCGCCATACCGGGCATCGGTATAGGCGGTATCGCGTATCCACTGTTCCGACCGTTGGTTGCCCCATTCCAGCCACAGCGGGAAGCCGCAGTTGTTACCCCTGTTTTCGATCCAGAACGATACCAGGTCGTAATAGTCTTCCTCCTGAACGGGGACGGGAATCTGTTTTTTCAGTCCGGGCTGGTTCTTATACAACCAATACAGTTTCATCATTGCTTCTTCGGGGCCGGAGTGGGAGGGTACCACGTTTTTCCGCGGAGCCGGTCCCATATATTCCACCATGTGGTTGGCAAAGCGGGTAGCTACTTCGAGTAATTTGGTTTTACCGGTTGCCTGGTAATAATGGATACCGGCTTCCACCAGCATACCGGCATTATACACATCGTGCTGCCAGCGGAGGAAACCACCGTTCTCCCCCCAGCGATGATCGGGCTCGGTCAGCAGTGTATAGGTCTCGATATAGCCGGAAGGTTCCGTTTGTTGCGCAGCATAGATCCGGTCGATATACCCGTCGATCCGCGCTTCGAGTTCTTCATCGGGCGACTGAGCCAACAGGTCGGCCAGTCCACGGATGGTTTCATACACCAATCCGTCGAACCAGGGGAATCCGGTATGTGTACGGGTACCCCTTTCTCCGTCTGCCACGCGGTCGAAATTACGGAAAGCGTCTTTTGTTGTTTGCACAGGGGTGGTATGGGTATGTTTTCCTTCGAACTTATCCAGTACATCGCGGGAGGTGATCCGGGTCCATTGTTCAAACCGGGGCGACCAAAAGGGATCGCTGATCAGTACCTGGCTGATATCGGGATTCCGTATTTGTTCTTCATCGTTGTTTTCAACCGTTTGGCATCCGAAAAGCAACAAAAACAGGGGTAAGAGTAATCGTTGTTGTGTTTTCATCTGTATTATGTTATAGGATATCACAAATGTAAATGTTTATTTCTGAAACAGGATGTTATGTTTGTGGATTTTATCTAAGTTTGTCATTCAAAACAACACATCAAGCATGAAACGAATCATTGAAATATGTGCCAATTCCGCACAAAGTTGTGTGGAGGCAGAAGCCGGAGGGGCGGCGCGTGTGGAACTATGTGCAGCCATTCCGGAAGGAGGTACAACCCCTTCGTATGGAGAAATACGGGAAGCGCAGGCATTAACCAGCCGGATCGATATCCATGTGATCATCCGTCCCCGCGGCGGCGATTTCCTCTATACCGAAGCCGAAGTGGCATCGATGTTGTATGATATCGAACTGTGCCGGGAACTGAAAGTACACGGCGTGGTGGTGGGATGCCTCACCCGGGAAGGGGATATTGATGTGGAGCTTCTGAACCGCCTGGTTGCGGCGGCCCGGCCGTTGTCGGTCACCTTCCATCGCGCATTCGACGTTTGCCGCGACCCGTTCACGGCGTTGGAGCAACTCATTGCGGCGGGATGCGACCGTGTGCTGACATCCGGCCAGCAACCGGATGCCGTCCGGGGGATCCCAATGATTGCCGAGTTGGTGAAACGGGCTGCCGGCAGGATTATCATCATGCCTGGATGCGGCGTACGGGAGAACAACATCGCCCGGATCGAAAGCGAGACCGGAGCACTGGAGTTTCACACCTCGGCGCGCAGTATCGTGTATAGCCGGATGGAATACCGCAACGAAAACGTCCCCATGGGCAGCAACATCGCTTCTTCCGAATTTGAAACGGTGGAGACCGACCGGGCGAAAGTGGCTTTATACGTACAATAACTCATTTATTCATAACTCAAAATAGGATCTAAAATGAAAACACATCTATGGATGGCCTTCTTCCTCCTGGCCGCTTTGCCTGTATGGGCACAAAAGAACTATGAACTGGTCTCGCCCGATAAGAAAATGAAAGCGGAGATATCCGTATCGGACCGGATCACATTCTCCCTGTCGCATGAAACGACCGCTATACTGGCGCCTTCCGCTATCTCCATGACGTTGCAATCGGGTGAGGTGCTGGGTGTAAATCCAAAAGTATCGAAAGTGGTCCGGAAGTTTACCGACAAGGAGATACCCTCGCCCCTGTATAAAAAGATGGTGGTGAAAGATACGTACAACGAACTGTCAATCGCCTTCCTGGGTAACTACAGCCTGGTGTTCCGCATGTACAATGAAGGGATGGCCTATCGGTTTGTGACGCAAAAGAAAGGAAACATCGTTGTGATGGGCGAAGAGGCATCTTATACCTTTCCGGCTGATTATTCCACGTTCGCACCGTATGTGAACAGCACGAAGCCTACGTTTGAAGAACAATTCTCCAACTCGTTCGAACAACTCTACAACCACAAACGGATCACGGAGCTCGACAGCAAACGGCTGCTTCTCCTGCCCTTGCTGGTTGAACTGCCTGATGGGAAAAAGCTTTGTATCACGGAAGCAGACCTCGAAGGTTATCCCGGTATGTTCCTGAACAACCGAACGGATCAACCCGTATTCAACGCGGTATTCGCTCCTTATCCCAAAGAAACAATCCAGGGTGGACATAACAACCTCCAGATGCGGGTGAAAGAACGGGAGGCATTTATCGCAAAGACGGCGGGAACCCATGCGTTTCCCTGGCGTACATTTATTGTCTCGCAAGACGATAAGGAACTGGCTAACTGTGATATGGTGTATCGCCTGGCCTCCCCTTCGCGATTGACGGATCTGTCGTGGATAAAACCGGGAAAGGTAGCCTGGGAGTGGTGGAACGACTGGAACCTGTATGGCGTCAACTTTAAAGCCGGGATCAACAACCAAACGTATAAGTATTACATCGATTTCGCAGCCAGACAGGGTATTCCTTATGTGCTCATGGATGAGGGATGGGCGGTGAAAGGAAATGCGAATATGCTGGAAGTGATTCCCGAAATCAATATCCCGGAACTGGTGGCGTATGCCAGGCAGAAGAATGTGGATATTCTCCTCTGGGCAGGATACTGGGCTTTCAACCGGGATATGGAACGTGTGGTGAAGCATTATGCCGATATGGGCGTCAAGGGGTTCAAGGTGGATTTCATGGATCGCGACGACCAGGAGATCGTGGATTTCCTGTATCGTTCGGCTGAAGTATGTGCGCGCCATAAGATGGTACTCGATTTCCACGGAGTATTTAAGCCGACCGGATTGCAACGTACCTATCCGAATGTGATCAACTATGAAGGCGTGAACGGCATGGAACAATTGAAATGGTCGCCCGAAACGTTCGATATGGTAACCTATGATGTCAGTATCCCCTTTATCCGGATGGTGGCCGGCCCGATGGATTATACCGCGGGAGCCATGCGAAACGCAGCCCGTGGCAACTATCGTCCGATCTATTCCGAACCGATGAGCCAGGGAACCCGATGCCGGCAACTGGCTACGTATATCATCTTCGAAGCGCCCCTGAACATGCTCTGCGACAGCCCGTCCAATTATATGCAGGAAGAAGAATGTACCCGTTTCATCACGGGCATCCCTTCCGTATGGGAGGAAACCATAGCCCTGGATGGGAAAGTAGCCGAATATGTGGCGATCGCCCGCCGCCAGGGAGATGAGTGGTACGTGGGAGCGCTTACCAATTGGGATGCGCGTGAGATGGAACTCGACCTCTCTTTCCTGGGTGAAGGCAGATTCAACATCGAACTGTTTAAAGACGGTGTCAATGCCGACCGCGTCGGACGCGACTACAAAAAAGAAATCATCGCCATACCTGCCAACCGGAAACTGAAGATCCAAATGGCTCCCGGCGGTGGATTTGCCGCCCGTATCTTCAAATAAACGACAAAAAAACAGGAAATAACTTGGGCAAATAAAATAAAACCCTACCTTTGCACCGCAAACGGAGAAACCGGGGGATCCTTTCCTCTACCGGCATACCGTAACGGGGTGTAGCGCAGTCCGGTTAGCGCACCTGCTTTGGGAGCAGGGGGTCCCAAGTTCGAATCTTGGTACCCCGACAAATAGAAAGTCAGACAGTTAGATATAACTTGTCTGGCTTTTTTTGTTGTACTGAAGAAGGCATAGGGGTTGCCCCTTGTGGGTGCCTGTTGCAGTGTAATGATAAATTTGTTTCGAAAAAGTCGGTTTTTACAAACGAAAAGCTTACTTTTGGTCGAATGTTGTAAACAAACAAGTAATAACACTCCCATGAGAAACGACCCTCTCCAGATAGTATTGGACAATACCCCGGCTATGGTATATGTATGCGATGTGGATACCTATGAGATCGTCTTTGCCAATAAGATTTTAAAATCACAATATCCGGGGGAGGTGGAAGGTGAAAAATGCTGGAAAGTACTATCCCCCTTTGATGGTCCCTGTCCGTATTGCAAACTGCATGAGGTGATGAAAAAACCGTTGGGCGAACCTTATTTCTGGGAAAACTATAATCCGTATTACGACATGTGGTTGCAGATGAACGATTCCATTGTGAAATGGACGGATGGGCGTGATGTACACCTGATTACGGTAACCGATATCTCCGAAGTAAAGAAAAATGCAGAACAATTAAGGTTGTATAAAGATGAGTTGGAAAACATGCTGGCCGACAAGTCGGAAAGCGAACAAAAGCTCCAATCCATGAGCGACAATATGCCGAACGCGTTTGCCTTCCAGCTGATCGAAAGGGAAAATAATGTGCCGAAATTACTGTATATCAGTAAGGGGGTAGAAAATATATGCGGTATTCCGGTGTACGAAATGGGAGAGGATGTGACTCCCATCTTCAATAATATGCAGCCGGAAGATGTTCGTAACTTTGTCATGACCGCGACCGCCGGAAAGCCGTTCACCCTGGAAACACCTTACATTAAACCCGGTACAGGAGAAAAGAAATGGCTGGAGATCTCCGAGATTCCCCGTAAGAATGCGTCCGGTGAAATTGTATGGGACGGACTGGCAATCGATATTACGGTTCGCAAGCAGGTGGAATCCGAATTGAAGCAGTCGCAGGAAATGCTTTTCAAAGCTGATCTGGTGAACGAGATCAGTAATAATATGGAAAAAAGCGCCATCTACCGCACCCGCCTGAATGCCGAAGGGAAAACAGTGCTTGATTATGTGTCCAACAATATCTACCTGCTTTCCGGAGGCTTGTCCGCGTCGCAATTGCAGGAAAATATCGCTCCGTTTTTCGCCAATATTTACACCGACGACCGTTATGTTATAAAGGAACTGCGGGAAAAAGCCACCCAGGCAGGCTCCATCTCCTCCGTATTCCGCTATGTCCTGAACGGAGAGGTGTGCTGGTATAAGATTCAATCAAAGGGAAATGTGCAGGGGAATAATGTCGTTCACGACGGTATCCTCATGGATATAACCGACCAAAAGCGGTTGGAGAACGAACTGATACAGGCACGCAACCAGGCCGAAGAGTCGGATCGCCTGAAAAGTACATTCATGGCCAATATGAGCCACGAGATCCGTACTCCCATGAATGCCATCCTGGGATTCCTCGAACTCATCTTCTCGGAAGAGATGGAGCTGGATGCCACTACCCGGAAGGAATTTGTCCGCATCATTACCGATAACGCCCATCAGTTGATGAAACTGATCAACGACCTGCTCGACATCTCCAAACTGGATGCCGGACAGGTGAAGATCGTGCCCCGGAAAGACAACCTCAATACGCTGATGAGGGATATACAAGCCTCCTTTATCACTTCGGGCGTCATTGCTCCCGAAAAGAAAATGGAGCTGCAGGTGGACACCTCCGGGCAAAGTCCTGTCGGCGAATATACCCTCGACTATTTCCGCTTGCGGCAGGTGCTGAACAACATTATTGGAAACGCCATCAAGTTTACCGATACCGGTTATGTCCGGTTTGGTTATCAGCCTACTCCCGCCGGGTTGCATTTTTACGTGGAGGATACCGGCATAGGGATTTCTCCGGATAAGATCACGGATATCTATCGTCCGTTTCATCAGGTATATGACGAATCCAAAGCGGCTCAATACGGCGGTACCGGCATGGGGCTGGCGATCTGCAAGAACCTGGTTGAGCTGATGGGTGGACGGCTACAGGTAAGCTCCGTATTAGGGAAAGGTTCCCTGTTCGAATTCACCATCCCCTGCGAAGAAATTATCATTTAAGTACTCCTTTCAAGTAATTGATCACTATATGCAACTTTTCACTTATGGGAGGGGTGTATATTTGCGGATATGCGCTTTTTTCACGATCAGCTTAACGCTAAGTATTTGTTTTTGTGAACATAAGGGGTAGAGGGAACGCTAAATTTGAATGATATGAAAATGAAAAACAATGAATTTATTCTGAAAAGGAAAGACCCGTTACAGATTGTTTTAGACAACACGATGGCATATGTCTATGTATGCGATGTAAACACCTATGAGATTGTGTTTGCAAACAAAGCGTTGAAATCCGGATATACGTATGAGATTGAAGGTTTAAAATGCTGGCAGGCATTGTCTGATTTTGACGGTCCCTGTCCCTATTGTAAACTGAAAGACGTGCTCAAGTTGCAGACGGGAGTACCCTATCAGTGGGAAAATTACAACCCCGACATTAATAAATGGTTACAGATCAGCCAGTCTGTTTTGAAATGGATTGACGGGCGCGACGTGCATTTGATCACCTTTACCGATGTATCCGATATCAAGAACTACGGAATCGAACTGCAGAAATATAAGTCAGATCTGGAAAAGTTACTGACGGAAAAAACCGAAAGCGAAGAAAAACTGTTATCCATTAACGATAATATGCCCGATGCCTTTTCTTTTCAGGTGCAGCGTAAAAAAGGAGAAACACCTAAGTGGCTTTATATCAGCAAGGGAATCGAAGCGATCTGTGGGATGGAATTAAATAAGATGAAACAGGATGCGTCTATGCTGTACAGACAATTGCATCCGGCTGATAAGCAGAAACTCTTTCAGGCTGTGGAAAGAGAGAAACCGTTTATACTGGAAATCCGTTATATCAACCCTCAAACAGGAGATTTGAAATATCTTGAATTTTCGGAGAAACCCAGACAGAATTATGCAGATGAGATCGTATGGGACGGCCTGGCCATAGATATTACCAGGCGCAAACAGATTGAAGCGGAGCTGCACAAGTCACAGGAAGAACTGTTGAAGACCAGCCTGGTGAACAAAATCAGTACAAACCTGGTAAATGGCGCCATTTTCCGAAGCCGCCTGACACCTTCAGGCAAGCTAACCCTCGATTTTGTTTCGAGTAATATCGATCAGTTGTCGGGAGGAATCATGGCCGGTGAGTTGGAAAAAGACCTCTCGCTCTTTTTTAACCGTATCCATCCGGATGAAAAGATGAACGTTATGCAGACGATGTGGCATAATAACAGCTTGCTTGAATCTGTTTCAGTCACTTTCAGATATATCCGTAACAATGAGGTGCGTTGGTATAAGATCCAATCGATGGGCAGTATGGATAAGGACGATGTCGTACACGACGGTATCCTGCTGGATATCACCGACCAGAAACAACTGGAAGCCGACCTGATCAAGGAACGCGACCGGGCAGAAGAATCAGACCGGCTGAAAAGCACCTTCATGGCCAATATGAGCCATGAGATCCGTACCCCCATGAATGCCATCTTAGGTTTTCTTGAACTGATCTTCTCAGAAGATATCCTGCTGGATGAAGATACGCAGAAGAATTTTGTGCGGATCATATCGGACAACGCGTATCAACTGATGGGACTGATCAACGACCTGTTGGATATTTCCAAACTGGATGCAGGGCAAATCAAGATCAATCTGACCACCGATCACCTGGATATACTGATGCAGGATATATATACCTCTTTCATGACCTCCGGCACGAGCATGTTGGAAAAAGATATCGATCTGATCTTCGACAAGCAGGAAACAGATGCCGACGATCAGTTCACCCTCGATTTCTTCCGCTTGCGGCAGATATTGAACAACATCATCGGCAACGCCATCAAGTTTACCGACAAGGGATATATAAAGTATGGCTACCAGATCGATAAAAAGGGTTTGCTTTTCTTTGTGGAAGATACGGGGATCGGTATTCCGGCTGATAAGATAGCGGAGATCGGACGTCCCTTCCATCAGGTGCACGACCAGTCTAAAGCCGTTCAGTATGGCGGAACGGGTATCGGTCTGGCCATCTCTAAAAACCTGATCGAACTGATGGGTGGCAAGTTGCAGATCAGCTCGGAATTGGGAAAAGGCACCCGTTTCGAATTTATCATACCCTGCGGGGAGATAAATGGGAAATGAATCCCTATCTTTGCGGCTGATAAGAACGATTACATGTATATTGTACAGAAAAGACTGGAGATTTCAGCCTCGCACAGTTTAAAATTATCGTATGAGAGCGCCTGTGAAAACCTGCACGGGCATAATTGGATCATCACCGTCTGGTGCCGTTCCCGTGAACTGAACGGGGATGGCATGGTGATTGATTTCTACCATATCAAGAAACTGATCACCGACCGGTTGGATCATCGGTACCTGAACGATGTATTGCCATTCAACCCCACGGCGGAAAATATGGCCCGGTGGATTTGTGAGCAGATACCAACTTGTTTCAAGGTGTCGGTGCAGGAATCCGAAAACAACATCGCCTGGTATGAAGAAGGTGAATGAGATCTTCTATAGCCTGCAGGGAGAGGGATATTATACCGGTACGCCAGCCGTATTTGTCCGCTTCTCCGGTTGTAACCTCCATTGTGCTTTCTGTGATACCGATCATACAGCGGGTGTCCGGATGAGCGACGAAGAGATCATCGATGCCGTCCGGACGTATCCGGCACGACATGTGGTGATCACCGGAGGAGAACCCGGCCTGCAACTGACGGACGAGTTAGTAGCCAAACTCCATGACGCAGGCTGCTATGTGCAGATCGAAACCAATGGGACGGTTCCCATACCTTCCGCCATCGACTGGGTAACCTGCTCTCCCAAAGAGGGTGGCCGGGTCGTCCTCTCTCGTATCCATGAACTTAAAGTGGTATATACCTCCCAGGATATGCTCCCCTATGAAGAGCTACATGCCGATGTCTGTTTCCTCCAGCCCTGTTCATGCCGGAACACCGGCGAAGTCATCCGCTATATCCTCCAACACCCCCGCTGGCGCCTCAGCCTGCAAACACATAAAATGCTGGATATCAGATAAGCTTTTTTTGTCACAAACAAATGGTTAGTTTGCCGTATTTTCTTATTTTTGCATTTAATCTGATAATTCTGATAAACGATACCCATATGAAAATAGAGAAGATTAGAGTCCGGAATTTTAAAGTCTTTCAGGATATGGAAATACGAGACTTGTCGAAGTTCTGTGTCTTTCTGGGTGCAAACGGAGTAGGTAAATCCACATTGTTTGATATATTTGGTTTCTTAAGCGATGCATTGAATGGCAATATTCGAACAGCCTTAAATAAACGGGGAGGTTTCAGGGAAGTATATTCCAGAAATGGAAACGGACCTATTGAATTTGAAATTAAATTCCGAAACGATGCCACCGGAGAAACGAAACCTCCTCTCATCACCTATGAACTGCATATCAACATTAATAATAATAACCAACCTATCATAACTAAAGAAATCCTTAGTTATCGGAGAGGAAACTATGGAAGGCCTTATCGGTTTTTAGAATTTGCCAACGGTGAGGGTAGTGCCATTGCTAATGAAGAAGGATTTGAAACACAAAAACAACAATTCAAGGAAGTAAGAGAAGCGCAAACATTAGCTTCTGCGGATATACTTGCCATTAAGGGGTTAGGGCAGTTTCAGAAATTTAAAGCAATAACCTCATTCCGCAAATTGCTGGAGAGTTGGTATGTATCCAATTTTAAAGTGGACGCGGCTCAAACAGTAGAAGATTCTGCTTATAGTGAACACCTGTCTGTTTCAGGTAATAATCTGGCACAAGTCACCAAGTATATTTATGAAACGCATCCGGATGTATTTAAAGAAGTGCTTCAAAAACTACAAACCAGAATACCGGGAATAGAAAAGGTACAAGCCTTGGAGACACCGGACGGACGTATAGTTCTCCAGTTTAAGGATGGCAGTTTTACGGATCCGTTCATCTCGCGATTTGTGTCAGATGGAACCATCAAAATGTTTGCTTACCTTATTTTACTGAATGATCCCAATCCTCATCCTCTGCTGTGTGTGGAAGAGCCCGAGAACTATCTTCATCCTGAATTGTTGCCTGAGTTGGCTGAAGAATTCAGAGATTACGCATCTAAAGGAGGACAGGTGTTGGTGTCAACTCATTCTCCTGAATTAGTGAATGCATTGGATTTGCAGGAAGTGTATTGGCTCCAAAAACAAAAAGGCTATACAACCATTCATGCGGCAATTAATGATGAAGTGATCAAGAGACTTTTTGAAAACGGGGATCAATTGGGCTGGTTATGGTATCAAGGCTACTTTAAAGGCAGTGGTCCTAAAAGCTTTTGAGTATGGCGAGAATTGAAATTCTTGTTGAGGAATCGTCCATGGCGGAACTCTTACAAATCATTTTACCCAACATGTTATCTGATGAATGGAAGTTAGGGTACAATGTTTTTATCCGCAAACATCAGGGTAAATCCGATTTGCAGAAATCCATCCCGATGAAACTAAAAACATTCTCACAATGGAATGAGCCTGTCGGGTTTATTATCTTACATGATCAGGATAGTAATAACTGTGTGGACTTGAAGCGCAAATTGCAGGAATTGTGTAAACCGTATGAAAAGCTTCCTGTTTTGATCCGAATAGTCTGCAGGGAACTTGAAGCCTGGTATCTGGGGGATATGAATGCTATTCAGCAGGCATATCCTGCATTCAAAGCCAAAACATTTCAAGGGAAATCGAAATTCCGAAACCCGGATATGTGTAATGCAAAAAACGAACTTAAAAAAATACTACCATCCTATCAGGAAACTTCTTCTACCAGGCTAATCGCTCCTTATTTAGATTATCAGGTAAACAAATCTGAAAGTTTTCACCAATTTTTGCTTGGGATACAGTCGTTTATCCATAAAATGTCTGCCTCTGTCAGATAAGCATCGGTTCGCAGGGGATGGTGAACCAGAATTCGGAGCCTTTGCCTATTTCGGAATCGACACCGATTTCGCCGTCGAGATGGTTGATGATGAATTTGCAGATGGAAAGACCCAGTCCGTTTCCCTGCACAAAGATGTCGAATTTGGAGAAGCGGTTGAATACATCCGGCAGATGTTCGGCCGGAATACCTTTGCCTGTGTCCCTGACATAGAAACGCAACCCTTTCTCTATATACGTATAACCAATCGTGATGGAGCCCTCCGTCGTGAACTTGCAGGCATTGCTTAGGAAGTTGGAGATAACCTGTGTCAGGCGGTTGCGTTCGGAAAACAGGCGGCATTGGCTATCAGGCAGATCCAGGACAAGCGATACGCCAGGTTTGGTCTTCTGCGAATAGATTTGTTCCATTTGGTGCAGGATGGTTGCCACTTCAAACTCCGAGTAGAAGAAATCCATTTCGTCTGCTTCTATCTTGGATATATCCAGGATATCGCTGATGAGTTGGAGCAGCAGGTCGTTATTTGTTTCAATGATCTCATAATAACTCTCCTGTTCTTCTTTATCCTCCGTCTGCATGATCAGTTGGGAGAAGCCGACGATCGCGTTCAGCGGCGTGCGGATCTCGTGGCTCATATTGGCCAGGAAGGCGCTTTTGAGCCTGTTCGACCGTTCGGCTTTGTCGCGCAGTTCGATCAGCTCATCGGTCATCTTCAGGGCGGTCACATCCCGTCTGAGTCCTACGATGCGCGATACATTCCCTATTTTATCCCGTTCCGACACCAGGGCATGCACTTCATACCATCCCTGTTCCTGATGGGGAAAGGTGATCCGGATCTGTTCCGTCGCCACCGTCTTTTTCCCGTTGATAAGACCTTCCAGAACCTGTTCAAACAGGCGGATATCTTCCGGCAGGATATATTCCTGGAAGTTTTCGATGTTGATCCCGGTAGATTCAAGCGAATCATTGCCAAGGGATACGAAACAGCGGGATTTCACATCGATCTCCCAGGGGACGATCTGTGCCGCGTTGAACGACAGTTCCAGTTTGGATTGCGCCTCCTCCAACGATTTCTGTTTGCGGATATCTTCCGTGATATTCCGTTCGGTACCGATTACCTGATATACTTTTCCGTCTTTACCGGAGCGCATACCGATACTATAGATCTCAAACCATTCGTATGATTGATTCACTAATATGCGGAGTATCAGTTTGAACTTTTCCAGTTCGCCTGAGGTCAGCTTGCTTAAGACCTGGATTAATTCTTCGCGTTCATCCGGATGAATCAACCGAAGGAGCTGGTCCATCGACAGGCCGTCTTTCGAGATCGGGCTTCCATTCAGCGCGGAGAAAGAGAAGGATTTCACATCGTATATCCAGGCGGAAATCTTTCCGGCTTCGAGAACCAGGGAGAGCTCGCGCTGGGTCTTGATCAGTTCGTAGTCTTTCCGGCGGCTATCGGTGGTTTCGATCGTCGATGCCATCAGGTAGGGGGTGCCATTGGAGCCGATGAATTTGTTTTTCGTGGTGATCGACCAACGTACCGGTTCCCCTGTCTCCTCGTCATAGCTTACACGGTCGAAAGTAACAGGTGTATTACTCTCCACCACCATCATATCTTCCCGGATGAATGCTTCCGTCATCGGTTCCCAGCGGTCCATATCGTTTTGGCCGATCTGGAAAGGATTATCATTACCGAAAAAGTCGAGCAGGTAGTTATTGAAGAAAACATACCGCAATTCGTTGGATATGTCTTTGACGAGTATCCCCATAGGCAGGTTGTCCACTACCGCCTGGAAGAACGATTTGAGCTCGGTCGTTTTTTTCTCCGCCGCTGCATATTCGGTATCGTCGTGGGTGAAGCAGATCACCTGGTTGTCCAGGAAGGGGACAGTCAGACCGGCAAAATAATGGGTTTCACCGTTTTTAGTCACTTCATATTCGAAGGTATTCGATTTGCCCGTCAGAAACGTATCCTCCACATTATCGCCAACCATCCGCATGGCGCCGGAAAAGTCGGAGGGGAGAGAAGAGATATCCCGCAGTTTTTTCCCCTTCACCTCTTCGATGGATAAACCGAGCAACACACTCTCCAACGGATTGATGATCTCGATCAGTGTCAGGTCTTTATCATAGACCAGCGCCATGTCGGGCATGGACGACAACAACCGGTGCATCCATTCATTGGTTTTCACATACGCTTTTTCCTTTTGCTTCTTTTTGCGGATGTACAGGGTAACGCCTGCCAGCAGTACTGCCAACAAAACAATTTCAAGTATGATTACTTCCGGATATGCTTGGAATAGCAGCGAATAATCTTTGGCGAATATGCATAATATCATCATAATCAGCGTATTAATTATTCTTAACGGGGAAATAAATGTAATAATTGAGCCATATGCACACACTAAGAGTCTAAAAGTTTCCAAAAGTAGGTAGTTTCGTTGAAATAATGCAGGAATCAGCCGGAAAATAATAATTATTACCCATTGTCCGACCTGATGACGTTATACATTGCCTATCTTTGTGTGCCTAAAAAACAAAATCGAAGGTGGAAGCATTTCTCAATCAGTTGAACGAAAGCCAACGGGCTGCAGTCACATATACCGATGGTCCCTTGCTGGTAATCGCCGGTGCGGGATCCGGAAAGACAAGGGTATTAACCTACAAGATAGCCTACCTGATCCATCAGGACTTTGCCCCGCAGCAGATCCTGGCGCTGACATTCACCAACAAGGCGGCGCGCGAGATGAAAGAACGTATCGCCACCGTAACCGGTGAAGAAACTGCCCGCCGACTGTGGATGGGCACGTTCCACTCCATTTTTTCGCGTATCCTCCGCTATGAGTCAGCCTCCATCGGTTATCCGCACGATTTTACCATATACGACTCGTCCGACTCGCAAAGCCTGCTCAAAACCATCATGAAGGAAATGGCGCTGGATGATAAGACTTATCGCCCACAGATGGTCCAGAGCCGGATATCCAACGCCAAGAATTCCCTGGTTACCTGGACTGCCTACGAAAAGGACAGGGAATTGATGGAAAACGATTTCAAAGCCAAGGTACCCCTGATCTGCGAGATCTATAAACGCTACCAGAACCGTTGTTTCCAGGCGGGGGCGATGGACTTCGACGACCTCTTGCTACAAACCAACATCCTCTTCCGCGATCATCCCGAGGTGCTGGATAAGTACCGGCGTATCTTCCGCTATGTATTGGTGGACGAGTATCAGGATACCAACTATGCACAACACCTCATCGTGCAACGCCTCTGCGAAGAGCACAAACAGATCTGCGTGGTGGGTGATGATGCCCAGAGTATCTATTCCTTCCGGGGAGCAAACATTGATAATATTTTGAAATTCAAAAATATATACCCTGACTGCCGGGTGTTTAAGCTGGAGCGTAACTACCGCTCCACACAGACGATCGTGAATGCAGCCAACAGCCTGATCCACAAGAACACGGAGCAGATCCATAAAACCGTTTATTCCGAAAAGGAGTCCGGCGAACGGATCGCCGTCTATACCGCTTGTTCCGACTATGAAGAAGGGTATATCGTCACCGCCCGGATCGAAGAGATGCGGAAAAAGGACCGGACAACATATGCCGGTTTTGCTATATTATATCGTACGAATGTACAGTCGCGCGTGCTCGAAGAGGCGTTGCGTAAACGGGGTATCCCGTACAAGATATACGGCGGCCTGTCGTTTTACCAGCGTAAGGAGATCAGGGATATGATCGGTTACTTCCGGCTGATCGTCAACCCCAACGACGAAGAAGCCTTTAAGCGGGTGATCAATTACCCGAAACGGGGAATAGGGGATACCACCGTAGGCAAACTGCTCGACGCGGCTTCACAACAGGCCGTCAGCCTGTGGACGGTCGTTTCCGCCCCCCTCGAATATGGTGTATCCCTGCAAAGCGGTACGGTAAAGAAGCTGGCCGATTTCTGTGCCTGGATCCAATCCCTGGCGGAAGAAAGCCGGACGCATACAGCCGAAGAGATGGCTGCCTTCGTCGTCAACCAGTCGGGTATCCGCCGCGAACTGGCGGAAGACACGTCGGTGGAAGGAATGAGCCGGAAGGAAAATATGGACGAACTGCTCAAAGGGATCGCCGAATTTTGCCAGATACGGCAGGAAGAAGACAACGAACGGGTATCACTGAGCGATTTCCTGTCGGAAGTATCGCTGTTTACCGACATGGACAACGACAAGGAAGAGAATGCCGACAGGGTAACCCTCATGACCGTCCATGCTGCCAAAGGGCTTGAGTTCCCGAATGTCTTTGTGGTAGGTCTGGAAGAAAACCTCTTCCCGTCGCCCATGGTCAAAGACAATCCGAAAGGGTTGGAAGAAGAGCGCCGCCTCTTCTACGTAGCCATCACACGCGCCGAACGGCGTTGCGTCCTCACGTATGCCAAGTCGCGCTTCCGCAACGGGCAGACGGAGATGTGTTCGCCCAGCCGGTTCCTGAAAGATATAGATCCTTTATACCTCAACCTGCCGGATGAATTGGCCGGATACCGCAAACAGGAGATGCGGACCGAACGCCAACCGGTAGCGCCTGCGCCCGTCGCTCCCTCCCGTTTGAAGCGGTTGGTACCTGAAAAAAACAAAGAGCAGGCATCTCAGATGCCGATAGAAACCGGTGGTTTACAGATTGGGCATAAAGTGCTTCACGACCGTTTTGGCGAAGGTGTGGTGACCGCCTTCGAAGAAAGCGGTCCCAACACCAAAGCCGTTGTTGATTTTGTCCATTCGGGACAAAAAAAGTTGTTGCTTAAATTTGCCAAACTTACTTTGCTGGAGGAGGCGGGGGAGGCGTGGGAGTAGTGGACAAACGGAAAGTGAAGGGAAGGGTATATTTCGTACGTACCACCTTGCCTTTATCTTTACCCGGTGTCCATTTGGGCATCAGTTTCATGACGCGGATTGCCTCCTGATCCAATAGCGGATCCAGACTTCTTACTACTGTCACATCAGACAGGCTTCCGTCTTTTTCAACAATATAGGTCACAATTACACGACCCGAAATGCCTTTATCCTCTGCTTCTTTCGGATACTTGATGTTTTTGTTTAAGAAATCCATCATCGCTTTATCTCCTCCCGGGAACATCGGCTGTACATCTACTACCGTATGGATCTTATCATCCTGTTGGGGAAGTACATCGGCAACCACTTCTTCCACGGATTGGGTGACGACCGCCGGCATAACCGCCGGGATTTGTTCAATCAGCCGCCGTGCCGTCGCATTCATATTGCTCATAAACAGCAGCCCGAGGGCTAAGGGCAGGAGAAGCAGGTACTTCGTTCTCCGCAGGGAATTTGTTCTTTTTTTATTCAACATGGTAATTCTCTTTTTTAAAGGTAATACACTAAAATGATTATAAAGTTTTGCTGCAGCCAATGGAGGATGTTCCATACCGATCAGGTGGTACTGGTACATTTTCTTATCGTAGCCGGCGAGCATCACAGCTTCGTCGGCTATATATTCGTGATTGAGTGTGACCTCCTGTTTCAACCACCAGGCAAAGGGGTTGATCCAGCAGAGGATACATACGATTTCACCGATCAGCACATCCAGTGAATGCCATCCCTGCACGTGGGTGGATTCGTGTGTCAGGATCTCGTCGGTTGATGCTTTTTCTCCCAGCATTTCCGGATGCATGAATATCCAGCCGAAGAAGGAGTAGGGGGCTTCGGGTTGGTAGAGCCGGTAGTAAGTGATACCGTCCTGCTCGCAACGATTGCTCAGTTGGCGCGTACGGACCAGGAGGGTGATTTCTACGAGGCACCGGAGCAGTAGCGCGAAGAAACCAACCAGGTATATCCCGGCGATCCACAGGGGCAAAGAGCTATTCCAGGTGGCATCGGGCTGTTGCGTAACCGTGGCGGAGGCCTTTTCTGTGGGTATCAGGGCGGAATAATAAGATACCACTTCGGTGATCCCTTCCTGCGACGACATCCATTGACTGAGGTCGGGTAAGGGATAGAGGAAGGCGATCAGGTAAATCCCCAACAGGGTAAACCGCCGCATCCGGAAGAAGGTGTCGCGTTGGAACAGGAGGCGATAGGCGGCATACAACACAACCAGCGCCACATTCACTTGCAGGAAATAAAGCAGGATGGATTCCATAAGGCAACAGGATTTAGGTGTGTTACTCGCCTTTTTCGATCTGGTTCATCAGGTCGCGAAGGTCTTCTTTCGACAGCTTTCGGTCGCGTACGAAAAACGATACCATCTCTTTATATGAACCTGTGAAATAGTTGTTTACCACCTCTTTCATAAACGTACGCTTGTAGTCGCTTTCCTTCACCGCGGGGGTAAATTGGGTGATGACTCCGAACTTTTTCGGCGTCACGTATTGTTTGCGTTCGAGGTTGCGTATCACCGAGGCTACGCTGGTATAGGGAGGCTTCGGCTCGGGCATCTCGTTCAGGATGTCGCGGATGAAACAGGGGCCGAGTTTCCAGATATAAAGCATCACCTCTTCTTCTTGCATTGTTAACTTTTCCATGGGATATCTGTTTTTTTTCTTCACCTTGATGTACTTAATGGCAAAACTTTACTATCACTTCGCAAATCTACTTAATTTGAGTAGATCAACGCAAACAAAATAGACAATAATTGTTAATACGTACGAAAATGTAGAAACTGTTTTGAATTTCGATCAACCATCTGAATCCATGAGCCGTCCGTATCCCCTACACGAAGTTTATTTTTGCAAAACATCTGCCACCTAAGAGCAAAAACCGGAAAGGCTACGACGAAGGCTGACCGGAACTGCCTATCCGGCGACGCGGCGACGCTCCGGGTTTCCACCTAATGAAACAAAAAGGCTCACCTATTGGAACTGTTTGTTTCACTTATTGGAACTGTTTGTTCCAGCCTTAGAAACTGTTTGTTCCATCCTTATGAAACTTTTGTCCCATCAGGACAAAAAACTTTTTTAGACAAGAGGTGTCAAGGGTGCATCGCGTGGCAGATGTGGCAGCAAAAAGGCGGAAAAACGGATCTGCCACGGGTATCTGCCACACATCTAACCTATTCAT
>JAVBUE010000073.1:0-16255 GCA_031555735.1 Tannerellaceae bacterium
AAGTCATGTCCCCCCGTGGGTTTACTGTTCTCCCCACATGGTTGTTAATTTGTCCCCCCCCTTGTGGAACCACATTCCCACCACGGTGGGAACATTAAACCATCCTAACGCTGACACAACTTCTTCCTCAGGTTGTCAATAGAAGATGCGGTTGTTGACAATAGAAGGTCTGCTGACGTTGACAATGCGCCACCCACGCCACCGCAAGATATTGTGTTTGTTGTTGATTATTCACTAATTATGGCAATTGAGAAAATAAACTGTCAAAGTCAGGACATATCCGTAATATATGGATTATTTTTCAGTATGTTTGCCTTCATTTCCCACATCCATCATACAGGAGGGAGACAGATGGTAACCGGATATAATAATACGCATATGAAAAAGAGGTATGGAACAGGCATGATGGCGATAGCCCTGATGCTGATGGCCGGATGCGAGAGTCGGCCGAAAACAGTAAAGATTGATTTCGACAGCACGAAGGAGGTCTCCGGACAGAAATTCGCGATCAGCGACATCTCGCCCGGACTACCGGCGGATTGGGACGAGTATAACTATGTGGTCGTCGAATTCAAATCCACCACCGCCCAACGGTTCCAGCTGGGTTTCACCACCACCGACGGATACAACGAGCTGCGTATCATGAGCTATGTCCCCAACGGATGGAACCGGCTGGCGATCCCCCTGAAATTTTACCGTGACCTGCCGGGAGCAAACATCGACCTGGCAGCTACATATAACCAACCGCGCTATACCGGTTGGGTGAATTTAGGCGGGAAAAGAGGGCCGTTGCACGGCGTGGACTCCATCGGTATCCGGATGCGGGTGCCGATCGGTAATCCCTCGATCGAGATCCGCTCGATCGCCCTCGCCGTGGATGATCCGGGCGACCAGTACCTTGGAGATATCCCGGCGGTGGATGAGTTCGGCCAATGGAACCTGGGTGATTTCGAAGGCAAGGTCCATTCGTTGGAACAGTTACAGGCCGCCTGGGCGGAGGAGGAGGGTGAAACGGTTTCCACAGCCGATTATAACTACTCCACCTATGGCGGCTATAAACAGAAACAAGTAAAGGCAACCGGTTTTTTCCGCACGGAGAAGATCGACGGACGCTGGTGGTTTGTCGATCCGGAAGGTTATCTCTTCCTCTCGGTGGGCGTGGATTGCGTCAGCCCCGGTGGTGGCGGAAACGCCAAGCAGATCGATCAGCGCCGTAACCTGTTCAAAGTGCTTCCCCCGGCGGAGATAGCCGCCAGGCTGCGTCCCGACGGGCAGCGGCAGGATACGACATCTGCCTCCTTCGGCGCCTGGAACCTGTACCGCCGGTATGGCGACGACTACCAGGCAAAAGCCCATGAGCGGATCATCCTACGGATGGATAAATGGGGCCTCAACACCATCGCCAACTGGTCAAGCGCCGAGGTGGCGGCATTAGGCAAAAAAGCCTTCACGGCGCAACTGCGCAGCGTAGGGATCGAACGGGGACTGATGGGGCTGGCCGATGTGTACGCGCCGGCGTTTGCCGCGGCTGTCGATAGCGCCGTCCACGCTTCCGTAACCCCACAAAAAGAGAACCCCTGGCTGATGGGGTATTTTGTGGCGAATGAGCCGGCCTGGCTGGGACAGGAAGCACGGCTGTGCGCCATGATCCTCGATGGGCCGGACCGCCCGATCAAAACCGTACTCCAAACGTTCCTCGCCACCAACGACACACCGGAAAGACGGAAGGCATTTATCCTCCAAACATTCAACACGTTCCTACAGACGGTCAATACCGCCCTCCGCAAACACGATCCCCATCACCTCAACCTGGGTATCCGCTTCGGTAATATCGCCGAATTGGATGAAGAGATCCTGACAATCTGTAAAGACAACTTTGATGTGCTCAGCTTTAATTGCTATGCCCTGTATCCCGACCATCCGATGATGGACCGGGCGTTACGGATCACCGGCCTGCCCATGATTATCGGCGAATACCATTTCGGCACCGTGGACCGGGGCATGGCGCAATCCTTATGGCAGGTCAACTCGCAACAGGAACGCGGGGCCGCCTACCGTTATTATACGGAAAACGGATATGCGCATCCCGGACTGATCGGGACGGCGTATTTCCAATGGTGCGACCAGGACCTGACGGGCAGAAGAAACGATGGCGAAAACTACAACTGCGGATTAATCGATGTGACCGACAGGCCGTATGCACACCAGGTACACGCAATGATGGAAACGGCCAGGCGCCTCTACCGCATCCATGCCGGTGAAATACCCCCAACCACCCAAGCGCCCGACAGAGCCAGAGGGCACGAAGCCGTACCGGACGGATGGAATTTCTAAACCGTCGGCACAGATTGATGTGTGTGTGTGTGTGTAAAAAGCCCGGCGAAAATGATCCTGATGATCGATTTCAATCATCAGGATCTTTTTTTTACCCGTTTCATCCGGATCTTTTTACCGTATGCAACTTACTCGGCGGTAAAGAGGAGTACGCGGCTGGAAGGGTTGACCCATTCGTTGACAAGGGCGCGCAGGCGGGCATATTCTGCCGGCGTGTACTGCATCTTGTTCAGGACAAGGGAGCGGGTGACCACCACTTTCCCGTTTTGTGTAGTCAACGCCTGCGAGAACGTGCCGAACGGTTCGGTGAGCGTCTGATCGTATTTCTCGGCTTCCAGCTTCAGTCCGGCAGCAGGCGTAAGGGTATAGACCGCCGTCTGGTGGAGGCACGAAGGGATTTCCAGCAGCTGCGTCCGATGGCTTGTCAACGCGCCCGCCCACTCGTCGGCGCCGGCAACAGGCGCCGGCAGGGTGAACACCACACGTCCGCCGACAGCCTTATCGGCAGCCACGGCGAGGTCGAACGTATCGTTGACCTCTTTCGGCGCCATGATCAGGCTTACGGACGTACCATCCAGCGCCACGAGCTGATCCAATCCGCCCCGCAGGTCGAGCGACAGGGGTGTGACCGATGTGGCCGACAGGTATTGGTCTTTCCCCCCTGCCGTCACCTTTACCGCCAGTGATTTGAAAGCCTTCAGTCCGCAGGCAGCCGGATCGAGATTGCCGGGATAGACCGCCACGACGGTGGCTTGTACACCCGCCGCTTTCAGCATCGCCCACAACAACTGCGTCTTTTCGGCCATCGTGCCATAGGCGCTGCGGACGATGTCTTCATCATTCCGGATGGTATAGCCCGCATCGGCCAACGGTACGCCGCTCGTTCCCAACTCGTTCACCACGTACTTCTGTATCGCCGCCACCTTATCGGATACGGTCTGCGCCTTTTCGGTGATAAACTGTGCATACGTATCCGCCTCCATCGCTTTGGCGGCGGTGAAACGTTTTGCCAGCTCAGCCAGGGCGGCGGCTTGCGAAGCATAGGTGGAAGCCACCAGGCGGGGCACGCCGTCGCGGTTCTGCGCCGTCAGCGGTTCGCGGGAAGAAGCCGGCGTATGACGCAGTGTCCAGGTATAGGTATCCATACCTCCCTGGTGCGATTCGGCCGGTCTCACGGTTGCGGCATACAGTTGCCAGTGAAGCGTCTTTCCCTCTGGCACGCTCACCGATAGCGTATAGGATTTGACCGGCGATGTTTCCTGCACGACCTCATTCAGGTCGAGCGCGGGGAAGAAGCCCGGTTTGGTGACCACCGAATAATCCAGATAGATCGTAGCCCCCAGTTCCAGCCCGGTATGCACCACCACCATTTCTTTCAGGTGGTTATAGGCGGCCGCATTGGTGGCATAGCGGGGAAGCACTTCCACAAAGGCATTCTCCGGTGTCCGGATTATCGTACCGTCTTTTTGTTTGGTGTAAGAGGTATGGATCTTCAGTTGCTGGTAAGCGGGATTATATACGATGAAACTTTCCCCGTAGGTGCCGTTCATCGCCGTATGGGTAAAGAGCGTCAGCTCCATGGTATAACGATATTCCTGGCTGCCGTCGGCATGCAACGTCCAGGCTTTGGACACTTTTCCGTACTCGGCTTCGGAGGCGGCGAAGAGCCCGGCGCTCACCAGCAGGAGACAGAGAAGAAGAACGGATTTTACTGTATATTTTGTCATTGTCTGTTTCATTTTACGTAGTTCATCAACCGGTTATTTTGTCACGATCAGGTAGTCGCCAAACGATTTGTGGGCATTCACCGCCGTACGGAATCCCTCCCAGTCGGCAGGTTCATAAACCCGTTTCTTCAGGACGAGCTTCTGGTGGAGCACCACCTTGTCGCCGTTCTGGGCGATAGACCCCTCGAAATCGGCGCTGCCGCTTTGTTTCGCATCCGAACGGCTTTCGTTCAGCAGTGTAAAACCTTTCGGCAATTGGATGGTTTCATCCAGTTCCACCAGGCGCGAGCAGGCGTCTTTGAATCCGTACGCGCGGCTTTCCAGGTTGGTATTGATACGCAGGTGGCTCATCACCGAGGTATAGAGGTTGTTCATCACCAGCGGTTTGAACGCCAGGTCGCTGCCGGCCACTGTCGCGTATTCCGGTATCTCGTAGGTGAAGGTGATATGGATCGGCGCCGCCTGATAGTCTTTCGGGTTCTTGCCGTAATCCACTTTCTTCACGATAGCTTTCGGCGAAACGGCCAGCAGTTGGCGTTCCATAGCGCTCTCCCAGTCGGTCTGCCACCCACCGGTGAAGATACGGCGGATATTGCTGTCCGATTGCCCTTCGGCGGAAATGGTGAAGGTGCCGTACAACGTGCCGTTGGCATCGAGGCGGTTGTTAGCCTGGATACGCACGTAATGGTTTTCAGGAGCCGACACCGGTGTCTCCCGTATATCCGAGCCTTCGGGAATACCCGGCAGGTAGTTTTGCTGCTGTTCGGCGCTGCTCCACAACTCGCGGCAGAAAGGTACCCAGGTAGGATCGAGCGGCATGTAGGTGCCGTTAGCCAGTTTGACCACCGCGACACAGTGGTTGAAATGGTCGGCGGGTATCTTTTCCACGCGGCTGCCCGCCATCGTCATCGCCGGATAGGCTTCGAAGCCCGCCATGCGGAGGAAAGAGATCAGCGTGCCGGCGATATCCTTACATACGCCGCACCGGTCGGTATAGTTCATCTGCGTGTTATGGAGCGTATAGCCTTCGCCTTTGCCCATAGAGATACCCGAATAACGGATATTATCCGCTACCCAGTGCGTGAGGACGGCGATCTTCTCCATCTCGGTCTTCTTCCCTTTGATCAGCTCGTCCACTTTCTTCTGCGCTTCGGGCAGCGGGGCAAAACTGCCATAGTCTTCGTTCACCTTGTTGAACCAAAGCGATTTCTCCACCCAGTCCGGGGTGGACGACATGAACAGTTTCGGGGCGGCGTCGAACAGGTCCACCATGTTCGGCTCGCGTTTGAACGGCAGCACATCGGTCATAGCAAACGAATACAACTTGTTGTCGCCGGCGAAGTACATGGAAGAGGTACATTCGCCCTGGTAGAACTGGAATTGCAGTTCTTTCTCCTTCGGTATGCTGACGGTATAAACCTTGCGCACGGTCGGATCGTCCACCCAGAACGATACGATATCGTAGAACTGCCCGCGCATCGGCGGGATGAATCGCGACTCATCATCGTCGCCGATCCCGTTCAGCAACAGGGCATAGGTGAACCCTTTCTTGTCGATCTGGTATTCCACCACATCACCCGGGTAAAGGCGTCCTACTTCGATCATGATCTGGCGGGCTCCCCAATAGATGGCGCGCGCCGGGGCGGCATAGTCGCACGCCTTGGTCACATCAAGGTTGATCTCGTCGCCGTTCGCACGGTAGATCGTTACCTTACGGAACTGGGCAAAAGCGGTGAGGGGATCGTAATCATAGGTGATCACCCGGTTGGCCACCGCCCCTTTGGGTGTCTGCACCCTGAATCGCTTGTAGATGGTAAACGAGCCCGATCCGGTAGGTTGCACCGATACGGACGTACTGTCGAGCAGGGTCACACAGTCGAAACCCGCGTACACTTTCAGGGCTTCTTCGGTCGGATCCTGCGGAAACCGGCACACCTCGCCGTTCTGTCCATAGACAGTGAGGCAGGCCCAAGCGCTGAACAAAAGAACACATAAACTCTTCTTCATGATATTATTGATAATTACTTAGTATTAAAAATTTCCATATACACATTTCCCCACTTCAAATCGGCCACTAACGCCTTACAAGCAGCCCGGTCTATCTTGAAACTTTTTGTCAGCGGAATATTGTCCACCTTTATGATCCGTTTCGGCCGCAGATGCCGGGGTAGGACAAGAGCCAGGAGATCATCAATCCCTTCTATATTCTTGTAGCTGCTCAGCAGCATTACCACCGCTTCGCCATAGATCGGATGGGGCGCCGAAGTGATGGCAAAAGAATTGGAGAGAATGGACCTTATGGCCTCTTCCACCTGTTCGATATGTATTTTCAGTCCTCCGCTGATGATCACATTGTCTCTGCGTCCCTGGATCAGGAAACGGCCGTCGGGCAAAATTTCGGCCATATCGTTGGTCGTCAGGGTTACATCCGAGACATGGGGAGCCTCAATAACCAGGGTACTTTCTTTCGACAGGGAAACAGTCACACCGGGAAACGGGGTATAATACGGCGAAGCCTCCGGACCATTTAACCGCCTGAGGGCGATGTGGGAGAGCGTCTCAGTCATCCCATACGATACATAGATCGGATTGGGGTATTCGCTCAGACTTTTTTCCAAGGAAGGATCAACTTTGCTTCCGCCGATCAGCAACGTGCCGATTTCCTTAAATCTTCTGTTCATATTTGGGTTACAATCACATTTAAGTGCCTGGAGGGGAACCATCGCCGCAAACCGGACAGGAGTAGAAACTTTCAACAGCGGATGAGCGTTATCAGGGCTTGTAATCAGGTTCAGCCCGTTTGTCAATGCACGCACCACCATCATCTTACCAGCGATAAAACTCAGATCCAAACACAGCAGGGCGGTATCTCCCGGACGAAGCTGCATATACTGGCAGGTCATCCGGGCACTGGCACGCATCTGCTCCTTGCGGACGGTCATTTGCTTGGGGGTATCTGTCGATCCGGAAGTCTGCACCTGTATAAAAGGCGAATCAGAATACCAGTCTTCCAGAAAATCACATAAAGGGATGTATCGTTTCCGTGTTTCTTCATTGGTATCCAGCATCTGGTAGTAGGTCCCCTTTGTATAACACACCCCGTCCACTGTGATGGTCTCGCCGGGGAAGTCCAACGGATTGAATATCAGGCAATCCTTACGTATCTTCAGGGGCAGGTCGATATTGTTGGTAAACAACTGCCCCGTACCCAGACCCTGCGGCAGCGTATGGGAGAAGGTGGCGCACCACTGTGCGATCGCGTTCAGGCCGATATTCGATTCGAGGGCGGAGGTAATCCACCAACCGATGCCACGTTCTTCTGCCAGTCGTATCCATTCGGTACAACCGTGTATGCCTCCATGCAGGGAAGGCTTTAATACTATGTATTGGGGATTGATCTTATTCAGCAACCGCCGTTTTTCGGGCAAGTGGTTGATGCCGATCAGTTCCTCATCCAACGCGATCGGCAAGAGGGTCGAGGCGGCCAGTTCGGCCATCTGCTCCCATTGTCCCGCACGTATAGGCTGCTCGATCGAATGGATACCGAAAAGCGCCAGTTTCGCCAGTTTCGCCTTCACCTCATCGGGGGAGAAGGCGCCGTTGGCATCGACACGCAGCTCGAGCACGGATTCCGGGTAGCGCTCACGGATATAATCCAGCAGCAACAGTTCTTTTTCAAAATCGATGGCGCCGATCTTCAGCTTCACACAATGGTAACCGGCAGTGAGCTTGGATTTGACCTGTCCCAGCATTTCCCGAAACGACCCCATCCAGATCAGCCCGTTGATGGGGATACCGGCTTCGCCCCAAGCAAACGGGGTATCCCATAACACGTAGGATCCGGTTTCAAAGTGCCGCAAGGCTGTTTCCAACCCGAATAAGATGGACGGGTATTCCTGAAGCCACTTAAAATCAATTGTCCCTGTTTGTTCCAGTTTATTACAGGCCTTAGCCAATACCTTTTCATACGCTTCGCGCGGCATCGCATCGCAACTCAGGCCGGGCAGCGGCGCACACTCGCCCACTCCTACCCGTCCGGGCTGGTCGTTGGCCGTCAGCAACACATACCACACATCTCTCTCCCGGTACACGCCACGCGACGTACCCGCCGGTTTTTTGAATAACAACCGGTAAGGAATGATGGATGTTTGATACCGGCTCATCGTATTGGTTTCACGCTGCATCATGGGAACTTCGGATATTGTTTGAAATTCGGTTTGCGTTTTTCAAGGAAGGCTTGTTTACCTTCCTGGGCTTCGTCGGTGAGGTAATATAATAAGGTGGCGTCGCCTGCCAGTTCCTGGATACCCGCCTGCCCGTCGAGTTCGGCATTCAGTCCGGCTTTGATCATGCGGAGAGCCAGGGGGCTGAGGAGCATCATCTCTTCCGCCCACTGCACATACTCATCTTCGAGTTGCGCCAGGGGCACCACCTTATTGACCAGTCCCATATCCAAGGCTTCCTGCGCATTGTACTGCCGGCAGAGGAACCAGATCTCACGCGCCTTCTTTTGTCCCACCACACGCGCCAGGTAAGACGAACCGAAACCGGCGTCGAAGCTGCCGACACGCGGGCCGGTCTGCCCGAAGATTGCATTCTCTGAGGCGATGGAAAGGTCGCAGACCACATGGAGGACATGGCCCCCACCGATGGCATACCCATTCACCGCCGCAATCACCGGTTTGGGGATCGACCGGATCTGCTTCTGCACATCCAGCACACTCAGGCGAGGCACGCCGTCTTTTCCGATATATCCGCCGCGTCCCTTCGCGTTCTGGTCGCCTCCCGAGCAAAAGGCTTTATCCCCTGCCCCGGTCAGCACCACCACATTGATATCCGCCTCTTCCCGGCAGATACGCAATGCGTCGCTCATCTCTCCGGTGGTAGTGGGTGTGAACGCGTTTCGGTAGCGTTCGCGGTTGATAGTGATGCGCGCAATCCCGTTATGGAAATCAAACAGGATATCTTCGTACGCGCGGATGGTAGTCCACTCTCTTGTTGCTGACATAGTTGTACCTATTTATTGTTGTTTCAGTTGATGATAATAATCCGTAAGCAGGCGCACATCCCCGGCGCTGTCGGTAAACACTTCCAACAGCAACGGTTGTGCGGTCTGTTCCGGTTGGGTAAAAGCCGCCATCGCTTCAGCAAGCGAAGCCTCATCCCGGGCGGCGGCATACAGGAAGCCCCGTTCCTCCGCCCACCCCTTTGCGGATGTTGCATGGGCAGCCGTCACAAAGCGGCGGGTCTCTTCGTTGGCGTCGAAACCGGCGATGGATTGGAAGATGGCTCCCCCTCCGTTGTTCACCAGCAGGATACGGAGGTTGTGGCGGATATCCCCGTTCCACAACGCGTTCATGTCGTAAAAGAAACTCAGGTCGCCTATCACCACAAAGTTCGGTTTATCCGATGCCGAAGCATAGCCGACGGCTGTCGAAAGCGACCCGTCGATACCGGCCGTTCCCCGGTTGCAGCACACCTCTACCGTCTCCGGCAGGGTGAACAACTGTGCGTAACGCACCGATGAGCTGTTGGCGAGATGCAACGCCGCCGATTCCGGCAACGCCCGCATCAACGCGCCGACGGCAGCCATGGCGGAATACGGGAATACCGGTTCGGGTATCTGTTTGGAGAGTTGCTCCCACTGCATCGGATAGGGCGCAGGCCGCTGTTCGATCAGGGACGCGATCTTCTCCAGAAATTCAAACGGATCCATTTCGATCACGGTAGTCAGGCACCCGAAGAGGTCAGCCACCTCACCGTCCAACGACACATGCCAGTGTTCCTTCGGCGGATGCTTGCGCAGGAAATGCTTGAGGCGTTTGGATATGACATGTCCGCCGTAGGTGATCACCAGTTCGGGCACCAGCTTCTCCTGTTGCGCTTCCGGCAGGGCGGCGAGGACGGTATCGAAATTCTTCACCGGCATGCCGGGGATCACCCGGTTACTGATATGTTCGGTCAGCCATGCGAAATGCTTATATAGCAGCTTGCTGTATCGTTTCTCGTACAGATAGATCAGGGTCATTTGTCCCACCACCATCATCCGTTTGTTGTACTTGTTCAGCCGGGCGATCAGATCGTCGTAGCTCCGGTCGTACACGTTCAGACCCTGGTAACGCGTGATCACCCGCTCCTGCGGCAACTCCGTGGCGGAAAAGCGGAACAGGGGTTCCGACAAGGGCACGTTGATATGCACCGGTCCCTTCCCGTGATGCGTCAGCGCCATCAGCGCCTCGTTGAGGAGGCGGTTGCAATACCAGGCCTCTTCGTCCGTCCGCACCTCAGGAAGGGCGACCGCCTTTTTCACCAGCGGGCCAAATACGCCGGGCTGTGGCAGGGTCTGTCCGTCCATCTGCCCGATCCAGGCAGCCGGCCTGTCGGCGGAGATCACCACCAGGGGCACCTGTTGATAGAACGCTTCGGCCACGGCCGGGTGCATGTTCAGCAAGGCGGTACCCGACGTGCAGCATACCGCCGCCGGTTTGCCTCCATGCAACGCCAGTCCCAACGCGAAAAAGGCGGCGCTACGCTCATCCGTCACCGAATGGCAGGTAAACGACGGGTGGTTCACCAGCGTCTGTGCGATCGGCGCGTTCCGGCTACCGGGACATATCACGATATGTGTCACGCCGTGCGCAAGCAATAAAGCCGCCAGTTGAAGGACATTTTTCTTTTCGGAATACATAAATATCACTATATGAATCGGTTTTTACTTTATTCGATGATCCGGTGCATGGTTTGTAGTTTATCCTCCGTCTCCTTCCATTCTTCGGAAAGGACAGACGAGGGAAGCAGTCCCCCGCCGGCATACAGGGTCAGCGATCCGTGGCCTATCCGCATACAGCGCAGGTTCACATACAGGTCGCCCGCCCCCTGCGGATCCAACCGTCCGATGAAACCGGAGTAATACTGCCGGTCGTATCCCTCCTCATTCAGGATAAACCGGTAGGCTTCTTCCTTCGGCACTCCACATACGGCAGGTGTGGGATGAAGTGCATCCAGCAGGTCGCCCAGATGGTCGGTATCCGGCAGTGAAAAGCGGAAATCCGTCCGCAGGTGAGCCAGTTCACCGGCTCTCACCGTATAAGGCCCTTCTTCGCTGATCCGAATATCCATAGCAGACAACCGGTTGCGGATATACCCTGCCACCAGTTCCTGTTCTTCCCGGTTCTTTGCATCCCAGGATGCAGGCAACTCACCCTGGTCCAAAGGCTGTGTGCCTGCCAGGGCGACGGTATGCCATTCGCCTCCTCTTCCCGACAGCAGGATCTCCGGAGTAGCCCCCAGCCAGGTTCCCGTTTCCCGGGTATAGCAGAGATAAACATACGAACGCGTGTAACGCCCGCATGCCCGTAAAAAGGCGGCAACCGGTGAAAAAGAAGGTTCCGGATCACAGGTATATTCCCGCGAAAGCACCAGTTTATGAAACAACCCTTGTTGCAGGGCATCGATAAACAGCCCGAAGCGCGTGCAATAGGCCTCCGTCACTTCGCCGATGGCATACGCTTTCACCGGGTTGGCGCCATCCATGGCAGGATGTACACCCGTCCACTCCGCTTCTTCCCCCCGGATCAGCACCACCGGGCGACCGTCCCCGATCGAGAACGGCGCGATGACAAAGCCCTGTTGCCCGTTCAGCGCCCGTAAATCGTTGAAAACAGAAACAGAACCGGAGTCTTGCCTGATATACCGGATCCGGTCTTCACCCGGCAAACGGTAAACGGCGAAACTCCCGCCCTGTTCCCTGAATTGTTGAATAGCAGTATATAGCTCTTCCGTTGTCATTTCTTTTTGATAATACTATTTACCACCCGTATGGATGATACCAGTTTGTCGGTGGATGTATAGACGTTTACATCCCACACGTGCGACGAACGTCCCTTGTGGATGATCGAACCGATGGCGCGCACCGTATCTCCTTCATAGGCCGACGACATGTGGTTGCCGCTCACCTGCATACCCACCGCGATCTCATCGGGCTTGCACAGGATCATCGATCCGAATCCCGCCACCGTTTCCGCCAGCGCCAGCGTAGCGCCGCCATGCAAGAGTCCGAACGGCTGCCGGGTACGCACATCCACCGGCATGGTGGCCTCTACCCGTTCTTCCGAGGCGTAGGTATATTGGATACCCAGGTTTCCCATCAGGGAGTGTTGCGCACGGGCGTTCAACTGGTCGAGGGGGATATCCGCCGGACGGACCTCGGCCAGGATCAGTTTCTCCACGGCGACGGCCACGCCATCTTCCTCATTGGAGAGGGTGGTGAGGTCGGTACACCGTTTCACCGCCAGCTCGGCATTGCCCATGGCTATACCCGTTCCCGCCAACTGCAGCATGGGAATATCGCATACGCCGTCACCGATCGCCATCACCTCTTCGCTGGTCACATGCAACCGGTCCATCAGTACGCTGAGGGTATTCCCTTTGTTGATGAAGTGCGGCACCACTTCCAGGAAGAATATTTCCGACGGGAACACATCCAGCGTGCCGTCCAACCGCTTTTTCCAGTGATTTTCGAGACCGGCCAGCGCTTCCATGTCGTCGCTCACCAGCACGCATTTGCAGGGGGAGAAGGTGATGACTTCGGCAAACTGGCCCACACCGATCACCCGCATCCCGTTCAGGGCGGCTTCCGCCAGCACATGCACGTCGTCGGGCACGTTGGTGATGATCACATCTTTGTGGTAGGTGAAGATGGGGAAGTTGTTCTTTTTCGCTTTCTTCGCAAGGTAGGGGATCATCACCGGATCGATCCGTTTTTCAAACAGCAGCTCGTCGGTCTGCATATTGAAAATCTGGGCGCCATTGTACGACATCACAAATCCGCCGTACTTATTCAGTTCCAACGCTTCGGCGATCGGCATAACCCCATGCGTGGGACGACCTGAAGCCAAAACGATACGCACCCCCATCTGCTGCACCTTCTGGAGGGTGGAAAGCGTATGGGGGGTAATTCCTTTACTGTCATTCAGCAAAGTACCGTCCACATCAAGGACTAAGAGTTTGAACTTCATGACATCTTGTTTTTATGTTTAGCACACAAATATACACAATCCCGGAAGAAAGGCGATCGAAAGCAATGATTACTTCAAAACTTTTCTTTATATTCGGACGTTGAATAATTGTATCGTGCGTAACCTCTAAACAGTAGTTGCTTATGGAAAAGACATTTGTGATTTTGAAACCCTGTACCATTCAACGGGGACTGACAGGCGAAATCATCGCCCGGTTTGAGAAAAAAGGACTGCAACTGGTCGGGATGAAAATGGTTTGGCTCACCGACGAGATCCTCAGTGAGCATTACGCCCACCTGAAGGAAAAGTCGTTCTTCCAGCGTGTGAAAGACGCCATGCGCGTATGCCCGGTGATCCTCTGCTGCTGGAAAGGGTTGGATGCGGTGCAGGTGGTCCGTTCACTCGCCGGCGTCACCAACGGAAGGAACGCGGCGCCGGGTACGATCCGTGGTGACTATAGCATGAGCGTGCAGGAGAATATCGTCCACGCGTCGGACTCGCCGGAGACAGCCGCCATCGAGATCGGGCGTTTCTTCCGCGAGGAAGAGCTGTACGACTACCAGCCGAACAACCTCTGGAGCTTGTATGCCAATGATGAGATCTGATTTTTTCTGCCGTTCCGGGTTGCCATATAGACGGTTTAGCCTATCTTTGCCTTCCGTTTATGAATAGAATGATCAATCACTAATAAAAGAAAAAGATATGCACAACTGGTTCGAATGTAAGGTTTCCTACGAGAAGATGATGGAAAACGGCATGCAGAAGAAAGTAACGGAACCCTACCTCGTGGACGCCCTGTCGTTCACCGAAGCGGAAGCCCGTATCATCGAAGAGATACGTCCGTTTATCACCGGTGAATTTACCGTGGCCGATATCAAGCGCGCCCGGCTGTCGGAACTGTTCTTCAATGAGAACGGCGACCGCTTCTACCGCATCAAGGTCTATTTCATCACCCTTGACGAAAAGAGCGGTGCGGAAAAGAAAACGGCAGCACAGATGCTCGCGCAGGCCACCACCCTGAAAGAAGCCATCGCCGTCCTCGAAGAGGGGATGAAAGGATCCATGGCCGACTATACGATCGCCTCCGTTACGGAGACATCGCTTATCGATGTGTTCCCGTTCAGTGCCGACAAGATACCTTCGGGTAAAACGGAAGGCATACCTGTCCACGAATAAGTATGACGGTAGCCGATAACATCCGGCAGCTACGAGCGTCACTCCCTCCGGGTGTGACGCTGGTGGCTGTTTCCAAATTCCATCCGGCCGAAACCATCCGGGAAGCCTACGACACCGGCCACCGTGTGTTCGGCGAAAGCCGCGCGCAGGAGCTGAAAGCCAAACACACATTCCTGCCCGGGGATATCGAATGGCATTTCATCGGTACGCTGCAGACCAATAAGGTGAAGGATATCGCCGCCTATGTCCATACGATCCACAGTGTGGACTCGGTGCGGTTGCTCGACGAGATCAACCGGCAGGCGGCGAAGCACGGACGGGTGATCCGCGTCCTGCTGGAGATCCATGTCGCCCGGGAAGAGACGAAGCACGGGCTAACCCCGGACGAATGCCACGCATTGTTGCATGCTTTCCATCCCGCCGACTACCCGCACCTACGGATGGCGGGACTCATGGGTATGGCGACCGATACCGACGACGAATCCCTGATCCGCCGTGAATTCGAACAGCTCCACTCCCTTTTCGCCAACTGCCGGCAGCGGTATTTTGCCGGCGACGACCAGTTCCGCGAGCTGTCCATGGGAATGAGCCACGACTATCCGCTGGCGATAGCGGCAGGCAGCACGCTAATCCGTGTAGGCACGCGCATTTTCGGACATCGGACACCCTGATCTTTCACATATTTTATTAGGGCGGATACGAACCCGTCCGATTTATTCCATACCTTTGCCGGATCACCATCAATATCAAATAGCCATATGATAGATCTAAAGACCAACTATGCTGGTTTATCGCTTCGCAACCCGATAATCGTGGGAAGTTCCGGCCTCACCGCCAAAGCGGACCGGAATAAAGAATTCGAAAAAGCAGGCGCGGGCGCCATCGTGTTGAAGTCCCTTTTCGAAGAACAGATCGAAATGCAGGGAGATGTACTGATCGACTCATCCGATTTCCCGGAAGCCACCGATTACGTTCGCCAGTATGTGAAAGCCAACCAGGTACACAACTACCTTGAACTCATCCAATCGTCCAAAACAGCCTGCTCCATCCCCATCATCGCCAGCATCAACAGCTATAAAGCCGATGCCTGGATCGAGTTTGCCCGGCAGATTGAGATCGCCGGAGCTGACGCGCTGGAGCTGAACATCTTCCGGATGCAAACAGCGCTGGGATACGATGAGGAGAAGAACCGACAGGCGTATATCGACATCGTACGCCGCGTGAAGGATACGGTTTCCATCCCGGTGATCGTCAAGATAGGCAAGTATTTCAGTAATATACCCGACCTGGTGGAAACGCTGAAAGCCAACGGCGCCAACGGCGTAGTGCTGTTCAACCGTTTCTACCAGCCGGATATCGACCTGAACACGCTCCAGTTAGTGTCCGGCAACGTGTTCAGCAGCCATTCCGACCTGAGCGATACCCTCCGATGGACGGCGCTGGTGAGCGGCAAAGTGCCCGGTATCGATGTTTCTTCCTCCACCGGCGTGCATGAGTGGGAAGATGTGGTGAAATGTATCCTTGCAGGCGCCTCCACCGTACAGATGTGCAGTGCGTTGTATAATTGCGGCAACGAGATCATCTCGCAGGTTCTCACCTGTATGGAGGAATGGATGCACCATACCAACTTCAAATCCGTATCCCAGTTCCGCGGCCGCCTCAATTACGCCAACCACCATGATCCGGCCTTGTACGAACGCTCCCAGTTCATGAAATATTTCGCGAACAGAGATTGATTCTTCAGCGGCTTTCCCTTATTTTGTTGTCACATTTCACCGGGCTCCCGTTCAGTGAATTACGGTGACATCACATCCGGCTCATGTCACAAAAAATCCTGTATTCATACGGACATGTGACATCACACAGACCTTCTATTGTCAACAACCGCATCTTCTATTGACAACCTGAGGAAGAAGTAGTGTCGCGTTAGGATGGTTTAATGTTCCCACCGTGGTGGGAAGGGAATACCAACAGGGGGGGGGGAGTTTTAAAACAAAGTGG
>JAVBUE010000091.1:0-36595 GCA_031555735.1 Tannerellaceae bacterium
ATCGGATCATCTATACTTCACATCGATTTGAACTAAAAGGTGAGAGTTTAAGAAAAAAACGGTAAGTTTGTCATGTAAAACAACACAGTGAGTGGGTGGGTATCACCGGAATCACTGGGTGGGTATCACCGGAATATGTACTGCTGCATCCTCGGCCGCAGAATCCGTCTGGCAAAACAGCCAGTTTTTCCTCCCCACGGCTATGTCCCTAATTTTATTTTCCGCCATGTTGTTGTCTATCATCAGCCGGCCATCCAGATGGTAACGGCTCAGCTTGTGATAAATGTTGTATGTATATTTCAGCGCCTTGGCGATACGGCTTTTGGGCATGACCTTGGGTATCTCGGCTATGATCCACTTTTCAAAGACCTGCATCAACGGATAGGACATCCGGGTACGTAGTGCGGCACGCTCTTCATGAGACAGTTGCTGCTCGTCAGCCATCCGTTCAATATCATACAACAACCCTATTTGTGTAAGGGCATATTCAGACCGAGCCTTGTCCTCCTTACTCGATTCCGCGAACTTACGCCTGGCATGCGCCCAGCAGCCTATGGGGCAGGTTCCCTTCTTGCCTTCAAAACTGTCATACACGGCATAGCCGTCACTCTGTATATAGCCTTGGAAGCCCGTGAAGAGATGCAAAGCCACTTTTTGGGCACGCGATCCATGGTCGTAATAGAATGCCGTTAGTCCGGCCATGGGAGAGCGCACCGTCCAAAGGTATCCTTTGACGGTCTTTTCCTTTTCATTTCTCACAATAGGCATAGTCGTCTCATCAGCCTGTACATAATCTGTGGCCATGATCATTTCCAGCAGCCTATAGTAGGTGGGGCGTAGAAGGTCGGCCACTCCTTCCCGCCATCCCGCAATGGTCGATTCCGGAAGATCCACACCCAAGGAACGGAACATTTTGACCTGTCGGTAAAAAGGGAGGTGGTATGCATATTTGCCGATCATCAGCTCCGCCAGCAGACTGGCGTCGGCATAACTCTTTGCCAACGGAAGCACAGGAAGAGGAGCGGTGATGACCGGACATTCGGACTTCTTTTGTTTATCTTTAGGAATGAATTTGCGGCGTACATCCTTGCGTACATAGCAACTACCCGGGGTGTACACCAACACCTCACGGGTCTCGGGTTCTACCTCCATGTATTCGTCTTCATGGCCGATGACTTCTTCCGGGGTAATCTCGTTAATAATGCGTTCCAGATCCTCGGGGAGCGGACGGCGGGTGGGTTTAGCTTCTTTGCGCACTTTGGTGCGGCTTGCTTTGTAAACCTTTATTTCATCGGCTATGCTTGATGCCAGTCCCTTTTCTTCCGGAAGTATATCCAGACCGTCGAAGTCCAACCGGCGTTGCAGGGGATCTTCCGGTATATGTTTTTCGCTCTTCTGTCCCCAGATCATGCGGCGCAGCTTGTCCACTTGGTGCTCCAGGTAAAGGAGCCGTTCCTGTTGCGTGGTGATGGTATTGTCTTTGGAACGGAGTGCCTTTTCCTGCTTCTCTATGATGGCATCTTTCTCAGACAGGGCAGATGTTGCTTCATGAGCACATTGTTCGTAGTAATCGAGTTGGACTTGGAAGGGGGAGGATTGGAGGGTGGCGGAGATTTCATCCTCGCGGCGAAGGTTGTCTAACCGGCCTTTGAGGTTTACATTTTCCAAAAAAAGCCTGTCGCGTTCTTCCTGGAGTTGCTGTATGAAAAGTTCTTCCTCCGCTGTCATTTTCCCGTGATTAATATCCTAAAGATAGGAATAATCAGGGATGTGGCCAAATAAACAGCAGATTATTTTACCACTTTTTCCGTTTAAAAACCATGCCTTTGTCTACATTTTGCAGCATACCCATTAGGTTGTGCCAGGTGGTGTGAAGGGCTCCCGTATGTTCATCTATATCAGGCAGGCGGAAACTTCCTTCGGGTAGGATGACCTGGTAAATGACCAGTTGGTTGTATTCCATGTGGAGAATTTTACAACCGGTACAATAGCGGTTAATGAAGATAAACACGTCGCCGCTACGGATATCCTTGCCCATCACGTCATGTATCAAACCGCTCAGGGAATAGAAGCCACGGCGCATGTCCGCGGGATAGGGATACAGGTAGTAGTTCAGCGAAGGGGTCAGGTTCAGCATATCAACGGGGTTTTAACAGGGTAAGGATATCGTCTACGGTAATGCTGCCACGGAAACGCAGGGTGGTCCCTTCCGGGTAGGTGATCTCCAGTTGATTCTCCACACCAGCATAGCTGCTGGCTGCAGAAGGAGATGCCTCAATGGCCAAAGGGAGGAAACCATTGTTCACGAGCGGGTGCGAGGAAGTACGGATACGCCGTAACCAATAATAGAATTTGCTGGGATGAATACCTTCATTTGAGCAGAAGGCGTTTATTGTCAAGCCGGATGCTTGGAAGCGGGAGTATATCTCCTCAAAGCGTTTGCGATCTAATTGCATAATACATGATGTTGATTGATGCAAAGGTACATACTAACTACTGAGGCGAGAAGACGGGATTTACCGAAGGGTTACCATATTAAGCGGATTAAAAATTTTCTCCCGGATAAAGGGCATGTGGGCATCTTGTCTATTACTGATAAACAGTTCGGCATGATGGAGTTGTTTAATGGAAAAAGCCTGGAAGCTAAACAGACAGGTTGGCAACAATTAGAGCTTTTCTAACATAAAGCCCGAAATGTTTCGGGGCTTTATGTTAGAAAACAGTTTTATTACTATTTTCTATTTTCTTCTTATGTCGCTGAAATACAGCATTATAGTAACTGGTACGCTGTGTTTGCAGTAACAAAGATACAAATTGTAAGCTATTCACAACTACCGTGGCGGCGAGGTTCTCGTTTCGCAGCTGTGTTTGCAGTAACAAAGATACAAATTGTAAGCTATTCACAACAGGTAAAGGTTCTTCGCTTTGTGTATGACGGCTGTGTTTGCAGTAACAAAGATACAAATTGTAAGCTATTCACAACCATTCCGTTATCCATCATTTTCTCGTATGGCTGTGTTTGCAGTAACAAAGATACAAATTGTAAGCTATTCACAACCCTCGATCAATTCAAACAAACAGACATCATGCTGTGTTTGCAGTAACAAAGATACAAATTGTAAGCTATTCACAACTCTCTTTTGCTATTAGCTTAATTCCCGTATGCTGTGTTTGCAGTAACAAAGATACAAATTGTAAGCTATTCACAACTATCGAACGATTCGTATATCTTGTCCAGTTGCTGTGTTTGCAGTAACAAAGATACAAATTGTAAGCTATTCACAACTCATAATGGAGCGCCCTGTTCGTGAGAAGCTGTGTTTGCAGTAACAAAGATACAAATTGTAAGCTATTCACAACGTATCTCGAAGTGCAGACATACGACGACGAGCTGTGTTTGCAGTAACAAAGATACAAATTGTAAGCTATTCACAACACTTGGAGCCTTCGGGGTTTCCCCCTACCAGCTGTGTTTGCAGTAACAAAGATACAAATTGTAAGCTATTCACAACATTCTTTAATGGTAATGGTTTCATCTAAATGCTGTGTTTGCAGTAACAAAGATACAAATTGTAAGCTATTCACAACAGGTAGAGAGAACCGCCTACGGTAAGATTCGCTGTGTTTGCAGTAACAAAGATACAAATTGTAAGCTATTCACAACATATCTACACAGATGACAACCTCTGATTTGCTGTGTTTGCAGTAACAAAGATACAAATTGTAAGCTATTCACAACACCGGCAACTTAACGGAATAAACACCCGTTGCTGTGTTTGCAGTAACAAAGATACAAATTGTAAGCTATTCACAACACCTTTTGGATGGATACATCTTTAACGCTGCTGTGTTTGCAGTAACAAAGATACAAATTGTAAGCTATTCACAACAGAATCAGGCTCATTGTTTTTATCAGGGAGCTGTGTTTGCAGTAACAAAGATACAAATTGTAAGCTATTCACAACAGGTACTCGCTGTAAGCCCCGAACACCTTTGCTGTGTTTGCAGTAACAAAGATACAAATTGTAAGCTATTCACAACGGGTTGAACTCATTAACTGGTAGCACATCGCTGTGTTTGCAGTAACAAAGATACAAATTGTAAGCTATTCACAACATACAGTTCATCCACCGGCACTATTTCACGGCTGTGTTTGCAGTAACAAAGATACAAATTGTAAGCTATTCACAACGACAAATGGTTGATCGATGCGAATGGAGAAGCTGTGTTTGCAGTAACAAAGATACAAATTGTAAGCTATTCACAACGGGGGAGAGGGCGGCAAAGGATGGGCGGCGGCTGTGTTTGCAGTAACAAAGATACAAATTGTAAGCTATTCTCAACATCGATTTGGTGGTGAAAGTGGGTGAATGGACAGTGTGTGCTGTATTTACTAAATAATCCGGAGAATCTCCACCCAAAAAGGAATAATAGCGCGTGTTTTTTGCCTCAAGGCCGAAGGCTTTTAACTGGATTCCGGGCGACATGTCCGTTCAGTCTTTCCCGCTTTTTCTTTTCAGCCCTTAACCGGGCATATCATCCGGAACGCTTGCGGATAGTGGACTTTTGATGCAGCCTCCTGATGCCGGAAGGCTTTCTGCTTTCGTTGTACCTGATGAGTGTCCCGGCAATCACGTATTTCTTTTTATCATAGCGAGTAAACTCCCATAAGAGGGAAATGGTACAGTGTCCCATTTCGAAACGGGACACTCTTTTTTTGCCTTTATCATAGGTGGAAAATAATCAGAGGTGGCTGTTTGGGGTCTTTTATTCCATTGCCGGAAAAGATGTAGGAATGTCAATCCGCATCTGGATGTTGTTCTGTCAACGTCTGGATGTTGGTTGAACAACATATAGGCGTTGTTGACACGAGACGTAGATGAAGATTTACTAACATCCAGTTGTTGGAAAACACCGGAGAGTTGTCGGCGCAACTCCCGGGTGTGATCAGTGCAAACTGTTAAGTGCTGATAAATAGGTTGTTAGATGTTAAAAACTACCATAGGTGAACGTTTCATCAATCATAGGTGGATGTTCGAACAAACATAGGTGACAGATTGAACAACCACCTATGATTGTTTTTGCTTTCAAATTGTATATAATACTGACATCTGTGTAATATCAACTCCGCCTCATGTCACAAAAAAACCTGCATTGAAGCGGGCGTGACATGTGACATGAAGAAAAGGAAGAGTCGCTGAGAGGGAGATGATGCGGAAAAATGATCCGGTTGAAACGGGTAAAAAAAGGATCCGGATGATCGAAATCAATCATCCGGATCCTTTTTTAGTGTGAATACCGGGTTGCCTTACTTGTTCCACACACGCGGGGCGGGTACGGGAGCAAGGGGCTTACGGTCTTTGAGTTGTTTGGTCACTTCTTCGATGGCGCGGTTGAGCTGTTGGTCTTCGCCGTTCCATTCTTTGAGCGGGTCGTTGTCTATTTCGATATCGGGGGCTACGCCGTAGTTCTCGATGATCCACTGTCCGTTCGTGTCATAACTGGTGAAGAAGGGGACACGGATATCCGTTCCGTCCATATACGGCAGCGGGCCGCTGATACCGACGATGCCACCCCAGGTACGCGTGCCGATCAGCTTGCCCAGTCCCAGGGCGCGGAATCCCCAGGGGAAGAGGTCGCCGTCGGAAGCCGAGTACTTGTTGATGAGGCATACTTTGGGACCAACCTGTACGGCGTCGGGCACTGTCCCGATCATCTGCGAGCCCCGTCGCATGGTGAGGCGGTACGGTTCGCGCGCCAGTCGTTCGAGGATCATGGGGGATACGTTGCCACCGCCGTTTGCACGGTCGTCTATGATCAATCCCTCCTTATCCAACTGGGGATAGAAGTAACGGGCGAACTCATTCAGCCCTTCCACGCCCATATCGGGGATATAGATGTAGCCGATCTTACCGTTGGATGCCTTATCCACCTTTTTGATGTTGTTCTGTACCCATTCGTAATGGTACAACGGATATTCGTCGGCCAGCGGGGAGATCACCACTTTGCGTGCTCCTTCCAACTGCGGTTTGCTGTTCAGCCGCAGTTCGGTGGACACACCGGCTTTGCCGACAAGCAGGGCATACATATCTTTGGCCGTATTCGTAGGTACGCCGTCGATCGACACAATATATTCGCCCACTTTCGCATCCACACCGGCTTCGGTGAGGGGCGAACGGAGGTCTTTGCTCCACGAAGCGCCCGGGAGTATCTTTTCCAGGCGGAAGAACCCGCTCTTATCGCGTGAGATCTCCGCACCGAGCAATCCCGTTTGGATCCGCTTGGGCGATTCGCGTTCGCCGGGATTGACATACGCATGCCCGCAATCCAGTTCGCCGATCATCTCGCCGATGAGATAATTCAGGTCGAGCCGCGTCTTGACATACGGCAGCAGGGCACCGTATTTGGCTTTCATCGCTTTCCAGTCCACGCCGTGCATGTTTTCCACGTAGAAGCCGTCGCGGTATGCACGCCAGGCTTCGTCGAAGATCTGCGTCCATTCCTGTTTGTAGTCGATGGGGATCTTCATGTCGGAGAGGTTGACGGCCTCTTTCAGGTCGGCCTTTGCAGCCGGCAGGTCGGCCACATACAACTGGCCGGCTTTGAAGAACCAAACCTTCTTGCTGCCGGGTTGGGTGTACATGGTGGCGCCTTCGGCTACGGTCTCTTCTTTCTGTTTTTCAAGGTCGAACACCTTGGTGGCTCCCCGGTTGGAATAATATACTTTCTTCCCGTCGGAGAAGAAATTGCCATAGCGCGAACCCGAAAGGGGGAGTTGGATGATGCGATCGTTGATGCCGTCGGTGTCGATCCGGACGGTAACGGCGGTTTCTTTCTTATCGCCTTCCTTCTTCGGGTCCTCCTTCTTCGGTTCCTCTTTTTTGGTGACGGCGGCCTCGTCGTCTTTCAGGAGGAAGGGCGACGGAGTGTCTTTGGCCAGCAGGGCGAGGTAAACGCCGTTCATGTTGTTATACACGTGGTTCCATTCTGTTGATCCGTAGGTGGGGTTGAAATCCCGGGCGGAAGTGAAGATCAGGTATTTGCCGTCGGCGCTGAAAACAGCCGAGGAGGAGTCGTACCAACGGTCGGTGACCGGATATTCGTGCTTCTCGTTTAGGTTATAGACGTAAATGATGGATACCCGGTTGTCGGCCGTACGTGCATACGTCAGCCAGTTGTTATCCGGACTCCAGGCTACGCCGTAGATCTCGCCGTTGGGATCCTGCAGGACGGTTGTCACCTGTTTGCTGGCGATGTCCACCAGGCGGACGCGGTTCTTCCGGTCGGTATATACGATCCGTTTGGCGTCCGGGCTCCAGCGGAGACTGCGGATATAGGTGTCGTTGCGTTGAGTCAGCTGCACCGGTTCGCCGCCTGCCGCTTCCTGGAGGTAGATCTCTGTTTCGCCCGTTCCATCGGAGATATAGGCGATGTATTTGCCGTCGGGCGACCAATGGGCGTCGCGGTCGTGCTGCCCCGGTGAACGGGTGATGTTGCGGGTCACTCCCTTCTCCGCCGGAAGGTTGAACACTTCACCCCGGGCGGTCACCGCCAACCGGTTGCCGTCGGGCGAGAGGCTGGTGGCGCTGATATATCCGGCGCCGTCTTTCGTTTCGTTCCGGGCATAGATATTGTCGGAGGTGAGTGAGATGGTGATCTTTTTCGGTTGTTTGGAAGCGGCATCCATGAGGTAGAGGTAGCCGCCTTTCTCGAACACGATCGATTGTCCGTGGCAGGAGGGGAATTTGATGTCGTAGTCGGTATAGTTGGTGACTTTACTCGTCTGCTTCGTCTTTGTGTTATACACGAACAGGTTCATGGTGCGGTCGCGGTCGGAGAGGTAATACACCTCGTCGCCGATCCACATCGGGAAGATATCCTGTGCCTTGTTGTTGGTGATATTCTCTACCTTATTGGCTTTCGCGTCGTACACCCATACATCGTCCGCCATGCCGCCTTCGTAGTATTTCCAGGTGCGGAACTCACGCATCACCCGGTTGTAAGCCAGCTTGGTTCCGTCGGGCGAATAGCTGCAAAAGCCCCCTTCCGGCAATGGGATCACGGTGGAAAGTCCCCCTTCCTTATCGACGGTATAAAGGCGTCCGTCGAATCCGCTGCTGATCCGGTTACGATACACGATCCGCTGTCCGTCGGGCTGCCAGCCCATGACCATGTTGTTCGGTCCCATGCGGTCGCCCAGGTCGTCGCGGCTGTTGGTCGCCGTATAGGTGATACGGAGCGGTTCACCGCCGGTAGAGGGTACGGTATATACTTCGGTATTCCCGTCGTATTGTCCGGTGAACGCGATGGTTTTGCCGTCGGGCGAGAAGCGGGGGAACATTTCATAGCCGATATGGGAGGTGAGGCGTTGGGCTTCTCCTCCGGTCGCGGGCACTTTGTAGAGGTCGCCGGCATAGGCGAAGACGATTTCGGCGCCGTTGGTGGCCGGAAACCGTAACAGACGTGCTTCCTCGGCAGCGGCGCTGTGGAGGAATCCGGCCGAAATAAGCAGGATGGTGATGATTTTTTTGCTCATAATTAACACTAATTTATAGTCTTTATCCCACAAAGATACGGTATTACGCTGAAAAAAGGTTATCTTGCATGCGGTAAGTTCTTTAATATACGCGTTATGAAGAAAGCTGTGTTGAGTTTGATGTTGATGGCGCTTGCCTGCCCCGTGTTTGCCCAATCTCTGTTTGATCTGGTGGAGGCAGGAAGTGGCAAAGTGATCTTTATGCCTCGTAAGCCAACCTATGATTTTCAGGTGCGGATTCCCGAGGTAACCTATCATGCGTACACCCCTTCTTTCACGGTGAAGCTGATGGAAGAGCAGTTGCGCGACTATATGCCCGCCTATACTTCCGTAACGCTGGATGATCGTCCGATGGATATGCAGGTGCGTTCGGCGGCCTACCGGCCGTTTTACGAAGAGTACGCCCTGATGCTGCAAAGCATCAACCCGATGGCGTTTGATTTCCGGGAGACATCTGTCGTTCCCCTCACCCCGCAGCTTGCCTTCTTTACTACCGGGCGGCAGTTTACCTGGCCGGGGGCGGGTGGGCTCACGGATATCCGTTCGGGCCTTGCCTGGCAACTCGACAGGCTGACGCTGTCGGGGAGCGCTTTTGCCGGCCGGTTCTACACGCCCTTCAATGTCTCTCCCGGATATATGGGCGGGGTGGAACTGGATGCCTACTATCAGGTGACCGACTGGCTGGGAGTCCGCAGTTGGGGACAATACTCCGTTTATAACGACCGTGAACGATTCAACCCACACATGCTGATGAACCCTTCGATCAACCATACCGGTGTGGGCGGAGCGTTCGAATTCTACTTTAATGATAAATTTGGCGTCGGCATGGGGATGAACTATGAATTCAATCCCTGGAAGCGGAAATTGGAGCCCCAATATTTCGCTTATCCGATTTTCCGCAGCGGGCGGTAGCGGTATCCCGGCGTTATTTCATCCCGAAAAAAGGACGGATCAGCTTGTATCGCCGGATACCGAACTCATAGATCAGCCAGGTGATCCCGAACGTGCCGAGGGTAAGGAGGGTGTATTTGGCGCCCAGCCCCCAGTGTTCATCCTTGATATAATAAGTCAATGCGACCAGAACCGTCTGATGCAGGATATAGAAAGGATAGACAGCCTGGTTGGCATACGCCAGGGTTTTGCTTTGCCAGTTCAGGTGGTAGGCGCAATACCCGATCAACGCCAGGCACCACGACCAGAGGTTGATCACTTTGACGGCCGGCAGGAGATACGGCAGCCTCGGAAAGTAGATGTCTTTGTAATAGAGTCCCATGTACACCGCAAATCCCCCCAGCCCTGCCAACAGATACAGGATCCGGTTCTGTGTGACGGTCTCCCAGAACGTGTATCGCAACGATACCAACAGAAACCCATAGAAAAAGAGCGTACCGTAGTTCACGAAGTTATACCAGTCGTCCACCAACGCATGGGTGGAAGGGTAATGCGGCGCCAGGGTGATCTCCCATACGAACAAGGGGATGGCCAGTATATAAAAACCAAACGGATCCGAACAGATGGCTTTCAGTTTCCGGATCACCCAGGCATCCGGATGTTTCCGCAGGTACAGGAATGCGGGAAGTAGCAGCAGCGAAAAGACCAACAGGTAGGCGAGGAACCACAAATGATGCCAGGAGATGTTCCCTTCCGGATAGGCTCCGCCCTGAAAGGCTGTCGAAGGCCAGAAATCGAAATAGCCACCGGCAAACTGTCCGTTGGCCAGCCGCTCGAAATAGACCTGGGGCGGGATCACCACCACCATGCCGAACACCAACGGGAGGAGCAGCCTCTTCACCCGTTCACCGGCATACTGCCGTCCGTTGCGGCTGGCGAGTGCGTACCATGTCCCCATGCCGGAGATCACAAAGAGGAGGGGGAGCCGCCATTGGTTGACAAACTGCATCGGCAGCGTCAGCCATTCATAGGTAACATTGTTTTTCAGGTGAAACCCCCAGGGCACGAACACCATTCCTACATGATACAGAATGAGGAGGGCAAAAACAAGCACTCTCAAACTGTCTATATCGGGTCTGCGTATGCTTACCTTCATAATCTTGGAGGGTCAGAATCCACGTGCGAACATCTTCCAGAACTCATCGCCCATCTCTTTCCAGCGGAGCAGGGTGGCCCCCGCGAAGTCGGTGGTATAGTTTGTCAGGAACAAACGGGCGGTGGCTTCGTCGGCCGTTTGCCGCAGTCGGGTGTATTGGCCTTCCACATAGGGAAGTTCCATCTGCCCTTTGGTTTCGAAATGGGAGATGGCGGTATGGATCCTGTCTTTGGTCAGCCCCCACCGGACGGTGGCGAGCTTGTTGGTACGCCGGTAGGTCCAGATGGCGGCATCTTCCCGGTACCGGTGCTGGCCACAGATGCTAAAACATTCGGGTAGTTGTGTGGTTCCGCCGAAGATGGGGATGCGCGGGCTTTGTCCCGGATTGTCGAACGACAGCCAGGTGATGCCGCCGATGGCATCCGGCAGCCAGCCGCGTAACTGGATCACCACGGAATACGAGCATTGGGGAACGGCTACTAAGCGTTGGCGGTTGACTGTCCCTTCTTTGACGGCGTTAAGCAGATTCACCATATCCATCGTCATCCACGGATTGGCCTGGGGGCTGACGATCGTATCCGTTTCTTCGGAGCCGGCATTTTTCTTCACGGCTATCTTGAGGTGTTGCGTCATGTCCCATTCGGAGTCTTCATAGGTCTGCCGCAGCAAGGCCATCACATCGGTGGCGGCCACCGGTTTTTCGGGATTGACGGAGAAGGGTATTTCTTCATCGTCGTACGACATGGCAACGGAAGGAGCCAGCGTATGCAGGATGAAGTATTCGCGGATGCTGAAGGCTTTCTTCCCGCCGCCATAGGCTTTCCAGAAACAGAAAGGGGATTTGCCGTCCCAGTAGCCGAGCTTCCTGGCTACGTCGAATACATTGGCGGAAGCCATGCACCGGTCGGTATCCTTCGGGTTGACGGAAGAGATGCGGGGGATATTGGCGGAGACGCCCACGTGGTCATCGGGGATGCGGATGGCAGCCCATACGCCGCCCACTTTCTCTTTCCCTTCGCCGAACACCTCGAAATGCCATACCTCGTTGGTATCGGCGATGGTGAGGCATTCGCCCCAGTCGCAATAACCGTACCGGGCGATCAGTTCGCCCATCAGGCGGATCGCGTCACGGGCGGTGGTGCAGCGTTGGAGGACGATGCGTTGGAGCTCTTCGATCCGGAACATTCCCTGCTCATTCACCAGTTCTTTCCGTCCGGTGATCGTTGTCTCACCGACACCGAGCTGCTTTTCGTTGAAACAGGGGTAGGATGTATTCAGGTATTGGTAGGTGGCTTTTGCCTGGGGGATGGTTCCTTTGCGTTCCCACTTGCTTTGGTCGGCGGCAAATTCGGTATGCATCAGCCCGTCGTACACGGCGGTGACGGTGTCGCGTTCGTAAGTGGCGGCCGGTACGATCTCCATCCAGGTACGGTAGTTTCCGTCGCAGGTATGGCTTGTGAGTACCGACCCGTCGGCCGAGGCCTTTTTACCTACCATGATACTGGTACAGCTCTCCGGGGTATTCACCGGTTCGGCATATTCGATCACCTGTGCCTGTATCCACAGGCTGCTGCAAAGCAGGGAGCAACAGAAAATGTGTTTTTTCATGCGAATGATAGTTTTTTCCTGCGGCAAAGATACAAACTGTTTTCTCTTTTCTGGGAAAAAACGCTGGAAATCAGGTTGCTTCTGTAGGAATAAGCCGTAACCGGCGGATCAGTTCTTCGCCTAATTCCCGCTTGGTATCGATATGGCGGCAGACATCTTCCACGAAGGGGTTGTTTTCGAACCCTCCACGTACGCCGGCAAAGTCCCTTTGTTTCTCATGGGCGGATCCGTCCACGCCGAAACTGGTCATCGACGAGAGTGAAAACTCTTTGCGGGCATCCTGGTACAACTGTTTGTCGAGGCCGATCACGCTCTCCTGCCATTTACGTACAATGGAGATGAGCGTTTCGGCGGAGATGGTTTGCAGGTCCACACCGAAATAACGTTCCATTTGCCCGCAGGCCCAGGTCCATTCCAATGCGTAATAACGGCGGTGCGTATCATGGAAGAAGCCTTCCACCTCAGCCAGCGTGGTAAGGTGTCCCGACTCAATATCCGCCAGCAATGCATCGAGCATCGCTTTCGGCAGGATCAGCCCCGACAGGTCCAGCCATTCGCCGGTGCCCTGTTCTTCGGTGGGGCGTAACTGTTCCCACACCTCTTCCATGGAGCGGAAGGGGGTGGATTCAAGCTTCTTGATCAGGGAATTGCCGAGGAATTTCGTGATGGCCATGTGATACAGGGCGAGCCCGTTCTCAAGGGAAGAGCGTTTGATGCGGGTGTTCTGGTAATAATACGTCTCGGATGTTTCGCCCGCCAGGCATCGGAGTTCTTCCAGAAGGGTGATGGCTTTCATCATTTTATGGATCGTGTAGGGGCTCAACAGGTTGTAGTTGATGCAGTCCAGCAGCTCGGGGTCTTTGCGTTTGTCGCGCTTCGGCCATTTGCGGGCATCCCGGATCGTACCCACGCTGCGGAGATTGACGCCCGGCACCAGGCAGGTCTCGTCGTTCTTCTCGATCAGGTACGAAAAGGGAATATCCGAGGTGTCGCTGTGGTGGTAATGCCTTCCCATCACCAGCGAAAAGGCGCCGATGCGTGCCGGCCAGAGAATGTACGAGTCGCTGGTGGTTTTCGAACCACGTTCCACGATCCCCTGGTGGATGGGACCTAACTTATACATGTGATTGCTTTGGTTGGATCCGCTTCCGGCATTCAGGAAGGAGAACATTCCGGCGATCAGCAGGCTGCTTTTATGCATGGATACGGTGAAAGGACCGGCGAAGATGGCACAGGCCTCCCCGTTCTCGAACGTGCAGTTGCTGAACAGCAGGGAATCGTGCGCCGAGAAATTATGCGATACATGGCAGCCCTGCCCGATGAAGCAGCGGACGATTTTGGCGGCATCCGACACAAAGGCGCCCGACGACAGGATAAAGTCCCGGGCGATCACACTGTCGCCCACATACACGGGATGCGCCTGGCTGCTGTTGATACTGCCGTTTTCCAGCCGGGTGCTGTTCTCTATCGTTGCATAGTCGCCGATCCGTACGTTCCGGATGGTGCCGGCATTGCTGATCTGTACGCCCTGTCCGATCGTCCCTTCTGTCGATGTCATACCGGCGGCATAGGCAGCGATCAACTGCCGCAACCGGCCGATCAACCGGGGACGGTGCCGGTAAAGGGCGATGATATAGGCTAAGGAGGCCGACAGCTTGTCGTACATCGGCACCTCCCGTCCGCCTGTTTCGTTCAGGACGGAGACGGCGGTATTGTTGCCGAACGAAGTGGAGCCGTCAACCAGTAAGAGGTGGATATTCCGGATCACGCATTCATCCCCGATCCGGTAGTTGGCGATATGGCTCCGTACCTGTTCGATCAGCACATTATTGCCTACCGAACAGTTGTGCAGGGTCACATCCCATAACCCGCTCTGTTTTACTAACCCTCCGGGGAGAGTGTGTCGCTTTTCAAATACGCCCAGGGTAACTGTCCCGGAAAACTGTACCCGATGGATAAAGGGGGTGTCAAACGTTTCGGCGACGAGGATGGCGTTCCAGTCGTCGGCCTGGCATTGTTGCGCCATTAGCCGGGTGATCTCCTCCGGGCGCAACGGTCTGTAAGGGTTCATACAAATAGCGTTTATTCGTTCTCGTCGTATTGTTGGAAAAGGAAATCGTTGTACGGGAAGCGGGTGATGTGTATGTCTTTGACCCGTTCGTATATTAACGTTTTCAGCGCCTCCACATTGGTTCGCTCTTTGGCGGAGATGAAGAGGCAGTTGTCATGCATCTTGTGCATCCAGGTGCGTTTCAGCTCGTCGAGGTCGATATTCTCACGGGTGGGAGGAGCCAGGTCGTACGGATCCTTCGGTACGAAGGTGAAGGCATCGACTTTATTAAATATGAGGATGGTCGGTTTCTCGGCCTTGTCGATCTCAGCTAATGTTTTGTTGACGACCTCGATCTGTTCTTCGAATGAGGGGTGGGAGATATCCACGACGTGTAATAGCAGGTCGGCTTCGCGTACCTCGTCCAGCGTGGACTTGAACGACTCGACCAACTCGGTAGGCAGTTTGCGGATAAACCCGACTGTATCGGAAAGCAGGAACGGTAGGTTCTCGATAATCACCTTCCGTACGGTGGTGTCGAGGGTGGCAAACAGTTTGTTCTCGGCGAAGATATCGCTCTTACTGAGCAGGTTCATCAATGTCGATTTGCCTACGTTGGTATATCCGACGAGGGCTACGCGTACCATCTTGCCGCGGTTCTTGCGTTGTACGCTTTTTTGCTTGTCAATCTCGACGAGGTCTTGCTTGAGCTTGGCGATCTTGTCCTGGATGATCCGTTTGTCGGTCTCCAGCTGTGTCTCACCCGGCCCACGCATCAGTACGCCGCCCCGTTGCCGTTCGAGGTGTGTCCACAGACGGGTCAGGCGGGGTAACATATAATTATATTGTGCCAGTTCCACCTGTGTACGGGCATGTGCCGTCTGGGCGCGATAGGCGAAGATATCCAGGATGAGGCTGGTACGATCCATGATACGTATCTGCAATTCTTTTTCGATGTTGCGCAACTGTTTGGCAGACAGTTCATCGTCAAAGATAACGATGCCTGTCTCATGCTCCACTACATATTCTTTGATCTCCTGGAGCTTGCCTTTGCCGACGAAGGTGACGGGGTGGGCGTATTCGAGCTTCTGCGTGAAACGTTTCGTCGTCTCAATACCGGCGGTATCGGCCAGGAAAGCCAACTCTTCTAGGTATTCGTTCACCTTTTGTTCGTTCTGGGAGGGGGTGACTATACCGACGAGTACCGCTTTCTCCACCTGTGCTTCAGAAATTATAAAATCTTTCATTCTACAAAGATAGATTATTTCAAATATCGTGATATATTTGCAGGCAATTAACATTAAAAATCGAGGCTATGAAGAATTATGGATTGCCTGCCATTTGTCGTTTGGCCGTATGTATGGCCGTTTCGACGTTTCCTTTTACCCTGTTTGCCCAACATGCCAACCTGGATCCGGCGGGATGGCCGGCACTCGTCGGGAGTACGAACAACCGCATGATTCCGGATACGTTCCTGATACAGACATTCCGCGGTACACCGGAGGACAACTGGGGTTACACCATCGTTAAAAATGCCGAGTTGTTCGATGCCAAAGCATTTGGTATCCGGAATGCCGCCGGAGGAATGTGCCTGAAGCTGAAGCCGGGGGCGGATGTTATTTTCGATCCGACGGTGACACCCGAACAGCACACGGGGGTGATGTTGACGATCCCCTATGCCGTCCATCAACTGATGCCGGGCGAAAACCTCCATTTCCTCATGGACAGGCACCCTGTGGTGATAGACAAACAATACCTGAAGGTACCGTACGACAATTATACGCATCATTTCGGGGAACCCCGGGAGAATGTGTTGAGGACATCGCCAACCGTCTTGGACGGAGGGGAGAAGGTTTATAATTTCCGCTTCCAGGTAAGCGACTCGTCCACCCACTCCGCCAATGGTTTTTACGCCTTCGAACGTGTATGCGGATGGCGAAGGGCGGCAGCCTATACGCTCTTCACCGGCAGGGGCGATTGGAAAGAGGCCGGACGGTGGTCGCATTACCAGGCTACCCGTAACCGGAATGCGTTGGTGGACGGCAACCTGACGGTGACGGGTAACGTCCAATGTGATTCGTTGCTGCTGGGTAGGGGTAGTGTGTATATCGCTCCCGGCAACCACCTGTATATACGCGAGCTGTTGCTGAACGGCCCTGATGTATCCCTGGTTGTCGCCGGCGATCTCCATGTGAAGGAACGTGTTTGTTACCAGCTTTCCTTGCCCGAAACTGGGAAGTGGTATTTTGTGTCCTTCCCCTTTGATGTCTATGCCGATGGGGTGGATACCGGTTTTCGGCTGGGAGACGGACAGACAACGGAAGGAAACTTCTTCTACCTGAAAACGTACGACGGGGATCAACGGAATCGTTCGAAGAAAGCTACCGGCAACTGGAAGACCGTACCGGCGGATACGGGTGGCGACGGCAAACCGGTATTCCGGCAAGGGCAAGGCTACCTGATCGCCCTGGACAAGAAAGCGACGCGGAAGATGCTGCAATTCTCCGGCAGGCACGACCGGCTACCGGCTGCCTTCGGGCGGGAAGGACGGATCTCCCTGCACGTCTCTCCCGCATCCGGTGGCACAGATACCGACCATCATGGCTGGGCGCTTTGCGGGAACCCGTTACCGGCTCCGCTGCCCCTTACCGCCATCGAAGATAATCCCGCTCTCGACGGATCTGTCTATCTGTATAACGGACAGGAGTACCAGGCATATCCCATCGGGAGCAACGAAGTGCTACCTCCCTTAGCCGCCTTTTTTGTCAAGGCGAAGCAGGATACCGAACTGGTGTTCCGGTCTGCTGTACCGGCCACAAAAGGGGGGATGGCAACCGCTTCCCTCCGCCCTTTCCAGGCGTTGGATGAACCGCTTCTTTCTACGGCTACCGGTCATCCGCGGATGACCGATGCCGCCACCTCGATCCGGATGTCGGAAGGCGGGATCGAGGTGGACGGACTGACGGCGCCGGCTTCGCTGCAGGTGATCGACCTGACCGGGCGGGTGCTTGCGACGCATTCCCTGTCCGCTGGTTCCACCCGTCTCCCTTTGTACCTGTCGCCGGGTGTTTACCTCCTGCAGATCCGGTCGGATAAGGATCGGATTCAATATAAAGTGGTTTGGAACAACTAAAGGATCAGGCAAATACGTATCTTTGCCCGATCGATAACCGGTTAATTCAATGCACATGAAACGGATCAATATTACCAGTCTTGTCCTCTTTGTCTATCTGGCTGTCATGGCCGTGATCGGTTGGCCTGCCAAACATCCGGAGCCCAACTATACGGAGTATTTCCTGATCATCGGCCTCAGCGCCCTTGTGATCCTGTTGCTCCGTTTTGTCCAAATCAAACGGATGAAGCTGCGCGATAAGCTCAAACAGGAAAGGAACGGGGAGGTCTAACCGCCTCCCGTCCGGTTCCTTTACTTGTGCTCCAGCAGTTGCAGCAACGGCAGGCTGATGGTGACGCCTGCGCTCACGTGATAATTCCCGTGCATCCCGACAAAGACACCTGCCCGTCCGATCTCATCGAATCCGATCGAATAACCGGCTTCGTTGTAGAAGTGATTTCCGAACGATCGGTTGTAGAGCGTATGCAGGTGCAGCGACTCGTTGAAGAGGTAGCTTTGCAGGAAGGGCAGCCGTTTCAGGAACAGGTAATCGGATTCCCAGGTGAGATGCCCCTGCGCCCACCAGTCGCTTGCCGACCAGAGATAGTCATCGAGCAGGCTGAAGCTGGTATCGAACGATTTCCCGGTAATAAACAACGGACTGGTTTGGAAATGTTTGGCATCCGGCAGGTACAATGTGCCGACGTTGAAGAACGTCCCGGCATTGGCGGCATATTTCAACCGGTTGAACCTGCTTGTGGCAACCTCCTGGTGGATAGACAGCTCCAGGCGGTCGTACGTACTGGCCGGCTCGGATACGACAGACAGTCCGCGTTCATACCGGAGCGTTAACGTAGGATAGGCGGAGGATACATACTGCTTTCTTCCCCCTTCCAGCGTATAACGGTACCGAGGCGTATAATCGGCTTGTACCGAGAGGATCGCCGCCTGGTGGTCGTCTATCCACAGGTTCTCCTGCGGCGTGCCCCATACGCTGAATGAGGTATGGTTGGTTTGTCCTTTCCGGTCTTCGTAACGGAAACCGGCGGTCAGTTGTAAGCCGTTGGCAATATCGATCTTGTTTTCCGCCTCTACAAACCGCTTCTCATACAACATGAGCGGGTTATCCCCGAAGAAGAACGACGCGAACGAATTGATCACCCGCAAGATCCCGTGGCGGTTGAAGTCGGCCGTGGTATGCCCGCCCGAGAGGTGAAACTCACCCCCGGAAAGGGGAGCGTACCGCAACAAGCCGTCGATATACCAGTTGGCCGTCTGCCTGGCTGTCGTATAATAAACTGAAGGGCTGATCACCACCGACGTATGCTTCCGCGGCTCATAACCGAAGGAGACACGTTGACCGATCCAGAAACCATCCACAAAATTGTATTCGGGAACAGCACGCAACAGCCCGTCGAATCCCACCCAGGCTTTCGGGCTTACCGGATAGCGGTTACCCATCAGGATCGTACCCAGTACGCCGTTCGATGATTCGGCGCCGATCCCTACGGTGATGCTATTCCGCCGGGTGGTCTCGGAGGAGGAGGGCATGCTGTCTTTCCGCTGGAAACTGATCCGTTCTTCGAGGCTGAGCGGTGCCTTGCGGATTGTTTCCCAATAGATGGAATCCCGTCGCGTGGCTAATGAATCGACGGTCTTCCTGATGTCGTCGTTCTCCCCAGGTTTGATCTCGAGGCTTTCACGTTCTCTCTTCTGGGCTTCCGGCTCGACGGATTCCTGCATCAGACGTGAGAGCTTGTAGGCTTCACGGGTGGTCAGTGCTTCTTTGGATACCAGTTGTTCGATCTGCTGTTCGGCTTTTTGCTGCTTCGCCGTTTTCGGTTTTGAAGCGGGCGGTATGTCACGGAAGGTCTTTTCTTCCGTTTTCCGGATCACGCCTTGCGCCTCGTTCACCATTACCTTATTATATTGCATGGACGCGTAGTATTTCCCCGAGGCTTTGATACCCATGATGTCCACCTTCAGGTCCATGTCGTAGGTGGTGGGCAGGAAGGTGTTCGTCTGTACCTCGTTATAGTTGGCTTTGTACCGGATGGTCACCCCCATCTCGGTGAAAGAGAGGTCAGCATACTGTACATTCCAGGTGTCTTCAATGATATACAGCCAGCCAGCCATCAGCTTGCCGTTCTTCTTCTTCGGGATCACCTGGATCTTATTGATAAGGTGTACGCCATCCGCCACCATCCCTTCATACCGGAAATTGTAGTAGGAGAAGGCGCCGGGCGACAACGGAGATATCCGTTCCATCATGTCGGGATCGTAAATGTTGGTGGTCAGCACATCCGCCGCGTCGGAGGTACCCATATCCTGCGGCATACTGTTTTTGTAGGCAATCACTTTCTGCTCGTACTTGTCGGGTGCGGTGTAGCTCATCTCGCTTTGCGACTCGATGACGTACAGCTTGCCGATCATATCGTTCATCTCCTTGTCGTTCATCTGCATCTTGAGCAGTTTGGGTATTTTCTCCACTTTGAGGGAGCCTTTCATATAGGCGTCTGCCTGGTAGGTACTTACCTGGTGCAGGTAGAAAGGAGCCATGGCGATGGCTTTACGCATGACCGGGTAGGAGAAGTCTTCTCCTTGCCGGTTGACCACCACATCCGGCAACTGATACACCTTCTGGTTCATCACCACCCGGAGGGAAGTGGATCCGGTAGCGGCCACTGTCACCTGCTCTGTTTTCCGTTCATACCCCAGCGAACTGAATTCGCAGGTGTAGGTGCCGGCTTTCAGCGACACCTGGAAGGCGCCTTTGTCGTCAACGGCAAGCCCCAGTGTGGCTTCCCGGATAAAAACAGTCGCATATGGAATGGGGTTTCCTTCCCCGTCGTTCACCGTCCCTTTGAGCGCCTGGGCGGACAAGATGGCTGCATGCAGCAAAAAACACAGAAAAAATAAGCAACATCTCATATTCATACAGTTTAGATTCGGGGCAAAGATATGTATTTATAACGAACAACGGCGGACATTTGCCCGCCGTTGCCTTTTTATTTAATGTAAGGATCAATACTCCTGCCAGCTTTTGATCTGGATATCCGTCTCATCCAGGTTGCAGAAGGCGCTGATAAAGGCGCTTGCCAGGCGGGCGTTCGTGATCAGCGGGATGTTATGGTCGATCGCCGCGCGGCGGATCTTATACCCATTGGTCAGTTCCCGCTTGCTGTGGTCTTTCGGGATATTGATCACCAGGTCGAATGCATGGTTGCTGAACATTTCCATGATGTTGAGTTCGCCCGTTTCGTCCGGCCAGGATACGGCGGTTGCCGGGATGCCATTATCGTTGAGGAACCGGGCTGTTCCCTGTGTGCCGTAGATGGTGTATCCCTTTTCAGACAGTGTGCGGCAGGGTTCCAGCAGGTCCACTTTGCTCTTGGCTGCACCGGAAGAAACCAGGATGTTGTTTCCCGGTATCGTGTTGCCGACGGCTACCATCGCCGAGAGCAGCGCCTCGTTGAAGTCGTCGCCGATACAACCCACTTCGCCGGTAGAGCTCATATCCACACCCAGTACCGGGTCGGCCTTGTGCAGGCGGGCGAACGAGAACTGGGAAGCTTTAACACCGATCCAGTCGATATCGAACGCGCTTTTGTCCGGTTTGGTATAAGGAGCGTCGAGCATGATGCGGGTAGCCGTTTCGATGAAGTTCCGTTTCAGTACCTTCGATACGAACGGGAAGCTACGGGAAGCGCGGAGGTTACATTCGATCACCTTTACATCGTTATTCTTCGCCAGGAACTGGATATTGAACGGACCGCTGATGTTGAGTTCTTTCGCGATCATCTTGCTTACTTTCTTAATACGGCGTGCCGTTTCGAAGTAGATCTTCTGAGCGGGGAACACCAACGTAGCGTCGCCCGAGTGTACACCGGCAAACTCGATATGTTCGGAGATGGCGTATTCCACCACTTCGCCATTCATGGCTACGGCGTCAAATTCCACTTCTTTCGCGCCTTGCAGGAATTCGGACACCACCACCGGGTGTTCTTTCGATACCTTGGCGGCGAGGTTGAGGAATTCGATCATCTGCTCTTTGGAGTAGCATACGTTCATGGCGGCGCCCGAGAGCACATACGACGGACGGATCAGGATCGGGAAGCCCACCTTTTCGATGAAAGCGTCGATCTCTTCCATGCTGACCACTTCCGCCCACTGCGGCTGGTCGATCCCCAGCGAGTCGAGCATGGCGGAGAACTTGTGGCGGTTTTCCGCCCGGTCGATCGACAGCGGCGATGTACCCAGGATAGGTACCTGCTGCTGGTGGAGCTTCATCGCCAGGTTGTTGGGGATCTGTCCGCCCATGGACACAACCACACCCTTCGGCGTTTCGAGATCGATCACGTCGAGTACGCGTTCGAGCGAGAGCTCATCGAAGTAGAGGCGGTCGCACATATCGTAGTCGGTCGATACCGTTTCGGGGTTGTAGTTGATCATAATCGATTTGTAGCCCAGCTTGCGAGCTGTCAGTGCAGCATTGACCGAGCACCAGTCGAATTCCACCGACGAACCGATCCGGTAAGCGCCCGATCCGAGGATCACCACGCTCTTATCATTCTTATAATAAGCAATGTCGTTGTCCGAACCATCGTAGGTGAGGTAGAGATAGTTTGTCAGTTCCGGATGTTCGGAAGCGATGGTGTTGATCCGTTTCACGCTCGGCAGGATACCCAGTTTCTTGCGGTAGTTGCGCACGCGGATGTTTTCCTTCGTCATATTTCCCTGGGGATTCTCCACATAGCGGGCGATCTGGAAGTCGGAGAAGCCGAGGCGTTTGGCTTCGCGCAATACATCGGCAGGCAGGTTGTCGATCGCTTGGTAGCTGCTGAGCACGTGGGTATAATCCACGATATTTTTCAGTTTGCCGAGGAACCAGTGGTTGATCTTCGACAGTTCGTGGATGCGGTCGATGGTATATCCCTGTTCGAGGGCGCGGGCTACGGCGAAGATACGCAGGTCGGTCGGGTTGACCAGTTCTTCGTCGAGGTTGTCGAATTCGATATCGTTATTGCCCACGAAGCCGTGCATACCCTGTCCGATCATGCGGAGTCCTTTCTGGATGATTTCTTCGAAACTCTTACCGATCGACATGATCTCGCCTACGGATTTCATGCTTGAACCGATCTGGCGGCTTACACCGACAAACTTCGTCAGGTCCCAACGTGGTATCTTAACGATGATGTAATCTACTTCCGGCGCTTTGTAGGCGGAGTTGGGTGTGCCCATTTCGCCGATCTCATCCAGTCCGTAACCCAATGCCAGTTTGGCAGCCACGAACGCCAGCGGATAACCGCTTGCTTTGGAGGCGAGTGCCGATGAGCGGCTGAGGCGGGCGTTTACCTCGATCACCCGGTAGTCGCGGGTATCCGAGTCGTAGGCATACTGGATGTTACATTCGCCCACGATGCCGAGGTGGCGGATCACGCGGGCGGAGAGTTCCTGTAGCATGGCCACCTCTTCGTCCACTAAGGAGCAGGTCGGGGCTACCACGATGCTTTCGCCGGTATGTACGCCCAGCGGATCCACGTTCTCCATGCTTACCACGGTGAAGCAGTGGTCGTTCTTGTCGCGGATCACTTCAAACTCGATCTCTTTCCATCCTTTCAGCGATTCTTCCACCAGGATCTGGGAGGAGTAGGCGAAGGCGCTTTCGGCCAGCGTACGCAGTTCGGCCTCATCTTTGCAGATGCCGCTACCCATGCCGCCGAGGGCGTAGGCGGAGCGTATCATCACCGGGAACCCGATCGTATAGGCGGCTTTCACAGCGTCTGCCATGCTCTCAACGGCTTGGCTGACGGGTGTTTTTACGTCGATCTCATTCAGTTTCTTCACAAAAAGGTCGCGGTCTTCGGTGTACATGATGGCTTCCACCGAAGTGCCCAGCACCTTGATGCCATACTTGGCGAGTGTGCCTTCGTTGTACAGTTGGGTACCGCAGTTCAGCGCCGTTTGTCCGCCAAAGGCGAGGAGGATACCGTCGGGTTGTTCCTTCTTGATCACTTCTTCCACGAAGTAGGGGGTGATGGGGAGGAAATACACCTTATCGGCCACCCCTTCCGATGTCTGGATGGTTGCGATGTTGGGGTTGATCAATACACTGCTGATGCCTTCTTCACGCAGGGCTTTCAGCGCTTGTGACCCGGAGTAGTCAAACTCGCCTGCCTGACCGATCTTCAGGGCGCCTGATCCCAGGACGATTACCTTTTTGATTCCACTTTTCGACATAATACTTTTCTTCTTTATGTTGTTGATTCTATTGCTTTTCCGCGGCGGGACAAAAAAAATGCGTTAGAAACACCTAACGCATTTATATGGAAATGATATGTCCTGCAAATAAAGAATGAGTTTCGACATCCGGTCTGTAATCGGATACGTATGCTGGTCTCCCCGTATGCGCGTTCTTTGTCATGAAACTCTTTTTCAAATCGGCGCAAAGGTAGGATTTATATCTGAACAATCCAATCAATGGACGAAATTATTTTTCAAATTGCAGCCAGGTCAGCTTGTGCCAGATGGTTTCCAACGGTCCCTGCTTATGGCGGCTGAGCCAACATTGGCAGAACTTCAGCTGGAGCACGAACACGCCGATCCCGATCAGCAGGCTGAGCGTATATCCGCACCGGGGTGCGAGGTATAACCCGAAGGGGAAATAGAGGAAGGCGCCGATGATGGATTGCCCGATGTAGTTGCTCAGGCTCATCCGCCCGTAGAAACGGAGGCTGGCGGTCAGCTTCCGCACACGTTCGGTTTGGTACAGCAGCACGAAGGAAGAGACCAGTATGACCGTATAGGCCAGCTTCTGCCACATATCGAGGATGATGACCACCGTTTTCCGTACTTCCGCCGATTGGGAGAATTCGAGGATCTGGCTTTTCACTTCCATCAACGGGCAAACCACGATGGCGGCGACGATCAGAGCACGGATCCAGAAACGGTTGGAGGCTTCGGAGGCGACAAACAGTTGCTTCCTGCCCAGCAACAGACCCAGCATGAACAGGCCGCCGGTCTGTGCGTACCGGCCTACGGCGACAGCCCAGGTGAGGCTGGCTTCCTGTCCCAGGGTGATGTTCTGCCGGAGGAAGTACAGGAAGTTCCCTTCTTTGGTATATTCGGCCACCTCGTCATACATCGAGCTTACGCCTAAGTGGGGCGTGTGGTAGGTAGGATCGAAGAGGCCGATAAGGAAATGCGCCCATTCCACCGGTTGGAACAGCAGGATGAGGGCGATCACCCCGATAGAACGGTTGCTCCATTTCCGTACCAGGATCAGCAGGAAACCTACGATGGCGAACAGCAGCAGCACGTCGCCGGCGGGGAAGAAGGCGGCGTTCAGCGTGGCGAAGAGCACGAGCAGCAGTAACCGCCAGGCAAAACGGGATCCGAAATCCTTCCCTTTCTGCTCCTGGTTGGTATATTGTATATAAAAGGTAAAGCCGAAAAGCAGGGCGAAGATGGCGTAGGCTTTCCCGGCAAACAGGGCGAAGACGATGGTAAATACCCCGTCGTCCAGGATATTCAGCCATACCGGCAGGTCGGCTTTATCCGGATAGACCGGGAAGATGAAATGCTCCAGGTTGTGTACCAGTAAGATCGCCATAACGGCAAAGCCCCGCAGGGCATCCACCACCTCCAGGCGTGGAAGTTTGGAATTCGGATGTAATGCATGTGCCTCCATAATACGGACAAATATACGGAATTGTTCCTACACGGAGTTTATTTTTGTAAAACAACTGTCACGCTGTCACAATGTGATAAGCGTCTTGGCAGTCACGCCTCTGATCAGGATCCCCGATGTAAAAAAAGCGCCGGATTACGCGAATGGAGATCATTCTTCTGCGTAATCCGGCGCTATTTGCGTCGTCTGCGTGCGGGGTTATCCACTTTTGATACTCCCCATTCACAAGCGAAAGAGGGGAGGCTTATCGGATATTTCCTGCTTTGAGGAGGTATTCGGCGATCTGGACGGCGTTGAGTGCGGCGCCTTTCTTGATCTGGTCGCTGACAGTCCAGAAGGTGAGGCCGTTCGGGTTACAGAGGTCTTTGCGGATACGGCCTACATACACCGGTTCCTTATCGGCCACGAAGAGCGGCATCGGATAGTCTTTCTTCGCCGGTTCGTCCTGCAGGATGATCCCTTCGGATTCAGCAAAGGCTTTGCGGGCTTCTTCCACGCTGACGGGACGTTCGGTCTCCACCCAGGTCGCTTCGCTGTGGGCGCGGATCACCGGCACACGTACGCAGGTGGCGCTCACTTCGATATCGGAGTGCATGATCTTACGCGTCTCGTTGTACATCTTCAGCTCTTCTTTCGTGTAGCCGTTGTCGGTAAACACATCCACCTGCGGGATGAGGTTGTAAGCCAGCTGGTAGGCGAACTTCTCTACCGTGGGCGCTTTCCCTTGCAGGAGTTGTTCGTACTGTTTCACCAGCTCGGCCATTGCCGTAGCACCGGCGCCGCTGGCAGCCTGGTAGGTGGCTACATGCACGCGTTTGATATGGGATACGTTTTCAATGGCTTTCAGGGCAACGACCATCTGGATCGTCGTACAGTTCGGATTGGCGATGATGCCACGCGGACGGTTCAACGCGTCTTCGGGATTCACTTCGGGCACGACCAACGGCACATCGGCATCCATACGGAAGGCGCTGGAATTGTCGATCATCACCGCGCCATGTTTCGTGATGGTCGGCGCGAACTCGATGGAAGTGCTTCCTCCGGCTGAAACGAAAGCGATATCGATGCCTTTAAAGTCGTCGTTATGTTTCAATTCCTTGACCGTGAACTGTTTACCCTTAAAGGTATAAACCTGTCCGGCACTGCGGGATGAACCGAAAAGAACCAGCTCATCCATCGGGAAGTTTCTCTCGTCGAGCACACGCAGGAATTCTTGTCCCACGGCTCCACTTACGCCAACAATTGCTACTTTCATTTTAGCACAAATTTGTTTGATATTGATAAAAAATAAAATACTTTTGCGACTGGGGAATACAAGCATTGCCTGTCTTTCGCCAAATCAGCCTGCAAATTTACAAAACATATGGCAAAACCGTATAATTATGAAACAATTATTACTATTTCTCTTCTTTTGGCTTCCTTTTTCCGTATATCCACAGTTAAATGAGTCTTTTGATCACGCCGGATTGACCGATCGGTATCCCTGGGTAGGGACAGTGCACCAGTTCACGATCAACCAACAGGGAGAACTGCAACTCTCCGCCCTGGCCGGCAGCGGATCGTCCCACCTCGCCCTTGCCTCCACCCGGTTGTACGACAACGAGTGGCGATGCAAGGTTAAAAGCGACTACTGGTGTACTGCGCAGAACTATTTTACCCTTTATCTCTGGTGCCGGAAACCGGCCTTGGATGATCCCGGTGAAGCGGTATTCGTACGCCTGGGTTATACCAAAAAGAACATCGCCCTCTGCTATCAATATGGGAATGGGAAGCCGGAAATACTCCTGGAAGGGCGTGCCCTTTTTACCGAACCGGCTACTGTGGAGGTAAAGGTGGTGACCGACGGGGAAGGGCAATGTACCCTTTATGCCAAAGGTCCCGCTGATACCGGTTATGTGCCGGAAGGAACCCTCTCCCTGCCTTGTGCCGACGCATCCGGCTGGTTTATGCTGGGGGCGGTCTATTCCGGAGCGCACAGCACCGATAAGTATTGGGATGATATCCATATCCGCCGGTTTACCTCCGGCACCGATCCCCTGCGCATCACCCGGCTGGAACAGGTGGACGAGCGCACGCTGCATCTTTGGACGGACCGGCCGGTGCAGGCGGAGGAAGCATCGTTTACCCTTCCCGGGCTGGGTGAAGTGGCGGAGATCGCCATCACGGACGACGGGCTTGTACTGGAACTTTCCTGGGGCGCCCCATTGGTGAAGGGACAGACTTACCGCCTTGCCTATACCGGCCTGCTGGATGGGAACGGGCACAGGCATTCCGGTGAATATCCCTTTACCGCCACCTTCGGCGATCATCAGGAAGATCCTCCCGCACCGGTAATACCCGTAACCGGGGAGGCCGATGAAGGGGCTGTGGTGATCAACGAAGTGATGGCCGACCCGAAAGGGCTGGTGGCCTTGCCGGAAACGGAGTATGTGGAGATAGCCAATACCACCTCCCATGCTATCCCCCTCGACGGTTGGCATTTCCGGTATGACGATGCCGCGGTGCCGTTGCCCGCCTGTTCGCTTCCTCCGGAAGGATATGCGGTGTTGTACCGTACGGGTCGTCCCCTCCGGATCGACCCGGGAGGGATGGAACTGCCGCTGGATAAGTTCCCCAGCCAGTTGGCCAACAGCGGGAAAGCGCTGTCCCTGACAGATGCGACGGGGAAAGTGATCGACCATATCGCCTATGAGAAAGCCCAGCCCGGCATATCCTGGGAACGAACGGGAACAGGTTGGCAGTTGTCGTCCGACAATCGGGGCGGAACCCCCGGCAGTGCCAACTCCTTTCCGGCGACTGATCCCGAACCACAACCCGATCCCGTGCCCTCCCTGTCGCCCGTGCTGCCGGAAGAGATCGTGATCAATGAACTCCTGCCCGAACCCTTTACCGGCGGGGCGGAATATATTGAGCTGTACAACCGTTCCGGAAAGACGCTCCCGTTGGACGGCTTATCCCTGGCGACCCGCTCGTCGGACGGCGGGTTGAGTACCAGGTATCCGCTGCAGGCGGTGCAGAAAGGATTGGATCCGGGAGCGCATATCGTGCTCACCCGGAGCGGGGATGGTGTCGTCGCGTTCTACCCGGCAGCCGATCCGGCGCGTATCTGCGAGGTGAAAATACCGCTGCTGGCCAATACGGCTTCAGACCTGGTGCTCTTCCGGACCGGCGATGGCGCCGTGATCGACGAGGTAGCCTATTCGTATCACTGGCATGCCTCTTCGGTGAAAGACCGGAAAGGGGTGGCACTCGAACGGATCGATCCCGACAAGCCCGGGAGTGAGGCGGCGAACTGGACATCGGCCACAGCCGCTTCCGGTTACGGGACGCCGGGCGACCGTAATTCGCACTACAAGGCAGCGCCCACCGATCGCGCCACGGGTATGGAGGCGCCCGTGTATGACCGGGCAACCGGCCTATACCATATAATATATAGCTTCGACCAGCCGGGCTTCACGATCCGCGCCCGTATCTATGACTTGTCGGGAAGGCAGGTTGCCGTGGCGGCCAACCATGAGGCGGTCGCCATGCAGGGAGCGATCACCTGGAACGGTACCGGTACGGACGGCAGCCGCCTGGCGCCGGGTGTGTATATCTTCCATGTGGAAGCCACCCATCCGGGTGGAGAGGTACGGAAAGGGAAATCGGTGTTCCTGGTGTATGGGGATTATTGATAAATCGCCTTATACCATTCCAGTTGGGTGTACCATTCGTTCAGCGAAAGAAATGCTTCCCGCGGGATATAGACATTGAGTCCGGAGAAATAGCGGATAGGGATGGATGTCCCACCATTCAAACCGTAGGTGGAATTAGGGGTGGTTTTCTTGTAGATAATGGCTTCCCCCAACGCGGTAGTATAGGTAGTGTATGCGCTTCCGCTGGCGAAGTGGCCGATAAAATCATCGAAGTCGTACAACAGCCGCCGGGTGGTGAGGTAATCCAAGGCCTGGATATCGTTAACCGGCATCGCCTTTACCTCCGCCTCTTTTCCCTGCAAGATGGCACGGGTGGCTTCTTTCAGTGCCGGTAGTCCCTTCATGTCGATGATGGCGATGGAAGCCGACTGCCATGCCCCCGACTGTTGGTTGTAGTAGTTGTAGAAATTATCGCAAACACCCACCAGGTCGGCGGTCTTCCTGAACAGCGGCTCGATGATGAGGTCGTAAGGGAATCCGCTCCCCATGATCTCCACGGACGATCCGATGATGTAGTCGGCTTTGTTGCGTAACTCATACGCCACCTCAATGCTGCCCATATAGCAGGCGTCGAAGAGGATAAAATCAAACACATGATCCGGAATGGCTTGCGCCAGTTGGGGAATCTCCATGAAATTGGAACCGTCCTGCCCGAAAGATTTGAGCATGTTCTTATAATTGGTGGGCAGCCAGGCGGTACCGTGGCTCCACAGCAACAGACCATAACTGTCGGCGTCGAAACGGGGATCATCTATCACCTCGTTGATCACCGCCGATAAGACATCGCCGGAGGCGGAGTTCTGTTCGGGGTATGTCTTGATCACTTTCTTTTCGGATGCTCCCTGTTTGTTGATGGTGATCTGCAGCAGTTGGGGATCGCCATTGGAGGGATCGAAATAGACCAGCAGGTTGCCGTGGTTCAGGCTGGCGGCGGTCGCTCCCTTCAGCATATCCTGTATATTGGTCTGTCCGAATGCACTGAGGTTGTTGTCGGCAGCCATATAAACCAGCACGGTGCGTTTGGGTACGTGAACCGGTGTATCGTCGTCGCAGGAAGAGCCGGTTACAAGGACAAAGAGGGACAACAGCCCATATATAAACAGTTTAATATTCATACGATGTTTCAATAATTACGCCACAAAGGTAATGACATAATATGGATTTCGGGGGTTTTTAACTTGTTTTATAACTGGTTAGGTATCTCATTGCCTACATACGGCTTCACTTCCCAATTGCTGAATGTAACGGAAGGAGAGGCGGACGGATGGATGGTCGCGTTCACATCGACCACGATGTTTTGCCTGTCTGTCGCAGACAAGAAGAATCCCAGATCGACGGTTGACGAGACTATGCGATTGTTTGGCATCAGGAAATCAACCTTGAGCTGGTGGGATCCGGAGCCTCCGGCTACCATGTCGTTCAAGGCATCCAGGACGAACAGGTCGCGTGTGAATCCGGTATTCGTCTTCTCCATAGAGAAAGGTACGGTCACCCGTGCCGTATCTTTACGGGTACGGTTTTTCAACAATATTGCGGGAGGGAGACCGGACAGGGACGCCGAACATTGGCGGATCGATTCGCTGTTGGTAATGTGGATATTGAACTTCAGTTGTTGAACCATTGGCTTAGGTTCGACAGCGAGGGTAAGGGTATGGTCGGGGGTTATGGTCAATGAATCGACGACCACCGCATACAGGGGGGAAGGCATGATGTCCTGCTGTTCAGCTGCATCGTGCAGGGAAATCTCGGCATTCTCCAACTGTTGCATGGAACTGAACCGAACGTTATTTACATCACAGTTGACTATCAATACGCGGTAGGTATCGGGGGGTAAAGCGAATTTGAGGCTGTTGGCGTCGCCTTCGGTCTGAATCATGGCGCCATTATTGGATGGATAGAAGTAATAACGAAGATTCTTCGGTGTGTTGTGTCCCGGCAACAGCGAATCCCATTGCGCGGTAAATAAAACAAAACCATAGCGTGTATGAGAAGTTTCCTCCTCGTTACAACTGCATCTGATTAAGCTACACAAAATCACACCGAGTAATAAGACAAGCATCTTTAAAAGAAAGCCCGCTTTTTCCTCACTTAAACTCAATTTCCTCAATTTTTGTACAATCCTTTTTGGGATATGCCACAAATGTAGGCGGTGTGGATATGCGAAATATTGCCTATTCTGTTCAAATTGTTGTATTTTTTACAACTAATAGACAGAAAAATACAAAAAAATACCGGTTGGAGGAAGAGATATTACATGTTTTCGCCCCTGCCGGAACGCATGGCACGCGGCGACTGTCCGAAATTAGCGCGGCAGAAATGGGAGAAATTGGAAAGGGATTCGAAGCCGTATTTGTAGCTGATGTCGGAGATAGACAATTCGGTGGTGATCAGGTCGGTCTGTATATCCTGGCATTTACGCTTCAACATCCACTGGTAGGCGGGTTCGTCGAAAGCTTCTTTAAACAGGCGGCGGAAGGTAGGCACGCTGTATCCGCCCATCTGCGCAAACGCTTCCACGTCTTTCACCTTTTGGTAGTTCTGCAGCACAAAATACTGGAAGCTTTTATTGTACCGGTAGATGGTGGAATAGAACGCGGCCAGGTCCTTGATCGGATAATAGCAGTTCAGCAGGTACATCAGTTCGGTTTGTTTGGCGTTCAGAAATTCCGAGCAGCGCAGGTCGTTGTCCAGTACCTCTTTCATGCTGTCGAGGAAGATACGCAACGGCATGCAGATATCCAGCACCACGGAGCTTAATTGCCCGCTGGAAGCGAGGGCGGTTCCTTTGTTGAAGCGGTCGGTACAGATATTCAGCGGCCGTTCGAACAGGTGGAGGATACATTCGGTCGCTTCCAGGATATGGAATTCCACGCGTGAACCCACCGGCTGGAGGATGAACTGTCCTTCCCGGAAGTAGGTGTCCGGATGCTCTTCACTATCCACACGCACCTCACCCTTCAGCAGAAAATAGATGGTATTCTGCGTACACCGTTCCTGGGGGATCAGTACCCCCTTCGGATAAGAGCGGTATTTGAAGATGTGCCGTTGGTAAAAACCGCAGGAAGCACAATCCGTGTATTTAGAGCATCGTTGTTCAAACATAGGCAGTTGGAGCGCCGTTACAGCTTTACTTTTTTACTCTTCCCCTTTTCGCTTTCGTTGTGGAAACGGTCAACCGCGGTCACCACATAACGGTACTTTCGTCTCCCGTCGTCGTAAGGCAACCGATACCAGGTGTCGCGTGTCATACCTGCTATCCGTGCCGGATTGTCCAGATCGACCGGTTCTTTATCTTCAAAGCGATAGATGACGAAGTAGTGGGCCAGTTCCGGATTGTCCCGGTTCTGAGGCGCTTTCCATTGGAGTAGGAAGCCATCGGCGGTCCATTCGGTTTTCAGCCCTTTGACGGCTTTGGGCGCCTGGTTATGTAAATGGGTATAAGCCGGAATCAGGGCCGGGTAACGGTGGTAATGGTGTTGTAAGCTGTCGGCAACCCCCCTGTTGTCGCGCAGCAGTTCGTTGGCTGGCCAGAAGCAGTTGCCATCCACCTGGGGAAGGGCACGTTCATAGCGCATTTTACGGGTGAGGTCGCCGGCTTTCATCGTCCGGTCCACATCCTGGCCGATATACAGCGGCCGGTCGTAAGCATGTTGGTCCCACCAGCGGATCAGGGTGATGTAATCGGCAGCCGGATGTCCGATCTCCCAATAGATCTGCGGGGCGTTATAGTCGATCCATCCCTGCTGCACCCAGTGCAGCACGTCGGCATAGAGGTCGTCGTAGTTCTGCAGGCCGTTGGTCTCGCTCCCCGATCCGTCGGGTGTACTCTTTTTGTTCCGGTAGATGCCGAAGGGACTGATGCCGAATCGCACCCAGGGTTTGGCCAGCAGGATCGTCCGTTTCAGTTCGCTGATCAGTTGGTTCACGTTGTTACGCCGCCAGTCGCCGCGCTGGCTTTCCCGGTATCCGTCCTTCAGCCCGTAACGGCGGAAACTGTCGTCGTCCGGGAAAGGGATCCCGGCTGCCGGATACGGGTAGAAATAGTCGTCCATGTGGATCGCATCCACATCGTATCGCAGCACGATATCCCGTACTACCTGGCAGATATATTGGCGGTTTTCAGGAATACCCGGGTCAAACAGCAACTGTTTGTTATAGACCACGAACCGTTCGGGATGGCGGTAGTAGATATGGTTGTCGGCCAGCACCACGCTTTCGTTGGTCGCCGCCCGGTAGGGGTTCAGCCAGGCATGAAACTCCATGGAACGTTTATGGCATTCTTCGATCAGGAAAGCCATCAGGTCGAAATTCCCTTCCGGCGCTTTTCCCTGTACGCCGGTATAGAAACGGCTCCACGGTTCGTATTTGGAATTATAAAAGGCATCGGCTTCCGGTCGAACCTGGAATACCAGGGCATTGATCCCGCAAGCCTGCAGGAAATCGAGTTTACGGATAAAATCCTGTTTCATCTGTGCCGGTGTCATCGACTGGTATTCGCCCTGGAAAGCGGTTTGTATCCAGGCACCGCGGAATTCGCGCTTACTGTCATGAACGGAAACAGGGGTTGCCTGCTGACGTACCGTAGAACAGGCAGAGGCCAGAAGAAACACAACCAGGATAAGTAAAGCATGTAGTTTAGGCATGTACGACCAATACATTGATTATTGAAGAAACAAAATTAGCTGTTTCCACACACATATGCAATGTTTTAGGTTTTATTCATTAAAAAAGTGTGATACAATGATAGACTTACCACTTTTGTCGCCCTATTCACAAGGGATTAGAAGAGAAAATGCCTACCTTTGCCTGTCCTAAAAAAAACAGGAACAGGAAATGTATGGCTGACAATCATTCCATCTTTATCAAAGGCGCGCGCGCGAACAACCTCAAGAATATTGATGTGGTAATACCCCGGGATAAGCTGGTGGTGATCACCGGACTGTCGGGAAGCGGGAAGTCGTCGCTGGCTTTCGATACCCTCTATGCCGAAGGACAGCGGCGGTATGTGGAAAGCCTATCGTCGTACGCCCGCCAGTTCCTGGGACGGATGAGCAAGCCCGAAGCCGATTATATCAAAGGCATCCCGCCCGCCATCGCCATCGAGCAAAAGGTGAATACGCGTAACCCGCGATCCACTGTGGGCACTTCCACGGAAATATACGAATACCTCAGGCTACTGTATGCGCGGATCGGAAAGACAATCTCGCCCGTCTCCGGACAGGAGGTGAAGAAGCACCAGACCAGCGATATCCAGCAAGCCGTACTGGCCTATCCCGAAGGGACGCGGTTTGGGGTATATACCCCGATCGTCCTGCCTGAAGACCGCACGATGAAACAACAGCTGGAGATCCTGCAGAAGGAGGGATATACCCGCCTTTCCATCCACGATACCGCCTACCGGATCAGTGAAGTGCTTGCCGACGAGAAGTTGCTGCAATCCGATGCCATCGAGTTGTTGATCGACCGCTTGGTCGTATCCGGCGACAAGACCCTGAAGAGCCGGTTGGCCGATTCGGCGGAGACCGCTTTCTATGAAGGACATGGCACCTGCCTGATCCGTATCTATCTGGAGAATGAAACAATCCTGCAGGTCTATTCGAAAAAATTTGAAGCCGACGGGATGGTGTTTGAAGAACCTACGGATATGATGTTCAGCTTCAACAACCCGCTGGGCGCCTGTCCGGTGTGTGAAGGATTCGGCAAAGTGCTGGGGATTGATGAGAACCTGGTCGTTCCCGACAAGAGCCTCTCCGTTTTCGAAGGGGCTGTCGTCTGTTGGAAAGGGGATACGATGGGTGAGTGGCAGCGGGAGTTTATCAACGCCAGCGCCCGCCATAATTTCCCGATCCATCGGGCGTATTACGACCTGACGGAAGAAGAGAAGGAACTACTCTGGAAGGGAACCAAAGGGGTGCATGGCATCGACGACTTCTTCCGCTTCGTGCAGGAAAATATCTATAAGATACAGTACCGGGTGCTCCAGGCGAGATACCGGGGTAAAACCACCTGTCCGGCCTGCAAAGGCAGCCGCCTGAAACAGCAGGCGTTGTATGTGAACGTGGGCGGACGGAGCATCGCCCAACTGGTGGTGCTGCCGATTACCGAGCTAAAGGTCTTCTTCGACAACCTGAAACTGGATGATACGGATGCTGCCATCGCCAGGCGGTTGCTGACGGAGATCCGTAACCGGATCCAATACCTGCTGGATGTGGGGTTGGGGTATCTTACGCTCGACCGCCTCTCGGCTTCCCTTTCGGGGGGTGAGAGCCAACGGATCAACCTGGCCACTTCCCTCGGCAGCAGCCTCGTCGGTTCCCTGTATATCCTGGATGAACCGAGTATCGGGTTGCATACGCGCGATACCGAACTGCTGATCCGGGTGCTGCGCCAGTTGCAAGCCATCGGCAATACGGTGGTGGTGGTTGAACATGATGAGGAGATTATCCGTTCGTCTGATTATATCATCGACATCGGTCCCAAAGCGGGACGACTGGGCGGTGAGGTGGTGTATCAGGGGGATATCGCTCATCTGGCGGCCAACGGGCAAAGTTATACCGTTCGTTACCTGAACGGGGGGGAGAAGATCGATCTTCCGCTCTACCGCCGTCCGTGGAATCATTATATCGAAGTGAAAGGCGCCCGGAAAAACAACCTGAAAGGGATCAATGTCCGTTTCCCGCTCCATGTGATGACGGTGGTGTCCGGCGTAAGCGGCTCGGGTAAGAGCACGCTGGTGCGCGACCTGTTCTACGAAGGGGTGAAAAGCCAGCTGGATGATGCTTCCCGCCTGCCTTCCGATTGCGGGGGACTGACCGGCGACGTGAAGATGATCCAGGGGATCGAGTTTGTGGACCAGCATTCCATCGGGAAAAGTTCCCGGTCGAATCCGGTTACCTATATCGGGGCGTATGATGAGATCCGAAAGCTATATGGAGAACTGCCGCTTTCCAAGCAGATGAGCTACACCGCCGCCTATTTCTCGTTCAACAAGGAAGGGGGACGGTGTGAGGAGTGCAAAGGCGACGGTCGTATCACCGTGGAGATGCAGTTCATGGCGGATATCACCCTCGAATGTGACGTGTGCCATGGCAAACGCTTCAAAGCCGATGTGCTGGAAGTGGAATACAACGGCGCCAATATCTATGATGTGCTGGAGATGACTGTCAACCAGGCCATCGAGTTCTTCGACCAATCCAAAGGCAACCAGGAAAAGAAGATCGTCAAGCGGCTCAAACCGTTGCAGGATGTGGGGTTGGGTTACCTGAAACTGGGACAAACGTCTTCGACGCTCTCGGGGGGAGAAAACCAACGGGTCAAACTCGCTTACTACCTGGGGCAGGAGAAACAACCGCGTACCCTGTTCGTATTCGACGAACCGACCACGGGACTGCATTTCCACGATATCAAAACCTTGCTGAAGGCCTTCAACGCCCTGATCGAAAAGGGACATACGGTGGTGATCATCGAACATAATATGGATGTAATCAAGTGCGCCGACCATCTGATCGACCTGGGACCGGAAGGCGGAAAAGGCGGCGGTTACCTGGTATGCGCCGGAACACCGGAAGAGGTCGCGGCCTGTCCCGAATCATATACCGGGCAATACCTGCGCGACAACTATTTTACAGCAAACCACCTTCCCTGAATACTTTCTTCAATGGCAGGAAGAAGCGCTCGATCAGGCGGGAGTGGTCGGTAACGATCTCCGCGGTGGCAGGCATCTGTACCTCCTATTAAGTTATTTGGGCTTTTTGTCAATGTTGGTAAAATGCCACGAAAGTGAAATGACGTATTACACGGTATTTGGGGAAAACTGCTTCCACATTCCACTAAGGGGTGTTATCATGCAGGCTTACA
>JAVBUE010000003.1:0-73032 GCA_031555735.1 Tannerellaceae bacterium
ATTTGCGAACAAGTGAAAATTTACTCGCTCCTGACAAATGCTCTTCGATTATTTGTAGACGCAGGGCATCATCTACTCCGTTCATTCTTCGCATACTTTTTTAAGTTTTACAAACTGTAAACTTTTTTCTGTACAAGACAATGTTTTGGCTCTTTAATTCCGTTGCCGGAAGCGTATAAAAACGATGTCGGAATTTCAATCTGCATCTGGATGTTGTGCTGTCAACGTCTGGATCTTGTTGTAACAACATCCAGATGTTGTTGTAACAAGATCCAGATGCAGATTCAACAACATCTGGATGCCGATTGGAAAATGCAGATGCAGTGGAAACGAAAACACCGCAAATCCGCACATGCTGAATGTGCGAACCTGCGGTGCAGATATGGGTGAAGGGGAATACGGTTAGATCACACCTTGCGCCATCATTGCTTTGGCTACTTTCATGAAGCCGGCGATATTGGCGCCTTTCACATAGTTGATATACTTACCATCTTTACCATACGTAACACATTGGTTGTGGATATCGTTCATGATTTGTTTCAAACGGGCATCCACTTCTTCGGCAGCCCAGGAGATGTGCATGGCATTCTGCGTCATTTCCAATCCGGAGGTAGCTACGCCGCCTGCGTTTACAGCTTTGCCGGGACCGAAGAGGATCTGGTGTTCGATAAACAGGTCCACTGCTTCGGCTGTACAGCCCATGTTGGATACTTCGGCAACGCAGAGCGTTTTGTTGGCGATCAGCTGGCGGGCGTCTTCTTCGTTCAACTCGTTCTGGGTAGCACACGGCAGGGCGATATCCACCTTTTGTTCCCACGGGCGTTTGCCGGGGAAAAAGGTGGCGCCGGGATATTCATCCACATACGGTTGTACGATGTCGTTGCCGGTATTACGGAGTTCGAGCAGGTATTCGATCTTTTCGCCGGAGATGCCGTCGGGATCATACACATATCCGTCGGGACCGGAGATTGTCACCACCTTGGCTCCCAGTTCGACCGCTTTGGTTGCGGCGCCCCAGGCTACGTTGCCGAAACCGGAGATGGCAACCGTCTTGCCTTTGATATCGATGCCGTGTGTCTGCAACATCTGATGCACAAAATACAAAGCGCCGAAACCGGTTGCTTCGGGACGGAGGATGGAACCGCCGAACTCAAGTCCTTTGCCGGTGAACGTGCCTGTGTTTTCACGCGCGAGCTTCTTGTACATACCGTACATATAGCCTACTTCGCGTCCGCCTACGCCGATGTCGCCTGCCGGTACGTCGGTGTCGGGACCGATATTACGCCACAGCTCCATGATGAACGCCTGGCAGAACCGCATGATCTCGCCATCGCTCTTTCCGCGGGGGGCGAAGTCGGATCCGCCTTTACCACCGCCCATCGGCAGTGTGGTCAGCGCATTCTTAAAGGTCTGTTCGAAACCGAGGAACTTCAATATGGAGAGATTGACCGACGGGTGGAAACGGATCCCTCCCTTGTACGGGCCAATGGCGTTGTTGAATTGTACACGATAGCCGAGGTTTACCTGTACGTCGCCCCGGTCGTCCACCCAGGCCACGCGGAAGGTGAAGATGCGGTCTGGTTCAACCAACCGGTCGATGATTTTTGCTTTTTCAAATTCGGGATGTTGGTTATACACTTGTTCGATCGACAAGAGCACTTCTTTTACCGCCTGCAAATATTCCTTTTCACCCGGATGTTTTGCTTCCAGCGCCTGCATGATTGATTCGGTCTTCATAGCATTTGAATTTTTATTTTTAGAATAACAATATGTAGGCAAATGTATGCAATTCTACGGAATAAAAACGTTTTTTTCCTTACTTTTGGGCACTGAAAAGGAAGAAAACAGCATGAGTCGTATATCGGATTTTAAAAAACTGGTTTTTAAAGATACGTCGTTCGCCAACCTGATGAACAAGCGTATCTATAATGTGTTGCTGATCGCTACCAAGTATGATTCGTTTATGCTGGAAGACGACGGGCGGGTGGACGAGCAGATATTCAACGAATATACCTCGCTCAGCCTGCGTTATCCGCCGCGCTTTACGCAGGTGACCACCGAGGCGGAAGCCCTGGCGGAGCTGGACGACCGTAACTTTGAACTGGTTATCTGCATGCCGAATATGGACAACCGGGATATCTTCGCGGCAGCCAAAGGAATCAAACGGCGGTATCCGAATATCCCGATCGTAGTGCTCACCCCTTTCTCGAAAGAAGTGTCCAAGCGGGTGGCCAACGAAGACATGGAAGCGATCGACTACATCTTCAGTTGGCTGGGGAATGCGGAACTGCTGCTGGCCATCATCAAGCTGATCGAAGACAAGATGAACGCGCCGGACGATACGGCGAGCGTAGGGGTGCAGATCATCCTGCTGGTGGAAGACTCCATCCGTTTCTATTCGTCGGCCTTGCCTCACCTGTACCGCATCGTGCTCGAACAGAGCCAGGAGTTTTCCAAGGAAGCGCTGAACGACCACCAGCAGACCTTGCGTATGCGGGGGCGTCCGAAGATCAAACTGGCGCGTACCTATGAGGAGGCTGTGCGTATCTTCGACCAGTATCGCGACAATATGCTGGGGATCGTTTCGGATATGAGTTTCACAAACAACGGAGTGAAAGATCCGTTGGCGGGGTATAAGTTCGGGCAGTATGTCCGCAAGTCGGGATTGATCATCCCCTTTGTGATGGAATCGTCGGAATCGTCCAACCGTGTCTATGCCGAGGAACTGAATGTCTCATTCATCGATAAGAACGCGAAAAGTTATCCGCAGGATCTCCGGAAGAAGATCATGCGCCACTTCGGTTTTGGCGATTTTGTGATCCTGAACCCCCAAACGAAAGTGGAGATCATGCGGATCAGAGACCTGAAAGATCTGCAACGGAAAATATTCGATATACCGGATGATTCGCTGCGTTACCACTTGTCGCGCAATCATTTCTCACGTTTCTTTTATTCGCGTGCCATGTTCCCTCCGGCGGAGGTGCTGAAACATGTGGATGTAAACGATTATGTGGATATGGACGAGGCGCGGCAGTTGATCTTCGACCTCATCGTGCAATACCGCCGTATGAAGAACCAGGGGGTGGTTGCGATCTATAAGAAGGAACGATTCGACGAATACAGCAACTTCGCCCGTATCGGCGACGGTTCGCTGGGTGGGAAGGGGAGGGGTCTGGCGTTTATCGGCGCCATGGTGAAACGCTATCCCACCCTGGAATGGCCGCATTTTACGGTGAACATCCCCAAAACGGTGGTGATCTGTACCGATATTTTCGATGAATTCATGGAGACGAATGAGCTGTATCCCATCGCACTGAGCGATATGGAGGATGAGGATATCCTGAAATATTTCCTGCGTGCCAGTCTGCCTTCTTACCTGATCGAAGACCTGATGGCGTTTTTCGACGTGATCCATAATCCGATTGCCGTACGTTCGTCGAGCTTGCTCGAGGACTCGCACTACCAGCCGTTTGCCGGTATTTATTCTACCTATATGGTGCCGAAATCGGACGATAAATACGAAATGCTGCGGACAGTGAGCGATGCCGTAAAGGCCGTGTATGCCTCGGTGTTCTACAAAGACAGTAAGGTGTATATGACGGCTACGTCCAACCTGATCGACCAGGAGAAGATGGCGATCGTCCTGCAGGAAGTGGTGGGCAGCCGGTATAACAACCATTTCTATCCCACAATATCCGGGGTGGCGCGTTCGCTGAATTTCTATCCGATCGGGAACGAAAAGGCGGAAGACGGGATTGCTAATATCGCCCTTGGGTTAGGCAAGTATATCGTGGACGGGGGACTGACGCTGCGTTTCTCTCCCCGCCATCCGCACAATATCCTGCAATTGAGCACGATGGATTATGCGCTGAAGGAAACGCAGACGCGCTTTTATGCCCTCGACCTGGCGAACCTCGCCCAACGTTTCTTAGTGGATGACGCTTTCAACCTGTTGAAACTGAATATGAAGGAAGCGGATGCCGACGGTTCGCTGCGCTATATCGTGTCCACCTATGACCCGTACGACCAGATAATCCGCGACGGCTATTACCCGGGAGGCCGGAAAATCGTTTCATTCGTGAATATCCTCCAGCATGATGTGTTCCCGCTCGCCGAGGCGTTGGATCGTGTATTGAAGGTAGGGCAGGAGGAGATGGGACGACCGATCGAAGTGGAATTTGCCGTCAATATCGATCCTTCCGATTACACGAATGCCGCCTTTTATTTATTGCAGATACGCCCGATCGTGGATAATAAAGAGGTGATGGATGAAGATATCTCCGTGATCGATCCCCGGGATACCCTCCTCTCTTCCACCAGTGTGCTGGGACACGGGATCATGAATGATGTATATGATATCGTATATGTGAAGACCGGAGCTTTCAATTCGGCCAACAACCAACTGATCGGCTATGAGATCGAAAAGATCAACCGGCAGTTTGCCGAACAGGAAAAAGGGTATGTGCTGGTGGGGCCGGGACGCTGGGGCAGCAGCGACCACTGGCTGGGTATTCCCGTGAAGTGGCCGCATATCTGCAATGCCCGCGTGATTGTGGAATGTGGGTTGGAGAACTACCGGATCGATCCGAGCCAGGGAACACACTTCTTCCAGAACCTGACGTCGTTTGGCGTGGGTTACTTCACCATCAATCCGTTCCGGGGCGACGGTTTGTTTGATGAGGTCTATCTCAACGCGCTGCCTGCCGTGCAGGAGACCGAGTACCTGCGCCATGTGCGGTTCGATAAGCCGATGATCATTAAGATGAACGGACGGAAAAGCCTCGGTGTGGTGATGAAGCCGGAGGAATAATGCAGGTATGACAAACAAAAAAAGCCGGTTGTTCGCCGGCTTCTTTTGTTATTGGATCTTCCACTGGATTATTCCATCGATTTCCCTTTGGCTGCGTTTTTGCTGTGTGCAATGGATTGCAGCGCCAGGTAGTTATCGCCGAACAGGTTCATGTTCCCGATTTCGGTGTCGAAATGATCCTGGTGGTCTTCTTCTTCCAGGATGATGGTTTCGAAAAGCTTCTTGGATGCCGAGTCGTTTTCGGCGTCGCAGAGTTTCGCCCACTCGTTGTAGTTGATCACCGTATCGGATTCCAGTTGTTCCGCCATCTCAAGCATGGCTTTCACATCGTGGATCTGCTCAACCTTGCGTGACGGTCTGAGGTCGATATCCCCTTTCAGGAACAGGATACGTTCGGCGAATTTTTCCGCATGGATCATTTCTACAATCGCTACACGTTTGAAATAGGCTGCCAGGTAATCATAACCCATATCTTCCAGCAGGAAGTGGAAATACATGTACTGGTTCAAGGCTGTCATTTCTTCCTGTACTGCCTTGTTCAGCAGTTCGATGCTTTTTTCTCTCTTGATCATACGACTCATTGTTTATTAGTACTGATTAGAATGAAGTGGTTTACACTGATTTATTTCTCTCTATATAACAACGCAGGTTGGATAATGTTCCGGGCTTTTGATTTATTTTTTTTGCTTTCCTGCCTGCTCCCTGCATTTTATTTTCTATTTTTGCGCAAGATACAAAAATAGAGTGTATTACGTTTAACAAAATGAAAAAGACTTATTGGCTGTCCGGATTTTTGGTCGTAGTGATGAGTGCGTGTAACCAACCGGCAGGTCTGCAAACCGGCACGCAGTCCTCATCCCTTCCCAAACATGTTATTTTAGTAGGCTTTGATGGCTTCAGCGCCTGTAGTATGAAGCACGGTGTGGAAGTGCCCACCATGCGCCGGTTGATGGCCGAGGGTTCGTTTACGCTCGACAACCGTTCGGTGCTCCCTTCGTCCAGTGCGGTCAATTGGGCTTCTATGTTTATGGGCTCAGGACCCGAATTACACGGTTACACCGATTGGGGATCACGCACACCTGAACTTCCTTCCCGGGTGGTGAATATGGATAACCGTTTTCCGAATATCTTCGGTCTCCTGCGCGAGCAACATCCGGAAGCGGAGATCGGCTATATCTATGAGTGGGAAGGAATGAATTACCTGGTGGATACGCTTGCCCTGAATTTTCGCCGGCAGGTGGCGATGGATGAAACTAATCCGGATGGTTGCGCGTCGGTAGCCATTCCCTATATTAAAGAAAAGAAACCGAACTTCTGTGCCATTATTTTTGATAAACCGGATGGGACAGGGCATCAATATGGATGGACATCCCCCGAATATTATGCGATGGAGAACCACCTCGACAGTTGCCTGGCGAAGATCGTGACGGCGGTAGAAGAGGCGGGTATCATGGATGAGACCGTGATCATCGTCACCGCCGACCATGGCGGCATCGACAGAGGTCATGGCGGCAAAACGATGCAGGAAATGCTCGTGCCCATTCTTTTCTACGGAAAGAATGTCCGGAAAGGACATACGATCTCCGAAAGCACCATGATCTATGATATCGCCGGTACGATCGCCTGGCTGTTGGATGTGCAACAGCCGCAGGTGTGGATCGCCCGTCCGATCACTACGGCATTCTACCAGAAGTAATAGTAGAACCAGGCGCAAAGGGCTACGACGCCGAGGGAGGCGATCACATCCCACGCATCCCAGCTCTTGCGGATTTGTTTTTTGTAGTCGTCGGTGAACGTCACGGCTTCGATCTGCCGGGCGGTGGGGCTCGCTGTAAACAGGGATACCACAACCATCAGCACCACGATAAATACCAGCAGCCAGATCTCGAAGATCAGCCAGTTCGTCCGCCAGAACCAGGTGGTGTTTTCCCAACCCCATCCGTACATCTGATTGGTTCCCGTTTGGGTGAAGATATTGGTCAGCAAACGCACCATGCCGAGCGCAAAGCCTGCGATCATCCCTATTTCACCTGCTTTCGGGGTAATCTTTTTGGAGAATATACCCAGGGCGAATACGGCTACCATTGCCGGGGCAAGCAGCGACTGGATGCCTTGCAGGTAGTCGTACAGGCTGCCGAGGCTCATCATCACCGGTATCCATATAATCCCGAGCACAACTACCACCATTGTGGCGACGCGACCCACTAATACGTAGGTGGTCTCGCTTCTATCCTTGAACTTGGGTTTGTAGAAATCTTCCGTAAACAGTGTGGCGCATGAGTTGAAGAACGCAGCCAGCGAAGCTACCAATGCCGAGATGAAACCGATGGTGACGATCCCCTTTACACCGGCCGGCAGGACAAATTTCACCATCGATCCGAAGGCGGTATCCGGATCATCCAATGTGAAGCCACTATCCGGACGTGCGGCTAAGGCGGCCGCTACCATGCCCGGGATGAGGAACATAAATACGGGTAACAGTTTGAAATAACCGGCGGCAATACTGCCCCGGCGCGCGCGTTTCATTACCTCCTCGTTCGATTCGCCTTTACGCTGCCCAAGGACACGTTGAACGATATGCTGGTCGGTACACCAATACCAGAAACCGATGATAGACGCTCCGATGAATACCCAGAATCCGGGATAGTCGTCGTACAGCGGATCGCCCGTCTGGAAGTGGAACATGTGGTTGGTGCCGTAAGCGACACCGTCCACTCCCTTGTTCAGCGTTTGGGAATAGCTGATCATCGCAGCCCATCCCTCGGTGATGCTGCCGTTGCCGAGCGCCGACAATCCCAGGAAGAGCACAAGGAACGAACCCAGGATCAGGATGGGTGTTTGTATGGCCGACAGGGTCATCACCCCTTTCATCCCACCCAAAACGGTGAATATACCCGTCAGTACGATCAGGCCGATAGCGCCGTACCAGAATGGCAATCCCAGCAAACTCTCCATAAAGATACCGCCGGTAAACGCGGTCACACTTACTTTGGTGAGTACATAGGCGACAAGGGTGATGATAGATAGCCATGAACCCGTAGCGGGCGTATAGCGGTATTTCAGGAAGTCGGGCATCGTGATGATTTTTCCCATCTTATTGTTCATCAACTGGTAGAAGGGAACAAAGAGCCAGCCCAGGATCAGGATCATCCATCCCTGCATCTCCCAGTGCGCCATGCCTACACCCGCTTTTGCGCCGGTGCCTGCCAGTCCTACAAGATGTTCCGATCCGATGTTGGCTGCGAAGATAGCCGCACCAATAATATACCAGGGCTCCCCTTTACCGAATAAGTAGTCTTCGCTGTCGGCTCCCTGTTGCATCCGTTTGTCTTTTTGGATCGAACGCCAGACAGCCCATACGACGGCGATGATACCCACTGCGAGAACGGCCCAATCGAGCCAGATAAATTCGTGTGATTTCCAATTCATAATCTAACGTAGCATAAAAAGTTAACAAATATCCGGATGATGCAACTGACTGTCCGGAAAGAACGTTACAGTGGTATTTTATGGATCCGATCCTGATGCCTGCCTCCTTCAAAAGGAGTGGACAGGAAAGCCTCGACTGCTTTGGTGGTTTCTTCCCTGCTGATAAAACGACCGGGCAGTACAAGCACGTTGGCGTCGTTGTGCGACCGTGCCAGACGGGCGATTTCTTCTTCCCAACATAATGCCGCCCTGATTCCCTGATGCTTATTTAAGGTCATACCGATCCCGTTTCCTGAACCGCAGACAGCGATGCCCGGATATACCTCACCCGCTTCAACGGCATACGCCATCGGATGGGCATAGTCCGCGTAATCGCAACTGGCGGAAGAGTGGGTACCGAAGTCTTTATACGTCAGCCCTTTCTCTTCCAGTATTTCCTTGATAAACTCTTTGAGTTCGAAACCGGCATGGTCACTACACAAACCTATCATCATCGTTTCATATATTTAAGAAGATTCAATTATGCCAATAACGCTTTTACCTGTTGATACACGTTCTGTCCGGTGAAGCCCAACTTCTCGTCCAGTACCTTGTACGGAGCGGAATAGCCGAACGATTCCAGTCCCCATACCTTGCCGTTGGCGCCGGTAAGCCCTTCCAGGGTGACCGGCAATCCGGCGGTGAGTCCGAATATCTTGCTTCCTGTAGGAATAACAGCTTCCTGGTAGGCTTTGTTCTGCGAGCGGAACAGCCCTTCCGAAGGAACGGATACGATACGTACCCGGATACCGTCGGCACGGAGCAGGGCGGCGCCTTCGATCAGCGTGGCCACTTCCGAACCGGAGGCTACCAGTGTTACATCCGGCATTGCGTCTTCTTCCACGATATAAGCGCCTTTTTCGGCCCGCAGGGCTTCCTGGTAACGGTTGCCTTGTGTCGGAAGGTCGTTCACGTTCTGGCGGGAGAAGATCATTCCTGTCGGTGTATGGGTGTTCTCCATCGCCATTTTCCAGGCCACGGTTGTTTCCGAGCCATCGGCCGGACGCAGTACCAGCATCGAATTGTTTCCCTTATGGTTTTTCAGTTTTTCCATCAGGCGGATCTGTACTTCCTGCTCTACCGGTTCATGGGTGGGGCCGTCTTCTCCCACGCGGAAGGCGTCGTGCGACCAGATGAATTTCACGGGCTGTTCCATCAGGGCTGCCATGCGGATGACCGGTTTCATATAGTCGGAGAAGACAAAGAATGTACCGCAGGCTACGATTATGCCGCCGTGCAGGCTCATGCCGAGGCAGACAGACGCCATCGTCAGTTCGGACACGCCGGCCTGGAAGAAGGCGCCGCTGAAATCACCCCGGGTGAAGGCATGCGTCTTTTTCAGGAACCCGTCCGTTTTGTCCGAATTGGAAAGGTCGGCAGATGCGCAAATCATATTTTCCACCTGGGTAGCGAGTACGCCCAGTACGGTAGCCGAAGCGACGCGGGTAGCCTGGTCGGGCTTTTGTTCGATGGCTTCCCAGTCGATCCGTGGCATCTCCCCGCCGAACCATTGCTTCAGTTTGGCGGCCAGTCCGGGGTTCGCTTTCGCCCATGCGGCTTTCGCGGCATATCTATCGGCTACGATGGCTTCCAGTTCGTTGGCGCGGTTGGCATACATCTCCGCCACTTCGGGGAAGATGGTGAACGGGTTTTCCGGATCACCTCCCAGGTTGCTGACGGTAGCCTTGATACAGGCACCGGCGGCGGTAAGCGGTTGGCCGTGGGTGGATACTTTATCTTCATACGATACATTTTCCGCACCCATCGCGCCTTTACCCATGACCGTGTTTCCGATGATCAGCGTAGGACGGTGTTGTTCGGCTTTTGCTTCGGTCAGCGCTTTCCGTATATTGGCGGCATCGTTGCCGTTGATGGTGATCACCTTCCAACCCCAGGCTTCGTATTTGGCGCCGACGTTTTCGGTCGTCACCTCATCTACTTTGGTGGAAAGCTGGATGTTATTGGCGTCGTAAAACATGATTAGGTTGTCCAGTCCCAGCGTACCGGCGATACGTCCGGCTCCCTGCGAGATCTCTTCCTGCACGCCGCCGTCGGATAAATAGGCATAGATCGTCTGGTTCATCACATCCCCCAGGCGGGCTTTCAGGAACTTGGCGGCGATAGCGGCGCCGACAGCCATGGTATGTCCCTGTCCCAGCGGGCCGGAGGTGTTTTCCACGCCACGCATCACATCCAGTTCGGGATGTCCCGGTGTAGGGCTTCCCCATTGGCGGAAATCAGCCAGTTCGGCCATCGTATATTTGCCTGTCAGGGCTAATACGGCGTAAAGCATGGGCGACATGTGTCCCGGGTCGAGGAAGAAACGGTCTCTTCCTTCCCACTTCGGATGCTTGGGATCGTATATCAAATATTCTGAGAACAAAACATTTATAAAGTCTGCTCCTCCCATTGCGCCGCCAGGGTGACCGGATTTGGCTTTTTCAACCATCGATGCAGCCAGTATGCGGATGTTGTCTGCTGCTTTGTTCATTAGTTTGATATCGTTCATCTTGAAGAGGTTTAAATTTGTGCAAAGATAGTCAATCTCTTTCTAAAAGAGCCTTGATCTCTCAGTCAAACAATTCTTTTTCGGTGAACCGACCCAGTGTGCGGTAGCGTTCATACAGCGGCAGATAGGCTTTGTGGCGGGCTTTGTCGGGGTAGTATTCCCGGCTAAAACCTTTACCCATTGCCTTTTGGGCCTCTTCCACCTTTGGGTAGATACCGGCTGCGACAGCGGCAAACATGGATGCACCGAAGGCGCAGGCCTGTTCGGTTTTCGCCACTTTGATGGGCATATTCAGCACATCCGCCAACGTTTGCATCACGAAAGGCGATTTGAGGGATATGCCGCCGATACCGATCACCTGGTCTATCCGGATACCGTTTTCCAGGAACCGGTCCACGATGGCTTTCGAGCCGAACGCCGTCGCTTCCACCAGTGCCCGGAAGATGAGCGGAGCCGTACTGGCCAGGTTGAGACCGGTGATCGTTCCCTTCACCAACTGGTTGGCATCCGGCGTACGGCGGCCGTTCATCCAGTCGATGGCGAGGATGGAACTTTCGCTCACAGGCACCCTGGCAGCTTCTTCCGACAGGTAGGGGATGATGCGATCGGCCGTCTCTTCGATCAGCTTGTTTTTCGTTTCTTCGTCGATCAGCACCGATTGCGACAGCACATGTTCCAGCGGCCATGCCAGCATGCGTTTGAACCAGGCGTAGATATCGCCGAAACCGGATTGTCCGGCTTCGAGGCCAACCATGCCGGGGATTACGGAACCGTCCACCTGTCCGCAGATGCCAGGGATCCGTTTGCCGCCGATCTCCTCATAAGATGATACCATGATGTCGCAGGTGGATGTGCCGATCACGCGTACAAAAGTATGCGGTGTGATCTCGGCGCCCACGGCTCCCATGTGGCAGTCGAAAGCGCCCACGGCTACGGCCGTGTCGGCAGGCAGTCCCAATAGATGCGCCCATTCGGGGGTGAGGGTGCCTACTCTTACGTCGCTGGTATAAGTCTTTTCATACAGGCGGCTTCTGAAACCGGCGAGCAAGGGTTCGAACGTGCCGAGGAAGTCTTCGGAAGGAAGCCCGCCCCACTGCTCGTGCCACATCGCTTTGTGTCCCGCCGAGCATCGTCCGCGATACACCTCTTCCGGTTTGGTATTACCCGTCAGCAATGCCGGTAGCCAGTCGCAATGTTCGATCCAGGAGTATGCTTTACTGCGGATGCTTGCATCTTCACGCAATACATGCGCCATCTTCGCCCATACCCATTCGGAAGAGTAGATGCCGCCTTCGTAGGCGGTATAATCGGTGTCCCATTGCCGTGCCAGCTCATTGATCTCGGCGGCTTCTTTGATGGCTGTGTGGTCTTTCCATAGCACGAACATCGCGTTCGGGTTTTCCGCAAATTCTGGCAATAAGGCGAGGGGAGTACCTTCCTGATCCGTCAGTACGGGCGTACTGCCGGTGGTGTCGAAAGCCATGCCGACTACCTTGGCTGCGCTACCTGCCGGACATTGGGCGAGCGACTCTTTCACGGTCGCCTCAAGACATTCGATATAGTCCAGCGGATGCTGGCGGTAACAGTTCTTCGACGGTTCACAGTATTTGCCTTCCATCCAGCGGGGATAGTACCTGACAGCCGAGGCCAGTTCTTCGCCGGTGCGGGCATTGACGACCACAGCGCGGCACGAGTCGGTGCCGTAGTCCAATCCGATTACATACGTATCCTGTTCCATTGTTTATGCCTCCAGTGCACGGTTCAACATATAATATACATCGTTGAAACGGAGTTCTTGCTTGAACGCGTGGATCGTGGTGTTGGCGTCGATCGTCACCAGTTCGATACCGGCGATATCGGCGAAATCTTCCATGTATTCGTTTGTAAGATCGTAGGAGAAGGCGGTGTGGTGCGTTCCTCCCGCCAGTATCCAGGCAGCGGCGCCCACTTCGAGGTTCGGCTGCGGTATCCACAACGCACTGGCAACCGGTAGTTTGGGCATCGGTTTATCTTGTGCCAGCACGTCCACGTTGTTCACGATCATACGGAACCGGTTGCCCATATCCACGATGGTGGCGGCTATGCCGGTGCCTTCGTGGGAGGTAAATACCAAGCGGGCGGGATCGGCTTTGCCGCCGATACCCAGCGGGTGTACTTCCAGACGTGGCTTCTCCGCTGCGATCAGGGGGCAGATCTCCAGCATGTGGGCTTGCAGGATCGCGCTTTTCTCGCCGTCGAAGTGGTAGGTATAGTCTTCGAGGAAAGAGCATCCACCGGGCAGGCCTTGCCCCATTACCCAGAAGGTGCGGTAGAGGGCGGCTGTTTTCCAGTCGCCTTCGGCGCCAAAGCCATACCCTTCAGCCATCAGGCGTTGGGAAGCCAGGCCCGGCAACTGGTTGAGTCCGTGCAGGGCGTCGAAGTTGGTGGTGAACGCCTTGGCGTTCTTCTCTTTCAGGAAACGGCGGATGGCGATCTCTTCGCGGGCGGCTTCGCGCACCTGGTGGTGGTCTTTGGCGCCTTTCCTGCAGTTGTCGGCAAAGTCGTATTCCTGTTCATACACGGCCACCAACCGGTCGATGTCGGCTTCCGTCACCTGATCCTGGTAGGCAACCAGGTCGCCGATGGGGAAGTAGTCCACGTGATAACCCAGGCGGAGTTCGGCTTCCACCTTGTCGCCGTCGGTCACGGCCACGTTGTTCATCTGGTCGCCGAAGCGGATGATGCGCATATCCTGTGCATCCGCCCAGGCGGCGGCAACGCGCATCCATACGGCGATGTGTCCTTGTACCTTGCTGTCGGTCCAATGTCCGACCACGACTTTGCGGTTCTTGCGCATACGGCTCACGATGTGTCCGAACTCACGGTCGCCGTGCGCGCTCTGGTTCAGGTTCATGAAATCCATGTCGATCTCGCCGAACGGGATTTGCTTGTTGAACTGTGTATGGAGGTGGAGCAGGGGCTTTTTGTAATCTTTCAGTCCTTGAATCCACATCTTCGCAGGCGAGAAGGTGTGCATCCAGGTGATGATCCCGATACATTTCGGGTCGTTGCCCGCGGCGCGGAAGATGGCGGTCACTTCCGGGTTGGAATTGGCGGTGCCTTTATAAACCACTCTGACGGGTAACCGGGCGGATTCGTTCAATCCTTTCACCATCTCGTTGGAATGTGCATCTACCTGTACGACTGCATCTCCGCCGTACAACAGCTGGGCTCCTGTGACGAACCACACTTCGAGTTCTTTAAAATCCATGGTTTGTTTTTAAATTTATTGTTATTGTTGTTGTTTTCTCTCTGATGATTGCTGTCCGTAGTATGCACCCGGTCCATGTTTGCGGTTGAAATGTTTGGTGATCAGGTGCTCGTTCATGGTTAGGAGCGGATTGATGCCCAGCGAGAGATAGGCCATCCGGGCGACCTGTTCCAATACGACGGCATTGTGGACGGCATCGGCGGCATCGTTCCCCCAGGCGAATGGCCCGTGGTTTTCCACCAGTACGCCCGGTGTATGCATCGGGTGGAGGGTGGCGAAGCGTTCGACGATCACGTTTCCGGTCTCCTTTTCATAATCACCGGCGATCTCGCCGGCGGTCATCCGGCGGGTACAGGGAATGGCTTCCTTGAAATAGTCGGCATGGGTGGTGCCGATGTTCGGGATGCTTCGTCCGGCCTGCGCCCAGGCGGTGGCATAGGTGGAATGGGTATGAACGATCCCGCCGATGGCAGGAAAGGCATTGTACAGCGCGAGGTGGGTTGGAGTGTCTGAAGAGGGTTTGAGGGCGCCTTCCACGATATTCCCCCGGAGGTCGAGCACCACCATGTCTCCGGCTTTCATCCCTTCGTAGGATACACCGGACGGTTTGATGGCTACCAGCCCTTTTCCCCGGTCGATTGCGCTGACATTGCCCCAGGTGAAGATCACCAATCCGTGCTTCACCAGGTCTATGTTTGCTTCATATACCTTACGCTTTAGTTCTTCCATGTTTTCAGTCTTTACGCTTGTTCTTATTTGTCGGAAAATGAGTGGTTTGTCTATGTATAAGTGTATGATTGTACACTTTTGATTACTGCCGGTAAAATTACATGGATTTTGGAAAGAAATACAGAAAAAGATATGTTATGTAGCATGCTTCACTTTGGGGGATTGTTAAAAATGCAGAAACAGCTCAGATGGTCCGGATATAACGGACGAAAAAATGATCTGGATGATCGATTTCAATCATCTGGACCATTGAAAACGATTATGAGAGTGCCTTATTCTGTCTAAAAAAGGTCTAAATAGTTTCATTCTGATGGAAAAAAAGTTTCATCCTGATGGCACAAACAGTTTCTAAGGGTGAAAGAAACAGTTCCATTAAGTAAAACAAACAGTTCCAGTAGGTGAACCTTTTTGTTCCAATAGGTGGAAACCCGGAGAATCGCCGCGGCACAGGAGAGGAAGTTCCGGTCAGCCTTCGTCATAGCCTCTCCGGTTTTTGCCCTTAGATACAAACTTTTTTTCGCGTGGCAGATGTGGCAGCAAAAAGGCGGGAAAACGGATCTGTCACGGGCATCTTACACACATCTAACCTATTCATGAACAATAAGATAGAGCCTGTTGCGTGGCACCGTGGCAGATGTTTTTCAAAAATAAACTCCGTGTAGGGTCTCATGTTTGCGATAGCAGAAAGTTGGATCCAGCCCGGAGATGTTTCTTACAGCGAGAAGTAAAGGCCGCCGTTGAGGAGTTTGTTGTATTTCTCCACGTTGAACCGGTAGTAGTAGGCGCCTCGTTTGGATCCTTTTTTGTCTTTTTCTTCCAGTTTTTCCAGGAGGTTCATGGCGTTCAGTTTCTTACGGAAGTTGCGCTTATCCAAGGGCGTCTGATAAATGGCTTCGTACAGGCACTGGAGTTTGGGCAGGGTGAATTTGTCAGGCAGTAGGTTAAAGCCGATGGGTTGGATGGCGGCTTTTTGTTTCAGGATATTCATAGCGTCGGCTACCATGCGGCTGTGGTCGAAGATAAGTGTCGGCAACTCATCCACTTTCGTCCATCGGGCGTTGTATTGTGCCAACAAGGCAGTGTCGAAATCTTTGATGTTTACCAAGGCGAAATAAGCAACGGAGATAACACGCTCCCCGAGGTCGCGTGTTACTTCTCCGTATGCTCCGATTTGTTCCATGAAGATAGAGTCTATGCCGGTACATTCTCTCAGTACGCGGGAAGCGGCGTCGTTCACGTTTTCGCCGGATTGGACAAAGCCTCCCATTAACGACCATTGTCCTTTCAGCGGTTCAAACGTACGTTTGTACACCAGGACGTGCAGTTCGTTGTTGTCGAAACCTAAGATGATGCAGTCCACTGCAACATAGAATTTGACATGTTCCTGATAAAATGTGGTTGACATAAACGATGTACTTAATGGTTATTTATGCAAGTTTGCGTGCTCCGTCACTAATCACTACATTGTATAATTTGGGTTCATGACCGAACTTGGTTGTATAGGCCGCGAAAGCTTCCGCGATGAACGCATCGTATAATTCATCTTTCACCAGGTTGATCGTACAACCACCGAATCCGCCACCCATCACACGTGAGCCTGTTACGCCACACTGTTTGGCAATGTCGTTGAGGAAGTCGAGTTCTTCACAGCTTACTTCATACAGCTTGCTCATGCCGTGATGGGTCTCGTACATCTTTTGCCCAACGGTTTCGTAATCGCCACGTTCCAGCGCGTCGCATACGTCGAGGACGCGTTGCACTTCTCCGATCACGTATTCGGCACGCATATAATCTTCTTCGCTCACCTCGGCTTTCACCGCTTGCAGCATGTCCATGGTGGCATCACGCAGGAATTCAACTTCCGGATGGTTTTTCCGGATAGTGGCGGCTACGGTTTCGCATGAATGCCGGCGTTTGTTGTAAGCAGACGAAGCCAGTTCGTGTTTCACCACCGAATCCAGCAGCACCAACTTATATCCCACCGGATTGAACGGGAAATATTTATATTCCAGCGAACGGCAATCCAGACGGATCAGGCTGCCTGCTTTTCCGAAGATAGAGGCAAACTGGTCCATGATACCGCACTTTACACCTACATAGTTATGCTCGGTGGACTGGCCGATCTTTGCCAGTTCGAACTTGTCGATACCCAACCCGAACAGTTCGTTCAGGGCAAACGCGTAGGTGCTTTCCAAGGCGGCAGACGACGACATCCCGGCGCCCAGCGGCACATCACCGGCAAAGACAGTGTCGAAACCGGCGATCTGTCCGCCCCGTTTGATGATCTCCCGGCATACGCCGAAGATATATTTCGCCCATCCGGCTTGCGGCAGGTCGTTTTCTTCCAGGCCGAATTCGGCATACTCGTTCAGGTCGATGGCGAAGGCGCTTACCGTGCCTGTACCGTTCAGTTTGATCTCGGCGATCATGCCTTTGTCGATGGCACCGGGGAATACAAACCCACCATTGTAGTCGGTATGTTCACCGATCAGGTTGATACGACCCGGTGAAGCAAATACATTGCCTTCACTTTGAAATAACTCCTGAAATTTTGTGCTGATTTGTTTTTGCATATCCTTTATTGCTATGTTGTGATTAAACAGGAAGAAACTATTCGACGGTATGTTGTCGAATAGTTTCTTCACATACATTTTATGTGTTAGCTTATTTCGTCGAAACGCCTTTGTTTACATTCTTACTGCCGATCAATGCGTAATACAGCAGATAAGCCAAACCAGCGAAGATCACCCAGTAGCTGGTCATGAAGTCGGCCATGTCGGCCACGTAGTTCTGCAGCAAAGGCAACAAGCCACCACCGCACACCAGTACCATGAAGATACCGGAAGCAGCCGCCGTGTATTTACCCAATCCTTCTACCGCGAGGTTGAAGATACCACCCCACATGATGGATGTACAAAGACCTACGAGTACAATGAACATGGCGTTGATGGGTACCTGAGCCATACCGAAAGAGATGGCGCCGGCATCGCTCTTCTGCAATACGGGCAGGTCAACCATGGAGCTTGTAGAAGCGAATATAGCGCAGAGAACAAGTACAAGACCTAATCCGGATGTAAAGCCAAGCATCGCTTTGCTGGAGATTTTTGCACCCAGGGAAGCACCCGCCAGACGTCCGATCAACATCAGGAACCAATATGTACCGGCAACAAAACCGGCAGTTGTGGCATCGATATTCGCACCCTTCACGCTGTCGGTGAGGAACAGCAGTAAGGTGCCCGGCGTACCTACTTCAACACCTACATATACGAAGATACCGATAGCGCCCAGGATGAAGTGGCGGAATTGCAAAGCGCCCGACATCAATGTGCCGATCGGTTCGGAAGCCTGCTCAGCGTGAGGTTCCGGAATACGTACAGCCCAAAGTACGATAAATACGGTCGCGAAGATGCCCATGGCGATGTACATGACCGGGAACACGTTCGAGATCGTAGCCTTGGAGATTTCACCGATCAGGATACCTACCAGCATCGGAGTCAGCGTAGCCATCACAGAGTTGAACGAACCACCGATCTGGATCAGCTGGTTACCCTTATTGCCACCACCACCTAAGGTGTTAAGCATTGGGTTAACCACCGTGTTCAGCATACACATGGAGAAACCGGCAACAAAAGCGCCCAGCAGATATACAGCGAAAGCCATATCCGGACTCGCATACCCAGAAAGCATCTGGATACCTACACCTACAAAACCTACGGCGATGGCGATCAATGCGGTTTTTTTGTAACCTACCTTTTGCAGTAACATACCGGCGGGAATACCCATCACTGCGTACGCAATGAAGTTACCGGCATTACCCAACATACCCAGGGCGTTGGATACGGAGAACTGCGACTTTAATACAATCCCCATCGGGGCAGCCAGGTTCGTCACGAAAGAGATCATGCCGAAGAGCAGGATCATCATGATAATCGGCAACGTGTAATTCTTTTGTTCGTTTGTTGTCATAATTGATTAGTTATTAAAATGTTTTATGAATGAGCGTAGAATTTGAAAATGGTTTGGCTACGGAATGTATCTCCCGGCCGTAGTGCGGTGGATGGATAAGCAGGCTTATTCGGACTGTCGGGGAAATGCTGCGTCTCCAGGCAGAGGGCGGAACGTGCCGGATAGCGCTGTCCGTTCTTGCCGGTGAAGTTGCCGGTCATCCAGTTCCCCGTATATAGCTGTACGCCCGGTTCGGTGGTGTAGGTTTCCATCACAATGCCTGTTTTCGGTGATTCGCAACGGGCGCAAAAACCCAATTCGCCCTCTTCCTTGTCCAGGATATACGTGTGGTCGTAGCCTTTCCCGAAAACCAACGGTTCGAAATCGTCGTTGATTCGCGCTCCTACCGCATGAGGCGTACGGAAATCCATGGGTGTGCCTTCCACATTCTCCTTCGGCCCGTAGGGGATGGCTGTAGCATCGGTGGGCAGGTAACAGGTGGCATTGATCGTCAACAGGTGATCGCCAATGGATGGATCACCCGCGCCCGAAAGATTGAAATAGGAGTGGTTAGTGAGGTTGAGCACGGTTGGCTTGTCTGTCGTAGCCTGGTAGGTGATCACCACCTCATTGTCGTCCGTCAGCTCATAGGTGACGGAGGTATCCAGTTCGCCCGGAAACCCTTCTTCCCCATCGGCAGAGACATAACGCAGGGTGATCATTTGCTCGTCGGCGTTCACCACTTCCCAGACTACGGCATTGAATCCAACGATCCCGCCGTGTAGGTTGTTCGGTCCGTTGTTAATGGCAAGCTGGTCGTACGTCACCCCGTCCAGCACAAAACAGCCGTTGGCGATACGGTTGCCGTATCGTCCGCATACAGCGCCGAAATACGGTTCTTCCGATGCGAGGTACTCGTCGATGGAGTTATGGCCGGTCACCACATCGGTAGGCTTTCCATCCCTGTCGGGAATGACGAGCGACACGATCTTCGCGCCATAATTACAAACCGTTAGTTCAGCTCCCTTTGTATTGGAAAGCACATATAGTCCGATCTCCTTCCCGTCTGTTTGCTTGCTGAAAGAATCAACACACAACCCCGACAGCGTGATTTTGTTTTCCATCTACCGTTTTCACTATTAAATTGCGTGTAAAAGTAGCTTTCTTATTCGTATTAACAGGTGAACGATTTTATGTTTTATAGCAGGAATTTCCCTTTTAATCACTCTTTATCTCCTTTTTAGTCCCTCTTTGTTGTACAATAAGTGTATTTAAGCATCCGGAACCACTTTCCTTACACGCGCGTACCTTACATAATATACCGATCATCCGCTGCATTGAAGGGGTTGACGATCGGAAATTTACGTATCTTTGCCCGCAAAGAAAGCGGAAGAAATGAATCAGAAGTATCCATCGGCGTTATTGGAAAGTGCGGTGAACGAGTTGGCTTCGCTGCCCGGCATAGGGCGTAAGACGGCGCTCCGGCTGGCACTTTATATGCTGCGCCGGGAAGTAAAATATACCGAAGGATTTGCCGCGGCACTGCTGGCGTTACGCCGCGATGTGAAATACTGCCAGGTATGCCATAATATTTGTGATGAGGAGATCTGCCCGATTTGCGCCAGTCCGTCGCGCGACCGGTCGATCGTCTGTGTGGTAGAGAACATCAAGGAGGTGATGGCGATCGAGAATACCGGGCAGTTCCGGGGTGTGTATCATGTGCTGGGAGGTATCATCTCGCCCATGGACGGTATCGGCCCGTCAGACCTGCAGATCGACAGCCTGGTACGACGCGTGGGCGAAGGCGAAGTGAAGGAAGTGGTACTGGCGTTAAGTACCACGATGGAAGGCGATACGACCAACTTCTTTATCTACCGCAAACTGTCTGGACTTGATGTGAAAATCAGTGTCATCGCCCGCGGCATCTCCATCGGCGACGAGATCGAATATGCTGATGAGATCACGCTTGGACGCTCGATCCTGAATCGGATGCCGTTCTCGGATTCATTGAAACTGTAACCTGTAATTACGCTTACGTTATGTACGAAACAAAATTGTCTGTTGTCATTGTCAATTATAATGTCAGGTTTTTCCTTGCGCATTGCCTCTATTCCGTGCAAGCAGCTACGGCAGGAATGGATGCGGAAGTGATTGTGGTGGACAACCATTCGACCGACGGTTCGCTGGATTACCTGCGTCCGTTGTTCCCCGACATAAACTTCATCGCTAATACGCATAATCCCGGCTTTGCGACAGCCAACAACCAGGCCATCCGGCAGTGCCGGGGTGAATACGTCCTGCTGCTGAATCCGGACACAGTGATTGGTGAAGAGAGCTTGCGCTCGCTCTGTTTCTTTCTCGATGAACATCCGAAAGCAGGAGCGGTAGGAGTGAAGATGATCGACGGGCACGGACGGTTCCTGGCTGAAAGCAAGCGGGCGTTTCCGTCGCCGTGGGTGTCGTTCTGCAAATTGTTCGGGCTGTCGAAGGTGTTTCCGTATTCATCGGTGTTTGCCAAATACAGCCTGCCTTACCTGTCGGTTGATAAACAGCATAAGGTGGACGTGCTGGCGGGCGCCTTTATGCTGATCCGCCATGAGGCGCTGGATAAGGTGGGCTTGCTGGATGAATCGTTTTTTATGTATGGCGAAGATATCGACTTGTCTTACCGGATCGTACAGGGTGGTTACAAGAACTACTATATCCCCGAACGTATCCTGCATTACAAGGGCGAATCGACCAAGTATGGCGACCCCTCCTATATGCGTTCTTTCTATGGAGCGATGGTGATCTTTTTCCGGAAGTATTATCCGCGGTCGGGATGGCTGATGACCGGGTTGATCCGGCTGGCTGTCTCGCTGAAGGCGGGTATGGTATCGCTCTTCGGCTCGTCGAAGACAAAGAAACGGAAGCCTGTGAAACATCGCCGGTTGCTTGTCATTTGCCGTGAAGATCATTTCGAGACGGTGAAAGCGGCCTGTGTGGAGCGGATGCCGGAACTGGAGCATGTGAATCTTTGGGACCTCGATACCGAACGGGTGATGGATGCCGTCAACCGCCGTAACCGGATGAAAGGCTTTACCGACTATGCGTTTTGCTATCCTGACGTCCGCTTCGAACAGATGCTGCTGTTTATGGACAAGCTGGAAGACAAGCATTGCACGCATCATCTATTCACCCTTAAAAGCGGCCGGCTTGTTTCACCCGGCAGATAACGATGGCACTTCTTGAAAACGAGCATATCCGGTTGCGGGCTTTAGAACCTGAAGACCTGGCAAATATTTACCTCTGGGAGAACAATACCGAATGGTGGGGCGTAGGTAATACACTTACCCCATATTCCCGGTATGTACTGAAAGAATATATCGCCCAATCGCATCGAGACCTGTACGACCTGAAGCAACTCCGTCTGGTGATCGAACGGAAAGAAAGCCCGACACCGATCGGAACAGTGGATTTGTATGACTTCGATCCGCATAACAGGCGGGTGGGAGTGGGAGTGTTGATAGACCCTGCCTGCCAGGGAAACGGGATTGCTACCGAAGCGATGGACCTGCTGAAGGAGTATGTCTTCTCCTTCCTTAAACTACACCAGCTATATGTGTATGTGGCCGAAAACAACGATGCCAGCCGGACATTGTTTGCCCGCTGTGGTTTTGAGACAACAGGCAAACTGGCCGACTGGCAGGTGGCGGTGGACGGTTACCGGGATGTGCTGGTAATGCAATTACTCAATCCGCAAGGGCGGTAACCGACCATACGTATGTTCCGGCAGCACCGGGAGGCAGGCGGAATGAAGCGGTCTTTCCGCGGTACAGGATATGGAACCCTTGCGTACTCCAAGAAGTATTGGCTACGACAAGTACGATCTTTCCATCCGGTGTCCGGTAGGCTACATTCGGCAATATATCGTAATTGATGGGGGTGGATACACGGGTAACGTCACGCCTTTCTTCATCTGTAGTCATCGCAACGGTCATATCCCCCGGGTTGGTAGAGCCGATACGGACGGATCCGGGACGGATAAATTTGGAGGCGTGGGCGATGACATAATATGCCAGATTCTTTGTTGTCTGATCCTGATCGATGGTAATTGCACCCTGGCACATGGGGCAACCGCCGTCGTCCGTATGCGGGTCGTTGAGCGGATCGGCTGCGATGTTCCACAGGATCACGTTGCGGCTCCAGTTGCGGGTAACGTCAATGATCATCCGCTTCACCTGGGCGGCAATAGCGATAGGTGTACTTCCGGGCTGTTCGATCACCATCTGTTCGGTAAAATAGAGGTTTTTGTGGGGGAAGGCATGGTGGACGACCGACATGGCGCTCATATCTCCTCCGTAGTGGTGGAAGCCGGATCCGTCCACGTACCGGGCTGCTTCGGGGTCATTCAGGATTGTCAGCGGGTAATCCGGGCGGTCGAGGTTGTGGTCGAATAGTACGATCCTGGTACTGAGACCTGCCTTATCCAATTGCGGACCGAGATGTTTCTTGATAAACTCTCCCTGTTCCACGGCATTCATCCGCATACTGGGGGTGTTGTTGGCATTGATGGGTTCGTTCTGGATGGTGATGGCATCGATGTGGATACCTTCTTGTTTCATCGCCTGGATGTATCTGATGAAGTAACGGGCATATACCTCGTAGTATGCCGGATTGAGCGAGCCGGCTTTTACCTTGTCGTTGGTCTTCATCCATACGGGAGCCGACCAGGGAGAGGCCATGATCCGGATACCGGGGTTGATGGAGAGTATCTCTTTCATCACGGGAATAACGTCTTTTTTGTCTTGTCCGAGATCGAATTTTTTCAGTTCCGGGTCTGTCTCACCCGGTTTCAGGTCGTTGTAGGAGAAGACGAAGCTGTTCAGGTCTGATGCGCCGATCGTCAGGCGGATGTAACTTACGCCGATGTGGTTGTCTTTGACGGAAAACAACTCGCGGATAAGGGTGGAACGGGCGGCGGGCGACATCCGCATCATCAGCTCAGCGCTTCCTCCGGTGAGCGCAAAGCCGAAACCATCGACCGATTGCATGGTATGTTGCTCATCAATGACAATGGAAGAACCAATTTTGCGGGTGGGTTGGTTTGAGAAGGAAACCTTTTCCGTTTGTTTTTCAAACAGGGCGGAACGGTCGGGAAGGGTAACCCATGATTCCGCTTCATACTGGGCATACCCTGTACAGGCAAGGCTTGCCAGCACAAAGGCACATAACTGTTTCTTTATCATGATAGTATTAGTTGATGATGTAAATGCAGATGGATAATCAGAGGTTTGCCGGAGGGTATGTCAGTTCAGATGGGGCTCTTTGGGATAATTGGTCCACGTCTTGTATTTCTTGCCTAACTGGCTGAGCGACTTTTTCCAGTAACAGTCGCCGTCGGCAAGGATCATGCTGTCGTTCGGCGCACAACTGACTACCCACGAATTGCCGTTGATCTCTTCTTTCAGTTGCCCTTCCGTCCATCCGGAATAACCGATGAAAAACTTTATCTTTCCCTCTACCTGCTGCCCGCTGAGGAGGTATTTCTTAAAGGCTTCAAAGTCGCCGTCGAAATACAACTCATCGTTGATCGGTATGGCGCCCGGTATAATGGTATCACCCAGTGAGTGGATAAAGAACAAACGGTTGGCGCAGACGGGGCCGCCGAGGTAGATCGGTATCTCTGGCAATCCGTTCAGATCGGCAAAGAACGAATTCACAACCAGGTCTGTTTTCTTATTCAGCACGAACCCCATCGAGCCGGTAGAAGTATGTTCCACCAGTAACACAACAGCCCGTTGAAAGTATTTATCCTGTAAAAAAGGTTCGGATATAAGAATACTGCCTTGATTGGGAAGCACATTGTTATGCGTAATTTTGAAGATGTTGTTGTAAGCAGCCATTTCTTTAGGGTTAAATGGAAATCAAATGCACCGACAATATATGGCTTTTGTATAGAATAACAAATGAAAAGCCCGGCTTTTTCTGTTAATTAATGCTAACGAAAGCCGGGCTTCACTGTTTTATAGCGAGATATCAATGCGGATGATGAGCTTCGAAGAGGGCCAGCCGTTCTTCCAGTAAGTCGTATTGATGAGGTTTGATGAACGAGGTGCAGGCGCGAAGCCCTTCCTGGTCGCTTCCGGTCGTGCTGAGTGAGATGGCGCTAATCCCATAATAGATGAGTTCTTCCATCAACCGGCCACCGGTCATACCCGGATAGGCAATGGTGAAATAAAAGCCGTCGGCGATCGGTTCATCCAGGTCTTGGTCATATACAATGGTGAATCCGTGCCGGGTGAAGATTTTCTTCATCCGTTCGGCGCGGCGACCATATTCTTTCACTTCGGAAATAAAGTCGAATGAGCCGTCGGATGCCGCTTTGAACATGGCAGCCAGCGCATATTGCGCCGAATGGCTCGTGCCGGATGTCATGGCGTACAACACGCGGTGGATATAGACCGACCCGAAAGTGCCTCCGCCATACCGCTGTGTGAGCCCCGGATAAGCGCGGTGGTATAGTTTTTCGGAGATAGCCGTTACTCCGATGCGTTGTCCGGCATAGCTGAATGCTTTCGATCCGGAAATCTGCAGGATAAAATGGTCGGTATAATGTGCTACACTGGGTTGGTAGGGGGGCAGGAACGGAGTGCCGAGCTCTTTGCGGAAGTCCATGGCGAAGTAGGCGAGGTCTTCGATCACGATCACATCATAGCGGGTAGCCAATCGTCCGATCGTTTGCAACTCATCATCTGTCAGGCAGAACCATCCCGGGTTGTTGGGGTTGGAATATACGAGGGCGGCAATATTCCCTTTCACCAGGTATTCTTCCAGTTTGGGCTGTAATTTCTCACCCCGATGGGCATAGACATCGAAAGAAGCGTATTTGCTTCCCATCACGGTGATCTGTTGCTTCTGCACCGGAAAACCGGGATCAATGAAAAGGATCGTGTCTTTCGCCGGGTCGCACTGGCTGGCCGTAAGGAATGAAGCGAATGTACCCTGCATGGAACCGGTCACCGGCACACAACATTCGGGATGGATATCCACATCCACAAATGCTTTGATGAAACGGGACGCTTCCTTTTTTACTTCCGGGATACCGTTGATATTCGGATAGATGGAGGATACGCCATTCCGGAGGGCGTTGATTTCAGCCTCCAGTCCCACCGCTGCCGCCGGCAGACCGGGAACACCCATTTCCATGTGGATGAACTCTGTCTTTGTTTCTGCCTCCAATTGTCCGGATATGGCTACTACTTCACGGATGGTCGCTTTCCCGAAATCGGGCAGCCCATAACTGTCTATCACTTGCTTTGCTTGCTGATAATCTACAGGGGTATTCTTCATGTGTTGTTATTTACGTTATGCAAAAGTAGGAAAATAATCGGTTGCTGTTATTTTTTTTGCCCGATGTATTGCCGGATCAAATAAACCCCCTATCTTTGTAGTGCAATTCAGCGGAATAGCAACCAAATGGTGTGGTAGTTCAGTTGGTTAGAATACCTGCCTGTCACGCAGGGGGTCGCGGGTTCGAGCCCCGTCCATACCGCCCAAACGCCTGATGATCAATTGATTATCAGGCGTTTGTTTTTTTACTGTGTTGCGTTTGTGTTGCAAGTTTGGTTTTACAGCCGAAGCTATTCAGGATCAATGTCAAAACCCGGTGGAGCGGTTTCATTTTCTTCCTGCACGGAGTTTATTTTTGCAAAACATCTGTCACGCAAAAGACCCCATCTAATTGCTGCAAAATAAACACCCAACTTTACACTCTTGGGTGTAAAATTGGGTGTTTTCTCGAAATAAGGAGGCAAAAGTGAGAGGGTACAGGAACTTATTTTGTCCGTTTCTTCACAACGTAAGCGATACGCCAGCCGTGAACCAACAGCCCGGTTGTTGGATGCCTCCGTAGTCGAAGTAGGTGGCGTTGAAGAGGTTGCTGGCGTCGGCGAAAAGGGAGTAGCGGTTTTCTTTCCAGCGCAGCCGCACGTCCACCAGGGCGAAGGGATCGAAAGGGGTGGGCTTTCCCGAAACATGATCCACATACGTACCGGCACGGTCGTAAAACGTACAGTTCCAGGAGGCGGACAATTGCTGGAAAATCACCCGGTGATCCAGGTTTACATTCACCTTATGGTGCAGGTAATCCAAGGTGTAGGAAGTGGTTTGGGGCGCGTTCTCCTTATCCAGGTCGGTAAAGGTGTAGCCTACGCCTATAAACCGGATGAAGCGATGGGGGTGATAGGCGGATGGATTCCACCGACACGATATTTCGGTTCCCGCCGCGTTCACCCGGCTGTAATTCAGGCTTTTCGACGTATTGCTCCCTTCGGTATAGACCCAATCGATGCTGTTTGTGCCCTGACGGTAAAAGACGGTAGCCGTGGCCGTCCATTCCCCTTTGATCAGTTTGCCCCCGGCTTCATACACGATGGCTTCTTCGGGCTTCAGGTTTGGATTGGCTTCGTGTGTCGGACTTTTGTAGAATAAGTCGGTAAAAGTAGGCAGGCGCAACGACTGGTTGGCGGCGGCATAGACGATAAACGACGGACTAAGCTTGTAACGCACGTCGCCCGCCAGGCAGAACCTGTTCCCGAAATCATTGCTGTGATGGAACGAAACACCCGCATTCACACCCAGGTTCCCGTATTCGTAGCCGTGCGCCACCAGGCCGCGGACGATCGTTCTTCCCTTCTCCTTCGTAAACAGGATATCCCCTTCGAAGGGAACCGGCTCGGGCGATTCCATCGGATCACCCAGCACATTGCTTCGGATATGTTCGTTACGCACTTCCGCGTTGACGGTTGTTTGTCCGATCCTGCTGCGGAGCAACAGGGTGGCTTCTCCGCCATTCAGTTTTGTTTGATGGTAATTATGCCCGGTGTACCAATCGGGCGCTTCGTTCCGGAACAGTTCAAAACGGTCGAAGTGAGTCCGGTGGTAGGCGGTGGCCGTCAGTTTGACGTTCCCGATCTCTTTCTTCCACCGCAGGCTACCTAATAAGGTACGCGTGTAATCAAACTGGTCGGGATAGGTAAACGAATAAAAACCGCTTGCGCCATACGGTTTGTCCTGAAAACCGGCCTGCGCTTCCCAATCACCGATCGCAGACCGATACCGGGCAAAGCCATACAGGTTGGTTTGGCGGAAATCGGTGTTTTTCCGGTATCCGGTGCTTTGCCGGTAAGAGGCGGAGAAAAACGAGTACCATTGATCGTTGCCTGCGGTGGCGCTGCCGAGGGCGTTCAGGTATCCATGCTGTCCCCCGGCACAGGAAAGGGTGGCCGTGTTGATGGGTAGGCTGCCGGTGGCGATGTTCAACGCCCCGCCAATAGCCCCTGCAGCGCTCAGCCCTTGCAGGATTTCAATTTTTCCAATGGAAGAGAGGTCGATCGGGATGTCTAAGGAGTAATGACCCGTCTGTGGGTCGCTGAAGTTAACACCGTTGAGAAGGATCTGGGTCTGGTCGAAATTGCCTCCGCGTACGGAGATGTCGGCCTGGGTGCTTAATGGGCCGCGTTGGCGTAAGTCGATGGAAGGAATGGTTCGTAACAGGTCGTTGAGGGTGGTCGAGGGCGCTCGATCAACTTCGGTACGGGTGACGGTAGCCAGCGTGCGCACTACATTGGGCAGGCCGTCTTCCCGTTGCGCGGTGACGACCACTTCGTCCAATTCCAGTTCACGCGTTAGCGACAGTGTGTCGGTTGTCTGTGCATGAGCTTTGCCTGTGAGTTGGGATACGATGCTCATCCCCACGCATAACACACCGATTTTAACTACCTTATGCATCGAGTTGAACGCGGCATAAGGTTTGCGGTTCCATCTGTGGAAACAGATAGCCTCCTTTCTTTGGTTGCATGTGTACATAACTATACTATTTAATACATAAAAAGCCGGATACCTCCGGCGATAAACGGGAACAAAGATAGATGCTTCATGCACTGAAAATTACTCTTTTTATGGAAAAATCATCGGAATCCTCAAAAAAAAATAAAACAATGCGATTTCTTTGGCGACAGAAAAATATGCGATAACTTTGCACCCGACTTGTGTGAAAAGTATCAGGAAATGGCCAAAAAACGTAATGACCGTGTTAAAATTCTCAGTTATAACATTACTTATTTTCTTCTTCTGCTTTGTATCGTTGCATTCGGTGTGCGCGATGCCAGGTACGATAGATGCCTCGCCGGCTGATTCCATTCGAAGGCGCGATGCAATCCCTGATTCATTAGCCCGCTCTGTTGCTCCCCGTTACCTGGCATTGAAGACGAACCTGCTTTACGACATGGTGGGGGTTGCCAATTTGGGTGTTGAGCTGCCGATCGGTCGCCGCTGGTCGGTCGAAGGGGATGTGGCCTTTGCCTACTGGCGCACCTCCAACCATCTCTATGCCTTGCAGACGCTCGACTATGGTCTTACTACGCGCTACTGGTTGCCTGCCGGATACAAACGCCGCCACCGCAATCCCGCATGGGACAAACCGTTGAGGGGCGTTAACATTGGTGTGTATGGCCGCTACTGGCAGCGTTTCGAAGCACAGTGGAAAGACGGTATCCAGAGCGATGCCGCCTGGTCGGCAGGTATCACCACCGGTTATGCTTTCCCCATCGGGCGTCACTTCACGCTCGAAGCGGGTATCGCGGCAGGGTATTTGTCCACTTCACAGTATCGAACTTACGATCGTCCGCAGTACGACAGTGAAGGTAACTATCATCTCATGTGGAACGAAACCGGCGTATGGGGCGGCTTGGCGCTTACGCGTGTAAACTTCTCGTTCGTATGGCTCATCCAAACAGGAAAGGGAGGGAAGCGATGACGTTCCGTTCCTGCCTGCCCGTGCTTGTTGCTCTGTTTGCCATGCTTGGCGGTTGTACCGAGCAGCGTGATCTCGACGTGGTGTCGAACCCGCTTGTCAAACTTACCTGCGACTGGAGTCGCGCCCGCCTCAACCCGGATATATGGACCGTGATGTTTTACCCGGACAACAGCGCGTCTGCCCGTCAGTTTGTGATGGATCGTCCCGTGGACACGTTGCAACTGGCCGCAGGGAGTTACCGTACGCTGATCATCAACGGTACGTTGGGTAGCGGGATCGATTATGTCCGTTTCCGGGGTACCGACAACTATGATACCTTCGAAGCCCTCGCCAGCACGGCGGAGGTGAAGGCGAACGGCGAAATCGTGGTGAACGAGCCGGATACCCTTGCCGGTACCGCCTTCCCGCGGAGTATCACCGGCGAGAGGGCTTTTGTCACCAAGTACATCAACGGCCGGTTGCAACCGGGTGATACCCGTCACTATGTGTCTGATTCCATCGAATATGTCCCCTGCCGGTTGGTCTATCGGATCCGTGTGATAGTGGATATTACCAATATGAACTATCTCAAACCTGCCCGCGCCGTCACGGGTGATGTGCATGGACTTGCCGGTGGTGTAATGGTTGCCTCGCGCATGCCTACACACGCGCCTGTCGTTTATTTGCTATCGTTTCCGAATACCAACGCATCGTCGGCCACGGAGGGCACAATTGAAACGGCTTTCGCCTCCTTTGGCCCGCCGCTGGACTTGTCGGAGCCGAGGGATTATTATGTGGATCTTGCTTTTGTGCTGACGAACAACCGTACCTACCGTTTCGATGCAAACGTATCTGACCAGGTAGCCGTCATTGCAGCACAAATCAAAGACCGTATCGACCGCGGCGTATGCGACGCCGGCCTGAACCTGGAACTTCGCTTGTCGGTGACACTTCCTGTGCCCGACCCGAACCCGAACCCTGATCCGAACCCCGACCCCAACGGAGGTGGAGGAGGCAAAGACGACGATATCAACGTCGATCCCTGGGAAGATGACAAGAAACAGGATATTTTTCTGTGAAAAATCATTAACCGGATGAACAAATAAGTGTTTTGGATGTTTTTTAGCCGCAAAATAAGTAATTTTGTCGAATCAAAGCATTACTAAACAGATTTTTTAACAATTCTCAATTTATTTAGATGAAAAAGAAAATGTTCGCACTGACATCAGTGCTATTCGCAACTATGATGATGATTAGCTGCTCTCAAGAAGAAGTGATTAGTAAAAACAACGAAGGTCTGACACCGTTGAAGTTTAAGGTGAGTACAGGGAAAACTACAAGGGCGAACTACAAGAACGCGAATGAGATAGAATCCCTTTATGATAAGACCATAACTGTTCTAGTTCAGGATGGAGATGGTGAATCCATTGATTTGACTTACAATGATGCTACATCTTTTGGAACAACAGACGTTTTTTATCTTGTTCCGACTAATGATGGAAGCGCGACTACAGTAACGACTTATTTGGATGTCAATGCTTCAACTCCCATCGAATTATATCTTCCGGCTGATGGGACGACGGTTTATTTTGTGGCATTAGCAAATTCTGATCCTACTGTAGATTTAAGTGTAATAGGAGCAATTACTGATGGGTCAAAAGTAACAATATCTAATTATACAAATACCCCGCAAGGAGATATGCTTTGCGCATATGCTGGCCCTATTACATACAATGGAACCTCTACATCCATAATACTCAATTTTTGCCATGCCTCTGCACAATTACTGTTTGGCGTTGATAAAAATGCAGATGGGCCGGAAGACATAACGATTAATTCATTAACAGTTAATGTCCCTGCCACTGCGAACCTGGCTTTTTCAGGAACCAGTTTTACCTATGATGATCATAGTATGACTAATGCTGCTTATACGAATGACGATATAGCATTTGATGATTCGGAAAATACTTCATCCGCGTCAGGAAATACAAATGAATTTGCGTCTTTATATGTTTTGCCGGGTAGTGTAGATCAAACTTGGACTGTAACGATAGACTATTCAATTAGCAATGAAGATAATATTGTTCGAACTGGTGAGAAGACGATCCCATTTTCCAGTTTCCCAGGAATATCTGAATGGTCATCAAGCATGAGGTATAAGTATATCTTCAAACCTACTCCAGTTGTGTCTTCAAGTGGATGGACATGGAGCGTGGCTGTATCCGGAACTGAATGGACGGATTCCAGTGACAGTTCTATCGAACCGGATACTCAACCATAATAATTTTAATAACGATGATCATTGTTGGGGTTTCCCCGAAATGATAAAACACTATCAATGCGAGGCTATCGGCCTCGCATTGATGTTATAGAAAGGGTTTATGTCAGAATTGATCGTTTATTTTCTTATTGCGGCAGGTATGGTAGTGACATCATACCTGTTTGGGCATTTCGTAATGCTCTTTGCGGATAACGATGATGAACAATATGCTTTTGCATACACGTTCCGCCGTTTATCGCTGGGAGGGATACTGATTGTTACGATTTATGCTTTGGCCAATTGTGCAGGTGTTACAATTCTCGCAGGAGTTCTTCCTTTACTGTTGTTGGGCATCCGTTTTAGGCTGATTCACTGGCGCAAGATCAGAGTTACTTTTGCTCCTGTTCTGCTGATTTACGGAGTATTTGTCTTGCTGATACTGATGAAGTTCTTTGCCGGATATGATTTGGCTGGCAATCTATATTCGTTGCATTTCGACCATTCGTTCTATGCTGCCCTGGCAGATTACGTTGGTAACAGTGGGATCGAATCAGTTAATATTGAACAGATGTATCCAGCTTTGCAAAGTCCAACAATCTATCATTGGTTTGATGTTCATTTTGCGGCTTTGATAGGTAAGGTGTCCGGCAATTTCTATCATGCAAGGCTCTTTGTGATCCTTCCATTGACTGCCGGCATCGCGCTTTTGGCTATTGCCACTGTTATCGAAAAATATGTTGGAAGAGATGGGAAGACACCCTGGCTCGCATTTCTCGTGTTTTTCTTACCCGTCTTGTTGCTGAGTATTATAGAAGGCAAATATGATTTTGCAACCCTTCCGTTTCACGATGTGATATCTGAAAAGATCTATGTGATGATATGCCTGGTTGCATGGGTTATTCTTTCGAAAAATAAAATACTGCCTCTGATCGTGGTTGGATTGCTTGTGTCTTCGGCTGCACCTGCCTTATTTGGGAGTGCTTCCATTGTCTTGATTTTCCGATTTTGGAGCGAAAGGAGTAATGTCGAATATTGGAAGAATGTTGCGGCGGTAGTTTTCGGTGCGTTATGGTGTGTGGCATTCTATACATTGACAGCAAAAGAAAATCCTTATTTTATCCATAACCTGTCCATAGAGCAACAAATAAGTAAAGCCTTCTCCGAATTCACACTCCCGCTTGCCACAGAGACAGCAGAAGTGTTCGTGGAACGGACGACGCTTAACTTAGCCCTCTGTTTGCTCTTGTTTGCATTATTGGGTAAAGAAGAACGTAGCAGTATGATATCCCTGATCAAAGAAAACGGAGTGCTGCTACTGGCGATTCCCGCCGGATTGGTGTTTGCCTGCCCGTTGTGGTTTATGCGTGATGCGATGCAATTGGCTACCGAGATGAGTGTCCCGGTTGCGTTTGTGGGTCATGGTGTTCTTTTTGCTATGTTAATTACCAACAGCCGAATGCCAAGAAAGATCGCGGCAGGTGTGATTATTGCTGCCGGTATCGTAGTGGGTGGATTCTATGGAAATACGTTAAGAGGGAATCGGTTGGATGCTGACTTTACCCGTAAAATAACGGCAGTAGATGGACCTGTTGTCTGGGTAGATACGCCTGAGCGCAGAGAAAACGGTAATGAATATGTGCGCGATGTGAACTATATTGTACCCTTTTCGGTGGTTCGTCGCCTGCGGAACGACTATTTCCCCATCAGACTCGATGTATATGATATCGCTTATGATCCTAAAGATATGCGTGACTACGCCGTCCTCGCCTCCATCGAAAACTCAACCTTCTACCGTTGGGTGGAATCCCGGCAGATTCCGATGAAAGAACTCCGCAATGCGCAGACACGATTTATTAAGGAAAATAACATCCATTACGTGATCACACCAAGTGATGATCTGTGGATAAACGGCAGGGGGTTCCGAATAGAAGAAAGAACAGCATTGAATTCAAGAGGTTATACCCTTTTCAAAATAAGCTATGATAACGATCCCATTCAATAAGCCCTACGTGTCCGGTTATGAATACAAGTTCATTACCGAGGCGGTGCAGATGGGGAAGCTCTCTGCCGATGGGCATTTTACGCGTATGTGCAACGATCTGCTTGAGAAGTACCTGGGTTTTAAACGGGCGCTGACTACGACAAACTGTACGTCGGCTTTGGAAATGGCTGCCCTCTTATGCAACATCCGGTATGGAGATGAGGTCATTGTCCCTTCCTTTACCTTCGTCTCTTCCGCCCTTGCTTTTGCCAAGTTCGGGGCAACGATCCGGTTTGTGGATTCGCAGGCAAGCCATCCCAATATGGATGCTTCCCTGATCGAAGGACTGATTACTCCCCGTACAAAGGCCATCGTGGTGGTGCATTACAATGGAGTGCGATGTGAAATGGAACGCATCTGCGCGCTTGCACGTACCTATAATATATATGTGGTAGAGGATGCCGCGCACGGGGTGACATCGCCCGAACTGGGACATAGTGGTGATCTGGCTTGTTATTCCTTTCATGAAACGAAGAATATCCAGTGTGGCGAAGGAGGGTTACTCGGCGTAAACAATGCCGCGATGGTTACCCGCGCCGAACAGTTATGGCTGAAAGGTACCAACCGACTTGATTTCGAACGCGGACAGACACCTCTTTATGAATGGACGGATACGGGTGGCGCTTATGCCATGCCCGAACTGAGTGCGGCTTTTCTGTGGGGACAGTTCAAGGCGGGGGAACATATCGTAGCCCGGCGCCATGAACAGTGGAACCGCTATTATGCCAACCTGCAGGGAGTCTCTCCGGAACGGCCGATGGGGCAGGGAAGTAATCATATCTTCTACTTAGTATGTAAAGACCGGGAAAACCGCGACAGCCTGATCGCCCATTTAGCCGCCAACGGGGTATATGCGCCTTTCCATTATCATGCCCTGCACAATAGCCTGTTCGGGAAACGTTTTGCGGATAACCGGGAACTGCCCCATGCCATACGCTTCTCGGACTGTTTGCTGCGATTGCCCTTGTTTCACGAACTGACAGATAACCAGATTGATTATGTGTCTGAATTGATCCAAATTTTTAGCAAGTGATTTCAATCGTTTCACCGGTATATATGGCCGGCAACATTGTGGACGAATTGGTACGAAGACTAACCAACGCGCTCACTCCCCTGGGCAGGTATGAGATTATTCTGATCGACGACTGCTCGGACGACGATTCCTGGGAACGGCTACAGGCACAACAGGGAATTACCGTCTTGCGTAACGAACAGAACATCGGGCAGCATGCAACGATCCGGCGAGGCGTTTCACTTGTCAAGGGCGATTGGATCGTGGTGCTGGATTGCGACCTGCAAGACAACCCTGCCGATATTCCCCGCCTGTATGCGAAGGCTCTCGAAGGGTATGATATCGTATATGCCCGTCGCCTCCATATCAAGCAACATCCCCTGCGCCGCTTCTTTGCCGTAACTTTTCATAAACTATATTCACTGCGTATAGGTTTTCATACAGATCCCGCCATTGCCAACTTCGCCATCTACCGCAAAGGGTATTATGGGCGCAATGATTGCCGCATAGGAGTGATTGATGTGGAGCATAACGAACGGTATGCCGGCCATTCAAGCTACACGCCGTGGAAATTAATTCAACACTTTTTTAGACTAATGCGATGACTTATAATCCGTTTACTCTCACAGGGAAGACCATCCTTGTTACTGGCGCATCCTCCGGCATTGGCCGTGCAACAGCTATTGAATGTACGCGCATGGGTGCGCGTGTGTGTATCACTGGTCGTGATGCCGCCCGGCTTGACGAAACCTTCCGTTCGCTTGAAGGCGAAGGACATATCCAACTCACGGCGGATCTGACGGTTGAGGAACAGATCGTGGGGATGGTGAAACAACTGCCCCTGTTGGACGGCATTGTGCATTCTGCAGGGATTACACGGTTTATGTTGGCTAAACATATAGGTTTGGATGATATACGTGAGGTATTCGATACCAATTTAAATTCGGTTATCCTGCTCAATCGGGAATTGCTCAATACCAGACGGTTGAACAAAGGAGTATCGTTTGTTTTTATATCATCAGTGATGCATGGCACAAACTTCCATCCGGGTTATACACTATACTCAGCGGCCAAAGGAGCCTTGTTGCCCGTTTCTGATGTGTTGGCATTGGAACTTTCTGCTATCAAAGGGCGATCGAATATAGTATCACCCGGAGCAGTAGAAACACCGATGGTGGAAGCGTTTGAGGATTATCTCGATACAGACAGTGCACGTTACCAACTGGGACATGGTAAACCCGAAGATGTGGCGTGGATGTGTGTTTACCTGTTATCGGATGCAGCCAGGTGGGTGACACGGAGTGAGTTCACCATTCATGGAGGACTTGTATGATTTGCCGGAACGAACACGATGTTTCTTTTGTCCCACTTACTGAAGACAAACTGGAAATAGTTCGTCAGTGGCGTAATTCAGAGCCGATTCGCAAACAAATGGAGTTTCAGGATATAATAACTGCTGAAATGCAAAAAGAGTGGTTTGATTCGGTAAATAACGAACATAATTACTATTCTATTGTTGTTTGGAAAGGTAAGGAGATAGGGTTAATCAATGTAAAGAATATCGACTATGATACCAAAAGCGGAGAGGGGGGGCTTTTTATTGCAGATCCTGCATATATTGACTCTGTGATTCCGGTAAAGGTAACATTGCATAGTCTCGATATTTGTTTTGGGGATATGGGATTAGAGGTTATGTATGCTAAGGTTGCTGATGATAATTGCAGAGCCGGAAAGCTGGTAACGGCCTTTGGGTATGAACCTGTAAGTGAAAATCCGCATGGAAGGTTCAGGTATTACATACTGACTAAACAGTCTTATTATCAACGTCGGGAATATTTAATAGATTTATTATATGGAACTGAATGAATTTACTCATGTAGTCGCCTCGGCGTTTGACGACCAGCAAAGCATTACATCTGAAACCCGTTTCAGGGAACACGATGAGTGGTGTTCGATCGTTGCTATGACGGTTGTCGCAATGGTACGAAAAGCATATAAAGTGACACTCAAACCGGAAGATCTGCGCAGTAGCCAGACAGTGGAAGATCTGTATCATATCGTAAAGAATAAATAATGGCACTTTTCACAACCCCTTCCATCCGGATCGACGGTATTTCGGCCTGCGTTCCCACAACTGTGTGTGGATACGCCGATGTAAATTACTTATTGAACGATAAGCAGTATGCACAATTTGTAAAAGCTACGGGTGTTGAATGCGTAAGAAAAACAACGCTTGACAAAACTACCTCAGATTTTTGTTACTTCGCAGCCAAATGCTTATTACAGGAATTGGAAGTTGCCAAAGATGAGATTGATCTGTTGGTTTTTGTATCCCAGTCCGCCGATTACATCGCACCGATGACATCTTGCCTGTTGCAGGAACGATTGGGATTGAGTAGCCGATGTATTGCTTTTGATGTGACATCGGGTTGTTCGGGTTATGTGCAGGGGTTGAGTATCTGTGCCTCTATGCTTTCGAAAAGTGGAATACGGCGCGCCCTATTGCTTGCCGGTGATGTGAATACCGCTCAACATTCCCGGAACGACAAGACCACGTGGCCGCTTTTCGGCTATGCCGGTTCCGCCACCCTGCTTTCTTTTGATGCTTCGGCACCACCGATGTATTTCGAACTGGGTACCGACGGCAGCGGGGCGGAAGCGATCATGATCCGCGATGGGGGCGCCCGTCATCCGGTGACGGCCGCTTCTTTACAGGAGGTACAGATCGCCGAGGGGATCGCCCGGGCGAATACTCACGTGGCGATGAAGGGGGAAGAAGTATTTTCCTTTGCCATCACCGAAGTGCCCGACAGCATCGAACGCCTCTACAATCACTTCGGACTGCGGCTGGAGGCAACCGATTACTTCGTCTTCCACCAGGCCAATAAGATGATCCTTGAAACGATTGCCGATATACTGGATATTCCGCTTGAGAAGGTGCCTGTGTCGTTGAAAAATTTTGGCAACACCTCTTCCGCTTCGATCCCGCTGACGATCGTGACCCAACTGGGAAGCATAGCCAAACCGGCATCGTTCTGCCTCTGCGGTTTCGGCGTGGGGCTGTCGTGGGGAAGTTGTTACCTGCAAACGGAAGGGGTCCGATGCCTGCCGCTGATCGAGATCTGAGCGGCAGGCCGGTATCTGCTTACTTCTTCACCGTGAACAGTTTCGGGGTGATGTTGAGGGATATCCATCCCCAGTCCTGCCAACTGTCGTGGTCGCCGCCTTTCACATAGTCCATCGTCTCCGTTCCGAGCATGAACGAGTAACCGGCAATCAGTTTTACATCCGGCATGATGGTCCATCCGATCTGCAGGTCTATTTCCGATCCGAGGGCTTTGTCTAATTCGCCGCTCGTGTCCGACACGGTTTTTGCTGTCAGGAAATAGTGATAGTTGGCCGACAGATCCACCTTTTTAGACGGTTTGTAAAAGAGGGCGAGCTGGTTATCCCACAAGCCGGGGTTCACACCGTTGATAAAAGGGGAGGCGTAGAAATAGTCCATCGTCCCATAAAACTTATGGTGGGTGCCGTACAGCGGGTTAAAGGATTTGTAGGATTCGTCGCCCGCTTCGGTGCCGCTCAGGTAATCGGTACCCACGCCTGCGGCCCATTGCGGATGGAGGTTGAGTTTGGTGAAAACGCTCCCCATCCAGGCGGATACGCTCACATCGGTGGCCGTCCGTCCCGTTTGTCCGTAGAACGATCCGTTGATATCCCATAAACCTTTCTTGTACGTCATATAGGAGCCAAGTGTCTGCATATAGGTGGTGGCGGGATTTTCCAGTTCCCCGTTCTCCCATCCCAGGTTCATCGCCAGCAGGGAGATGCCGAAAGGTTGGGTGGCGTTGCCGTAGTGGTACCACAGGGTTTGCATCGTTTTGTACGGTTGTCCGCCAGGGGCGTAATAACTTCCTCCGTTGATTTTCTCGTCGTTCTGGTTGAACGCCAGCATCAGGTGGAGGGCGTGCAGGTTGTTTTCGTAACCCAGTTTGAGCAGGTCGTGATAGCGTCCGGACACGTTCCAGTCGAGGCTTCCCAGGATTCGTTCGTCGTCATATACCAGCGCCTGTCGTCCGAGTTGGGCGAAAAAGCCGTTTCCCAAACCGAGCTTCGCCCATGCCTCGTTGAGCATGAACCGTCCGCTTTTATCGATCTGCGGATCCTGCCCCCACACGCCTACATGCTGGCCGGAGAATTTAAAGGCGAGAGTGGTCCGCTTGTATTCCATCGACAACCGGGCGCGGTCGTTGATAAAGGTAGCGGGCAGCGTTCCTTCCGAACGGGGGAACAAAGCGCCGTTGCGGTATTCGCCCCGGGCGCGCAATTGTGCCGACATCGTGAATTCGGACTCTTGTGTAGCTTCCTGCGCCCAAAGCAGGCAGGGCAGGAACAGCATAAGCATGGATAATTTCTTCATAAACAGCAATATTATAGTTTAATAGATTTCTTCACTGATTCACGCCTGCAAATAAAAGGAATAAAAAACGCCGCATCCTGTTTCCGATGTTACACTTCCCGTTTTTTTGGAAAAAAAAAGACGGGGACAGGCTTGAAAAAAAGCATAATTCAGATTGCTATGACAGATGAATTCACTATGTTTGCAACATAAAACCATGGGTATGCTTCTGAAAGGGTACAGGCGCCTTTTTAATTGTTTGATGTTTTATCTCTGAGCAATTTGATTTGCCGGATACGATGTTCTGTTGTGTCCGGGATACCAGTTTTCGTTCCCCATCTTCCATATTACAAACCACCAACCAGGGATACCCTTCGGGTGTTCCGCCTTTAATTCCATTTAATATATGTGTAACTCAACTGCTGATTTGAACATGACCTGTCCGCCGAACGCTTTCGGTATGAACGACCGTATCAAACGCCTGCGTAAACAGACGTTTGAAGCCGAACCCTCCCTCTCTATCGAACGTGCGCTGATCGAGACACGCTTTTACCGGGAAAACTACGGAAAGTACCCCATCCCCGTGCTGCGGGCGTTGAACTTCCTCGAGATATGCAGGCAGAAAACCATCTATATCGGCGACGACGAACTGATCGTGGGCGAACGCGGGCCGCAACCCAAAGCCGTACCCACCTTCCCGGAGCTGACCTGCCACAGTGTGGACGACCTCCATATCCTCAACACCCGGGAATTGCAACGATACACCATTTCGGAAGAAGATATCGAAACCTATGCCCGGGAGGTGATCCCTTACTGGAAAGGACGAACGCAGCGCGAACGCATCTTCAACCATGTGCCTGAAGCTTGGAAGACTGCCTATGAGTCGGGCCTGTTCACCGAATTTATGGAACAACGCGCGCCGGGACATACCTCGCTCGACGGAAAACTGTATCAATATGGCCTGCTCGACCTGAAGGAGCAGATCGCCGCACACCTCGCATCGCTCGATTTTATGAACGATCCGGAGGCGACCGACAAACAGGAAGAGCTGACTGCCATGTCGATCTCCTGCGATGCCGCCATCCTCTTTGCCGAACGTCATGCCTACCTTGCCGAAGAGATGGCCGCCCGCGAATCCAACCCGCAACGCGCCGCCGAACTGCGTAAGATAGCCGAAGTGTGCCGTTGGGTGCCCGCCCACGCCCCGCGCACCTATTGGGAAGCGATCCAGGCGTACTGGTTTGTGCATCTGGGCACCATCACCGAACTCAACGGCTGGGATGCCATGAACCCCGGCCATTTCGACCAGCACCTGGCGCCTTTCTACGAAAAGGAAACGGCGGCGGGCACACTGACGCGCGACGATGCGAAAGAACTGATGTCGTGCTTCTTTATTAAAGTGAACAACCATACCGCACCTCCCAAGGTGGGTATCACGGCGAAGGAGAGTGGTACGTACAACGACTTCACCAACCTCAATATCGGCGGGGTGAAAGCCGACGGAAGCGACGGGGTGAGCGAAGTGTCCTATATCATGCTCGAGGTGATTGAAGACCTCCACATCCTCCAGCCCGGCAGCGCCATCCATATCAGCAGCCGCACGCCCGAACGGTTCCTGCGCACCGGTTGCAAGGTGATCCGCCAGGGACATGGTTATCCGTCGGTGTTCAACCCGGATGTGTATATCCAGGAACTCCTGCTCCAGGGGAAATCCATACAGGATGCCCGCGAAGGAGGATGCAGCGGATGTATCGAAGTAGGTGCCTTCGGTAAGGAAGCCTATGTGCTGACGGGTTATCTCAACGTACCGAAGATACTGGAGGTGACGTTGCACAACGGGGTGGATCCGGTATCCGGCCTGTTGGTAGGGCTTGAGACGGGCGATCCGCGTACGTTTGCCGACTTTGAATCGCTCTACGCCGCCTTCCTCCGCCAGCTTCACCATTTTGTGGATATGAAGGTGCGGGTGAGCAACTATATCGACCGCATGTTCGCCAAGTATGCCCCGGCAACCTTCCTCTCGCTCTATATAGATGATTGTATCGCCAAGGGACGCGACTACTACAACGCCGGCCCGCGCTACAACACCACGTACATCCAATGTACCGGCCTCGGTACCATCACCGACAGCCTCTGCGCGCTGAAGAAGCATGTGTATGAAGACAAGACCTTCAGTATGGAAGCGATGTTGTATGCCACCGACAGTAATTTCGACGGCATGGAGGCGATGCGGCAGACGATCCTCAACCGCACGCCGTTCTTCGGTAACGATGACCCGTATGCCGACCGTATCGCCGTACGGGTGTACGACGACCTGTATGCCGCCATTGAAGGGCGCCCCAATACCAAAGGCGAATGTTTCCACCTCAATATGCTTTCCACAACATGCCATGTTTATTTCGGGAAGGTGATGGGGGCGACGCCAAACGGGCGGTTGGCGGGAAAAGCGATCTCCGACGGTACATCGCCTTCGCATGGCGCCGATACGCACGGGCCATCGGCGGTGGTGAAGTCGCTGGGCAAACTGGACCAGGTGAAGAGCGGGGGCACGTTGCTCAACCAGCGTTTCATGCCGAGCCTGCTGAAGAGTGAAGAGGATATCTCCAAACTGGCTGGATTGATCCGCAGCTACTTCGCCATGGGCGGGCATCATATCCAGTTTAATATCGTGGATTCCGAAACGCTCTACAAGGCGCAGGAGTGTCCGGAAGAATACCGCGACCTGTTGGTGCGGGTAGCCGGTTATAGCGATTATTTCAATGATATGAATGCCGACTTGCAGGCGGACGTGATCGCCCGTACGGAACAGGAATCGTTCTGAGGCATGCTCACATTCGATATCAAACGATACGCGATCAACGACGGGCCGGGCATCCGGATCACCCTTTTTATGAAAGGATGTCCGCTCGCCTGTGTCTGGTGCCATAACCCGGAAGGGATCTCTCCCCGGAAACAACGGATGTACACCCGGAAGAAATGTATCGGGTGCGGCGCCTGTGTGGCGGTGTGCCCGCAGGGGGCGCTGACGATGGCTAACGGCGGCGTGACGGTGGATGCCGGTCGTTGCGATGCCTGTGGCCGATGTGCCGATGTGTGTCCTTCGCTGGCGACGGAGATGTCGGGGCAGGAACTGCCGGTGGAATACCTGATGGGTGAGATCGAAAAGGAAACGGTGTTCATGGATCGGTCGGAGGGAGGGGTTACCTTTTGCGGAGGAGAACCTTTGTTATATCCCGCTGTACTGATGGAGCTGCTACGCCGTTGCGGACGTCTGGGTATCCACCGGGCGGTGGATACCACCTTGTTCGCTTCATCCGGACGGGTGGAAGAGGTGATGACGGAAACGGATCTTTTCCTGGTGGATCTCAAGCATATGGATTCGGAACGGCATCGCCGGTATTGCGGCGTACCCAATGAGCGTATCCTGCTTAATATACGGCTGCTGGCGGAAGCGGGTAAACCTTTTATCATCCGTATCCCCCTGATCGAGGGGGTCAATGCGGATGAGGAGAACCTGGAGCAGACGGCCCGTTTCCTGTCTGCCCTGCCCTGGAAGGAGAAAAACGTCCATCTGTTGCCTTACCATGATATCGGTAAAGGGAAGCACGAGAAGCTGGGTACCGTTTACAATCCGGATGCCTATCCGATGAGCCCACCCTCCGAAACCACCCTGGTTAAATGGCTCGACACCCTGACTGCCTGTGGCCTTGCGGCCAGGATAGGAGGATGACGGCATGAGCATGCCCTATACACGGAGTTTGGGGGAAACTGCTTCCACCTTCCACTAAAGGGTGTTATCATGCAGGCTTACACGATGTTAGATAGTGGAAGGGGGGTGCGTTTTTCCTTCCACTTTCCCTCCACTCTCCTTCCACTGTGTGGTAGTTGTTCCGGCAATCTCGTAGGGTGTCCCATTTCGAAATGGGACAGCCGGCATTCCTGTCCGCGTGCAGACGTTGATCCATCTGCATGTAGATGTTGTGCTGGCAAAGGGGGAAAACAACCATAGGTAGATGATCTGACAACCATAGGTAGATGTTTGAACTGCCATAGGTAAATGATTACACAATCATAGGTAGAAGTTTTGAGCTTTGCGGCACATTGAAAAACAAAAAAAGATGTCAATATTTCAATCTGCGTCCGGATGTTGTGCAGTCAAGATCCGGATGTTGTGCGGACAACGTCTGGATGTTGTCCGCACAACATCTACATGCAGATTGATCAACATCTACGTGCAGATAGGAATGCAGGGTGTACCATTTCGAAATGCCGGTTGTACCATTTCGAAATGGGACAGCATACGAGATTGCCGGAGCAATTGCCACACAGTGGAAGGAGCGTGGAGGGATAGTGGAAGGAAAAACACGCCCCACTTACACTATCTAACATGCTGTAAGCCTGCATGCTAACACCCCTTAGTGGAAGGTGGAAGCAGTTTTCCCCAAATATCGTGTGCAATCTCAGGGCAAATTGTGTGTTATTATGCTGCGCAGGGATGATTCGCCTAAATTTCAGGTACTGCCACAAAGGTGGATTGTCGAAAGAACGTTTGCCTGGTTTAAAGCTACAGAAGGCTCAGTAAAGACTTTGAGTCCCATAGTGAAGCCTAAATAAACGGCCTTGACCTGCGAATATGCCCGCAAAGCGTTATATTTGCGGAAAGAAGTAAGGCATGAAGAGGTTGATTTGCTTTGGGCTGGCTATGCTGGTTGCCTTCCAGGCATTCCCCCGCGAACGGAAAACCGTCGGCCTGGTGCTGGGCGGCGGCGGGGCGAAAGGCATGGCGCATATCGGTGTGATCAAGGTGCTGGAAGAAGCCGGTATCCCCATCGACTATATCGCAGGTACCAGCATGGGCGCTATCGTAGGCGGGTTGTATGCCATCGGCTATACGGCGTCGGAGATTGACAGCCTGGTGGGTATCCAGGACTGGACCGCCCTGCTGAGCGACCGGGTGAAACGTACCAGCCAGTCGTTTCCCGAAAAAGAAAATTCCGAACGCTACATCCTCTCCATGCCTTTTGGCGTGGAGAAGAAAGACCGCCTGCCCGACGGTGTGATCCGCGGCCTGAATCTGCAAAACCTGTTTGCCAACCTCACGATCGGGTATCATGACTCGGTTGATTTCCAGTCGTTCCCCATCCCCTTTGCCTGCGTGGCGGTGGACGTGGTGGCGGGGCGGGAGAACGTGTTCCGTCATGGCAGCCTCCCTGTGGCCATGCGCGCCAGCATGGCGATACCGGCGGTATTCACCCCCGTACGCCTCGACAGTATGGTATTGCTCGACGGCGGGCTGATGAATAACTATCCCGCCGATGTGGCGCACGCTATGGGCGCCGATATCCTGATCGGCGTGGACTTGGGGACGAGCGACCTGAAAGAGATCGGCAAACTGAATTCGACCAGCGATTTGATCGGGCAGATCGTCGCCCTGCTCGGCCACAATAAATACAGCGCCAATAAAGACACGACCGACCTGCTGATCCGCCCGAACGTATCTCCCTACAACGCCGCCAGTTTCTCCGCAGCGGCCATCGATACGCTGATCCGGCGGGGTGAACTGGCTGCCCGCCAACAGTGGGACGCGCTCATGGCGCTGAAGGAACAGATCGGTTTGGAGGGCGACGAACGGGTTACACCCTCGCCTGCCATCCATCCCCTCCGGATGGATGAGGCGTTCTTTATCCGCCGCGTGATCTTCGAGGGTGCCGATCCGCGGGATGAACACTGGCTGCGCGGCATCACCGGCCTGCGCGACAGCAGCATGGTGACTGCCACGGAGTTGCAGAATGCCATGTCGATCGTGATCGGTACCGACGCTTACGCCCGGGTGAATTATAAGCTGACGGGCGAGAAACAGCAAGACCTGGTGCTGGGTATGCAGGAGAAACCGATCAGCTCACTCAATGCCGGCCTGCGTTTCGACTCCGAAGAGCTGGTGGCGGTGCAGCTCAACGGTACGCTGAACTACCGCAACCGGTACCGCTCGAAGCTGGCGTTCACCGGACGTATCGGGCAACGTACGTCGGCGCGCCTCGACTATTCCATCGGACCGAACCTGCTCCGCAACATGGGGCTTTCGTATATGTTCACCTATCACGACCTCGATGTATATAACTATGGAAAGAAGTGGGTGAACACCACCTACCGGCGCCACCTGGTGGAGCTTGCCTATTCGGATATGAACTGGCTCAGTTTCCGGCTGAAAGTGGGGGCGCGGTTTGAGCATTACGACTATAACGATTTCCTCTATGCCGAAGGAATGCCCGTGGATCCCGGCGGCCTTCCGTTCGATCACGTGCGGAGCCAGCATTATTTCAACTACTTCGCCGAGGCGCAGTTTGAAACGATCGACCGGCGTTACTTCCCCCGGAGAGGGGTGTCGCTGCGGGCGAACTACACGGTATATACAGACAATTTTGTGTCGTACGACGGACATTCGCCCTTCTCCGCACTGGGGTTGGACGTGATGGCGGTGGTGCCGCTCAATGCCGGACTCAGCCTGCTGCCTTCGCTGTGCGGGCGGGTGATCACCGGACACAGCTTGGCGTATCCTTATATGAATGTGTTGGGGGGGGAATCACCGGGCAAATACCTGCCGCAACAGATCCCCTTTGCCGGGATCAACCACATGGAACCGGCCGACAAAGCCGTGGCGGTGGCGGGTCTGCACCTGCGGCAACGGATCGCTGGTAAGCATTACGTGTCGCTGGTGGGGAATTACGGGATGCACGACGACGATTTCTTTTCGCTGCCTCACGGCAGGCACTTGTGGGGAGGCAGCCTGGGGTATGCGTTCGATAGCGTGGCGGGGCCATTGGATGTGAACCTTGGCCTGTCTAACAGGGTAAGCTCGGTACAATTCTACCTCAACCTGGGATTCAGTTTCTGAAAATTACCTACTTTTGCCCATTATCCATCTAAATCTCTATCCGTTATGCATACTGATATCCTTCCTTTTCTTCGGGAACTGACTGAGAATAACGACCGGGTGTGGTTTCAGGATCACAAAGAACGGTTTGACGCCTTGCGCCACTCCTTTGCCGGTACCGTACAGGAACTGATCAACCGTATCTCCCGCTTTGATCCTGATGTGGCGGGGCTGGAAGCGAAGGATTGCGTGTTCCGGATTTACCGGGATATCCGTTTCTCGCCCAACAAACTGCCGTATAAGAATTACTTCTCCGCCTACATCGCCAAGGGGGGACGGAAAAGCCTCTACGGGGGATATTATTTCCATGTGGAGCCGGGTAACATCCTCCTTTCGGGCGGTATCTGGATGCCCGAACCGAAACTGCTGAAGATGCTCCGGCAGGATATATACGACCAGATCGATGAGTTTACCGCTATCCTGGAGAATCCCGCCTTCAAGCAGGTCTTCCCCGCCCTGGAAGGCGAAGCCCTGACGCGTATGCCTGCCGGATTCCCTGCCGACTCGCCGTATGGGGATATCCTACGGCACAAGGATTTCTGCGTGATGTCCACGCAACCCGACTGTTTCCTCTCCGGGGCTGACTGGCTGGATCGTGCCGCGGAGACTTTCCGGCTACTCCTTCCTTTCAACCGCTTCCTGAACTATACGGTGGAAGAATACCTCGGGTTGGTATAACAAAGGAATGGCGCAAGTCTCACGGACCTGCGCCATTCCTTTGTTGAGCCGTACCCGTGGATCCGGATCAGGCGGTGATGATCGGCTCCAGTCCGGAGAGGTTCTTCTCGATGTCTTCGTCGGACAGGGAATAGTTGGTGAGGTCGCCCGACAGGTACTGGTCGTATGCCGCCATATCGATCAGTCCGTGTCCGGAGAGATTGAACAATATCGTGCGCGCCTTGCCTTCTTCTTTGGCCAGTTGCGCTTCGCGGATGGCGGCGGCGATGGCATGGGCGGATTCCGGGGCGGGGATGATGCCTTCGGCAGCGGCGAAGAGGGTGGCGGCTTCGAAGGTATCGAGCTGTTTGATGTCAACAGCTTCCATCAGCCCGTCTTTCATCAGTTGGCTGACGATCGAGCCGGCGCCATGGTAGCGCAATCCGCCGGCATGGATATGTGCGGGCGAGAAGTTATGGCCGAGGGTGAACATCGGGATCAGGGGGGTATAACCGGCTTCGTCGCCAAAGTCGTATTGGAACTTACCGCGTGTGAGCTTCGGGCAGGAGGCCGGTTCGGCCGCTACGATGCGTACGTCTTTGCCTTCCGTCAGCTTATGGCGGAGGAAGGGGAAGGTGAGGCCGGAGAAGTTGGATCCGCCGCCGAAGCAGCCGATCACCACGTCGGGGTATTCGCCCGCCATCTCCATCTGCCGTTCGGCTTCCAGCCCGATCACGGTCTGGTGGAGCATCACGTGGTTCAGCACGCTGCCGAGGGTATATTTGCAGTTGGGCGTCTGCATCGCCAACTCTACGGCTTCGGAGATGGCTGTGCCGAGGCTGCCCTGGTAGTTGGGATGGGCGGTCAGTATCTTGCGGCCGGCCTTCGTGCTCATGCTGGGCGAAGCGATCACCTGCGCGCCGAATGTCTGCATGATCGAACGGCGGTAGGGTTTCTGGTGGTAACTTACCTTGACCATATATACAGCCAATTCCAGACCGAACGCTTTGGCAGCGTAGGAGAGGGCGGCACCCCACTGGCCGGCGCCCGTTTCGGTGGTGATATTGGTCACGCCTTCCTGCTTGCAGAAATATGCCTGCGCAATGGCCGAATTGAGTTTATGCGATCCGATGGGGCTGACGCTCTCATTCTTGAAATAGATATGTGCCGGTGTATCGAGCGCCTTTTCCAATCCGTAGGCGCGTACCAACGGGGTGGGGCGGTAGTTCTTATACAGTTCGCGCACTGCGTCGGGGATAGCGATCCAGGTGTCGGTCTCGTTCATCTCCTGGTGGGCGAGCTCTTTGGCAAACAGCGGATAGAGGTCTTCCGCATGCAACGGCTCCCGGGTTAAGGGGTTGAGCGGGGGAAGGGGTTTGTTCTTCATGTCCGCTACAATATTATACCAGGCCGTCGGTATGTCTTTTTCTTCCAATAAAAACTTTTTTGTACTCATATCGGGGTTGATAATTTACATGTTAACACTATTTTGATGAAAAGTCTTACAACTTGGCGGCAAAGGAACAAATAATATTTCGCTTTTCAAATGCGGAATGTAAAAATGTGTAACTTTGCCGCCTCATTGATAATCAGTTTTAACATACTTCCAATTACTCGAATGATGCGACGGATCCTGTTCTTCACCGTTTGTTGCTGCCTGCTGGTTCCGGCGATGGCGCAAAAGAAAGACTTTGCTTACAATTTTTACGGATTTGTCCGGGGCGACCTGTTTTACAACAGCCGCCAGAATGTGGCGCCCGTGGATGGTAACTTTTATCTGTATCCCCTGGATATCGTGCGGGATGCCGATGGGAACGATCTGAACGCCTCGCCCAACGGCAGCTTTTATTCCTTTACCAGCCGCCTGGGATTGGATATCAAGGGACCGGCGGTGGGTACCGCCCGTACGTCGGCGAAACTGGAGACCGACTTCGGCGGGTTCTCTGCCAGTACCACCATGTTGCGCATCCGGCAGGCGTATGTGGCGCTCGACTGGGAGAAAAGCCAACTGCTGGTCGGGCAAACCTGGCATCCGCTCACGGGCGATGTGATGCCGGATATGCTGAACCTCTCCACCGGCGCGCCTTTCAACGCGTTCAACCGCAGCCCGATGCTGCGGTACCGGCAGCAGATAGGCAAGGTACGGCTTACCGCCGCCACGATATGGCAGTTGCAATATACGTCCACAGGACCTGTCGGCCCGTCGGAAGAATACATCAAAAACAGTTGTGTGCCCGAATTATTCCTGGGCGGCGACCTGAACACGGGCAGCACGATCGTGGGGGCGGGTGCTTATCTGATCTCGCTGGTGCCGCGTACGGCTGCTCCCGGGGCGGAGGGGATTTACAAGGTCTCCGAACGGATCACCACCCTGTCGTACGAAGCCCACTTCAAACATACCGGCAGGAATTATATGGTAGCGGCCAAGACGACGCTCCATTCCATGACCGACCAGACGGCGATGCTGGGTGGATACGGTGTGAGCCGGATCATCGATCAACGGACGGGCGAACATGCTTATACCGCTTTCCGCCACTCTTCCTCATGGGTGAACGCCACCTACGGCACGAAGTGGAGAGCCGGTATCTTCGGCGGATTCACCAAGAACCTCGGGACGGGTGATGCGCTGTACAGTACCGCTTCTACGTTTCTGTTCGGCAAATCGTTGAACCTCGACAGGGTATATGAGGTGAATCCCAGCTTCTCATATAACCTGCCTCACTGGAAACTGGGTGCGGAATACTGCCTGGCGACGGCCTACTATGGCACGAACAATACCTATGACGGGAAAGTGAGCGATACCCATGCCGTCACCAACCACCGTATCCTGGGTTTGTTGGTCTATTTCTTCTGATGCGATGGAAAGGATCCTTGTTGTCGGAGCCAACGGCTTCACCGGTCGCCGGTTGTTGCACACCCTCTCGCAGAAGGAAGCGTATGATGTAACCGGCCTCTCCCTCCATGCCGACCGCTGGCCGGGTAGTGGGTATAGGTTTGTGGAAGGGGATCTGACGGATCATACCGCCATCTGCCGCCTGTTGGACGTGGTTCGTCCGGATGCGATCGTGAATACCTCCGCCCTCTCCGTCCCCGATTACTGCCAGACCCACCGGGAGGAGGCGTATGCCGTGAATGTGGACGCCGTGGAAAACCTCGCCCGTTGGTGCGAAAGGAACCAGAGCCACCTCCTACATCTATCCACCGATTTTGTGTTTGAAGGGATCCGCCGCCAGCTTTATACGGAAGAGGACACGCCTGTGCCGGTCAACTATTACGGCGAAACAAAGCTGCTGGGTGAACTGGCTGTTGCCGCCACCTGCCGCCATCATGCCATCGCCCGCGTAGTGGTGGTGTATGGGAAGGCGCTGCCCGGACAACATGGGAATATCATCCAGCTCGTCCGCACGCGGTTGGCCAACAACGAACCCATCCGCGTGGTGTCCGACCAGTGGCGCACTCCTACCTGGGTGGAAGATATCGCGACGGGGTTGGAGCAGCTTATCCGCTTCTCCGGTACCGGCACATACCATCTGTGTGGCGACGAGTGCTTGTCGATCGCCGATATCGCTTACCGCGTAGCCGCTTTCTTCCGCCTCGACTCCTCCCTCATCTGCCCGGTCACGACGGAAGAGATGAACGAAGCCACGCCCCGTCCCCGCTTCAGCGGCTTGTCGAATGCCAAAGCCCGCCGCGACTTCGGCTTCCGTCCGCATACCCTGGAAGAGGGCATGAAGGAATTGATCGACCTGTAACGGCTGTTTTGCCGATATTCTCCCTATCTTTGTGGAAAATACCATTAAAAAACATTCCTGATGAAAACGATCTCAAGACGAACGGCGATCAAGACCGTTCTGGCAGGTAGTGCTGCCGCCGCCGTATCGGGTGTCGCTTCGGCGATGCCGGAAGTAACCCGTGTCAACGCCTCACCGGCTCCGCTGAAAGGGAATATCCGCCATTCGGTGAGCAAGTGGTGCTTTGGCGATATCGAACTGAACGAATTTTGTGAACTATGCAAGCGGATCGGCATCGAATCGGTCGAGTTGCTCGGCCCGAACGACTGGCCCACGGTGAAGAAACATGGGCTGACCGTCGCCATGGCGGAAGGCGCCGGTCTGGGTATCGACCGCGGGTTCAACGATCCGAAGCTGCACGACGAACTGGTGGCGAGCTACGAGAAAGTGATCCCGATGGTAGCCGAAGCCGGACTGAAGAACCTGATCTGTTTCTCCGGCCGCCGCAACGGGGTGACCGATCTCCAGGGTTGGCAGAACTGCGAAAAGGGATTGAAGCGCATCACCCCGATCGCCGAGAAATATAATGTAGTACTTACTATGGAACTGCTCAACAGCGTAGGCCACCGTGATTACCTCTGCGACCATACGGTATGGGGAGCGGAACTCTGCCGCCGCGTCGGTTCGCCCAACTTCAAGCTGCTGTATGATATCTACCACATGCAGATCATGGAGGGGAATATCATCGAGAATATCCAGAAGTACCACGACTATTTCTCCCACATCCATACCGGCGGCAACCCCGGACGCGCCGAGATCGACGAAACGCAGGAGCTGTATTATCCGGCCATCATGCGCGCCCTGGTCGCCACCGGTTACAAAGGTTTCGTTGGCCAGGAATTTGTGCCGAAAGAAAAAGATAAAGCCGCCTCCCTTGAGAAGTGCATCCGCATCTGCGATGTGTAAAGGAGGTGAGGGCAGAGCTGCCGGCCGGGGAGGAACTTAGCCGGTGACCGAGTCGCGGATCACCAGCAGTCCTTCAGGACCCATATTGAACAACAGATCGACGATGCTCAGGTTGGGCAGGAAACCATACCGGTTCTGGAACACCTGATAATACGGGCGGGGATGAAACATTTCATCCCCGCCTTCGTGTTTGGGGCGGATGGTTTCGCGGAAGTCGTTGGGAACCGTCGTTTCCCAGGTATCGGTGCGACGTACCACGGGTTGGATGTCGAGCAGGTGGCAGATCAGCGCGCGCAACGCTTCGTTGTAATCCAGGAGGAAGGTGTATTTCTGTTCGTAGAAAGGGGCGAAATCGTCTGCATAATACTGGAAGAAAGGGCTCATGTGGTAGGCCGATACCAACGCGTTCCAGTGGAGGTGCCGCCAGTTGCCGTGATCGGAGATGCGGATCTCTTTGGTGAGGCACTTCAGCGTATCGGGCTTGACGATGGGTACCGAGAGCGACAGCGGCCCGTTGGCGCTGGCAATCGTACACCGGTTGCGATACGTCTGTTTGAGGTAGTTCTCGCAGGTCTCCATCCGCACTTCGGGATAGCGGAAGAGTTTGCAATAGTATTGCACCGGCGCCAGGTAGGCGGTGGACAGATACACCGTGTCTTGCATCAGCGGACAGGTTTGAACAGGTGTTTCAAGTCGGTGCTGAACCAGCAGAACCAGGCATTACCCACGAGATGGTCGGCGGGTATCAGTCCCAGATGCCGCGAATCGATCCCTTTCGACGGCTGGTCGGCAAGAATCCAGTAGTAATCCTGGCGGAAGGTGAAGAAGGAGGCTTCCCTGCCGTCCACATACATCCGTCCGTCGCGGAACGCCGCCCGGTGGCCTGCCTCACGGATGATCGCTTCCCGGCAGGCGGTGAGCGATACGTCGTTGAGGCGGTAGGGACGGTCTTTCCGGGGGATCACCAGCGACCAGGCGGCTGTCTTGCCGGTAGCGGGATAACCGGCATCGTCCAACTGCAAGGTGTCACCCGGCATACCCACGCAACGTCCCGGGAAAAGGGGGCGGGTCACACTGTCTTTCAGCAGGGGGCTGTGGAAGAGGACTACCCGGTTACGGCCGGGGTTTCCCCGATGCGGCAGTTTATCCACCAGGATACGGTCGCCCACCCGCAACGCCGGTTGCATCGACGGGGTGGAGATCCGGTACGACTCCACGCAATACCAGCGGGCAGCCGTCACCGTCGCAATGATCACCAGCGCAACGGCCAGCCATTTCAATGTCGATATGAGTGCCGGTCGGTTACTCATTCCTTATTCGTGAACCATGCGGAACATACGTCCCCAGCGGATACCGCCGTCGAACAGGCTGCGGTCTTTGTCGAGCGAGAGCCAGATCAGGATCGGCTTACCCACCACATGATCTTCGGGAACAAAGCCCCACGAACGGCTGTCGGCGCTCAGGTGGCGGTTGTCGCCCATCATCCAGTAGTAGTCGTATTGAAAGGTATAGGAGGTGGCGGGTTGTCCGTTGATCAGCACGGCGCCATCCCTGACTTCCAGCGTATTGTTCTCGTAGTTCTTGATGCACCGGCCGTAGAGGGCGAGGTTGCGTTCGTCCAGTTCGATCGTGGCGCCTTTGTTGGGTATCCAGATCGGTCCGTAGTTGTCGCGCGTCCATCCGGTTTTGTAATCTACGGGATAGAACATGCTGCCGCCGAATACATCGGGTTGGATCACGGTTTTCCGTACATTCGATAACTTATGGGCTGTCTCCAGCGCCTTTTGGGTGAGCGGCATGCGGTAGATGATGTTGTAATTGCCGTTCTCGTCGGGCGTAAAGCCGAGGAAGCGCAGCGCTCCCTCATTGTTGGCTCCTCCGGCAAATTCAATGATACGGTCTTCCTTGCTCACGTTCAGCAGGCGGAACTGCTCTTCGGAGAAGGGGGAGGTCACTTCCACATAGTACACGAACTGCATGTTCTCCGGGTTTTTCGCCGCTTCTCCATTGATATATACCTGGTTGTCGCGTACCTCCAGCATATCGCCGGGCATACCGATACACCGTTTCACATAGTTCTCCCGCTTATCCACCGGGCGGTAGATCACTTCGCCGAAATCGGCTTTGTTCAGCCGGATCGCTTCGCGTCCGTATTGTTCCACGAGGCTGTAATAATCGGGGTTCTGCACTTTCAGCGCTACGGTATCCCCGGCGGGGAAGTTGAATACCACGATGTCGTTGCGCTTGATGTTGCCGAAGCCCGCGACGCGTTTGTATCCCCATTCGGGCCAGTCGAGATACGACTTGCAATCGAGGACGGGGAGCGTATTCTGTACCAGCGGGAAGGAGATGGGGGTATTGGGCACACGGGGGCCGTAGCTCAGTTTGCTGACAAACAGGTAATCGCCCACCAGCAGCGATTTCTCCAGCGACGCACTGGGTATCTGGTAATTCTGAAACACAAACAGGTTGATCAGATACACCGCCACCAGGGCGAACAGGATATCATCCACCCATTCGAGCACGTTCTGTACGGCGGGATTCTTTGATTTCTTCCAGCCTCCCCAGGGAATGTATTTGGTGAGGTATATGTCCACCAGCACGATAAGGCCGACCAGCAACCAGGCGTTCTGCATCCACAGGGCGAACAGGCAGTACACTACGGCGGCGATACCGAACTTGATCCATTGTTTCTTCGGGAACTTCTTCATGTCTTACATTATATATATTAGAACTGCAACATATCTTCCATACCCAGGAAGCCTTTCTTCCCGGCGGTGAATTCGGCTGCCAGTACGGCGCCCAGGGCGAAGCCGGCGCGGCTTTTCGCATCGTGTTTGATGCGGATCGAATCGACATCCGACTCGTAGATAACCTCATGGATACCCGGCACCTCGCCTTCGCGGATGGCGTGGATCGGCAGATCGGCGGGGCGTTCGGCCGATTCCAGCGTCCAGCGGTCTTTCCGCTCCACTTCCTCCAGGATCCCTTCGGCGAGGGTGATGGCGGTGCCGCTCGGCGCGTCGAGCTTATGGATATGGTGTGTTTCTTCCATGCGGATGCCGTAGCCCGGGAAGTGGTTCATGATCTTTGCCAGGTATTTGTTCAGGGCAAAGAAGATATTCACACCGACGCTGAAGTTGGAGGCATAGAAGAATGTCTTTCCTTCGTTGGCGCAGAGGGCTTTGATCTCTCCGAGGCGGTCGAGCCAGCCTGTCGTGCCCGATACCACCGGCACACCGGCGGCAAAGCATTTCATATAGTTGTCGAAAGCGATGGCGGGAACGGTGAACTCGATCGCCACATCCGCGCTGCGGAAAGCGTCTGATCCGAAGTCGTCCGGGTTGTGGATATCAATGATACTTACGATTTCATGTCCCCTGCCGCGTGCAATCTCTTCGATTGTCTTGCCCATCTTGCCGTATCCGACTAATGCGATTTTCATACCTTAATTTTTTCTTTATAACGTGCAAATATACGTACTTATGCGTGTAAATACGCGGAAAAGGAGGTAGATTTGCGGAAATAATCTTAACTCTGAACAAATACATGGAGCGTTTATTGCAGTATGTCTGGAAATACAGACTCTACCCGGAGAACCAGTTAGCCACCACTATGGGAATCCCCGTTGCCGTGATCGACCCCGGCCTGTCGCATGCGGATGCAGGCCCCGACTTCTTCAATGCGAAGATCCGCATTGGCGATACCCTGTGGGTGGGCAATGTGGAGATCCACCGGAAGGCATCCGACTGGAAGCTGCACGGGCACGATGCCAACAAAGCGTATGATACCGTGATCCTCCACGTGACGGAGATCGCCGATATGGATATCCGCCGTACGAACGGGGAACTGATCCCGCAGGTGGTATTGCCCGTCCCCTCTGCGCTGCGGGAGAATATGGAATGGTTGTTGCACCCGGGGAGGAGCCTTCCCTGCCTGGCGTTTATCCCGCAGGTGGACCACATCCATCTCGTTGCCTGGATGGGTACGTTGCTCAGCGAACGGCTCGAACGGAAGGTGGGGGATATTTGCCGGCTGCTCGAACATTACCGGGGCGACTGGAACGAGGTCTTTTATGTCTTGCTCACCCGTACGTTCGGCATGGGGCTGAACAATGATATGTTCGAACGCCTGGCGCGCAGCCTCCCCTTCCGCTGTATCCAAAAGCAACGCAGCAACCTTGTGCAGGTGGAGGCGATGCTGTTCGGACAGGCGGGTATGCTGGAGGAGGATGGGACGGACGGGTATTACCGCCTCCTGCAGCGGGAATACCTCTTTCTCCGGAGAAAATACGGGTTGGAGCCGCTCGACGCGTCGCTGTTCAGAAGCCTGCGCACGCGTCCGGGGGCGTTCCCGCAACTGAAGCTGGCACAACTGGCGTCGATATGGGCGCAGCACGACACCCTCTTCTCCGTGATCCGTGAAACGGCTGCCGACAGCCTGCTTCCCCGTCTTTTCCAGGTGCAGCCCTCTGCCTATTGGACTACCCATTACCTCTTCGGGCAGGTATCACCGGCGGCAGATAAGGTGGTGGGCGACTTTGCGATCCGGATCCTGCTCATCAATACGGTAGCCCCGCTGCTCTTCGCCTGGGGTGAACAGAAGCAGCAGCCTGTGTTTTGCGAACGCGCCCTGCAATTGCTCGACAGCCTGCCGGCGGAACACAACCACATCGTTTCCCTGTTCTCCCGGGCAGGGATCGGTGTACGGAATGCGGCAGACTCGCAGGCGCTCATCCAACTGAAGCAGGCGTATTGCGATCAGCAGAAATGTTTGTACTGCCGCATCGGTTTCCGGTTGCTGAAAAGGGGATTGGCGGAATAACCCGGGCGGAATCATCCTCCCCCGGGCTTTCAATGGCAAGACGCGGTCGATCTACAGTCGGCTTATGGCGGATCTGTTGCCGGCAATAGTATGTGCTGTTGTCAACGACCGGAGGGCTTAGTTGTTCCACCCGGCTGGGACACGTGTCCCACCTGGCTGGAACGTATGTCCCACCTGGGTGGAATACGTGTCCCAGCCTGGTGGAACAACTATACCATCCGCAAGATGGTATTACTGCCATTCGTTGTTGTCAAAAGATCGGCCTGAAGATGTTCAAAGATGTTTTGATTCCCGCCCCATAAATGCAAAGATTGATTAATTAGTGGCTGATACGCTGTTAATTGCCGGTTTTTCCCTACTTTTGCCCTCTCGCAGGAAGAAGAAGAATGAAGAAGAAGGTATGTAGCAGACGTGCATGGACCGGTTGGGGCGGCGGACTCTTAGTGGCTGTCCTCTACTCGTGCGCCAGTATCGGCACTCCCAACGGGGGGCCTTATGATGAAGCACCGCCCAAATTCCTCTCCAGTACGCCCGTCCCTAACCAGACGAACTACGCCTCCCGGAAGATCGAACTGACGTTCGACGAACTGATACAACTCGAAAAACCTTCGGAAAATGTAATCATCACCCCGCCGCAGCTGGAGCTGCCGGTGATCCGCCCTGCCGGGAAGAAGGTGTCGATCGAACTCAAAGACACCCTCCATCCGAATACCACCTATACGATCGACTTCACCAATTCCATCTCCGACAATAACGAGAAGAATGTGCTCGAGAATTTCTCGTTTGCCTTCTCTACCGGCGAGGTGATCGACTCGCTGGCGATATCCGGTGTCCTGCTGAATGCGGAGAACCTGGAACCGATGCCCGGTATCACGGTAGGGTTGCACCATAACCTCGACGACTCGGCCTTTACCCGCCTGCCTTTCCTGCGTACGTCGCGGACGAACGACAAGGGGCAGTTCACCATCCGCAACATCGCCGCCGGTACGTACCGCGTCTATGCGCTGAACGATGTGAACCGCGATTATAAGTTCGACCAGCCGGGGGAAGACATCGCTTACTGCGACTCGCTGATCATCCCCACGTTTGAATTCTCCAGCCGGGAAGATACGACGTGGAAAGACAGCCTCACCATCGATACCATCCGTACGGTGCCCTATACGCGTTTCCTGCCCGACGATATCACCCTCCGCCTTTTCAAGGAAAAGTTTGAACGGCAGTATATGCTCCGCCCCGAACGGAACCAGGCGAATAGGTTCACCCTCCGTTACAACGCCGTACCCGATACCATTTCGCTGCCGGTGCTGCTGGACAGGGAACCGGCGGAAGAACCGTGGTATTTCATCCAGACGGAAGAAGAAGGGAAAACCGTCCATTTCTGGCTGACCGACCCGCTGCTGGTCGGACAGGATACCCTGGCGCTGGCGATCACCTATCCGCGTACCGACTCACTGAATGTGCTCCAACCGCAAACCGACACCCTGCGGCTCACCACCAAACGCCAGCCGCCCGCCAAAAAACCGAAGAAAGGGGAGGAGGAAAAGCCTGAGACGGAGTTCCTGCCGCTGACGGTCAGCGCCGCCGGATCGATCAATACCTTTGATACCGTCTTTATCTCCTTCGGCGAACCGGTGCTGGAAGATATCAAAGACAAGATACGCTTCAGCCAGAAGGTGGATACGCTGCTGAACCCGGTAGCGTTCGACCTGTTGCCGGATAGTACGAACTCCTTGCGTTTGATCTTGTCGCATCCCTGGAACTACGGGGAGTCGTTCCAGTTGGAGATCGACTCGGCCACCATCTTCAGCGTGTATGGGAAATGGAACGATACCTATGAAGGGGCTTTCAGCGTGAAGAAGAAGGACGAGTATGGCAACCTCTTCATCGCCATCACCGGGGTGGATACCACCGCCTACGTGGAACTGCTCGGATCGAATGATATGCCCGTGCGCAAAGTGCCGCTGAAAGACGGGGGGGCGCTCTTCATGGACCTGAAGCCCGATAAATACTATGCCCGCTTAGTGGTGGACCTGAACGGCAACGGCCGGTGGGATACGGGCAACTATGCCGAAAAGCGGCAGCCGGAAGAGGTCTATTACTCTTCCAAACTCTACGAAGTGCTGCAGAACTGGGATGTGGAGGAATCTGTTCCCTGGAATGTGAAAGCGCAGCCGCTGAACCGGCAGAAACCCTTGGATATTACGAAGAATAAACCCAAAGAAGCGACTAAAAAGCAAAGAGATTATCGCAATGAAGGACGTCAGACATCTTCCGGACGCTCGTCGGGACGTAGTTCGGGAATGCCGTTCTAACCTGAAACGGATCCTTTCCCTTTGCCTGCTGCTTCTCGGCCTGCTGCCGGAAGCCGGGGCGCAATGTACGTTACCAGCCGGTCTCTTCACGGAAAAAGAAGAGGTTAACTACGAAGTCTATTTCAAATGGGGTATCCTCATGCCGAAAGCCGGTATGGCCAAGGCGGTGATGAGCCAGACAACGTACGACGGCAACCCCGCCTGGCGATACCGCCTGCTTGCCAACAGCGCCGGCATGGTGGATAAGTTCTTCTCCGTACACGATACGATCGATACTTATTTCTCCTTCCACAAACCGGCGATCCTGTTCAGTGAGAAACGAACCAATGAGGGGGGGTATTACCAACTCGACCGGTTGACGTTCCTGACGAAAGACGATAAACCCGCCGTCCACAGTTTCCGCCGTTCGCTCTCGGCTGTCAAACTCGATTCCGTGATGGTGGGCGAACGTTGTATCCTGGACTTGCTGGGGTCGCTCACTTTTATCCGTACGATCGACTGGTCGAAGATGGACCTCGGGCATGAGGTGTTCTCCCATGTGGCGATGGGCCGGGATATGATCAACGTCAGTTACCGCTACAAAGGGCAACAGGTGATCGAACGGGGAGGCGCCAAATTCAAAACACGCCTCTTCGTGCTCGATGTGTATGACGAATCGTTCACCCAAAGCAAAGAATCGGTGGAGGTGTGGATCGGCGACGATGCCAACCATATCCCCGTCAAGATACGCGCCAAACTCAAGATCGGCGCCGCCGAAGCTTATTACCACTCTTCTTCCAACCTCAAACATCCGCTTTCCTGCCGCATCGTGATGCCGAAATAAACGGCCGTACAGTCCCCTCTTTCTGCTGGTAAACCGCCTTTTTTACGAATCAGCAATTCATTTTACGAATCAGCAATCATTTCCCGGAACAATACATGGGCTTGTGTGTTCCGTGAAGGTGATGCCGGTTTGTGATACTGTTCTAACCGGGGTAATCGTGAGATGATCACTGTAGCGTATAAACTTCTTTAATTAGTAATGTATGAAAAGTATTGAAATGAAAAGGTATTTCTGTTTTCTTCTCGGCTTATGCTTGCTTTCAACCGCTGTCTTTACGGGCTGTAACGATGACGAGAAAGATACTCCCGAGCCGGAAATCCCTTTTGTGAATTTGGAAAACAGCCTCATGGGGCAAAAGGTAATTATCGTGTATCCGGATAAGGAAGGGGGCATGGTTATTCCTTTATCGGTAAGCCACAAGGTAAACGTTTCATTTGAAAAAGGACTGTTGGATCCCGAGGTTGTCGCACAGGGGGATAGCTTTGCCGTTCGCCTGTCGTTGACGAATCCAATGCGGAATATCCTGGTGGATAAGGCCACGATTACCTACGAAAATCCACTGACCAAAGGGGAAGAGGAATCGACTGCCGAAGTGTATGTCGTGGTGCAGCCTCTGAAAATAGCCGCTTCGCCTAACAGTGGCGTGGACTATTTGAGCAACATCGGAAAGGGAATGGATATCACAAGCGATATCATGCGGGGTGAGAACAAAGATCCGATGCTGCGGTTTGAACTGATTGACCGGGCAGATACCTTGATTGTCGATAATAGCACTTCCGAATCTGTAGGCCGGGAGTTTGCCGGCAGTAAATTTGAGGAAACAGTCCATTCCATGCATCATGAATTTGGTATTAGTGCCAAAGTAAAAGCAAAAGGGGGCATGTTCTCCGGCTCTTTTTCTTCCAATATGGCGAAGGAAACAGCCGAACAAAACAAGTTTGAGTATGTTGTTGAAGTCCTGCGCAAACAAATGGTGGAAGCCCACCTGATCACGGAATTCAATACCAGTAAAGACGATCCCGCTTTCTACCTGAGTTTTCTTACCGATGCGGCCAATGATTTGTTGAACAATAAGGAGTCGAAGACGTATAAACAATATGCCAATGATGAAGAGGGGATCAAAAACCTGTATAAAAAATATGGTACACATGTGATCACCGGTAGTACGTATGGGGGTATGTACATCTATGTGTTTACCCGGAAAATAAACTCCTATTTCGAATCAAGCACCGTCCAGGCAGGCGGAAGCCTTTCGGCTACGTTTATGGATCCCATCAATAAGGAAGTACCCCCCTGGGTTGGAGTTTACTTTGCTAAAATGGGGGCGCAAGGGGGTACCATCAGTGCATCAGGCGGTAATTATGATTCGGAAAACAAAGAAGTGATGGGTGAAGTGTCTTATACGTATGTGAAAGGCGGAAATGCTTCGGATAATTACGAGTTGTGGGAAAAATCGATCGTCGATGGAAACAGCAATCTCTCTTTTATCGGGTATGGTAACCGGATTGGAAACAGGGAGACGCCAGATGATAAAGTAGGAGGTGATAGCTATGAAATTGTAAACGGAGGTCTGATCCCGTTGTACTATCTGGTGGTGGATCCGGAACGGAGAGCCGCCATGGAAAAATACCTGACGAACTATATCGATTCCCAAAGAGCGCCTCTGAAGGAACGCCGGCTTATCCTGGCCGACTTCATGGCCCTCTCCGAAGAGAATAATCATAAATTGGAAGTGAAACCCAGAAAAATGAAGGGGCCGGAGGGCAAAGAACTGCTGTATTTTCCAATGATGGCCAATCGTTATGCTCCGACAGATAACGGGAAAATACTGGATACGTCGCAGGATGATTATATTGTACTGGCTGATGTGGGTGATCAGGTTTGGTGGTATGCACTGGAATATGAAGATGAATGCGTGGGCATCACGGATATTCGTTTTTCAAAAAAAGACGGGTATGAAGGCAGAGGTGATAAGGCCGAAAAGAATATGGGCTCATCCAGCCATTTCGCCGATCATAAAGTATATCTGAAGATGGCCGACAAAACAACTGCTTCTACTCAGAAAATCACCGGTGCCGGTCTGATCCGATCGCATGAAAAGAAAAAGACAGTGGCTAAATACTATGATTTAATTGCCTCTACCGGCGGCTTTGACATGCAAAGGCCGTTCTCGACGGATACGATTGTCAAAACGTATTGGCTGGATCATGAGAACGAGAAGTATTATTACTCAATGGGAGTTGAAAGGGATGAAGATGAAGGTTGGTTTGCCGATAGCAGCGCTGCGAATAACAATTATTATATTTTCCCGGTTTACATCACCACGCCCATCCCGATGCCTTTGAAGGTCTCTAAACCAAGTGCGTGGAGTGAAAAGAATGATGACAATTAATCCATCCGGTCTGTTCCTGTCCTGAAATAAACGGTATAAATCGAACACATCATCGATTTATACCGTTTTTTCTGGTTGGATGAAGCCTTTACTTCTTCGACACACCGATCGCGATCATGCGGTCGAAGGCGAAGCGGCCGGGACCGGTGGCATACATCAGGATGAATACAACCAGGTAGATGAAGGCCAGTTCTTTGGTAGCGAACGGATCCTGGGCGTGGATCACGAAGAAAGCCATGCCCATGGTGAAGATCATCGGGATCAGCGCCAGGCGGTAGAGGGTACCGGTAAGGAAGCCGACCGAACAGATCACTTCGGCAAAGATGGCAAGCCCGAGGGATGTCTGGCTGCCTACGCCGAGCGGATCGGGGAAGGCGCTCTTATAGGCGTCGAAAGCCGCCCATTTCTGGAGCCCGTGGATGAGGAACAATATGCCGAACAGCAGCCGCAGTCCCAGCAGGAACCACGAGGTGGGTTTGTTTTCCGCTTTCATCGGAAACAAAAACCGTAAAATGGATGCAATCATAATTTCTTAATTTTAATAATTAAACAAGCCACCGCTGTAAAAAGTTCTTACCGGCGGGTGTGGTGTGCAAATCTCACTGATAAACAGTGGCAAGTTATAAAAAATAGAGTGGAAACCAAAGAAAGAAAGCGAAAACAGTCCTTGCGAGCGATGATAAACGCTCTGATGTACCTAACAACGACCGGCTGCCAGTGTCGCATGCTCCCCAAAGAGGTCGCCCTGATGAATCGGCAAATAACCTTCTGTCAGTAAATGACCTATACCATGCGGATACTATTGCATGATATAGGTCATCTTACAGAATGCATATAGGGCGTAATTTGCTTCTTAGAATTTATATCCAATAGAAAGACTTAGGGTGTGATAATTTGCATTTATTCCATCATTACTCGACTCTTCTCCTAAAGACAAATCATAACCGGCCTGTATTACCCACCGTTTATTTATTTCAATTCCAACAAGAGCCGATACCCCCCAGTCAAATGCATTAGGGTCTTGCAATCCGTACTTGCCAGTGTCTTTAAAAGAACCTCCCTCCCACTTGTCTTTTATACTGATGGCGGCGTATGGCCCGGCAGCAAAAAACAACGACACTTCATCGCTGAGTGGACAATAAAAATTCACCATAACCGGTAGTTGAAGAAAATTGCGATTCAACTCATATACATTGCTAACTTCATACGGGCTGTTATCCTCTGAAAATATCCCCAGACTGTAACCACGATTAGCATAATACAGACCTGATTTTAAAGAGAGTCTGTCTATATGTAACATGTATTCAACACTTACCCCGGCTTTGACTCCTGCTGTCCAGTTTTTGTCCCCAACACCATTGTATTTTACGGATGTTAATCCAATTTCTGGTGTTACATGCCACTGTGCATGGCTTTTAACGCTGAAAGCGCAAATTAGTAACAAATAAAAAATCATCTTCTTCATAAGCTGTTCTGTATTATTAGTCAATATAATGTCTTTCTCAAGATTGAATAATTTTCTAAGAATGTTTTTAATAACTGGAGCTCAACATAATGTGTCTTTAAAATCTGTTTATATAGTAACCCAAAAATGCTATCAGATCAAGGAGCATCCGAATTTCTGATATGCTGATCTTTTTTAGGTGTACAAAAACGTTACAAATCTATTAAGCATTGTGGAGTGGGAAAAGGGATATAGTCTGCAATATGGAACTTTCCCTCCTGTATGGAGTATTGAGTTGGGTGCAACTAAAAGATATACAGCATAATACAGGGGTCATGCCGTGTTGTGGTATATAGAAGATTTATAGTAATAGATGGATGCTGATTTAGCCTCATTCAGGGTGTTAAAGTCATTTCAGCACAGAATCAAGGTACTCTGCAATATTACCATGCCCAGGAAAACCGATTTTCTTACGAACTCCCGATTTCTTGACCTGAATGGTGTTAAAGCGTTGCTTCAGTACAATTGAGATTTCGGTATTATCTAGCCCGGCATAGGATAAGCAGCATATTCGAATTTCATCTTCTTCAAGTTCTGGAAACTTCCGGCGAAGACGATCGACAAAACCTTCGTTTAGTTTATTCATAGACTCATACAATTTGCCCCAGTCAAGCCCTTCTTTCTGCCCATAAACTACTTCATTAAATTTGTGGACTACACTTTTTTCACGCTCTATTTCATTGGCTCTGAAAAGATCTTCTAACAAGATGGCTTTTGATAGCACATGGAAACGATCAAATAATATATTTTTGAAAGTGACCTTTGTTTCCTCTTTCTGTTTCTTCGCCATGTTCTGTAGCTGATGTATCTTTTGGGTAGCTTCATAGACTGCTTCCCTTTTTTTTACTTTAACTTGATAGTACAAAAATGATAAAACACCAATTACTAATAAAGATAAAAGAAAAGCAAGCAATATATATTGTTTAGCAATCGTCTGCCGATGAACTTCATTTTGAATTTGTTCAATCTGATATTTTTCCCCAACATCCAACACAAGAGTCTTTTTCTTACCCATTTCTGTTTCTACCAGATATTTTGTATACATTTTATGATATTCTAATGCTTGTTTATAATTCCTGTTTTTTTCTTCCAGTTTTGAAATTAAACGGTAAACAGATGCTTGAATAGCATTATCCGGATATTCTTCAAGAGCCTGAACGGCCATATTTATATAGTATTGTGTGGAATCACTCAGGTTTTTCTTGTCATATGTATTTGCCAGATTGTAATAATACTTTGCGAGGCGCTCTGAGCGGGTATCAAGGGAAATTGAATAACGAAAATTCTCAATGGCTTTATCGTACTCTGCATTCCGCAAACTGGAAATACCCATATTTTGCCGAGTAACGGCCATCCGCGCAGAGTCATTGTGTAATCCAGCAATAGTTAGTGCTTGATTGAAATAATAAAAAGCGCTGTCTTTTTGTGATATTTCATCAAAACAATCAGCAATAGCAGTCAACGAAGACGCCTCATTCTTGTATTTTCCTGCTCGATGGAAATGCCAATATGCCTTCTTGTAATAAGGAACAGCTTCTTTCTGAAGATACTGTGAATAATACAAATCAGCTATACCGAATTGAATAAGTCCCTTCAGATTCTCAGGAATAGATTGGGGAGCAAGCGACTCAGCTTCCAGATAATTGTTCATTGCATCCGTATAATTATCGCGTACTTTCAGCACACGTCCACAGTAGCAGGCGGCGATGGTTGCTTTTCCCATATCCTTACGTTGTAGATAGTAGTTTTTTACTTGAAATATCAAAGTGTCGCAAGCGATATCCTTGTAAGCCTTATCTTTAGCTTGTATGTGCAAAAGGAGATATTCATTATACATGGAGGGCGAAAGCTTATTAGGAGAAGGGATATGCTCCAATAAAGCACATGCACTATCCGGGTGCTCTTCGAGAAGCTCTTTTGCCTGCTTAAAGGTAAGTTCTGTCTCTTTCGTCTTCGGCATACAAGATGTGAAAAAAAATAAAATGCTGATGATGAGCAGTGTATATGTGTAATGGCGCATGTTGTTCCGGTTTTAAAATGTAAGATACATCAAAGATAAGAGATGTACTATTTCACTGATAAACAGTGGCAAGTTATAAAAAAATAGAGTGAAAACCAAAGAAAGAAAGCGAAAACAGTCCTTACGAATATGCGGAAGCCCTGCTGCAAATCACCTTCTGTCAGATCATGCTTAAGAGAATCAGAAAATAAATCCAAAACAGCTTCTAAGATAAAGATGAAAACGAAGTAGAATAATTTTTCTACTTTTGCAGGGTACACAATTCTCATGGGATGTTATGAAAGAACTGCTCTACCTGCAAATGTCCATGTCGATAGCCATCACGCTGGTGGGCTGCCTGTTCCTGTCACTGAAATCGGACGGTGTGCGGTCGCGCCGGATACTGGCCTGGATCATGGGGATATGGACCGTCAATTTCGTGGTGCGCCTGGCCGGCCCGTTTCTCCATATCTATCCCCTTGCGGAGGAAGTCTATTGGTCGCCGCTGTTTATGGTCGTCGGCCCGTTTATCGCCCTGCTGCTCTTGTGGTATGTGATCGAAGTGGTGCGCCCGGGGTGGATCAACGGACGGAGGGGTTGCCTGATCGCGTTGCCCTGGCTGGTTCTCTCAGCGCTTTATCCCCTGGTTCTCTGGCTGCTGGATGAGCCGTACGTGAAGCTGACGGACTTCGACGACCTGCTCGCACATATCACGGAGTTTAATGTATGGTACCGTTTCATCCTTTTTGTGATGAACTATGTATATATCTACTGGATGAACCGCTTTGCCCTCCGCTATCGCAGCTATTACGATAAATGGTGTGCCGACAACTACGCCTCCACCGAACTTATGGATATCTCCTGGGTACGCTACCTCGCCGGAGGATTGCTGGTGACGACCATCCTGTACAGTTGCCTGCTGTTTAATCTCGGGATGGGTGTATGGGTGATCCACCAGGTATGCATACAGTTTGTCCTGCTCACTGCTTTCTACTTTGGCCTTTACCACCGCAACCCGTATGCGGAAGCCTTCTTCGAACAGACCATGGACGAAGAAGAGGCGGTTCATCAGTATGAAGCGAAACGGGATAAGCATCCGAAGGAGGAACTGACATTCGCCGACTATCTGCCGGGGTATGTCCGGCAGGTCGAACAGTGGATGCGGGAGGATGAGCCGTACCTGAAAAGCGACTTCAAACTGCTGGATGTGGGCGAAGTGATCCCGCTGAACCGCAGTTACCTGTCGCGTATCTTCAACGAAGGCTTCAACCAGTCGTTCTGCCAGTTGGTTCAGCAATACCGGATCGAGAAAGCGCGCACGATGCTCCTCACCCGGCAGGAGCTGAGCATCAAAGAGATCGTGTTCGACTGCGGTTTCTCGTCCATCTCGGCTTTCCACACCACATTCCGGGAAAAAACCGGCATGACCCCCGGGCAATACCGCCAGCAGGGACAGGCCACGGATCCGCTCCCCACACAAAAAGAACTGCGGCAAAGGGGGTGATGCCTATGCCGCAGTTCAGATTACATGTCAGTATGCCGGTAATCGGGATGATCCCGATCAGTCACCACTCCATCCCGTATAACGGTAGCCTGTAACCGTATAGGTTTTGCCCGGGAAGAGTGAATTGGTAAAAGTGAACGATATGGCGTCACTCTTGCCTCCCGAAGGGGGTGTGGCGCCGTTTAGTACCAGTTTACCGTTGGCAACGGAGAAGGTGGTGGTGGAGGTCACCACATTACCAGCCAGGTTTTCAATGTCTGTGCCGGCAAATGACAATCCATTCAGATCACAATTGATCTTTCCGTTGATACCAAAAGCGGCGGTAGGGCTTTGGGCGTAGCTTCCGATACGCAGCCAGCATTGTGTCTTGGAATTGTCGGTCGTATTGGCTAAGTACGCATAATTCTTTCCTAAGCTGGTACCGGCTTCGTCGGTAATCGTGACGCTGTACATTCCACCCAACGGATGAATGGATGAGTATTCGATATCGTAATCGCCGTATGTTTCACAGGCGGTACATCCAAATACGGTTACGAGGATATACAGAATATATTTTAACTGTTTCATATAGTTGTCAATTTGTCGTTAATAATCATCCTTATTTACCGGCGGCTACTTGCCACCACAGAGGTATCTGGACCGGAGTGACATCCGGCGCATTCTCATTATAGAGGGAAGAGGCATCGGGCACCAATAAGTGGCGCGGGAAGTCCATGGGTTGCAAGACGGTAGTGCCGGGGGCTACAAGCGTACCCAACACATATCCCGGAGCCAGCCCCTGTTCGGGATGCCGGTTGCTCACGCGTACTTTCTCGGCGGTGCTGATAGCCGGAATGCCTGTGCGGTTGCGGTCGAATGCGCCATCCCAACTGTTTGCCTTTCCGTACGACACCCATTTCTGCGTCATGATACATTTCAGCATGGTATCCAGCGAAGAAGCATCAAATTTGTACGGGCCTTCCAGGAAGGAGGTGGCATCCATATTCCAACGGCCAAAGGCGCGGGTAACGCCGATGTCGTATCGCTCCTTCGCTTTGGCAGCATCACCCAGACGGGCGTAGGCTTCCGCTTCCATAAAGGCCACTTCCGCACTGTTCATCAGGTAAACAGGATCTGAATACGCTTGCATATAACGGGATGATTCGATCAGCAGCACGCCATCTTCTTCTTCATTACTGGACGCAATGGGTTTCGTTCCCTGAGGCAGTCCTTCATACATCTGTCGCAAGGTGAGGGTGGAGCCTTTGTCTATCAAATCCTGGGCGGCCGTGGTCACTTCGTAAAACTTGGTGATGCGGGGGTCGTTGTTGGCCAACAGGAACTCGATCATGGTATGGCTGGCGCGTAGGTTTTCCCGCGTATTCAACTGGCGGATGTTTTGTTCATAAAAGGGATTTCCTTTGTCGGCCGCATCTTCGAATTGCGTAAAGACGCAATCGCTTTCCAGCAGTCCGCCGGCGTTCAACAAGGCGGTGATCGCACTCTTATTGGCCTCGAAATCACGCATCAGGATTTTGAGTTTCAATGTTTTGGCAAAGGCTACCCATTTGTTGATATCGCCCTGGAAATAGTAGTCGAGATTCCCAATCACAGGGTTGGTATTGGCCTTTGCGTCTGTTTCTTTGGCGATGGCTTCATCCAACATGGCCAGGATACCCGGATACACTACTGTTTTGCTGTTGTCATATTTGGGTTTGGGGAATTCGGCATTCAAGGCTTCCGTAAAGGGGATGTCTCCGTACAGATCCGTCAGGATATGATAGTTGTAAGCCGTGAGCACCTTGCATAGCAGCCAGTAGTTCCACGCGCCTTCCTTTTCCGCGAGGGCGAGGGCGATTTTCAGGTCCTGTAGCGTATTGGCATAGGCATTTCTCCAGATATCCTGAAAATCGGTTGACGACACCTGGTAGTTCGTAGTCGTATTATACTGGTTGGTCGTGTTCCCCTGGGTGACGAACTGGCACCATAAATCGCCAAACAGTTGGGCCTGATAGCCCAGCCTGGCTATGGTGGTGGCAGCGGCTGAAGGGTAGAGGGTGGCAAGCGTACCTTCCGTGACATAGTTCGGATCCTGGTTGATATCCAGATAGTCGCTGCAGGAAATAACCGAAGTACCCGTCATCACGATCAACATTCCTGTAAGTATGTAATTTTTCTTTTTCATCTTTCACGCTTTTTGAATGTGATTAAAATTCAATTTTTACAGATGCACCGAAGCTTCGGCTTGAGCTATAGCTTGTTGTTTCACCAAGTTCGGAAAGCAGGTCGTTACCCAGGTTGGATACTTCCGGGTCGATGTAGTTGTTTTCTTTCGGGGTGAACAGGAAGAGGTTGCGTCCGATCAGGCTCAGGCTCAGGCTGCTCAGGGGTGTCCGGGCAATGTATTTCTTCGGAACCATATACGAAAGGGATATTTCGCGGATTTTGAAGAAATCCTTTGGGATCACAAATTCATTCCGTATGAAGGGGTTATACGAATAATTACCCAGCACATAATTCATCTGGTCCGTGCGTACGGGGATGTTATTATCCACGTATTGGCCATCGACGATCTTCACGGAATTGGGATAGATGAAGGAGTTTCGTTCGTTGAACACCGTTTGCGTGGAGTTCCCGTTGAAGTGGGTGATATACGATGTGTTGGACACCATCCATCCGCCTTTGCGCCAGTCGGCCACCACATTGAGGCGGAAATCTTTATACCTGACAGAGGTGGTGAAGCCCATGACAAAGTCAGGTTGGGTACCGCCGATCACATCTTTCTTATTACTGTCCGTGGTGGGGAACCCGTTGTTGTTCACGATAATATCACCGAAATACGGACTATTTTTATCTTCCACCCTGGCGACGGCAGGTACTTGGAGGACACCGATTTTATCCCCTTTATTCATGACCAATTCCACCTGGCGCCAAGTGGTAAATACATACGTGTCGAGCTTATCCCATAGTTCTTTTACCTCGCTCCAGTTCTTGTAGAAGGTACCGCCTATTTCCCATTCCCAGTTGTCGGAGCGGACAGGCGTAAGCTGCAGGGATAATTCGACCCCCTGGTTTTCCAGCTTGCCTACGTTACGGGTTTCCTCTGTATATCCGGTTTCCGGGGGAAGGATGGCGCTGATGATCTGGTCGGTCGTCTGTTTATTGTAATAGGCGGCATCCAGTGAGATCCGATTCCTGAGGAAATTGGCGGAAAGGCCGAATTCATATTCGGTAGTCATTTCAGGCGACAGGGTCTTGCTGGGCAGCAGGTTATCTTCGGTCAGACCGGATACGCCTCCGATGGGCAGCCGGGTGTAGCCTTCATCCACGGGGCGGTAGGTGGTACCCGTGCGATACACTCCGGCATCGTTACCCGTCTGGCCAACCGCTGCGCGCAATTTCAGGAAATCCACATGGGATGCTTTCAGGTCGGGGAACAATTCACTCAGGATAACCGATGCATTGATCCCTCCATAGAAATAGCTGTTCTGGTCGATCGGCAAGGTGGACGACCAGTCGTTACGCGCCGACAGGTTCAGGAAGAGGTAATTCCTGAAACCAAGTTCAGCCTGGGCGAAGAGCCCGATCAGGCGGCGGTTCTCATCGTATTGGGTAGTCACGGCGGCTGATGTCGTATTCTGTACGTTATACCAGTCGGGGATATCCAACCCTTGCACGTTTGAAGTTAAATAGCTATTCCCCCGTTGGTTCAGGTTCCAACCGGCCATACCGCCAAGCGTAAAATCGCCCACCGTATAATCGGCCGTCAGGAATGCCATGGCATCAATCTGGCTGAATGACTGCCGGCCTCTCCTATAGTTACCCAATTGCGGAGTGGCTCCTCCCAGATCGCTGTATGATCCCGGGGTAAAACTTGTTTTGGCCGAAACGGCATCCTGTCGGGAGTTGATAAAGTCGCCTCCCAATCGGCCGGTCGCTTTCAATCCCGGCATGATATCATAGCCCAGTTCCACCTTCCCATACACACGGTCGTCCTGGTAGAGGTAATAATTGTTGTCGATCATCCAATAGGGATTGGTCGCATAATAGGTGTAATAGTTATCCAGGTTGTAACGCGGGTCATTATAATCTTTCATCTCCTTGAAACTTACATCGACGGCATGCTGGAGGAGTTCCATCTCCATCTGGTCGGTACGGCGGACGTCTTTGCGGACATAGTTTACCGACATGTCGAAAGAGATCTTTTGGTATTTGGCGTTGCCACGGAGGGAGAAGGAATTCAGGGACGTTTTATCCCCGTCGTTGGGCAAAATCCCCGTCGAAGAGCGGTTGGCGTACGATCCGTAAAGGCCGAACTGCTCCGTCCCGAAACGGACGGATACCACATTGTTCATCTCGGTGCCCGTCTGATAGAAATCACGGATGTTATCTTTTACATACGAAAACGGTTTTTTCATGACGGGATCCAATTGCGTGGAGCCCCATTCACGTATCTGGCCGTCGAGGCGGGGACCCCACGAACCATTCTCGGCACGGTCCCAGGTGCCCCAGCCTTGTCCGAAGAGATCCTGGGTCTGCATCGTGCGCAACACATTGGAAGCGAAGAAGGCTCCGTCGTAGCTGATGGTCAGCTTTTCCGCTTTGGCGCGTTTGGTGGTGACCATGATTACCCCGTTGGACGCGCGCGATCCGTATAACGCGGTGGCAGAGGCTCCCTTCAGTACGGTGACCGATTCTACATCGTCCGGGTTGATGTCGTTTGCGCTGTTACCAAAGTCGGCATAGTTACCTGTCGAGGAATAACTGTCGCTCGCGCGTTCATTATTAATAGGTACACCGTCCACAATATACAACGGCTGGTTGGCGTTCAACGACGAAATACCACGGATGAGTACTTTCTGGGAGGATCCGGCAGGTCCGGCGCTGGAAATATTGACACCGGCTACTTTGCCTGTCAGCCCTTCCATCATGGAGCCGGATTTGGCGGATATCAGATCATCCGATTTGACGGTCGTCGCTGCGTACCCCAGCGTTTTTTCATCTTTCGCCATCCCGAGGGCAACAATAACCACTTCGCCCAGGGCTTTTACATCTGGTTCCAGTACAATCCGCATGGTTGGTGTAATGGGCATCTCTTTCACACGCATACCCACATAAGAAATCTGCAGCGTTTGTGCGTTTTCCGGAACATTCAAAGAGAATACTCCTTCGACATTTGTAACGGTTCCCACCATTGTCCCTTTGACAATGACAGAAGCGCCGATAACCGGTAGCCCGTCATCGGCAGAGATTACGGTACCGGTGATTGTCCTGGTCTGAGCAGATACAATCCCAATGCTTACGAATAAGCAGAGCAAATACGTTGTTAAACATTTCATAGACTCCTTTTTTTGTTTAGATACAATCGACTCCCCTGGCAGGGCATCGTAAATAATTCGACATGGGGGTGACAGCGCTGGTTGGTTGGCGGGCTGTCGTCAGCAGAAGTAATCTGTCCTGTTACTTCCTGGATGAGACCGACGGCAATCTGTTACGATTGCCGCTGACCGCACCGCCGGGAGCATTACATTTCATCATAAACATCATTTTTTGTGCAAATTAATCTAATAAGGAAGATTGGAAGGCTGTTTGTAAGCTGTAAGAGAGGGTGGCGCAGGCTGCGGAACAACTTGCGCGGTTACTTTCGCTTATATTTACATGTAGGCGTAATCAGCTGGCGTTTTTTATAAGCTCTGGACATCATGGCTGGCGTACTTTTAGGGCGTTTACAAGAACTATCATTGGCAAACATACAGAAAAAATGTAACAGAAAGAAAGAAAAATAAAGAAAATATCGGTCTGTTTAGTTAAGATTAGCAAAAATTAATAATCCATATTGCCGGGTTTTATCTCAGATTCCCATGGCCCGGTTCATCGCTTTACGTCCCCCTCTCAGCGACTCTTCCTTTTTGTGATGTCACATGTCACGCCCGCTTTACATCAGGTTTTTTTGTGACATGAGCCGGATTTGATGCCACACGCTTACTGGAATCTGCATCCGGATGTTGATATATCTGCATCTGGATGTCGTTCCAACAACATCCAGACGTTGGCGGAACAACATCCGGGCGTTGTCCGGACAACATCCGGATGCAGATTGGAATGTTGGCATCGTCTTTTCATCCACCTATGATCGTCCGATCATCTACCTATGTTTGTTTAAACAACTACCTATGATTGTCAAAACATCTACCTATGGTAGTTTTGTAA
>JAVBUE010000048.1:0-26672 GCA_031555735.1 Tannerellaceae bacterium
ACAAACAGGTTCCGGTATTATATGTATGAAAATGCGGCGGGAGACGAATCCGATATGTTGAGGATACGTATCCATCTGGCTGATCCCAACGAACAGCCTACCTATATTGTCGGCCTGCTGAATGATGCGGGCAGTGGCGAAATAAAACGGAATTGTATCTATAACGCTACCATGACCATTAACAGTCCTGAACCTGAAGTTACCAATGTGATGCTGAACACCTATCTCTGGGATGAACAGGTAAATATAGTGGCGGAAGGTGTTCCGGTGGCTCCGCCATCCAATTCCTATATCCTCAAACCGGGCAGAACGGTATATGTGCCCGTATCACAGGCCAACCGACACGATGCCTCGGCTATCGGTGCGCAGGATGACCTGGAAGTCGGATTAGTATGGTCGGAAGTGACAGGGATCGATCCTGATGGCGTGATAAAGGGAATATCGCTTATAGGAAATGGAAAGGAGGCCATTATCGAAGTGGTTGCCGGATCATCGCCCGGCAATGCGTTGGTTGCCGTGAAAAAAGCAGGTAATATCGTGTGGAGCTGGCATATCTGGGTAACGTATTACGATCCGGTGGCTACGGGATTGACTTATTACGGAGGTTTTGGCGCTGTTTACGGGGAAGGAACGTTGATGGGATGTAATTTAGGTGCAACGGGCAACAGTCCCACAAATACCATTGCCAGTATGGGGCTTTTCTACCAATGGGGACGGAAAGATCCATTCCCGTACAAACCGGCTACCCCATTAAGTGATGGCTCGGTCTCTACCACGTTGTTTGACGCTGGAGGAATGCGAACCTCACTCACTATGTTGGATGAACAAGTGTCACTCAACGAGGCAATACAGAACCCGAATGTCATGTACATGCGGAACGACTGGCTGACACCCGCTGTTGTGGATTTGTGGACTTCAATAACTACCCCGAAAAAAATATATGATCCCTGCCCGTATGGATGGAGAGTGCCGGATCAAAATGAAGTAGTAAAAATGTGGAGCTTGTTTACGTCATTGGGCAGTACGGGAATCTCTACATCCGGAGGATACTACCTCCCCTGGGTAGGATCAATCGGTCTGGATGAAACTTATACCGCCAGTGGGGAGTTGCATATGTCTGAATCGAATATGGGTAGTACAACATCAGTATTACTCATTAATACAAAGACCGCATTCTATAATAGTGGAGATCGGGGACCAGCTCGCGCCATCCGCTGCGTGAAATATAATGGTGAAGTATGAATACAATAAATCGCTTATTTCGTATGAAAAAAAGATATTTATCCATGCTCATTTTCCTGATGCCGGTAATGGTTGCCTGCATGCAGGAGGATGCTTGTGAACCTGTCGCACCGGAGCGCGTCAAGGTTGTACTGCAAATAGAGCCAAATGAAATGCAGACATACGCGAATGTCAACCCTGACCCATCCGAATGTCTGGTAGAAAACGTTTACATCTGGTTTTTCCATGAATCGGCATCCGATTCGGACGCAGCGGTAGGATATTACAGTTTGCAGAATCCTCCTGCCCCTAATGTGTACTCAATCTATGCATTCCAACCGTTGTTATCCGAATTTGGTTTGCCGGATCCGACCGGAAGCTATGAATATTATCTAATGGCCAATCTGCCTGATGGTACCGAGGTGCCTCCATCCAATGTTTCCAAAGCGGAGCTGAAAGCATGGAAAGAAACTCAATTTGTACGTACATTGAACGATCGGGGCATTTCATTTTTTTTCACAGATCAGTTATTAAGTGACTTTAGTGTTTACGCCATCCTGAGGCGGACAGTGGCTCGGGTTGACCTTCAATGTATCAATGCGGGATTGAGCGGTTGGAGTTTTGCCGGTGTGGAAGTTGAAAACGAACAACTGACAACTGCTTACATCACAGGGCAACCGTCTTCAGGCGAACGCACTACGGGGGTCATGCTGGCAAACGGAGTGGACAAGTACCGCTACTATCTCTACGAAAACCCGGCGGGAACCGTAGCGGAGATGATCCGCCTGAAAGTGAAGATGACGGATGCTTCTCAAAATGTCAGCTACTATTATCTCCTGCTCAACCAGGCCGAAAACGGTTTGATTGAACGGAACAACGTTTACAATGTACAATTGACTGTCAAACCCGATGATTACGTGTATTGATTATGAAAGCGTTTCTACTGAAAATAAGGCTGGGTTGCCTGACTGGTGCCATCTGTCTGTTCGTCACTTCGTGCGGCCAGGGGGATGACGTACCTGCGGAACCTCCCGTGACCCGCACCCTATTGGTTTATATGGCGGGCGACAATAACCTGTCGGACGAAACCGCCCGGAAGATAGAATCCCTCCGGGATGCATGGAATCATCCGAATGGACGGCTGTTGATCTACTGCGATGACAGCAGCCGTACGCCTCGGTTGCTGGAGGTATCAACAGATGGCAGGGGAAATAATGAAATGGCGGTCGTACGGGAATATGCGGACAGCAATTCGGCAGATGCCGGTGTGCTGGCCGGTGTGCTGGAAACCATGCTTCGCGATTATCAAGCCTTGTCGTACGGGCTGATCGTCTTTTCCCACTCCTCGGGTTGGCTTCCCGAAGGGACGTTACTCCATCCGTGGAAACAACCGGTACAGACACGTTCCGTGGTAAAGGATGGCCATCGGGAGATGAACCTGGTGGATTTCGCGGCTGTCATTCCGGATGGGTTGTTTGATTTCATTGTGTTCGAGTCCTGTTTGATGGCGGGTATCGAGGTGGTGTATGAGCTACGGCACAAAACGGACTTTATCGTTGCCTCATCGGCCGAGATGCTTTCTCCCGGACTGACTCCATTATACCATGAGATAATCCCGTTGCTGATGGAGCCCCGTGCCGGACTGGTTGCAATGGCACAACGGTATTTTGAACATTATAACGCTCAAACGGGTGATTTACGGTCGGCTACTATTTCGGTCATCCGCACGGAGGCGCTGGAAGCACTGAGGGATGCCGCCGGCTGTACCCTTACCGGGGCGATGACGGGCGATCTGCTTTCCATACAGCAGTACGACCGTTTTGCTTACCGGCTTTTCTTTGATTTTGGCGATGCCTATTTACGTGTTCTCGACAGGCAATCTTTCGACAGGTTGCAGGAACGACTGAATGCGTGTATTGTCTTTAAAGCGGCGACACCTGCCTTTATCCCCGGTCAACGGGGGTTTACTGTCAGGTGTTTTTCTGGATTAACACTCTATATCGAACAGGTGGAATTTCCTTTCCTGAACGAACAATACAGGAAATTGGAATGGTATCGGAGCCTGTCCCCCTGATAGGGAAAAGCAGTATTAGTTTTAAATATGAAAAAAGAAAGTTTATGGAAACGTTTGCATTATCATTTATCGTAGCCTGTATTGCGGACAGAAAAGTGTATGAACAGGCAATTATGGACTTTCTCCAGACCGATAAGGCTGGTGAAGGACGGAAATTTAAGATGGATATTCACTCCATGTCAGTGACGCTTCGTACGTTGGCCGACTGCGTTCAATCGCTTGTGGAAGATGCAAAAGAAGAAATTACCAGGGCTATTGCGTACGAAACCAGGCAGTTGGAGTATTGGCTGGAAGAAGTGGAACGGTGTAAATCTTTCAAAGGAATTGCAGGCAAATTGATGAGTGACCTGAACCAGAAAGAACTTTCCACCACCCATCAACGGATTGAATACCTGAAAAAACTCGATCCGGACGACGCCGATACAGATGAGGAGGGCGATCTGGATCAACCGGTAGCCCTATCCGTTACCTGCAATTATCAGATTGTATATACGGATGGTTATGCATCGCAGGAGCGAACGGAAACATTCCTGCTGACCTCTGACGGAAAGAAAGTGATGGGGAAAGATACGACGCAACTGCCCCATGAAACCAGGCTGTAGTATCAATAACAAACACGATAAAAATAACAAGATGAGAAGAACGTTTAAATTAGCGGCGATTGTGTTGGGCGTACTCGATGTATTCATCATCCTGGGTATCACTTTGCTGATGTGGAATCCCCCCCGGAATGCTGCGCGGATGCCGGCGCCGGAACAGGAAGACTATCACCGGATATCGGAACAACTGAGCCGGGTCAGTATCGGCGGGTTCGTTGCGCGTAGTCTGGATGGCACCGTTTTCTCTGCTGAAATATTCCGGGATTATACGATCACCATGGTCACCCTCTGGACAACCCAGTGTGATCCCTGCGCCGGAGAAATATCGGAGATGGTTGCACTGCAAACAGACATACCGCCGGGAAGCAATGTGGTTTCCATCTGCGTGGATGCGGCTGACAGCCGGAAACGGCTGAGAGCTGCCCGGGCGATCATGCAGAAATCGGGTGCGGGTTTTTTAACCCTGGTTCCCGACAGTGTGCTGCGCAGGGAACTGATCAGTAAAGTATGTTTTTTCCCCCTAACGTTTTTTGTGGACAGTAATGGGAAAGTAGTGGGAGGTCCCCATTGGGGTCTGAGGGATGCGGAAAGCTATCGCCAGTCTATCCGGAACAGACAAAAACTGCTCAGGCTTGATCCGGTTTGAGAAACCTGTGCGAATCGATGAATTGCCAGCCCTGTTGCACCTGAACGGGGCGATCTGTTTTGGAAAATGCAACACCTGATCCGGAATGTGGTTTATTGTTATCGAAAATGAAAATCAGACTGGAAACCGGATCCGGTAAACGACACTTTCCTCCCTGTTTTTTTTGTTTTTTTCTTCTTCTTAGCATATTGTAGTGGTAATTTTACCAAACAGAAATGGATGCGTTTAAACTATAAATGCTAAAAGAGATGAATACACAACTCTTTCAAAAAAAATTGCTGGAGCTACAGGAATACATGCTGAACTTTGCCAGGACATTAACCTCCAACGAAGAAGACGCCAGAGATCTGTTACAGGAAACAACGCTCAAAGTGCTGGACAACCAGAGTCGGTTTGCCGATAACATCAACTTTAAAGGATGGGTGTTGACCATCATGCGCAACATTTTTATCAACAACTACCATAAAGTGCTACGCTCCTATACAATGATCAACCGGTATGCCGACCTGTATAACTTGGATATAATGAATGATGGTGGACTCGGAATGCCGGAAAGTGACTACCAACTGAAGGAAATGTCCACTGCGATCAGTAGCCTGAATGAGGATTTGAAAATAGCCTTCTCAATGTATTTGAGCGGATATAAGTATCATGAAATTGCGGAAAAACTACAGATACCAATGGGAACATTGAAATGCCGGATTTTTCTTGCCCGGCAGCAATTGCAAAGTTTCCTGGAATCTAAATGAACGGGTGCACAGACGATACTGGTTGTGTTCCCCTCCCTTAAAACGTCCAAACTTTCCGCCATACAGCTTGCTACAGAGTATTCAGTATCTCTCGTTGCCGATGTAAAAACTCCATGCGTTGTTTTTCTCCACTTACCGTGATCAATGTGGAATTATTTATCATGGAATCAAGGACGCTTCTGAATTTCTGACAGACCCGTTCATCTGTAAAGTAATAAAAGCCGTTTCCGAAGAAATGGACGGTGACAGCATGAAATATGTCGTTCTCGTAATAGATGAAAGAGTTTGCGACAGACATCCGGCTAATGTAAAAGTGGCTTTCTCTGCCCTGAAACGCGTTTCCATGTGATAATACCTTCTCCAACTGATGAAACATGGCGATGAGATCTTGTTTGATATCGTTGATATCATCGGCATCCATCATGCCTGCCAGGCGGTAATATCCCAGTTCGGCCACCAGCGGATGAACGATCTCCTGTGAGCAAATGTGGTAGAGATTCGTTTTTTGAAGTTCATAAGCCAAGCCCCGGTGTAATTCAACAATGTCGTCCGGCACACGGAAATCTTTGAATCTGACGGAATTATGCAAATCGTCTGATTTGTATAGCCACCGATATACATAGTATCTCATAACGGTGCTATATTTATGGACATGGAAATCAGGAGTGAATATGTTGGATATCAGTATCGCTTTAGGATTGGAGGCCGCATTAAGTTGTTTAAAAATAGTAATATATTCCTTCAGGAATTGCCGGTACCGGTCAATCATCATTTCCGGTTCGGATACACAAAACATTTCTACCGAATATCGCTCATTCGTTTCCTTCTTATTGATCAGCTTGTCGATTGATATATCAAAATGGCGGGCGATCCGGATCACGTCCTCCAGGGAAAAATCCACTTCTCTGCGCAGCCTCCGGTATGCCGCCTCTTTGCTCATCGGAGTGATGGCGATCAGTACATCTACCGGATTTGTATCCGGTGGGGTTTTTTGCTTTATGGTACTAATTAGTTCATCAAAAAAATCTCTCATCCGGTATTTCTCATAAATAAATAAGACTCATTGTCATATCAACGTATCCACAGCCAGTCGCTGTTCTTTCAGAAACTTGATCCGCTCCATCATCCCGGTGCCTGAGATCATGATGGAATACTTCATGAGAGACTCAATCCAGTTTTTCATTTCATTGCAAAGCGTCTCTTCTCTTGACATATAATAGTTTATCCCGAAGACATTGATGGAGCACGAGCGGAGCAACGAACTTTCGACATACAAATAAGTACAGTCGAAATAACTGTCCGATAAGTAAACATGAAATGGTTTATCCTGTGAGTTCGTTCCATACATTAAATCCCGCTCGATTTCGTCGAGCATGGTATGGCAGTCGTCCTTTAAATAGTTGATATCTTCTTTTGTTACCAGTCCCATTTCATGGAAATAGCGTACATCCGTTGCGAATACATGAAAGATGTCTCTTTGCCATAAGGTATGCCTGGCGGATTTCCGACCCAGTATATCTCTTTTTTTTTCGAGATCCCTTATCTGTGTGGGGATGACAATCTCAGATAGTTTGACCGGGTGATTTTCTTTCCGGCATTGATATATGAATTTATAGAGACGGAATTTACACAGGTGGTCGTACTTGAAAAAATAGGATTCGGGAAGTTTGTTGAAAGCCGAGAGTAATATGGGATTATCCCCGCTTATCAGTAGTTCCAGTCCTTTATTTATTTCTTGTTGCGTTTGACAATAAGTCGCTTCTGAAAATGAACTGTTCATGTGGAAAATATTGGTTTGAAAAGCCGATTTCTTTTTCTTTCGGATCATTTCATCCAATGAGATATCCAGGTGTAAAGCAACCTGAAGAGCCTCGTTCAGGTCTAAAGGTATTTCACCTCTCAACCGGCGATAGGCAGCTTCTTTTTTCATGGGTATTATGTCCATGAAAATATCAACAGGATTAGATCCTGCGGGTGCTTTTTCTTTCAGTAAACGAACTAACTCCTGACTAAAGTCAATCATAAGTTAACAGCAAAATAAACGATAATACAATTTCATCCCTCGTGAAAAATACAGTATTCCTCTGTATGGGAAAACACAACAATAATAGCAATTCAACAGAAAAGCATGTCCGTAAACGGAGTAAATGTCTATTTTCTGCTGCAAAGAAAGACATTTTATTTTAACATATGCCATTTTTTTACAAAAATGGCATATGTTATATTTTTTTAAACAACACAATCAAAGGCTTTTGAGGGCATCAGTTTGCCGGCTTTGCCGATAACCTCCTGATCCCTTTCACAATTTCCATCAGGGGCAGCGGAGCCAAGGATAAACAGGCTACCCATATCCATTGCGTACCGGAAAGGGTAGTCAGGTGGAATACGTCGTGCAGGGCGGTGACTTCCAGCACCGTAAGCATCAGTACACATACAAACAGGATGGCAGCCAGCAGGTGTTTATTGCTGAACATATGGGTGAAGGCCGACCGGTAAGTGGATCGTACGTTGAACACATGTGCCATCTGCGAGAAGGCAAGTACGGCGAAGGTCATGGTTTGCGCCACCTCCTCACTCGTTTGCATACCGACGCGGAAGGCTGTCAGTGATAACAAGCCGATCATCGTGCCCTGTAGGAATACGCGGAGGGAGAAGGAACGGTTCATGATGCCTTGCCGCGCGTCAACCGGGTTGCGGCGCATCACGTCGGGAGCCGCCGGGTCGATACTCAGCGCCAATGCCGGGAAGCTATCCGTCACCAGGTTGATCCAAAGGATGTGGATTGGCAGCAACGGGGTCGCCCAGTTGGCCAGTACGGCGACAAACAGCACCACCACCTCGCCGATGTTGGTGGAAAGCATGAACTGGATCGCTTTCAGGATATTGTCGTAGATACGGCGCCCTTCTTCCACGGCGGTGACCACGGTGGCGAAGTTGTCGTCCGTCAGTACGATATCAGCCGCTTCTTTCGATACATCGGTGCCGGTGATACCCATCGCGCAACCGATATCCGCCAGTTTGAGGGCGGGAGCGTCGTTCACCCCGTCGCCGGTCATGGCCACAATCTCTCCCTGGTTCTGGAACGCCTTCACGATGCGTACCTTATGTTCGGGTGATACGCGGGCATACACCGCTATTTTATCTACGTTGTTACGGAGTTCTTCGTCGCTCATCAGTTCCACTTCGGCGCCGGTATGGGCTTCTTCGCCCGGCTTCATGATACCCAGCTCGGTGGCGATGGCCGTAGCGGTGATCTTATGGTCGCCGGTAATCATCACCGGCTTGATACCTGCCGTACGGCAGAGGGCGACGGCGGGTTTCACTTCGGGACGGGGAGGGTCGATCATCCCCACCATGCCGATGAAGGTGAGCTTGGCTTCCAGCGTATCGGGCGCCACCTTTTCCGGCAGGACGCTGATGGTAGCCGATGCCATAGCCAGCACCCTCAGCGCATCCTGCGCCATTTGCAGGTTGGCCTGGCGGATGGCGTCCCGTTGCGCTTCGGTCATAGGAGACACTGTTCCTTTGTGCATGATATGGGTGCAGCAGGCGAGGAGCTCGTCCAAGCCGCCTTTGGTGCAGACCTCCAGCATACCATCTTTTTGATGGACGGTAGTCATCAGTTTGCGTTCGGAGTCAAACGGGATCTCGGCAACGCGGTCCAGCCGGGCGTCGAGTTCGTTTTTGTTGATGTCGAATTTGAGTCCCATATCCACCAGCGACGTTTCCGTTGGGTCGCCTGCCGTTTTGTGGATGCCGTTCTCAAAAGAGAGCTTGGTATCGTTGGCGAGCACCGCCACTTCCACGAGTTGCCGTACTTCGGCGGTGTCTGCACCGCTATCGGGCTGCAAGACCATTGTCTGTCCGTTGGTGAATATTTTTACCACCGTCATGCGGTTCTGGGTGAGTGTTCCGGTCTTGTCCGAACAGATGATGGTGGTGCTTCCGAGAGTCTCCACTGCCGGTAGCGTCCGTACGATGGCGTTCTTCTTCACCAGGCGTTGGACGCCTACGGCCAGTACGATGGTGGACACGGCGGGCAGTCCTTCGGGAATGGCGGCGGCGGCGAGGCTTACGGCGGTCATGAACATCTCCAGCAGCGGTTTTCCGTACAGCAATCCCACGGTGAAGATCAGCACGCAGATAGCCAGCGCCCCCAGACCGAGGAATTTACCCAGTTGGTCTAACTTCTGCTGCATGGGGGTTTTGATGTCGGGCACCGACTGGATCAGCGACGCGATCTTTCCCACTTCCGTCTGCATGCCCGTACCGATCACGATCCCTTTGCCGCGTCCGTAGGTTACGATGCTTGATGAGAACCCGAGGTTGTCACGGTCGCCCAGGGGAACATTCTCCTCCGGTATGGCGTTCGTGAATTTCTCTTCGGGTACCGATTCTCCGGTCAGTGCCGCGTCTTGTACCTTCAGGTTGATGGCTTCCGCCAGCCGGAGGTCGGCAGGGATGGCGTCGCCGGTATCGAGCAAGACGACGTCGCCGGGGACCAACTCCCGCGATTCGATTACTTGTACCTGCCCGTCGCGTACCACCTTACACTGCGGCACGGTCATCTTTTCCAGCGCTTCGAGCGATTGCTCGGCTTTCGCTTCCTGGGCTACGCCGATGATCGCGTTGATGACGACGATGGCCAGGATGATGATGGCATCCGTAAAACCTTCACCGTGCAGGTAACCGATCACGCCTGAGATGGCAGCGGCCACCAGCAGGACAATGATCATAAAACTCTTGAACTGTTCGAAAAACTTGGTGATCAGGCCTTTCTTTTTCTTTTTCTCGAATTCGTTGTATCCGTATGTGCCGATGCGTTTGCGGACTTCATCCGTACTGAGTCCTTTGTCCAACGAGGAAGACAACACTTGCTCAACTTCTTTTACGCTGAGGTTATAAAATGGTTTCTGTGTCATGTTATACAGTTGTTAGGAGATATTCTTGATCAGATAATCAAAGCGTTTAGCGTGCAAATTTATTATTTTTTCCGGATGATCCCCCTTTTTGAGGGAATACTTTCTATCTTTGCATGGTTTTGAATCCGAATGCCTGCTGAAGGCCTTATTAATACGTAAACAGATATGGAGTTTTTTCATTTTATTATCGATTTTATCCTGCATATTGATCAACATCTGGCTATGCTCATTGCCGAATATGGCACACTCATCTATGCGATCCTCTTCCTGATTATCTTTTGTGAAACCGGTCTGGTGGTAACGCCGTTCCTGCCGGGCGATTCGCTGTTGTTTGTCGCCGGTACGCTGGCATCGCTGGGAACGAACAATGTCAACGTCCACCTGTTGGTGCTATTGCTGATCGTGGCCGCTATCAGTGGCGATGCGGTGAACTATATGATCGGCCGTTTCTTTGGCAAGCAACTGTTCCGCAACCCTGATTCCAAAATATTCAAGCAGGTCTATCTGGATAAAACCCATGCGTTTTATGAAAAGCACGGGGGGAAGACCATCTTCCTGGCGCGCTTTGTCCCCATCATCCGTACGTTTGCCCCGTTCGTGGCCGGTATGGGGAAGATGCGCTATTCATACTTCGGGATGTATAACATCATCGGAGGGATTGTCTGGGTGGCGCTGTTTACGTATGCCGGGTTCTTCTTCGGGGGATTGGAATATGTGCAGAAGAACCTCGAATTCCTGATCGTCGGTATTATCTTCGTGTCTATCTTACCGATGGTGTTTGAGTTTATCCGGAACCGGAAGAAGTAGCCGTTTCCGCTGTCCGCGGGATTTTTTACGATCATATATTATGAATAAACTGCCATGAAAAGCACATCCGCTTTTTTACTCGCTTGCTTTCCTGTTCACTACCCGGGGTATCCCGCAGATCTATTATGGGACGGAGATACATGGGGATAAGTCGGTAGTGGTTTTCCTGAATGGCACAGGCAAAGCCAAAACGGTCGCCCTCGACCAGTACCGGGAAGTATTACCCGCTCCCTCGGCCTCCAATGTGGTAAACGGCCAACAGGTGGACGTGAGTGGCAAGGAACTGTCTCTTTCCCCGCGGGACGTGCTCATCCTTTCAAGGGCAAATTGTATCGAAAAAGGGACAAAATGGCGTGATGTTCAGTGATGAACATGACAAAAATGCGTATTCTCCGTCTATTTATTGATTGGTATTCTCTTTGTAGCTCAATGAATGAGATAAATTATGTTATTAATTACAGTTAAAAATATCAAAAATATAGGAGAAACAACGTATGATGACTATTCGAAGAATGCATTATGGATTACCTGGCATGATCAACGGCTTTCAGAGCAACGCATGCCCGCAACAATCAAGGGAACATACTCCTTTAATGAATATCAAGGAAACTGACCAATGCTTCCTGGTAGAATTGGCCGTGCCCGGACTGACGAAGACAGACTGTAGCATCCGGCTTGAAAAGGAGAACGAGCTGGTGGTTTCCGTCGAAAAGAAACAAACGCCTGAGCAGGAAGCACAGCCGATGCGTTATTTGCGCCAGGAGTTTGCCCCGGTGCGGTTTCAGCGCACCTTGATCCTGCCGGACGAAAGCGTGAAAGAGCGGATCGAAGCCAAAGTGGAACAGGGCGTACTCGCCATCCGGATCCCGAAGGCTGATCCCGCTGACAAACAAAAATTAAGTAAACAGATCTGCGTTCAGTAAAACCGACTGTGAAAAAGCGTAAACTTTATCGCTTGGTAGCTGTTTTTATTCTGAATGCAAATCAATAGTGAAATAATCAATAAGTAAATCATTAATCAGAAGGAGGAATGACTATGATGCCTGCCAAAAGAAATCAGAACTGGTTGCCGGGAATCTTCAACGACTTCTTTGGGAACGAATGGTTGCAGAAGTCAACCGAAATGTCGCCGGCGATCAACATCGCCGAAACGGAAAAGCTGTTCCATGTGGAAATCGCTGTGCCGGGACTGACGAAGAGCGATTGCGCGGTCCACATCGAAAATGAGAACGAATTGGTAGTGTCCGTCGAAAAGAAACAGGAACACAAGGAAGAAGACAAGCAAAGTCGCTACCTGCGCCGCGAATTCGCCTTCACACAGTTCCAACGGACCTTGATCCTGCCGGACAATGTGGACAAAGACAACATCGAAGCCAAAGTGGAACACGGCGTGCTCCACATCCGCATCCCCAAAAAGGAATACATCGAACAAGCCAAACGAAGCAAACAGATCGACATTCAATGACCACGTAGCCGGTCTGCCTTGCCCGATGGTTAGATAAGAGGGTGTGTCATTACGACGCATCCTCTTTTTCATTTTTCTTCCCACTGCCTCCGCTGGCGGTAAGGTGTGTCGAAGGTTCATATAATCTCCCCCTCTTCAGTGGCTCTTCCTTTTTGTGATGTCACATGTCACGCCCGCTTGCATACAGGAATTTTTGTGACATGAGCCGGATTTGATGTCACACGGAGTCATGTTGCTGTGTGGCATTTCTATCTGCGTGTAGATGTTGATCAATCTGCATGTAGATGTTGTGCTGACAACATCCAGACGTTGTCAGCACAACATCCGGCTCTTGTGAGCACAACATCCGGACGCAGATTGAAATATTGACATCTTTTTTTGTTTTTCAATGTGTCGCAAAGCTCAAAACTTCTACCTATGATTGTGTAATCATCTACCTATGGCAGTTCAAACATCTACCTATGATTGTCTGATCATCTACCTATGGTAGTTTTCCCCCTTAGCCGGCACAACATCTACGTGCAGATTGAAATGCCGGGTGTCCCATTTCAAAATGGGACAGCATACGTAATTGTCGGAGCAATTACCACGCAGTGGAAGGATAGTGGAAGGATAGTGGAAGGAAAAAACACGGATCCTTCCACTATCTAACATATTGTAAGACTGAACGATAACACCCCTTAGTGGAATGTGGAAGCAGTTTCCCCCAAACTCCGTGTAGGAAGAAAATGGCGTAGGAGATACCGGCGGGAAACAAAAAAAGCAAGTGAACATTCACTTGCTTTTCCGGTAGTCGGGATGAGAAGACTCGAACTTCCGACCTCCACGTCCCGAACGTGGCGCGCTAGCCAACTGTGCTACATCCCGTTTTCTAAATACGGACGCAAAGGTATGCATTATTTTGAATCGGCAAATACTTTTTTCTCTTTTTTTGATCGGATGGTGGATAACTTACCGGTGGAAAACTATTTTCCGGGGAGCCGGGCGTTCGTATGAGGGGATTTCGTATGTTTGTGTCACAGTTGGTTACACCGTATCATGGACGAAAAAGTATTGGATAAAGTCAAAATACTCGCCGAATCGGCGCGGTATGACGTATCGTGCTCTTCCAGCGGAACATCCCGTTCGAATAAGAAGGGGATGATCGGGAACGCGACGGGCTGGGGCATCTGCCATAGTTTTGCCGAAGACGGCCGTTGCATCTCTCTGCTGAAGATCATGCTGACCAACCATTGCATGTACGACTGCGCCTATTGCATCAACCGGCGCAGCAACGATATCAAACGGGCGACGCTGGCTGTATCCGAATTGGTGGACCTCACGATCGAATTTTACCGCCGGAATTATATCGAGGGGTTGTTCCTCAGTTCGGGCGTGGTGCGCAGTCCGGATTATACGATGGAACGCCTGGTGCGGATCGTGAAAGACCTCCGGCTTGTACATCGCTTCAATGGCTATATCCACATGAAGAGTATCCCCGGCGCCAGCCAGGAATTGGTGAACGAAGCCGGGTTGTATGCCGACCGCCTCAGTGTGAATATCGAAATACCCAACGAGCAAAGCCTCCAGCGCCTGGCGCCTGAAAAAGATTTCAAGAGTGTGTTCACGCCCATGAAGTATATCAAGCAAGGCATCCTGCAAAGCCAGGAAGAACGGAAGAAGTTCCGCCATGCCCCACGCTTTGCACCGGCCGGGCAGAGTACGCAGGTGATCGTCGGGGCTACACCGGATTCCGACAAGGACATCCTACGCCTCTCGTCGTTGCTCTATGCGCGGCCTACGATGAAACGGGTGTATTATTCCGGTTTTGTGCCGGTCAACGACTACGATACCCGCCTGCCGGCATTGAAGCAGCCGCCGTTGGTGCGCGAGAACCGCCTGTACCAGGCCGACTGGCTGTTGCGTTTCTATCAGTTCAACGTGGATGAGATCGTGGACGACTCCTATCCTGACCTCGACCTGGAGATCGATCCCAAGCTGGCCTGGGCGTTGCGCCATCCCGAAGCCTTCCCGGTGGATGTCAACCGGGCCGACTATGAGATGCTGTTGCGTGTGCCGGGCATCGGTGTCAAGTCGGCGCAGATGATCGTAACCGCCCGTCGCCATTCCCGCCTGGGGTCGGAGCAATTGAAGAAGATCGGCATCGTGATGAAGAAAGCGCAGTATTTCATTACCTGCCATGAACTGTCTGCCAGCCTGACGGTGAATGAGCTTCGCCCGGAGAATGTGCGCCGCCTCCTCACTCCTGCCGCACGGGTGAAGACCGACGAACGGCAATTGATCCTTCCCTTCCACGACCAGGTGATATGACGGTGTTTATCTATGACAAGACATTCGAGGGATTACTGACGGCTGTTTTCGACGCTTTCAACCGGCGGACCTTTCCCGAACATCTGCTGGAGGAAGGAACGCCTTTGCCCCTTTTCCACGACGAGGTGGTGGCAATCTGTACCGACAGTGAAAAAGCCGACCGCGTATGGAAAGGTCTGCAAAAGAAACTGTCAAAGAGCGCTCTCTATGAAATCACTACCAGCTGGCTTTCCGAACTGCCGGAAGTAGATATCCTCCTCTTCCGCTATATCCGCAAAGCGTTTGACGCGCCGCAGTCGATCGAACTGGACTTCGGCGATCCGGATGTGCTGGAACTGTCGAAGATATACAAGAAAGTAAGCAGCGAACGCCTGCACGTGATCCAGTTCCTCCGCTTCCAGAAGGCGGCCGACGGTACGTTCTTCGCCGCCCTTGAGCCCCTCTATAATGTGCTCCCCCTCACGATCGACTTCCTGAAAGACCGCTTTGCCGACCAGCGTTGGCTGTTGTACGACCTAAAGCGCAGCTACGGTTTCTACTACGACCTGACGGAAGCCGTCGAAGTACGCTTCGAAGCGCAGGAAGAGCATTTCCTCACCGGCCTCCTGAGCGAAGACCTGATGGACAAAGATGAAATACTCTTCCAGCAACTCTGGAAACAGTATTTCACCTCCATCGCTATCAAGGAACGTCGGAACCCCAGGCTCCAACGCCAGCACATGCCCGCCCGCTTCTGGAAGTATATGCCGGAGAAGCGGTAAGCCAGGACTCAGAACAGGGTGATGTAGATCGTGCTGTCTTCTTCCACACGGAATTTGCAGGCGGCATAGGCGGGCGGCCCCATCTCGTTGCGGACGTTGTTGCTGACGCCATATTTCTCGATCGGCTTGCCGTAGGCGCCGGTGTCCATTTTGTAGTTGCTGTTCTCGTCGTGGAAGACGGAAACGGCATACTCACCTGCGGGGATGCTCTCGAATACGACAGTGACGGTCTCTTCAGTCACTTTGCCTATGGCGCCGAAGGTCGGTTTTTTCAGGAAATCGGCTTCGGCATACAGGCCTGCCAATAGCTGCCCTTTGACGTTTTCGATACCATCGACAATGACGGTTACTTTGTGTTGCGCGCTGAGTGTGCCGATACAGCACATCATCAACAGGAATAATCTTGCTTTCATACGTTGTAAATGATTAGAAGTGAATATTAGAGTGACTTTAATTGGTTTAATAGTCGCGATTGACTGAAGGTGATGAATAGGCCGACGAAGTAGAACCGCTTGTCGGGATTCCTGACCGGGCGGCTCACTTCCGGATGGACAGCGGAGTATTCGTACCCGTATATATTCTCGTATCCCAGCACATTCTGGCATCCGAAATGGATAATGAACCAGGGTTTCGGCAGGAACGACCAGGATACATCCAGCCGGTTACGCAACGGCGTGGTGCCCAGTTTGGTATAGGGCGCACGGGTATCATACCAGGGAGCGCCGGATGTGAGGTAGTAATTGCAGCTTGCCAGTGAGTTGAGTACGCGTATCCAGTATTTCAACGTGACGTTGACGTTGTGTGCCGTCAGGTAATCCGGCGCTATCCGGCGGGTATAATAATCGTATTGCTTGCGGGTATGGTTGAACGAATACGTGAGCCAGTATTCGAGATAGCCGACCTCGTTTTTCCAGAACAGGTTGGCGCCCCAACTGTATCCTTCCCCGTCGTTGGCGATCCGGCTGGGAGGGATCGCAGGGGAATTAACCGTCACTAATCCATGATACGCCTTGTAATAGGCATCCAACTGCAAGCGGGTGTTCCGTTTCGTATAGGTATAGGAGAACGTCCCTTTGGTGACGGAAGTATAATCCAACGGGTAGCCGTATTTGAGATACGTTACGGCAGGCAATTGATCGTACAACCCGATCGATGCGGAGAGGACGTGTTCTTTGGCAGGCAGGTAGCCGATATACAGGCGGGGGGTGACCCTGAAACGGTCGAGGGCGCGTGCATACTCGCCACGGAGTCCGATGTTGATGGAGAGGTTGTTGGTAACGATCCATTTGGTATCGTTGTATAGGCTTCCCCAGTCGTTATCCACATCCAGGTCGTATGCTTCCCGGAAGGTGTAGGTTTCGCGGAAAGGAGACCGGACGTATTCGATGCCTGTACGGTTGGTCACTCCCCCAAAGGTGTATTGCAGGGTGGCTTTGCTGTGGTTCCACAGGGTGCGGTCGTGCAGGCGGTCGCCGGGAATGCTGATATCCGTGATCCTGAAATCGTTGACCACCAGGTTGGTTGCCGCCGACAGGCTGAGCGACGGACTGAACGTGTGATACAGGTTGGCCTGGGCGTATAGATAGCTCTCCTTCATATCGTTGGTGAATGGGATACTGTCGATCGACCGGTAGGTATATCCGGCGCGTGAATGGCTGGCATACAGTTGCGCCGTCAGTTGCGTACGGCGGGAGAAATCTTTGGTGAAGAAGGCATCCACCAGCAGTTGTTCGTACGGTTTATGCCAGTCGTACGGATCGGGAACCACCTGCAGGTAGGGAGCCAGGTTGGTGTAGTTTGCACTTACGCGGTAGGCTGCCGATGGTTTAGCGCCCTGGGTACTGGCACCCACGCCTACGGAAGTAAGGCTGAGGTCGGTTTTCGTCTCGATCCGTTCCCTTTTCTTGGTGTTCAGGTTGACGATGCCCGACAACGCCTGCCCGAACTCGGCATTGTATCCGTTGGATTGCAGGGCGATCCCTTCGAACAGGTCGCAGGAGAAGCGGCTTCTGACGCTGCTGTTCTTTGCGGTGAAATTGTATGGGTCGGGGACGATCAGGTCGTCGATATAGACCTGTGACTCGCCGGGTGCGCCTCCCTGGATGATCAGCCGGCCGTCGTTGTCGTTGGTCTGCACACCGGGCATCACCCGCATATTTGCCAACAGGTCTGCCATAGATGCCGGGTTGGTAACGATGTCGAGCGACGACATCTGTATGGTTTGCGCCGTATAGTCGGAGAAACGCCCCTGCCTGGGTACGGAAACGGTTACCGCCTGCAGGCTGTACAGGCTGTCCAGCAGGACAATCCGGATGGCCGTCTGCCCCTTGTTCAGTTGCATGGTCTTTGTTTTGTACGACAGGGCTTCCAGCCGGAGTTGCCGCCGGGTGAGGGTGTCCGGATAGGAGAGGGTAAACGTACCGTTGATATCGGATACCGCATTCACCAGCCTGTCGTTGAAATAGATATGGACGCCGGGGATCGGGGCGTTGGTTTTATCCACAATGATACCGGATACCTTCACTTGTCCGGTTAGTTGCAGACACGCCACACACAGAAAAAGCAGGACAAAAACAGATCGGAAGAGGGAGGACGTTTTCATTCTTTGCAGATAAATATTAGTTTATATTATAAACCACATGGACATAGAACTCCTATCACAGCAAGTAAATCGCCATGTCTGAAGAATCGGGAAAGAATACTTATTTCCGGATGTTCAGGTAGCTTTTCAGCGCTTTGACGTATGCGTCAAAGGCGGCAATCCCTTCGGGGGTGATCCGGCAGAGGGTACGCGGCATTTTTCCGGCAAATGTTTTCTCCACACGGATGTAACCGGCTTCGCTTAGCTTGTCTATCTGTACGCTGAGGTTACCGGCCGTGGCGCCTGTCTTCTCCTTCAGGAAGACAAAGTCGGCTTCTTCCACGCCGATCAGCAGCGACATCACCGCCAGTCGGAGTTGGGAGTGCAGTAACGGGTCTAACTCTTTAAACATGATTTTTCGCCAATTGATTCATTTTATATCCGGGAACGACAAAACCGAGGATCATACAAACCGCCAGTATGATGAAATGGGTGATCCCCGACCAGGCTTGGAAGCTTACGCAGGATACCAGGCAAAGCAACGCACCCGCCCACATGATATACGCGCCGATCAGCACAGGCTTGTAACGGCATGCCTTCGCCGTAACAAATTGGGCGATACCGGACATGGTCATAATAACCGGGGTGATCAACAGGAATATCCGTGGTTCCTTCATGGATGCCCCGTATCCGAAGATCAGGATGAGGAAGATCACTATTGAATAGGCAAACCCCTTCCAGGCCGAACCGATGATGGTGTCGATATGTGTCCTTACCAGGGCTTGCTTATATACCTTTTTATTGATCAGGCTGTCTATGAAGGAGGACGGGATCATCAACAGCCATATCCAGAAAGACTGGTAAGGATCCGGCAGCAGGAAGATCAGTGCCACATTCAGCAGAGCGGTACATGCTACCGCACAACCGTTAAAGATAAAGGCCGTTCCGGCGCCTTTCTGGAAATTATTCCGTGCCTGCTCGATCATTTCGCTGATCAGGGTCAGGCTCTGTACTTCAGTCAGTTTTGTTTCCATCGATGTAATTCGGTTTAGATTGTGAATAATGTTGCAAACATAAAACAGTTTATTTTATAAACCAAATATAATTGCGCTTTTAACACAATTTTCTTTCTGCTAACCCTTATCTTTGCAGCCTATAAGACAAAGAAGAACCAGATGAAACGAATATTCTGCCCGAAATGTGACCATCAATTGGCGTTTGACGAAACCCGGTATCCGGAAGGAAAGGCGCTGGCGTTCGTATGTCCGCAATGTGGGCATCAGTTCAAGATCCGGCTGGGCCGAAAAGTAGTGAAAACAGATCTTGGAGAGGAAAAAGAGGTACATGAACCCGACTTTTCCTATGGTTCCGTCACCGTGATCGAGAATAGTTTTGCCTTCCGGCAAGACCTGGCGCTTGTGCTGGGTGATAATGTGATCGGGCGGCGCAACAAAGACACTTCCGGCGTGGACGTACCGATCATTACAAGCGATCCGAGCATGGGACGCAAGCATTGCGTGATCCGCGTCAAAGAGATGGGCGACGGCACATTGGGGTATTTCCTGCGCGACTTTCCCAGCCTGACAGGCACATTCCTACGCAATGTGCTGGTAGGAAAGAACGAACAGGTACGGATAGGAGAGGGGGCGGTGATCACGATTGGTGCTACCACTTTTATCCTGCACACTGCCGACGGGGCGGAATGGAACTGACGCATGAAGCAATCATCCTCTACCCTGATTAATAAGACGGCTTTCCGTGTATTGATCGCCCTGAGCGTCGTACACTGTATGAACGACACGCTACAGGCGGTAGTGGCAGCCGTCTATCCGCTGATCAAAGACGACCTGTCGCTGAGTTTTGCACAGATCGGGCTGATCACGCTGGTGTATCAGTCGGCGGCATCGGTGTTCCAGCCGGTTGTAGGCTTGCTTTTCGACCGCTATCCACAGCCCTGGTCGTTACCTTTCGGGATGGCTTTTACGCTGGTGGGACTGCTGAGCCTGTCGGTGGCAAGTACGTTACCCTGGCTGCTGGCTTCCGTCTTTTGTGTGGGGATCGGATCGGCGGTTACCCATCCGGAGGCTTCCCGCATCACGTCGCTGGCTTCCGGCGGACGAAGGGGGTTGGCGCAATCCCTTTTTCAGGTGGGCGGTAACCTGGGCAGTTCGCTCGGGCCGTTGCTGGTTGCACTGATTATCGCTCCCTATGGCAGACAGCATATCGCCTTGTTCTCGATCCTCGCTTTGAGCGCCATCCTGGTGATGATACCTGCCTGCCGGTGGTACGGGCGATACCTTGCGCAGGTGAAACGCGACGTATCCACCGCCTCCAAGCCTGTTGAAATGCCTTTGTCGAGGGGGAAAACCCTCTTCGCCATTGGTGTTCTCCTCGTCCTGATCTTTTCCAAATACATCTATATGGCCAGCCTGTCGAACTTCTACACGTTTTACCTGATCGAGAAGTTCGGCGTAAGCATCCAGCAGTCGCAACTCTACCTGTTCGTGTTCATGTTTGCGACCGCGGCGGGGACATTGATGGGCGGACCGGTGGGCGACCGTATCGGTCGTAAGTATGTGATCTGGGCGTCTGTCCTCGGAGCGGCTCCCTTCACATTGCTGATGCCGCATGCCAGCCTGTTCTGGACGGCGGTACTGAGTTTCTGTATCGGGCTGATCCTCTCGTCGGCCTTCCCGGCTATATTATTGTACGCGCAGGAGTTGTTGCCCTATAAACTGGGCATGGTATCGGGCTTGTTCTTCGGTTTTGCCTTTGGTGTGGCGGGGATCGCATCGGCGGTATTGGGGAATTTGGCGGATACGTATGGCATCGAAGCCGTTTACCGGGTATGTGCCTACATGCCTTTGCTGGGATTGGTCACTTGCTTCCTGCCGGATCTGAAGCAATATCGCGGGACGCGCTGACCTGTTCTGCCAATCGCGCCGAATCCACCCCGTATTGCTTGACGAGCCGTGTAAACTCGGGGAGGCTGATTTGCAATATCTTCACTTTCTCTTTGGGGACGATCTGGATATTCCCTCCGCTCAGTCCTCCTTCCGACACATAGACTGTATAGAAATGCTCGCTTTCGTTGGTAATGTAACAGAGCGAATAGATTTCATCTTCCACTAATAACGCCGGACGGAAGTTATTGTCGGAGCTGGCCCCCGATTCGGTATAAAGGACGGATTTGACCAGGTTATAGATCGGTATCCGGGATAGCACCTTCTCTTCATACCGTTTGATCTGTTTCTTCACAAACGCGCTGCGGATCAGTAAACCGCAAAGGTAGCCCAGTAGCAGCAGCAACATCACCGATATCACCATGACATTGAATACCCCTGCCATCCGCGATATGTGGAACGTGGCTTCAATCCAATGGTTTAACGGCAGCATCAGGTGATGCAGTTTTTCGATCAGTATAACAGATACAACCGCGGGAAATATCAACCCTATATACCCGCCCACAACGATATTGAGAATCTTTTTCATAACACCTTTTCTAATATAACCGTCTGCTTTGCAAATGGTTGAGGGGGAGGAGCGAGAAGTTTATTTCAGACTTTTAAGATACTTCCGCATATATATACGCGACAAATCCCTATTTTTGCGGTCGATATCAAAAAAACATCAAATGAAAAAAACACTTCTGTTCCTCCTGCTTGCCTGCTTCCTGATGCCGGCAATGGCTCAAAAGAAAGCACCCAAATGGTTGGAAAAACAACGGAAAGCGATCGTACGGGTCACCACCTATGGCAGCGACAATCAGGTATTGCATACCGGTACCGGCGTATTTATCAGTGAATCGGGTGATGTACTCTCCTCCTATACCTTATTTAAAGGGGCGACACGGGCTACGGTGACGGATACCGAAGGGAAAGAATACCCCGTGGTCAGTGTGGCAGGAGCCGACGATCTGTATGATGTGATCAAGGTCAAGACGGAAGCGCCGAAGAAGATCAGTTTCCTTCCCCTCGCCTCCGAACCGCTCACCAACGGATCGCCTGCATACCTGGTTCCCTATGTGGCGGGAAAGACAGGTAGTTGCAAGGAAGGGGCGATCACCGAAGTGACGAAACTGAAAGAATCCTACGGCTATTATAAAGTAAACATCCCGCTGGAAGGAACACAGGTGGATGCTCCCCTGCTTACGGGCGACGGACAGTTGTTCGGTCTGGCGCAGGAAGATTCAGGGGGGAAGAAAGAACATATCTTCGCCGTTTCCGCCGGATATATCAACAGCCTGCAGATCTCATCCACCACGATGCTGAGTGCGGTCTATTCCTCCCTCCCCATCCGTAAGGCATGGCCTGCCAGTCAGGATCAGGCCGAGGTGATGCTGTACCTTCTCGCTTCATCGCAGGATAAACCGACATACCTGGTTACATTGAACGATTTTATCGCCACATTCCCGGATAACGCTGTGGGCTATCAGAGCCGCGCCTCGTTTTACGCCTATAACGCTTCCGAGCAGAGCGACGTGACCGGCTATCTCCGGAAAGCGGAGGCCGACCTTGATGCGGCCATACGTACCAATCCGGATAAAGCCGAAGCTACCTTCGCCAAGGCCAAACTGATATACGGAGTGGCGGTTGCCGATACCACCCTCACCGATCCGAAGTGGAGCCTCTCCACCGCCAGCGAAGTGCTACAGGAAGCGATCCGCCTGAATGATTCGCCTTTGTATCACCAGTTGGAAGGCGATATCTATTTCGCCACGGGAGTCTATGAAAAGGCGTACGACAGTTATATGATCCTGAACAACAGCGATAAGGTCACCCCCGCTTCATTGTATGCCGCCGCCAAGGCGAAAGAACAGGTGGCAGGCGCCAATATCTTCGACATCATCAACCTGATCAGCCGTGCCTACGAGCAATCGAAAGAGAACCCAACGCCTGAAACGCTGGCTTATCTGATGGAGCGGATCGAATTACGCATGCAGGTGATGCAGTATGAGGAAGCTATTGCCGACTACGACGAATATTTCGCCCTGCTGGACGGACAGGTGGGCGACGGTTTCTACTACTACCGCGAACAGGCCAAATTCCGCAAGGGAGATATGCCCGGCGCCCTGGCGGATATCCGGGAAGCCCTGAAGCGGGCACCCAACAGTCCGATCTATCTGGCGGAAGAAGCCTCGGTGCTGATCCGCATGGAATCGTACAACGAAGCGCTGGGCGTTTTGCAGTCGGCCATCGCCAAGGCGCCCGACTTTGCCGCCTGTTATCGTTTACAAGGGTTATGCTATGTTCGTCAGGGCAAGAAAGCCGAGGGATGCAACGCGTTCCAGAAGGCCAAAGAATTAGGCGACCCGGTGGTGGATCGCCTGATCAAAGAGCACTGCCAATGACGCGTACGGGCCGGAGTCACGGCTCATAGTCGTACGGAAGCATGTCGCCCATGCGCTTTTCATTCATCTCCCCGCTAAAGCTCACGGCATCCCAGGGGGATACATTGCCGTAGCTGTCAACCAGCAGTTCGGTGGTGAAGAAAGCGATGGCCGACCGGGGCGCGTTATAATCCACATTGTTTTTATAGGCGTTGCCGAGGGCGGGTTTGTCTTTATTGATCAGCCATACCTCGCCATACGGGGGTTTCATGTAGGTGGCGGTATGTCCCTGTATGGCGGGAAGCAGGGTGATTTTTTTCATCGAGAGGGTGTCCGTTACCAGAAAGCAGGCTGTTGGTGTCAACAGATGTCCGCCTTTGATCAACCGCCAATGCGATTGTTCGAGGTCACCCATGATCAGATGGCGGAAAAAGTTCTCTGCCGATCCGCGGTATGCATCCTTTCGCCGCCGCAGGATACGTTCATTGCCGGGTGCCGTATCCTTAAACACCGAATGACCCGAATACAGGGAATATTGCAGCCATTTATCGGCCATGGCATCGCGGGAATAGGCTACAACGAACGAAAGCAGTTCGTATTGTATCTCGTAACCGAGGTATTTATTGTCTATCCGGAGGGGCTTTTTGCAGGTTGCCCTGAGTTGCCTGTTTTTGGAATCGTAGATCAGCTCGATGTCTTCCTCATTCAATATCCGGCAGGCTTTCCCCGCTGCCGTCACACCCAGGAAAAACCGCCTGAATACATCCAACTTCTTTTCCTTGCTGTAGCGCATTTTGCCGACAACGGAGACCTCCGACAGGTCGGCGGCTTTTTCTTCCATCCAGATCACCGCCGGGATGGCGTTGAGATTGTTGAATGTCTGTGATCCGTACGTCAGGTGGCTGATGATTAACGGACTATTGATCTGTTTGCGGATCGAAAGTTCGAAGCGTCCTGTCGAATCCGTCAAGGTGAAATAGGAAGTGCCCATCAGATATACATCGGCATTGGGAATCGGTTGCTTCGTCTGTTTGTCGCGCACCATGCCGGTCAATGTCTGCGCCGCGGCATATCCGCAGATACAGAGGGACCAGAAGGAAAGGATGAGTCGTCTTTTCATATTTGATCATTTTTTCGTTATGTCAGTGTGTTCAAAGAAAAAAATTAATTGATCGCTTACCGTGTAGTGTCAATATTTTGCTTCTCTGCTGTAAATATAATGGATATTATTTAAACCGGACATTCTCTCTTCCCTAATTTCAGTCAGGCCGCCGGTATTTGTTCCCATGACCGGCAATTCATACATCATCATTTCCATTGCTATCAGCGCCTCGTTTGTCATGCAATTCTGGTGAAAGATACACTGGCTGTCTTTGGTTGCGGGAATGAAATCGCGCAACAGGTAAGCAATCTTCATTCAGGTGATGGGGGCTACTCTTTTAATTTCATGATGAATACTACTGGATTATCAGCCTCATTACGTTCAAAAGCCGTGCCGTTCAATTCTTCCGGATTCTTTATGTAATAAAATTCTTTATTGTGTATATCCATGGGTAATGGGAATACATTTCCTGTGTGAAAGAGATCGTCATTGAATCCGTTTTTTTATGTGATATGCTTTGTTTAATACTAAGTCGTAATAGAAATTGTAAGAGTTGAAATTGTTATTTATTTCATTGTCAATTCTATATCCTGTGATCAGAAATCGTTTTGTTATTCGAATGGGAAATGGGTCTAAAGCGTATCCGGATTTAATTGGGTTTTCATTTGTCCTATATTTATGATTGCCAAAATTTACTCGCAAAATAGGTTCTGTTTTCCCGTTTTCAATCTTGTACAATGTGTCTCTTACAATATGATCTGTATAAATTGATGGGTGATTAATATATGGAATATTATCAACAACCGAAAAACTGGAATAAGAATATTCCGAATACATCTCTCGGGGCATCTGAGGTGTAAATAATTTTATGCTGTCTTTTATTTTATAGTTAATATCTAATGTTAGTACCCAGCTTGAATTGTCAGGGAATGGCGTTGACGCTACAGTCCAGATTAAATCTCGGTAAAAAGCAAAGGGTCGGAAGTGAAAATATGGTTGTGTTTGAATTGCTTCTGAAATAAGTGCGCCATCATATCCGTATCGGAGAATCTTTCTTCCTCTTCCATTCACAATTAGTTCTCTCTTTTCCCGATTCAAATCAAATCCATATACCCATGTTTCGCCTACACCATTTCCCTTCCGGGTTAATTGTCTGATGAATTTTCCATACGTATTGAATAGATACATCTCTCCGTAATTCTCGATAAATAATAACGAGTCATCACGCTGTATGCAAAGATTATTCAACAACAGACAGTTATTTTTCGTCTCAAGAGGGATACTCATTACTGTGTCAGCTATTTCTGATAGATACGCATCGACTATGGGGTAGGCTTGTAAGTCGATTACCAACAATTTTTCATTTTTATTCGAACATGAAATCGCAATAAGTAGGAATAAAAGCATATTTATGATTCTCATACTATTATTGAATTGATTTTTATAATTGATTTATCATAACTCCTAACAGGCGAAATATCGGCTTCCATCGTAATCGCTTTAACTGTTCCCTATCCGACAGAAAGTGAAACAAAATCCCATACACGTCACAAATGTATGTGATAAACTCAATCGCAAATCAGCAAACAGGCTGTTTGACAACATAATTATACTCATTTTGTTGCATATTTTATTTTTATTGTTTACATTTGGGAATCCGATAGTTGTGCGGATCTAATCAATTAAGTATTATGAAAACACTTATTCTCTTTAGCAGCCTTTGGCTCACCGTTTCTTCCCTACAGGCGCAAGCGCCCGTTATTCATTCCCGCGACACCATCACCGACCGCATCACCCTGCAATTGAATGCCTGGCCACAGGAAAAGATCTACCTGCATACGGACCGGGATTATTATATCCCGGGGGAGAAGATCTGGTTCAAGGCGTATGTGGCGGATGCCGCCACGCACCAGCCGACAACAGCCAGCCGGTATGTCTATGTGGATCTGGTGAACGAAGCGGGGTTGACTCCCTACCAGACCATCCTCCGCTGTACCGACGACGGGATGTACCACGGCAATATGTTCCTCTCCGACGCCATCCCCGAAGGCGATTATACCCTCCGTGCCTATACCCGCTACATGGCGAATCCGGACGAAGACTACT